>JAJZLU010000024.1 GCA_021850545.1 Thermoplasmata archaeon | reverse complement strand
TGTGTCCAAATTCTTGGCCATGCTTAAGGCAGTTGAGTTTACCCGGAATCCAATTTCATGCAAGACTTCGTAAAGCTCTGGATAAGCAGATCTGTCAACGCCTGGAAGAAAGTAATAAGGTGTGAATGAAGAATACGACACTTTCTTAGCCCCGAGTTTCTCAAATTCCTTAATCTGGGATTCAATGAGGCTGATCAATGATTTTCTTCTCTGAAAGCCGGCCCACAGGATCCAGCCTTCTTCCGAATCATCTTCATATAGGAAATTGCTTGTTCTGACACCTGATAATGAAAATGCTTCTTCGGAAACTATTTTTCCAACAGGTTTCAGGTAAGGTGAGTCGAGGTACTTGTAACGGAGAACTTCTGGAGAAACTGGATCTAAAGGATATTTTTCATTCCATATTTTTATGATTTGTTTTTCGCCATTCATATGCTTCTCACCGGAGAACCGGACAACGAGGCAATATTGAATTAAAAAAGAATTTTTCTTAAATTAAAAAAATAAAAAAATTAGAAAAAGGAAAGGAGTTTACTCCTTTGCCCTCTTCCTTCTAGATACAACCAGCCCACCAACGACTCCTATTATGACAACTGCAGCTGCGACACCACCAATTATGTAATAAATAGTGTTGTTGCTGGTTGGTGGGTTCAGGGAGTATGCGTAAAGGGAGTCCAATGGGCTGATAAGCTGCTGGTCAGGATAGAATCCTGCAACCTTGTTTGTCGCATATCCGTAGTAAACCTCAGCTCCCATTACTGGAAGGGTAGGCCTCTGGCTTGCGATTATACCCTGGATCTGGTCGAGGGTCTTGTTGAATGCTGGTGAGTTGAACGTCTCGTTCATTGATACATTGAACAGGTGGTTCACTGTCTGGTTGTTGTAGCCCTCAAAGTTCCAGTATCCGTTGTATGAATATTCAGCCCAAAGAGCAAACCATGGGTTAGCAAGAAGCGGACCAAAGTTGAAGAAACTGGCTTGGGTATAATTCGGTGTTGAGAATATGTCAGTAACCCAGACCTGTGTGGGGACAACCTTGAAGGAAACCGTGAAGTTGTCAGCCTTAAGTTCAGATTGCATCAGTGTCATAGCAGTGTCCCAGTCTGCCTCGTTGAGGTCAACAAAATTAAGTGTAACCACAGTGCCATTCGCATACTCCCACTGGCCGTTTGAACCCTGGTGAAGGCCAGCCAGTTTGAAGTAATGGTTTGCCATTGTATAGTTGAATGTTGGTGCCCCTACGCTCTTGTTGTAATACGAAGACAGGGTCCATGGCAGTCCTCCAAGGTTGACTTGTCCTCCTAGGTTATCTTCTGCCTTTGTAAGGATAGCAGTATAGTTGATAGCATAGGAAAGCCCGATTCTGAAGTCTGTGTTGTTGTATGGTGCAACTTTGTCATTGAACCAAAGGGCAAGGTTGAATGCTGTCTTGAAGGCAACTGCCTTTAGCCCGGTATAGTTATTGATCTGGCCATAGAGATTGTTCGGGTCGACATAGGTTGCATCTATGGTTCCGGCTTCAAGTGCTTCCACCATGGATGAGCTTGACTCATAAAGGTCAAGAACTTCCTTGGAAAAGTGTGGTGCTCCCTTGAAGAAGAATTGGTTCGCAACCATTGTCACTGAAGATGTGCTGATGTTCTGTAGAACCATTGGACCAAGGCTGAGTTGGTGGCCTATGTTCATATTGGTATAACTTCCGATGTCTGAAAGGTTCGGCTCATAGGCAGCCCAGGTGTGTGGAATTATGACCTGGCTGGCGATGTAGTCAAACATGGTTGGGTTAGGCGCATTCAGCTTGAAAACAACTGTGTAGCTGTTAGGTGCTGAAACGTTAGTGATTGCAGGAAATACTCCGTTGACATCCAGAGTTTTGTTTGCCTTGAGCACGTTGAATGTGAAAAGAACATCCTGTGAGGTGAACTGCATGGCTTTCTGCGTTCCATTCATCCAGTAGGCGTTGTGCACCAGGTTGAATGTTAACGTCGTCCCGCCATTTGTCAGATTCCAGCTGCTTGCAATCCATGGCATTGATGTTCCGTTGTTCTCAAAAACATAAGCCAGGGTATCAGCATACGTGATGCCTAGAATATCGCCTGACAGGCCGCTTGCAGTCAAAGGGTTCTGGTTTGTAACCAATTCATCCTCTGTAGTCCCCAAAATAAACGTGCCACCGTTTGTTGGTCCTGTTGATGTGGTGGCAGCGGACACAGGGTGCAGAGCCTGGAGAACGCCAAAACACATTAGCGCTACCAGGGCAATCCCGATTAATTTTTTTGGTAACATTTGATCGTCAACAAATTCTAGATATTTAATAGTTCCGAACAAAATATGAACTTTAGCATTTTCTTTGGTCATATTATTAGAATTAACTAACAATTTTGTCAAAAAAGAATATCTAATTGAATAAGTTTTAATAATGATAATTTAATCGGTTTGAAGTGCTAACGCTTAGATACGTAAGGCGCCGTGTTCTATACCTTGTTTTAACCCTTTTTGTTGCTATATCAATAAATTTCTTTCTTCCCCGGTTGATCCCAGGCAACCCAGCTATTACGGTTCTTTTGACCAGGTATGGGAACCATATAACGCCACAGGAACTCAGATTGGTTGAAAGCCAGCTTAACCTTAGCGGGACATTGTGGCAGCAGTATGTTGGGTACATGGTAGCACTGTTTCACGGGAACCTTGGCGTATCTTTCTACTTTTATCCTGCCTCTGTGAGTTCTATAATTGCAGGTGCATTGCCCTGGACGTTGTTTTTACTTGGATCTGCAACGGTCATCTCCGTAATACTCGGGGTCTCCATAGCCTCTTTCATAGGATGGAGGCTCGGGGGAAAGACCGATTCTATGGTTTCCACCATATCGATCAGCCTTCAGTCGTTGCCTGTATTCTGGTTGGGATTGATTCTGCAAATTGTGTTCGGGCTAATGGTGGTCATCAACGGGGTAGGCTTATTCCCTGTTGCCCATGCATTTTCCACAAACGTTACCGTTGGACCCAACCTTGCATTTATCGCCAGCGTACTTTACCATTCTGCAATACCAATCCTTACTCTTGTGCTCATTTCCTTTCCGGGTTTTGCCCTGCTTATGAGAAATACGATATCTACCATAATAAATGAAGACTATGTCATGATGGCCAGGGCCAAGGGATTAAAGACCTGGAGGCTGAAGAAGATGTATATTAACAAGAATGCAAGGCTCCCGGTGGCAACTTCTGTGGCTCTTGCATTTGGAAACATTGTTGGCGGGGCATTCCTTATTGAGGAGGTATTCTCCTACAAAGGCATAGGGTGGTACCTGTACACTGCCGTTACAACCAGTGATTTTCCTTTGATTGATGGAATTTTCCTAGTTATTACTATTACAGTGGTGATAGCAAACTTCATTGTTGACCTGCTCTACAGCTTCCTTGATCCAAGGGTGATGCTTGAATGATGCCAAATGGCCAATTTCCATCAGGACAGGGAATTTCGGCGTCCTCCCTGAAAAGACGGAGCGCAGTACTGGAATTTCTTGGGAATGTATGGTCCAATCGGAAAGGAAAGGCGGGGGCATTAATCTTCATCGCAATGATCCTGATAGCGGTACTGGGGAGGATTTTTTCACCATATTCTCCTTACGATACATCATTTGGAATCTACCTGCCCCCATCTGCAGCCCATCTTCTGGGCACCAATTATGTGGGGGAGGATGTCATGTCAGAATTCCTCTATGGAACTGGCGTGTCACTTATGGTAGGTTTCATTGTGGCAATAGCTGCAATGGCTATTGGCACCCTCGTTGGAATCACAGCAGGTTATATGGGTAGTGTTACGGACGATGTTCTCATGAGGCTGGTGGACATACTGCTGGTAATTCCCGGATTTCCATTGCTTGTCATATTGTCGGCATACCTTCCCCCTACAATCTGGAGCACAATCTTGATCCTGTCAGTGCTGAGCTGGCCATTTAACTCAAGAATTATTCGGTCTCAGACTTTGAGCTTGAAAAGGAGGTCTTTTGTGTTGGCCTCGAGGCTTTCTGGCCTCAGCAGTTTCAGGATTATCATTCGTGATCTCATTCCCAATGTACTGCCCATCATATTCATAAATTCCATATTTATCGTGGTAGGCGCGATTGTAGCTCAGGCTGGCCTCGCATTCTTCGGATTGGGTAACATAAATTCGATCAATTGGGGCACAATGCTATACTGGTTTGAAACAGAGGATGCAATTATCTTCAAGGCCTGGTGGTGGCTTCTCCCTCCAGGTTTCGGAATAATGGCATTAGGCATTGGGGCAAATTTGCTTTCCAACGCGGTATCTGAAACCAGCAGCAGGATCAGGAGGTATTAAAATGGCTGGAGAGAGAATCATGGAATTGAAGGATATTTCCATCAGCTATGTGTCTAAGAAGGAAAAAACTGACGCCGTTAGAAACGTATCTTTTCAGCTGGACAAAGGCTCAATTCTTGGCCTGGTTGGTGAAAGCGGATGTGGGAAATCCACTCTCGCTTCTGTTTTCCTGAAGCTCATATATCCTCCATCAAAGCTTATGGGTGGCTCCCTCAATTACTACGGGAGAGGTGATGAAGAGGATATTTTGAATCTCAAGCCTCCGGACCTGAGGAGATACAGGTGGAAGGAAGTTGCCATGATATTCCAGGGTTCAATGAATTCTCTGAATCCAGTGATGAAAGTTGAGGATCAAATCATAGATGTGATGATAGATCATGATTACAGCTACACTGAGGCTATGAACAGTGTTGACAAGCTTCTGCAAATGGCAGGCATTTCAAAGAGAGTCAGAAGCCTGTATCCTCATGAACTCAGTGGAGGAATGAAGCAGAGGGTTAACATAGCTATAGCCCTATCATGCGAACCTAAGGTCCTAATAGCAGACGAGCCCACCACAGCGTTGGATGTTGTCGTTCAAGACCAGATCATAAAGAAACTCGAGTCCCTGAGGAATGAACTTGGACTTTCCATCCTTTTCATATCACATGATATTTCTCTTGTTGGGGTGATTGCTGACAAGATTGCCATTATGTATGCCGGGAAAATTGTTGAGATTGGGAAGGCGACCGATATCATGAATAACCCTAAGCACCAGTATACAATTGCCCTCCTATCATCCATTCCTTCCCTTGAAGACTCTGGCAAGAAAGTGAAAGGTATCCCAGGAAAGCCCCCAGTGCTGAACAGGGAAATAATTGGATGTGCGTTTGCAGATAGATGTGCCAAGGCGACTGAAAGATGCAGGAGTGAGGAACCTCAGCTGGAACAAGTTGATAGTGAACACCTCTCTGCTTGCTATTTCCCAGGGTAGGAGATGAATAAATGGACACAGTACTGACATTAAAGGATGTGACAAAAGATTTCCAGATCAGGGTTGGAATGCTCCAGAAACCAAGAATCAACAGAGCCCTTGATAATATCGACCTCTCCATTGAAAGGGGAGAGATTCTTGGGATAGTGGGAGAAAGCGGAAGCGGTAAGACTACCTTGGGCCTGTTAATGCTCGGCCTTTTAAGGAAAGACTCGGGGCAATTCATTTTTGAAGGCGAAGATCTTGATGAAATCTCATCGCACCATGTATCCAAACTTAGGGAAAAGTCCCAGATGATATTCCAGGATCCTTTTGAATCCCTGAATCCCATGCTTACAGTGGAGCAGACAGTTGCCACCCCTTTGTTGTCCCGTGAGAGGGGAATGGGAAGGGAGGAAAGACTAAGGATAATAATCAATGCACTGAACAATGCAGGCTTGCAGCCGGGAGAAAATTTCCTGAACAAGCTACCCACCGAATTAAGCGGAGGCCAGAGGCAGAGAGTCGGCATAGCGAGGGCGCTGGTGAATAATCCTACTTTTATTGTTGCAGACGAACCAGTTTCTATGCTCGATGTCTCCATCAGGGCGGATATACTGAACCTTTTGAAGGAACAAGCAACATTGAACAAGGTTTCTATGGCATTTATCTCCCATGATATTGTAATTACCAAATATATCGCAGATAGGCTTCTCGTTATGCACCTTGGGCAGATAGTTGAAATTGGGCCTGCTGACGAAGTGGTAAACCGCCCAAAGCATCCTTATACCCAGTTGCTCATCAGTTCAATCCCAGATTCAAAAAAGAACAAATCCGTGGACAAGGAAATTGCATCAATAGAATATTCAATGGATGTTGTAAATTCCGGAAAGGATGAATGCAGCTTTGTTTCCAAATGCCCATTTGCAATGGAAAAGTGCAGGACATCAAGGCCGGAGATGAAGGAAATAAGCCAGGGACACACCGTAGCATGTTACCTGATATAACCCATTACAAACCGTTAAAACTACCCACATATAATGAAACAGAAATATGAGTAATGACGTTTGTTATGAATAAATCATGTGGGGCATGTTTCCAAAAGCCCACTCTTTATTTTCGTCCCTAATTTTCAATGCACATGGGACATAATATTTAAAGACTCTGCCGAAATTCATAATTTTTGGTAAATTTATTCTACAGGTAATTCTAATTTGATAATTATCATAACAAATGATATTTTATTAAACGTACGTTTAAATATAGAGATTTATTTCAACGACAAATGAAACGTACCGGTCTTAAATTTGCAGTGGTTCTCGTAGCTATTGCATTTGTGGCCATAGGTTTTACAGCAATGCTTCCAGGTTCCAATGCTGCTTCCGGCAACGGTGGAACTTTTATTTTTGGCTCAGCTGTAGATACCAATGTTGCTGACTTAAACCCGCTAACGGCAACAAACAGTCTTGCTAGCATCTTAGTGAAGGATATG
>JAJZLU010000023.1 GCA_021850545.1 Thermoplasmata archaeon | reverse complement strand
TGTCGCCCCCAGCGGCATGATGGATGGGCAGGTTGGTTTTATAAGGCAATCCTTAGACCGTTCCGGCTACCACAATGTCCCAATTATGGCTTACAGCGCAAAGTACGCTTCAACAATGTACGGGCCGTTCAGGAATGCAGCCGATTCTACTCCCTCTTTTGGAGACAGGAGGTCCTACCAGATGGACCCAAGGAATTCTAGGGAAGCGATGATGGAAATTGAACAGGATCTCAATGAGGGCGCAGACATCATAATGGTGAAACCGGCTTTGCCCTATCTTGACATCATTAGCAGGGCAAGGGAATCTTTCGATGCCCCCATTGCAGCATACAGTGTCAGCGGAGAATACACCATGATCAGGATGGCTGTGGACAACGGCTACCTTGCGCCCGGAGCAATAGAGGAAAGTATCACCTCCATCTTCAGGGCAGGCGCTGACATGGTGATTACCTATTTCGCTGAATACCTATGTAAGAATAATATAGAATAAAGCCATTTTTGCACCTATCTTCACTGTTAATATAGGAATTCCAGATCGTGTAATAAGGTGAAATAAAAAATGCCAGTACATCTAGGACAAAAAGCGCCGGACTTTACCATAAACTCGACACAGGGACCCATAACATTTTCCGACTACAAGGGAAAGTGGGTTCTGCTATTCTCGCACCCTGCGGACTTTACTCCAGTGTGCACTACTGAGTTTATGGCCTTTACAGAAAACTTCGATGAATTCAAGAAACTGGGCGTAGAGCTCATCGGCCTCAGCGTAGACAGCATATACAGCCATATTGCATGGCTCAAGGATATCAAGGAAAAGTATGGTGTTGAGGTTCCGTTCCCCGTGCTCGCTGACCTGGAAAAGGAAGTAGCCAGAGAGTATAACCTCATGGATGAGAAAGTGGGCACGACTGTAAGGGGCGTCTTCCTTATAGACCCAAACCAGACAATCAGATGGATGGTATACTATCCTGCAGAAGTTGGAAGGAACATGAGGGAAATCATCAGGGTCATCAAAGCATTCCAGTTTAACTGGGACAAGAAGCTCGCAACACCCGCAAACTGGGAACCGGGAACTGAGGGAATTGCATCAGCGCCGAATACCTTCAAGGGAGCGCTTGAGAGGGAAAAGGAAGCTGGCGCAGAGAGATGGTACCTCAAGAGAGTCAAAGCCTGATTGCCTTGACTAACTGCGCAATGTACAATCTTTCCGTGGGGTCAATCCACCCCTCGGTAATTTGTGTTGAACTCTCCAAACTTCTTCCCTCGCTGGATTCCCTGGCTGATCTCCTTAACTCAGAGTATGTTGAGGAAGGATTGCCGGAATTCATTGAAAATTTTTCAAGGACAGATGAAGTTCTTCCCACTGACAAGACAATCGGTTTTGTTGTTCTCAACAGCACTAAGAAGATGGTGTCCTTTTCCTTCAGTTTAGTAGAGCCTGAAACAAAGGAAGGGCTTATCAGGGCAGGGGAGAAATTCAGGCAGATAGGCTACACCGTGGACCTAGACCTGCCATAATTTCCAATTTGTACAGTCATCTTAAACTACACCGTACCTATGAACCATAATGCCTCATATCTCACGGCCATTCGTGGAGTTTCTTATTGAAGCAAAGAAGAAGACGTACGCCTCTGAATCACCTGAAACTGTTTCTGAGCCATCTCTGGAATCTTCAAGGCAACTTCAGTATTCAAAGGGCAGATATCTCTACAGGGACATCTATTTCGGTTCTGAACAGTTCTCCGGCATAGAGGTCGTGTACGAAGGGCAAACACCCATCTGGACAATGGTGTACAGCGGAGGAACCACATCGCCATTGGATTCTAGGGAAATATATTCCTTTTTGAAGAGGGCTCTCCGGAGCCTATCTCTGGATTTTCCAGCCAGAGGCCCAAGGATTTTCAGGGAAGGAGAATTTACTTACGAGAACAATTATGAAGGCTCTATTGAAAAATTCACCGGAGAAGAATTGATCCTGCTAAATGAAAGTGAAGTTTATCGCCTTGTCTATTATGGAGGCATGATCAGATAACCCTAAGATATTAGTGAGATTTGCAGATGCCGCATTTTCCAATGGCCTGCAGATACTCTAAAAGATTAAATAAATAGCCAATATACATAGCTTATGTGGGACAACATCGGTGGCTGGATCATCATATTGGTTGTTGCACTGGTCTTATTCGGTGGTGCGAAAAAGATCCCTGATTTCGCAAGGAATCTGGGAAGAGCCACTGGGGAGTTCAAAAGGGGCCAGGTTGAGCTTGAGACAGAGCTCAAGAAAGCCATGTACTCAACCCCGGAAGCACCTTCTGAGCGCACAAAGGTTAATTACGCTGAAGCTGCAAAGAACCTGGGAATAGACCCTGCAAACAAGACAGATGAGCAGTTGAGCCAGGAAATATCGGACGTACTGAAAACCAGTGGCAAATGAACCAGGACGACATTATTCCGATAGTATTTCGGAATCTTGACGAGCTACGGCACAGGGTAGTGCGAATTCTAGCCGTATTTCTGCTTTTTTTCGCATTCCTGCTTTTTTTCAGCATCCGTGACGTAACCTTTTTCGGAAGGACATTTCCTTTCGTTTATCCAGACATCTACCACAATATATCAGCACAACTCCTCCAGGCAATAGAGAAATGGGTTCTTCTGCCTGATACAAAGCTCATCATAGTGAAGCCTGCTGATGGCCTAACTGCAGACGCTTATGTATCCATGTTTATTTCCCTGATTCTGTCCATGCCGGTGATAGTGTATGAGATCAGCATGTTCCTCGGCCCGGCGCTGAACAAGAGTGAAAAACTCCTGCTCAGGACGATACTTGTTCCGGCAAGCCTACTTTTCCTTGCTGGCTCATTAATGGGGCTGCTCTGGATCGCACCCACGCTGTTCAGGATATTCAACAATTTTGACGTGGGGGTTGGTTCCCAGACCACCATGAGCCTCATGAGTTTCATATCTTTCCTGATAATCTACATCATAAGCTTCGGTTTTTCCTTTGAGGTCCCGGTATTCATGTATGGCCTTACAAGGGCCGGAATCGTAATGGCGGAGACATGGGCAAAGAACTGGAGGTATGCGGTAATCGGCTCGCTCTTTTTTGGCCTTATTTTTTCACCCGGCGTTACAGGGTTTACTGAGGTGCTGATGGCGCTTCCAATGATTGGCCTTTACTTCTCAGGCATATACTTCACCAGAAGGTATGAAAGGAAGTTTGGCGCCAAGGATTCAAATACTGTTTCTGAACCTTTCTAGTTGCATCATGGTCAAGCAGGTAGGATCGTATATTTTGAAAAACAGGTCATCAAGGATATAGCGGTTCTGTGAACCCTGGTATCCGTTTTTGATTATTCTGAAGAGCCTAGATTCAACGTTCCTAGCATGTCCAAGGGCATGTCGCTGGAAGTTTTCACTGCTAACGAATTCCTTCACTATTCCTGCCTCCTTAGCCTCCATGGCGTCAAAAATCTTCCCCTTCTTTATGAGGGAGTATGCCAGGCCCGAATATCTATCAGGCACTTCAGGAAGGATCCCCGTTAGGGATGGCAGGCCGAATGCAACCTCAGGCATTCCAAATTTTGAACGTTCTGTGGCTATTACTATGTCTGAACAAAGTGCCAGTTCAAGACCCAATCCAAGGGCATAACCGTCTATTGCACTTATGATTGCCCGCTTTGAAGCCAGCATGGTCTTTGCGATTGTGGTTCCCAGCGAATAAGCCTCTCTGAGATGCATCTTGTCGCTTATGCGCTTACAATCAGAAGTGTATCCCATGCAGAAGGCACGCTTGCTGTCTGAAGTTAGCAGAATTGGAGAATCGCCACTGGAACTTGCATCGGTAATGGCTATGAGCAGGTCACGGAGCCCATCATTGTTCAGGCAACTGTTTACTCCGTTGGAAATGACTATCTTGTTGACTCCTTCGCTTTCTTCTATGGAAACCATCGGCGTACGAGTAATTGGCAACCTTTCAGTGATCAATGAGGTAATTAAAATTTCACCACTGCAGTACAAACCTCAAATTTTTTTCGTTTTTGAACGCATAAGCCGCAAAACACAAAAATAGACGGGACGAGCAAAGGGTTGAATAAATAGGAATAGTGCCATGCTTTCCTTTACGGATTAACATTGCTTTGTTTCCTTAATGGATTTGGAGCAAACCATAAGTCCGTTGACGGGCCTATAGTTTTATAAGGCGTAAGAACCAGAAGAGGCCAAAACCTGTGTCAGTTCGGAGTTCATATGGATTGGGTCAGTCGTATCTTTGTACACTTGTTTGAGTCTCCAGGCCACCCCAGTAAAGGTGGGGACAACCAGGGTATGTTGGCTTTCTGGTAAAGAACGAAAAAGAGGCCAGATTGACATGGAAGAAATCAAGAGACCCAGTTTTCCCCGGGCCAAGAACGTTCTGACAATACCGGAACGCATAGGAGAGTTATTCGGGATCACACTGGCTACCCTTGTCGCAGCATTCTTTGCCTTCCATCAGATAACCAGCACTGGATTTATGACTGCAGATTTTGGTTGGCCTGATTCTCTTCTACTCTATGGCTCATTCGCATTTTCGATCATGGCATCCGGCGCCAGGGCAGTTATTGGCAGGAGAGATAGGGCCCGCCCCATTGAGCTGGCTTCCAATGTGTTTCTTATGATTGCATCCATATGGTTTCTTGCAACATTTCCATTCAATTTTACCCATCTTGCAGAGCCGGCGCCAGCATTTCTAAGATTTATTCTTTCATGGATTTCAAATGGCATAGGATGGGGCATTATCCTCCTATCATTCATTGGAAGCACCGTGGCTGCATTGTATAATGCTGCAAGATTGATTTTGGACTGGATTTAGGTTCAACTACAACGGGAATGCGCCCAAATTTAATTGTTCTTTAACAAACTTCCATCACTATGAACGGAGGAGTTTTTTTAATATTTCTATCAACATATCATGAAACCTCTGCCTAATACAACACGTGATGCGGTTGATTCCAAGCTTTTCAGTAATTCCTTTACTTAAGAGTTCATTCTGCCATTCACCCGGAAAAATTATCACTTCGATTTGCCGAATTGGACAATCATTTGGTTGAAATTCTTCTGGCTATGGCTGTATTCAATGAAGGCGATTTTCAGGACCACAAATGGTTTCCTGGCGAAGTTCACATCTAATCTGTCTTCTTTTACCTCAAGAAGATTCATTATTGTAGCAACCATAATCAGGTATAGGAAAATTAGAGGTGCTGTAATCCTTGGAAAACCATGGGAACCCACGTGGGGAAAAGGCTGAGTTCGGTCCAGTATTTGCAAGGATCTATTCCTTTTTTGCAGCCAGATCCAGACGCCACAGAGTGGTCTACGACAAGATTTCCGAAGATATAGCTTCCCTGAAGCCTTCAACAGTGCTGGAAATAGGAAGCGGCCCTGGAATTGCGGCTGCGATGATTGGGGCCAAGATCCCTGGCGTCAGGGTACATTGTGTCGATCCATCTCCAACAATGGTGAAAATTGCTAACATCAGATTCAGGAAGCTAATGCTTTCATCCAGGGTGGAGAGTTCACTTGGGAACAGTTCTAATACTGGAATCGGCGGAAATTTCGATGTGATCTTCAGTTCACTCTCCTTCCATCACTGGAAAAATGGCCAGGATGATCTCATATACCTTGCAGAAAGGCATATGACAAGTGGAACCATGATAATTTATGAGAATCTCCTGCCCGATACTGAAAAGAGCTCGATAGCAGGGCATGGACATGGCCTCACAAAGAAGGATATTGAAAACATCAATGTCCCCGGAACAATGAAGACTCATGAAATTACCGGAACTCTGGTCGCGCTTAAATTCACAAAGGTATGAGAGGGGTTGGATTTATGCCTATTTTCTGCCAATTAATGATAAATAATGCCATATCCCTCGCTTGAAAGATAGTTCACCCTGTAAGGATGTAACGTGAATTGCCGGTAAACTGGTTTATTGTAAAATAATAGTCACCATGCTGATGAAATATCAGTACATGGTAAGGTTGTATTTTTTGTCCATTTTCTCGTAAGCTTCCCGTGAGTTGATACCGAGGATTCCGCTAATCGTCTTCATCTCGCCGGAATAGTGCTTGTCATAGACTTCCCTGCCAAGCTTTAGGCGCTTCTCCTGTTCATCATAAAGTACCTGCTCACCTTGCTTCTTCAGGCAGTGTATGCAATGCGCAGCTGATTCCTCTGTGTTTTCAAGGTGGGAAAAGCAGTGGTCGAAATCCCTATTCATTTGTCATCACACCTCTTTCCGTCGAATTCCGGATACCTGACATTGTACCTGTCGAGAGAGTACTCAAGAAGATAGCAGAGAGAGTCCAGGATTTCGCTGGTATCCCCTGAGAGATCCATTAACTCTGTAAGGCCCTGGAGGGAACCAACCTTTTCCCTGAATGCATCAAGGCTTATCTCGCCTTTGAGGAGTGATTCAAGGGATTTCAGGAAGATCGAGTATGTAATGTGCTTCTCCCTGGGATTCTTCTTCAAGTAGTATGAGAGGGAAATCTGCCTCCTTTTTATGATTTCCATCGCATCATCGATATCTCCGTAGATTATTGCACTCTTGATTATTTCCAGATCAGATATTATTGGCATCCATTATCACCTGAAAAGTCCCGGGGCGAACCCTATCATTGTTGGGAACCAAACCACAAGCAGCGAGATTGCAACCGTGAGGAAAGCTGAAACATAGACCGGAATCTTGAATGAGTTTTCCAGGTTGAATGTCTCACCATCCTGGGGTTCCTTTCCGAACATGTACAGTATCACCCTGAAATAGTAGAATACAGAAATGGCACTGTTCAATATGGCAATCACAGCGAGCCACCATAGCCCGCCTTCTATTAGGGAAAGGAAAAGCAGATATTTGGCGAAGAACCCACCGGTGAGAGGAATGCCCGCAAGTGCAAGGAGCATTATAGAGAAGCCCACTGCAACGCCCGGGGATTTCTTGGCGAGGCCCGAAAGATCAGATACCTGCAGGTTGTTTCCCTTCACGGTGTTCAGGGCAATGAATGCCCCTCCTTTCATGAATATATATGCTATGGCATAGAACATGCCTGCTGCTACCGCCACTGCAACCGTGTTGGAGGTAACATTGCCCACAGAACCCACCACTGCAAGAACCAGTATTAGGTATCCGGCCTGGGCAACGCTGGAATATGCCAGCAGCCTCTTCAAGTTGTTCTGGGAAAGTGCAGATATATTTCCGTATGTCATAGTGAGTATGGACAGCACGGCGAACAGGTAGTAGACTTCCCTGAAATCTGATGAGAAGCCTACCAGGAACATCTTCAGCACCACAACAAAGGCCAGTACTTTGCTTCCCGCTGAAAGGAACGCTGATACTGAATTCTCTGTACCATCATAAGTGTCAATGGCCCACTGGTGCATTGGGAATATTGCAAGCTTGAACCCAAACCCGACCATGAGGAATATGAGCGCCATGGTGAGCTCTGGTGTTGGGGAAGTGGCCGACAGAACTGCAAGGTTGAATGTGTGCGTATCAAGGAAGAAGAAAGAGGCGCCGAAGAGGATGAAAGCGGTTGCTATTGTGCCCGTGAAGAAGTATTTCACAGTGCCTTCAAGGTTCCTCCTCTCCTTTCCGAAACTTGCCATTACATAGGTTCCTATGCTCACCGACTCGAACGCGATGAACAGCGTGATAAGGTTGTAGCTGAATGCCGCAACCATCATCCCTATGGTCACAAAGATCAGTGTAGCGTAGAATATCTCACTCTTTGCCTTTAGGCCATACATTGCAGGATATGTGATGAACATCGCAGAAATTATCATCACAATAGCAAAGTATAGGCCGAACTGGTTGAATACAATAGTTCCATCAAAGACGGAAATGCCATTGGGCGTAACCAGGTAAAGCAGTACTGCAGATATGCCCAGCGAAGCGAATGTGATCCATGAGAGTGCCTTTTTGCTGGTCTTGAGCATTGATAGGCCAAGGATTGCGAAGCCTACGATTCCTAGGAAGATCATGGGTACGAAATAAACCAGTGTCCCCAATCCGCCTGAAGCGACAATTGACATTATAGTATACCTCCGATGTAAGTTACAAGAAGCCCGTAGATGAGGTTCGGAACGACACCAAGGGCGAATATGACGATGAGCATTCCCATCAGCTTTACCGTTGTTGGCCTGTCTGCGTCCCTGATAGCTCCCAGCCTCTCATTGTACGGGCCGTATAGCGATTTCTGTGCGGCCCATATATGGTATGAGGCGGTGATTATCATGGCAAAGATCACAATGAGGATGAACCACCCTATTGCGCCGAACACCCCAACAAGGATTGAGAATTCGCCGATGAATCCTGCAAGGCCCGGGAGACCTAGGGATGCAAGGAGCCCGGCAAGTAGGAATGAACTCAGGATCGGAGCTTCCCTGAAAATTCCTCCCAGGGAGTGGGTGGCCTCGTGGCCTGTGCTCTTGTATATGTAGTAGAGTGTAGAAAAGATGAGAGCCATTATGAGCCCATGGGCAACAATCTGGAACATGCCGCCCGCAAGCTCGAGGCTTGCCTGGTATCCTGATTCAACCAGCCCTGCTCCGAATGAAAGCGTGACAAAACCCATAGCTGCTGCGCTTGCAAAGGCCATCATTCTCTTTAGGCTCTGCTGCATCATTGCAGAGAGCGAAAAGTACACCAGGCTGATTATTCCCAGGGCCATTAGGATGTCCAGGATTCCTGTCCCCATGGACCTGTAAACAGGCATGAGGATTCCAAACAGCCCATATCCACCCATAATGGAGAGCCCGCCGGAAAGTATCACTGTGCCGGGGTATGGTGCAGCCTCATAGGTGTCAGGAAGCCATGAATGGACCGGAAAAGAAGGCATTTTCACAAGGAATGCCAGCAGGAAGCCAAAGAATGCAAAGTACATCCAGAATGCAGGGATTTTGGCGAAGTATGTGCTAACCATAAGCTGGCCCATCTCAAAAGTGAACACTCCTGTTGACTCGTAGTGGAATGTATAAACCGTGAATATGGAAAGCAGAAGGAAAACAGAGCCAATGTGGGTGTATACAAAGAATTTCAGGGAAACGCTGTCCTTGTTCATTCCACCGTACTGTGCAACAATGAAGTAAACCGGAATCAGGACCACTTCCCAGAATATGTAGAAGAACAGGAAATCTCTTGAAATAAGTATGCCGAAAAGGCCTGACTCTGTTATGAGTATGTAGCTGTACAGCGATTCCCCATATCTTCCTTTCTCTGTAATGATCACCGACAGGAATATCACTATGGCAGACAGTATGAGAAGAGCATCAGAGAAACCGCTAACTCCAGTGGAAAATACAATTCCTATTGAGGAGGCCAGATTGAATGTCTCCTGGGAAATGATTCCACCGGTGTATCCTGAATGGAACCTGATGACACTGTATATCACTGTGAGGGCCAGGAAAATTCCTGATGCCGCAATGGCATAGTCCCTTCGTTTTCCCTTAATGGCAAAGGAAAATGCTGCACCAAGTATTGTCAGAAGGAATATAATGAGCATAAACACTTTACATCAACCCCAGAATTTTCACAATTATGAATACCAAAGACACGCCAATTATGAGGACAACGAAGTAGTTTTCAACCACTCCATTCTGTATCCTCCTGAACAGGTCTCCAAGCTTCAGTGTTGAAGATCCGACATTGTTCACTGCCCTGTTGTATGAATTCTCAAAGAGTGTGAATCCTGCTGAAATCGGGACAATAACTCGTTCTGCGATGATGTTGGTGAACAGGTAATCCAGATAGAACTTGTTCTTTCCAATCCTGTAGAGCGGGTTCTTCGAGAATTTGAACTTCTGCCACATTGGTGTTCCGTAAAGGATGAATGTTATCACAAGTCCAACTGCCATGAGAGACATTGGTATGATTTCAATGAGGAATGGAACGGATGGCAGTGAGTATGAGGGATCTATGTATCCGTAGAAGTACCCCTGTATTGCTCCCAGGCCAAGTGCTCCAATGGCGAGCACAAACAGCGGCAAAAGGGCGAAAATGCTCGGGTCCTTTGCGTGTTCAGCAAGGTGTGAACGTGGCTTTCCCAGTGCGGTCCTGAAGAACATCCTGAATGTATACAGTGTTGTCAGAAGGGCCCCGGTTGCAAGGAACAGCCAAGGGAAAAAGCTCTGGACGGTTCCATAATGCTGGTAGTATACCCAGGAAGCGGAAATTATGGTGTCCTTTGAGAAGTAGCCTGATGTGTATGGAAATGCAATCAGCGCCAGGGATCCGATGAAAAGCAGTGTTATGGTCAATGGCATCCTTTTCCATAGCCCACCCATGTATCTTGTATCCCTCAGATCCATGAGCGCGATGAGTATTGCACCAGCTGACATGAAGAGCAGAGCCTTGAAAACAGCATGGACTATGAGGTGGAACATTCCAAATGAGACTCCGCCGTAACCGAACACCCCCCCAAGGCCGATTGCAGCTAGCATGTAGCCAATCTGGCTGATTGTGGAGTACGCAAGTATCCTCTTGATGTCATTGACAAAGATTCCAACTATTCCGGCGAAAAGTGCCGTGAATGCCCCGAGTATCACGACTGAGTACATTGCGAAGGGGGCAGAATAGTAGAAAATGTTGAAAACTCTGGCAACCAGGTATACACCTGCAGTAACCATTGTGGCTGCATGTATGAGGGCAGAAACTGTGGTTGGGCCTTCCATTGCATCAGGAATCCACACATGCAGGGGAAACTGGGATGATTTCCCTGCCGCGCCCGCGAGGAACAGTACTGCTACTGCACCGAGTACATTTGGTCCGACGTATGTGGCAATTGCCTGGGCATTCTGAATCAGGAATGGGATGCTGAGCGGACTGTTCGCACCAAGGCCGGTAAAGCCCTGAATGCTGCTGTAGAGAATGGCCATTCCGACAAGGAATAAGAGGTCCCCCACCCTTGTGACAATGAAGGCTTTCTTTGCGGCTGCAGTCGCATTTGGCTTGAAGAACCAGAAGCCGATAAGAAGGTATGAACATAAGCCCACCAGTTCCCAGAACAGGAAGAACAGCACAAGGTTTGATGAAACAACCAGGCCGAGCATTCCTGCAGTGAAAAGTGATGTTTCTGCAAAGTAAACATGCTTGTTTGGATCATCCTTCATGTAGTAAAGGGCAAAGAGATGTATCATCAGCGACACAAATGAGACCATAAGGGCCATTACAAGGGTCAGATGGTCGATATAGATTCCTGCATGGATATTGTAGAACCATGTGTAACTGTTGTATACCGTTCCATTGCTCTGAACATAGAAGAATGTGAGAATTGAGGCAATGAGTGATCCAAGGACTGCAAGGGAGGCTATTACCCCTGAAAGGTTCCTGTAGTACCTGCCTACGGCATATGTTATGACAAAACCGAATATTGGGCTTAAGAATATGAACCAACCTGGCCAGTACATGTTTACCACTTGATCTCCTTCAGCAGGGCTATTGCAACCCTGCCAACTTTCCTGTAAGTAGCAGTGAGCAGGCTCAGTCCTACCACAGACTCCACTGCGCCAATTGCGATTCCGAACAGCGCCATAAGGATCGGGCTTATGTCACCATAGGCTATGGCAACCATCACAAGGTTCAGGATTGCTGCATTTATGAGTATCTCAATGGAAATCAGCATCTTGATTCCAATATTGGAAGTCATTATGCCGTAGAGCCCTATGGCAAATAGTATGAGTGAGAGGGCAGAAACGAGAAATATCTCCATTAATCTTCCCTCCCAGCGATGTAGAACATGCCGATTATGCCTGCCACCAGTATGAGTGAGAGAAGCTCAAAGGGGACGACATATGTGTTGAAAAGTGCCACGCTTATGCTTGTTAAATCCTGAGTTGCAGGAGTGAATGTTCCCTGTATTGAAACAGCCTCTATGACGAATACCACGAAGAAGAGTGCTGAGGCTATTGCTGCAAGTAGCTTATTCAAGCTCTTTACCCCCTGTTAGCATAATTGTGAAAACGATCAATGTAACAACGGCGCCTATGAATACGAGCAGCTCCACTGCCCCAACTATTGAGGCCCCCAGGAAAATGAAGGAAGCAGAAAGGACAAACAGGAATGCCATCAGGTAGATTGCTGCATGTGTTATGTTCTTGTCAGAGACGGCCTTCATGGCCAGTGGAACCATGATTACTGCGAATATGAGGAAAATGATTGTGTAAATCACTTAACCACCTCTTCCTCTGGAAGAGAGAGTTCCTCAGGCGAATACGTGAAGCTGTTCCTCGTCCTTGCCGTTTCAAAGACATGGGTAAGGTAGATTGCGTCTGTGGGACAGATCTCCTCACAGTTCCTGCATACTGTGCAGGTGCCAAAGTTCACGTCAGGGTAGATTTTCCTTTTGTTTCTGGGATTCTCCCTGTCAACTTTCTGCATGTGGATTGAAAGGTTAGGGCAGACCTGTTCACAGAGAGTGCAGCCCACGCAGTCATCAAGGCTGAGAAATATTCTGTACCTGAACCTGTCAGGCAGTTCCCTCTTCTGCTCGGGGTACTGGACTGTAACTGGTTTCTGGAAGAGATGCTTTGCAACCACTAGCATTGCTTTCATTGTCCCTATGAGAGGGAGTTCCTTTTTAGGTTCCTTGACTTCGATCATATTCCAACCCCCAGCGTAATTATTCCTGCAATGATTAGATTGATAATTGATGCTGGAAGCAGGTATTTCCAGCCCATATTCACAAACCTGTCAATCCTTATCCTTGGCACTGAAAGCCAGATGGTGAAGGACACCAGGACGAGTATCAGTGCCTTAATCAGGAGATAGATAAAGCCGAGGTAGCTTGAGTACGGCCCGTTATATCCTCCAAGGTACAGCAGTGACACTATGAGCGAGCTCAGGAATATGCTTCCGAAAAGCCCAATATAAAACAATCCGAACCTCATTCCCGTATATTCTGTTGTATGCCCTGTTACAAGCTCACTGTCACTCTCTCCCATATCAAATGGGGAGAAGGAAGCCCTTGCAACCATAGCGATGAAGAATACTCCGAGGCCGATAATCTGCGGAATTCCGTAAGGTATGAACTGGACTTCAACCAGATTCGTGAGGTTCAATGGATTAGCCGTCCTTGCAGAGGCCATCATTACCAGAGCGAGAACCGAAATCATCATGGGAACTTCAAATGAAACGTCCTTTGCTACTCCTCTCAGTGCCCCTACGATTGCATATTTGTTCTTAGAGCTAACACCCGCCAGTATCTCACCTATTGGCATTATGGCCAGAGCGGCGAAAAGAAGAAGCAGGCTTACATCGGAGTGGGTAACAGTCAGTGACCCGATGTAATAGAGTGGACCGTATGGAAGAAGGGCAAAACCCATTATGAGCCCGATAAAGACAATCAGTGGAGCTATCCTGAACGGAAGATCGTCCCTCCCTGCGGGCAGGATGCTTTCCTTTCCCACAAGCTTAAGGGCATCTGCCATCAACTGCAAGGTCCCAAATTTGCCTACCCTGTTAGGGCCAATTCTCAGCTGTAGCCTTGCCATGTACTTCCTGAAAAGATAGATCATTACGATGAATGACACCATCACGAATACTATCATGAATAGCGTTTCGAAGAGGTATGCCAGGACATATGCCGGATAGTGCCCCAGGGCTGCAAAAAAGTCTGCAAGCCTTGTCAGTACGTTCATCTGTCCACCTCGCCAAAAACGAGGTCCAGTGTACCAGATATGGCCACTAGGTCCGCAATCATGGTGTCCTTTGCAAGGTAAGGCAAGATACTGAGGTTCTTCAGCGATGGGCTCCTGACCCTCAGCCTGTAGGGCTTAACTCCCCCGTCTCCAACCAGGTAGACGCTGAATTCCCCCTTTGAAGACTCTGTTCTCGCGTATACTTCCCCCTCTCCCCTGAGCCTTATCATCAGGGATTTCTTCGCCTTGGGGTTGAAGTAGGGGCCGTCTGGTATCTTCTTGACAGCCTGGTTGATGATCTTGATGGACTGCCTCATCTCCTCAAACCTCACAAGGAACCTTGCAAGGTTGTCTTTCCTGTAAGAGACAGGGATGTCAAAATTGATCTTGTCGTACACCAGGTATGGCTCTGCCTTCCTGACATCATATTCAACACCTGATGCCCTTAGCATAGGGCCCGTTACTCCATAATCCAGTGCAACTTCAGGTTCCAGTATTCCGATACCTTTTGTCCTTGCTATGAAGATATCATTCTTCACAAATGAGCTGAATATGTCCTCAAGTTTCTTGGGGAACTGCTCAGTGAATTCAAGAATGTCATGTATGATCTTGTCGTTGAAATCCTGGTAAACCCCGCCAATGCTCATGTAGTTTGTTTCCTGCCTTGAGCCGCATACTTCAGTGAAGATGCGGAGTACTTTTTCCCTCTCGACGAAGCAGTAGAAGAAGGGTGTGAGCATGCCAAGGTCAAGGCCGTATGCCCCCGCCCACACTAGGTGGGCAGCAATCCTGTTCAGTTCGGCCATTACGACCCTTATCCACTGTGCCCTCTCGGGCGGCGGTATTCCAAGAAGCTTTTCTGCGGCTTCTAGATAACCCACTTCCATGTTCATTGCCCCGACGTAATCCATCCTGTCGAAGTAGATCAGGGAGTCGCAGTAGTAATCCAGTTCACATATCTTCTCTGCATTCCTGTGCAGGTACCCTATAACCGGCTCTATCTCCTTGACAATTTCACCATCGAGTTTTACCTTGAGCCTCAGCACACCGTGGGTAGATGGGTGCTGTGGCCCCATGTTAAGTTCGACCCAACCGTTATCGTCAGGCTTTGAAATTTGGGTGTTGACCATTACCAACCATCTCCAGGGTCAAAGGTTGCGTAGTCTTCACCGTTTTCGTCCATGTTTATGTATTGCACCTTGGAGAGATCATAATTCTTCCTCAATGGGTGGCCAACCCAGTTTTCTGGGAGGAACAGCCTCTTAAGGTTGGGGTGGCCCTCAAAAACGATTCCCATCATGTCAAACTGTTCCCTTTCGTCCCAGTTTGCGCTTGTGAAAACAGAAGTTACACTCGGGACCCTTTCGTCAAGGGTCTCCGTCTTGACTGCAATGTATTCATTTTTCTCAAGATTGTGAAGGTGGTAAACTACCTCTAGCTTATCCTTCCTGTCCACGCCTGTTATCAGGGATAGGTGGACAAAACCCTGTTCTTTAAGCTCTTTCATTAACTGGACAAGATTCTCCTTGGCTACCTTGAGAACCCTCCTTCCGTCCTTTCCTGTTGTTTCTTCTAGAAGTTCTACCAAGTTTTTTCACCTGTCCGTTTCGTTTCTGATTTTCTTCTGGAGCAGAATGATCCCGTTGGTGAGCGCTTCTGGTGTAGGAGGACATCCTGGAACGTAAACATCCACAGGCACTACCTTGTCAACGCCCATAACCACTGAATAGCCTTGATTGTACGGCCCTCCCTGGATAACGCAAACTCCCATTGCTATTACATACTTTGGGTATGGCATTTCATCGTAGAGCCTCCTAAGCCTGGGAGCCATTTTTTTAGTAACGGTACCAGACACAATCATCAAATCTGACTGCCTGGGGGAGTTCCTGAATATCTCGCTTCCAAACCTCGAAATATCGAGGTCTGCGGCCTGGATCGCCATCATCTCTATGGCACAGCAGGCAAGCCCAAAGGTAAGTGGCCATAGGGAGTTGCTTCTTCCCCATTCCAGGGCCTTTTCAAGAGTTGTTGTTAATACACCGCCGTCGCCTGTCTTCATTTCTGCCACCTCATATACCCTTCCCTGAAGGCATAGTATACGACAAACAAGGGCATAGCAAGGAAAACAAGTGTCTCAATGAAAGGCACCAAACCAAGTGCCTTGAAGTTCATTGCCCATGGAAAGAGCAGAACCATGTCCACGTCAAAGAGAATAAAAAGCAGGATTATGACATAATACTGAACTGTTACGAATTTTCCAACATCGCCTTTGGAGACCTCTCCTGACTCATAGGTCTGGAGATAAGAACCATCTTTAGCTGGAGGGCTCCTTTCCCTTACAAGGTTTGCAATCACTGCATCAGGCTTTAGACTTATTTTCTTGTCCTTGTTGTATCGGCTTTCTGAAATTGAGGGCAAGACGGAAAAAGTCGCAACCAAGCCCAGGATGATCAACACCAGGGTGATTAGCAACGGAATATAACCGTCTAACATCCGTTCAGTATCTTACAACGATATTTAAGAATTATTTAGATTTATTTTAAAACCCAATAAATTAGGCTATTTTTGAATGATACCTTTTAAATAGGCAATTTTATCCAGTTATTGCCTTAACCAGTGCTATAGCCTCTGTTGGATTAAATGGCCTGCTTGTTCTTGACCTGATCATAGGAACAATATTTTTCTGGCTGACAGCCTC
Organism: Thermoplasmata archaeon; assembly: GCA_021850545.1. Lineage (GTDB taxonomy): Archaea > Thermoplasmatota > Thermoplasmata > Thermoplasmatales > Thermoplasmataceae > JAJZOM01. Next base: position 19,778 of record JAJZLU010000023.1, on the reverse strand, counting down.
TTCCTTGTTAAGTTCCATTATCATCCTTTTCAGCTCTTCCCCTTCTATTGGCTTGAGATGGCTGCTCTTCAAAAGGTCGCCCATGCTCATTTTTTCGATGAAATGGAGGTCCATCGCCTTTTCCAGAATCTGCCTGTCCCACTTTCTCCTTCCAGCTTCCTCCAGGAGCGGATAGATTTCCTGGTCAGAGATGGATTGCCCGGCTTTCTTCTCTAATTCAGGAATTGCCTGGAGAATCAATCTTGCTGCAAGCCTGCTGTTCTGGAGCATCTCATCGTATCTCCTCAAGGACTCCACCTTCCCGGATGTGATAATAACAGTTGCATCTTGCCGTGAGATGCCATATGCGCTGATGATGCCTCTAACCAGTTCCTCTTCTGTTTTTGGCATGTCTTTTCTTGCTGCTTCCAGAAGTGAGTTGTCAACGACAATGCTTGGAATGTCTGTTTCAGGGTACATCCTTTCCCCGCCTGGAAGCGGCCTGAGGAAATGAGTGCTGCCATCATCAGATACTACTCTGGTTTCTGGCAGATCAAGGCTTTCCAATTTCCTGAGCCTTGACTTCATTGAATCCTCTATTAGCCCGATAACCTTCGGAGTGCTGACAATTATGGTGAAGCCATCTCCATTGCCCGGCTTCAGGAGCTCAATAAGCTTTGGCACCTCGCCCTCAACCCCATAGCCAGGAAGCTCGTCAGAGTGCATTATTCCGCCTGAACCGAATAGTTTTGCCACATCTGCGAGTTCCCTTCCCATCCTGTATTTATCACTCTTCAGGCAACCTGCAAGTCCTGGAAGGACTGTCCCATAGACCTTGAAGCCGGATTTCATGTTCTGTGCGATTACATTTGACCTGGTGTTAACAAAGAGTTTCGTAACATCCTGGAACTTGAGCCTTCCCCAGTCTGTGCCCTTAAGGGCTGGCGACAATTCTCCAAGCCAGGTCTGCCTCTCCTTTTCATAGGAAATGGCAGATTTTATGGTTGAAAGCTTTGGGACCCCCTTGATCTCCACTCTTCCAAAACCCATTGAGAAGTTGACATCCTGCCTTATGGCATCAGGGGCTTTTCTCGCCCATCCAGCCAGGAGAAGCTTCTTTCCTATGATCTCAGCTGTCTCCACTGCGTGTTCCCCGTCCACTATGTCTGGGTCCGTAGCTATCTCCATCAGTGGCACTCCCAGCCTGTCAAGCGAATATAAGACCATCCCGTCCAATTCCTCTATCTTTCTGCAGGAGTCTTCCTCGAGACAGATGGATGAGATGCCAACTTTTCCCTTTGAAGTTTCTACGTAGCCGTTGAACCCTATGATTGCTGTCCTCTGGAATCCGGATGTATTGGAACCGTCAATCACAATCTTCCTCATGTAGGCTACCCTATCGACAACCTTGCAGTTGAGGGCAAGCGACATTGATACTGCTTTTCTGAGAGCGTTCTGGTTAATGCCGTGGGGTGGCTCTTCGTCAGCTTCAAGAAGGCAGCTGTTGTCCGTAACAGAATACCTGAAGCTTCTTGCACGCGATTTCTCATAAACGGCAGCTGGATCGTATTTCCCTGATTCTCCGGTGGTGGCAATCAGCTTCCTGTCTATGGTATTGCCTGTCTCTGATGAGGACTCCGTGCTGCAGTTGCAGAAGAGCTTCCTCCCTCCAAGCTGAATGTGGATTTCTAGCCCCACCATGACCTTTTTAGGCATTCAGTGCACCTCCCACAGGAATTCCCTGTCTAGGAACTCTCCCCTCAGGTTTGTGAGCATCGTTTTCCTGAAATCCTCTTCAGGATAGTTGGCCAGCACATGCATTGCCTTTATCATTGCAACCTCAGGCAGCATGTTTGAAAGTGGTATTACCCCTATGCCAAGGAGTTCCCTGCCTGTAGAGTAAACATTCATGTTTACGCCCCCGAAGAGGCACTGTGTCGTCATGAGAACGTGATCCCCGCGCCCAGTTATTTCCTTAATCGCTGGGTAGAGCCTGCTTCCGGTATGGCCAAGGCCTGTGCCCATTATCACTGTAGCCCTCTTCCCGGCTGTCATAGCGGCAAAGTCTTCCGCATTCAGGCCAGGGTGGAAATACACCAGTGCAACTGATGTTTCAAGCTTCTCACTTAAAACGGTCTCATCACTTTGCGCCCTTGCATCAGTCGATAAAGCTACTTTGCCATTCTCATACTTTCCTATGGGTTCACAGCCCATGGACCAGAAGGCATCCCTTCTTGATGAGTGCATTTTCCTGGCCCTGACTCCCCTGTGGAACACCACTGAATTATCTGATGAGTTCCCATGCATGGCTATTCCTACCTCCCCAAAGTTTGATGATGCAAATTCGAGCCCAGCCTCAAGATTCAGGAATGCATCGCTGCTTGGCCTGTCCGAACTCCTTTGCGATCCAATGAGGACAACCGGTCCGCTGAGGCTCTCAAACATGAATGAAAGCGCTGATGCGGTGTAGCTCATGGTATCTGTTCCATGGAGGATTACTGCACCGTGGTTCCTAGCCAGTTTATCCCTGGTTGTCCGCGCAAAAAGCTTCCAGTCCTCAGGGGTTATGTTTTCACTCAGTACTGCCTCTAGCAGGTTAATGTCCAGTGTGAATTTTGAGAGGTTTGAAACGCTCTCCTTAAGGAAGGAGGGATTGAGGACCGGCTTGACTGCGCCAGTAATGTAGTCGACCCTGCTGGCAATGGTGCCTCCAGTGCCAATGAAAGCAACCCTTTTTGGGCCGCCTTCGAGCGCAAGCGCTTTTTCCTCTGTTATGCTGTTTTTTGTTACAGATTCAGTGGCCTTGATTTCTGATATGGATTTTTCTGGTACCAGAAGGTTATATCCATTCTGGAGCTTGATATTCAGGTTTCCTTCGCTAATACTCACAAGAACGCCTTTCAGCCTTGTGTCCTTGTAAGTGAATTCCAGAAGGGTGCCTGTTGTTATTTTATTCAACGGAAAGTGCTCTCCTTTATCTTTGTAATTGGATGTAACGATATAAGAGTTTAATGGACTAGAAAAGCGTATTCTGGTTTGTTGAGTGAGGCTTGAGCCCAAACATATCCATCATCTGGGCAGCATTGGCAGGGGCTTTCCCTGATGGATGGTTGTTGAAGAATATGAATATCTCATCCCCGCGGGATGCTAAGGGCGATATTAATCGGGCAAAAGTTTCCAGTTCATTCCTGGAGTAGAGGTAATCATATTTTTCCAGCTTTCCTGCGCCCTTGCGGAACCACTGCTCCTTGTTGCGGCCATGAAACCTCAGATACTGGCGGCCGGTGCCAGGATACATATTCTGCTGAAGGTTCAATTCAGGGCTGTCAACAGAGGCAACGCCAATACCTTCTCCCAAAAGGGCCCGTGAAAACTCGTTATTCCCGTATAGTTCCCTGTGCCTTGGTTCTACAAAACATGTAAACTTCCCATGATCGAATGAGGAAATGACCTGGAGAAGTTTGTCAACATGCTCCATTTTGAAATAAGGAGGAAGCTGGAACAAGACTGCGCTAAGCAATCCTTCCCCTGACAGGTAATCAAGGTGGCTCTGCTGGAACTTCAGCATTTCGATGCATGCCTGGCTGGTCTTCCCTATCATGTATTCATGGGTAATAGAGCCGGGAACTTTCACTGAAAAAGAGAAATCTTTCCCTTTCATTGCGCGGGTCCATTTTAAAAGCGTTGCCTTAGGGAGTGGGGAATAAAAGGTGGAATTCACTTCAACCGAATTGAAGAACGATGAGTAATATTTCAGGCGATCCTTTTCCCCTTTCCTGTAGAAGGAAATGTTCCAGTCAGGATATATCCACCCGGAACAGCCTATTTTAATCTGGTTGCCTAGCGTAGCAGCTCCTTGGCAATAATCACCCTCTGTATCTGGTTTGTCCCTTCATAGATCTGGGTGATCTTGGCATCCCTCATATGCCGTTCCGCGTCAAACTCAGTGGTGTATCCATAACCGCCAAAGAGCTGAAGGCAGTCTGTTGTTACTTTCATTGCAACATCTGATGCATACATCTTGGCCTCGGATGAGATCTTTATTGCGTTCTCATGCCTGTCCCAAGCTTCGGCTGCTCTATATGTCAGAAGTTTGGCCGCGTCAATAGATGTGGCCATGTCAGCCAGCATGAACTGTATTCCCTGGAAACTTGAAATGCTGGCGCCAAACTGCTTTCTCTGCTTCACGTAATCAACAGCTTCATCCAATGCCCCCTCTGCAATCCCGAGGGCCTGTGCTGCTATTGCTATTCTCCCTGAGTCCAAAGTCTCCATCACCACCTTGAACCCTGAGTTTTCCTCGCCGATAATGTTGTTCAGCGGAACCTTTGCGTCATTGAACTCGAGTTCGACTGTGCTGCTCCCGCGTATCCCCAGTTTCTCTATATCCCTGCTTATCCTGAATCCGGGCGTGTCTGCGTCAACTACAAATGTGGATATCCCCCTATGCCCCTTTGATGGGTCTGTAACAGCAGAGACGACGAAGAATTTTGAGAGCCTTCCGTTGGAGATGAAAATCTTGCTCCCATTGAGCAAATAGTGGTCACCCTTTCTCTCAGCCCTGGTCTTGATCGCTGCGGCATCACTGCCTGCACCTGTTTCCGTGATGGCCAGACCACCAATTTCACCATCGGCTATCCTCTTGAGGTAGCGTTTCTTCAGGTCCTCGCTTCCAAACATTATGAGAGGATCGGCGAACAGTGTAAGTGCCCCGTCAAGAACTAGTGCAGTGCTCGGGCAAGCTTTTGAAAGCTCCTCTATGACCCTGACAAGAAAACTGAAGCTGAGTCCGGCACCGCCGTATTCCCTTGGGATATAGCTCTGGAACAGCCCAAGGTCTCGCATCCGCTGAATGAGTTTTTCTGGGACTTCCTTGTTCCTGTCGATCTCCTTGGCCAGCGGCTTAACTTCTTTGGTTGCAAATTCTTTTACATATTGCAGAATGTCCAGTTCATCCTGGCTCAGTTTAGCTTCAATCATAAATCATTATTTATCTCAAAATAAATAAACTGTCGATTAGGCTGCCTGACAATGATTTTAACTGATTGATGTTAAAAAAACCGGGAGGTTTGAACATTCTGTCACGCTTTCCTAATGGCAAGAAAAGCTGTTGCCATTAGAAGCATGCCTGAAATCGCAACTAATAGTATCAGCACTGAATCATATGAGTAAAAGTGAACCACAGTAAGATATCCGTATGGATTTGAACCCCCACTTGCTTTGAGTGGAATAGTATTTTTGTAATGCAACTTGGTCGGAGCAGTGGTGTGTATCTTTACAATAACAGGAGTAGCATTGACGCTGCGGATGAAGTCCCAAAGAAAATTAAGCCATATCTGCCAGACAAAATATGCTCCAATTTTTTCCAGGATAGCCCAGTTATGAATATATAGAAAACTTTCCTGATAAAATTGATGGAGCAGGTTAAAATTACTCTCTTTACCGTGTGCAGAAGAATGCAGAAACGGGGATCTTTTGCATTGGCTTTCCTGCAACAACTTCACTTCATAAGCAAGATTCACCGGGATTGGGGCCCGGTCGGGTTTGTTGGAAAAACTGTCGAGCGCCCTTACTGCCCCCCCCTTTATTCAGCATAAAAATTATGAAAATAAGAAGATGGGCGCCAATAAAAAAAATTGTTGGCTTTTTGCGTTTTTCTAGAACTTCAGTTCACTCTTGAGATCTTCAAGGAGATCGGCAGGTAACTTGGCTGCTTCATTGTAGCCTCCCTTCCTGGCTTCGATGTAAACGTTCTTGGATTCCCTGAACTTGTCGTAATCTGGTTTTGTAAACTTGAATTTCAGGTATTGCAGTGTCGATTCCAGAACCTCAGTGGACCTGCCCTCTTCTGGCGTTCCCTTTATCTCGTGGCCATCAAATGTCAGGAAAACGGAATTTTCAACGCCCGCCAGCTTTGGGATCTCGCGGATCATCTGCCTCTCGTCCTCAAACTCAATGAACATAGAGACACTGAATTCTGTATCTGTAGGAAGCTGCTCACTGTATACCCTTATGAGCCGCGCAACTTCTTTGCTGTCGTGGACGTTCTCAATAAAAACCATTTCATTAATCTGGTTCAGAACAGTGTTCCTAGATTCAAACAGGAAGCTGAATGTCTTGGTCACAAGCCTTCTCTTTTTCTTTTCAGAAACAATCTCTCGCGTAAGCCCGTCACGCTTTGATTTATAAATTTCCGGGGAGAATACCTCCTCCGGCTTGATTGGCTCCATGCGTATCAGCTTACTTACTCAGGTTAGCCAGTGTGTCTTCGTATTTCTTTGCGTGTGATTTCTCGGCTTTTGAAAGAATCTCGAACCAGTGAGCAATATCGTCGAAGCTTTCTTCCCTTGCAGTTTTGGCAAATCCCGGGTACATCTGGGTGTATTCATAGGTTTCGCCTGCGATTGCTGACTTGAGGTTCTGCTCTGTGGTCCCTATTGGCTCTCCGGTAACCGGGTCCCCTACCTGTGCGAGATACTTGAGATGGCCGAATGCGTGGGCTGTTTCGCCGTCTGCAGTAGACCTGAAAATTGAAGCCACTTCCTGGAGTCCTTCTTCATCTGCTTTCTGGGCAAAATAGAGGTATCTCCTGTTAGCCTGTGATTCGCCTGCAAATCCAGCTTTTAGATTTTCTAGTGTCTTGCTGTTTTTTAGTTCCAAATAATCACCGACATTGGATTGTTATAAGCTATAAGAAATTTATGATAGTGGCTTCTAATTAATAATTATTCTAAATATAGATTACAGCAATTTTGCAAAACGGCCGGCTGCAAGGAAGACTGCGAGCGGACCCGGGATGCTTTGTTCCCCAGCCTTAAGGCTACAAGATTCTCCATCAAAATCTATGCTGTAATCCTTCAGAAGGTTGATCCTGATCTCTTTTTCCCTGAACGCATCGGCCACAGCGTCTTTCAAGGGGTCAAAACTCTCAAACCGGTCGAGTGTGATAGGCACAACCGCCAGCCCCGTCTTTCCGTGGAGGCTGTGAGGCATCCTTATGAGCCTGTGGATATCTGTTGTCACAGGTTCATCGATTTCACAAAGATTTTCGTTCTTGACCTTCACCACCATGTAGTTTAGGACCTTCTCGTCGTTCTTGTCCATTATCCTGTACTTGTTGTATCCGGGCATAGTCAATACTTCAATGCGCTTCAGGTTTCCGCCAACATCTGTCGCCCTGTTGAGGTCCCTCAGATAATTCTCCATTGTCCTGATATTTCCCAGAAGGCCGTGGAGGGTTTCCTGCTTCTCATTGTTTGAAAGGAGGTCACTGTAGAAACTGCACAGGTTGTCATCGATTATCTTTTTCCATCCGCTGAGCTTGTGCGAAGTCTCCTGCATTGACCTTCTCACATCATATGTTGAGAAGCCCTCCCCTCGTATGTAGTTAGCAATTTCCCTCCTTGAGTCTGAAGACATCTGGTATATACTGTCTTCGACCACATGGACATGATAGCCCCTGCCGCCTGAGAAGAAGACCTTTAGGTCTTTTTCCTCGAAACCAAGATCATCCATGAGGAACTTGAATATCAGCCGTTGGGTATGCTTCTTCACTTCCGCAAGGATCTGATTGTACGACATGGTTTCCGCCCCTGCCAGGTGATCGGCATCAAGGTCAAAGATGAGTTCCGCGCCCTTCCAGCCCTTGTCTTTCATCACCTTTTCGTCCGGATATTTGTAATAAGCGGTGGAGTAGTAGATGTGCCTAGGGATATTTTTCCTGACAAAAAGGCCGAGGTCAACAAGGTTCCTCACTGACCTGTGCCTGATCATGGTGCCGAAAAATGGTATGAAGCCAATTTCCCTTTCTCCGATTAGATCCACATCACGGCCGGACCAGTTTCTGTAATAACCCTGAAAAAGAGCCTTTAACTTCAGGTCAGAATCATCTACGGGCAGCAACCTTTGGCTATCACAGAATATATTAATAGGGTTTACCATTTGAGCGGGCACATGTTCAGGGCTATTTTCGCAGTCGCCACAGTGGCTTTCATAATGCTGGCAGGTTCCATTCTTGTTGTCCCTGCAGCAAACGGAAATAATATCAACATAGGCCCAGGACAGATGGCCTTTTTAGGGAACTTCCCGGCTTCGCAATCTTCAGGGCAGGCAAATTTCACTGTTTACGTCCCTCCAACACCCTATGCCAGTGCAGTAGCAAATAGTGCAATGAGTTTTATTGGCGTCTCCCCGCAAAAATTTGGCCTGCTCTGGGCCTTTTCTGTTCCTGACACTGTAGCCAGTGAGGTAAACATGACCCTCCATAGGCTTACAGCTGGATCAGGGATCACGACTTTCTACAGCGAGAGTGGGACTACAGTTACTCCCTCAATTTCATATTCATATGCGGGCCAGAACATCAATATTCCCTTCGCCTTCACTCCAGATATCCTTGCCAAGGCATACAATTTTACCTGGGCACTGCACCATGGGATAAATGGATCAGGAATCACTATAGGCATCATAGACGCCTACGGGAACCCTAACATAATGTATGATTTAAGGGCATTCGATGCAGCCAATGGGCTGCCCCCGGTAGACCTTTCAATTGTGTATCCAAACGGAGAGCCCGGAACTTACAATTCAACCTGGGCAATGGAAACCTCCACTGATGTTGAATGGGCACATGCGCTCGCCCCTGCAGCTAAGATTGTCCTGCTGATTTCTACTTCATCTTTCACCAGTGACCTGCAGAATGTAGTCAGTTATGCGATATCAAATCACATCGCAAACATACTTTCTCTGAGCTGGAGCACTCCAGAGTCAGGGCTGACTGTAAATTCTGAACTGACCTACTCCAAGATATATGCAGAGGCAGCTTCACAGGGAATTACGGTGCTAGCTGCATCTGGAGATAGTGGCGCTTACAATTCTGAAAAACAGCTGACTGTTAATTTCCCTGCTTCAGACCCCTATGTAACCAGCGTTGGAGGGACTTCCCTTTATGCTTTCAACGACAGGTTCCAGCAATCCGGATGGGGAGGGGTGGTTAACGGCCAGTCGTATGGAAGCGGTGGAGGCTTCAGCTCTGTATTCAACACCCCTTACTGGCAATCTGTAAAGGGATATAATGAGTCACGCAGAGGGGTCCCCGATGTAGCAATGGATGCAAACAAGTACACAGGCGTCTATGTCATTTCCAGCGGAGGCCAGTACATTGTTGGAGGCACAAGCGTAGCGACGCCTATCTGGGCCGATGTTGTGGCCCTAATTGAGCAATACACCGGAGTACACCTCCATTCTGTCAATCCGCTTCTTTACCAGATTGCCAGAACTTCACTTTACAACAGTTCCTTTACCCAGATACTCACGGGGACAAACGGGTATTACCAGAACACTCCTTACTGGAATCCTGTAACCGGGCTCGGGACCCCAAAGGTTTCCTCATTGCTAAATGCATCGAGGGACCTACTTGACGGGTATGGCGGAATTGCGGTTTTCAATGGCACAAAGTCTTACAACGCCACGATCATTTCTGCAAATCTCAATCTGACTCCCCTCCAGGGGAGACTTGCAAACAACGGAACAACCTTCTACTACGACGGCTTTTACCTGAACCCGCTGAATTATCTTAAATTCGGGGTTACCCTGAACTCAACTGGAGAGGCACTCATGCTAGCCTTTTCACAGGCTGGAAACCTGGTGGAAAGGACCTACGGAATGCCTGGCGGGTTTGGCGGACAGCTCACACTGTTCAACATAAAGCTATCATTTAATGGCTCCTCCGTTAATTTTTCAACCAGCGGCGGATTCTCACAATCACTGCCAGCTTTCCTCAACTTCTCAGGAGAAATGTCCCCTGCGCTGGGGACAACCCAGATGGATTCCCAGTCGAACTTGACTATCATAAACAACGGAACATTCAGCAGCATTTCTGTCAGCAACGGAAGTGCCCCGGTAACTCCTGGATATGTGTACTTCCAGCACTATAATGGCATAAATTCAACAACATATTCAACAATCGATGCTTCAGCAGGTGCAGGAGAGATTGTGTTCTATTCTTCCTCAGCACCTGAGGGCCATCTGATTGGGAGCCATGTAGTTCCAGGACCCCAGATCACATATTACCAGGGCTATGGCCATCCAGCATTGCTCCTGTTCTATCTCCAGGGTGTTAATTCCGGCATAACGTGGAGCGTTAATTCTTCACCTGCAAAGGCCAACACATTTGTGGCGTACAGCGGAGGGGCTTATAACGTCAGTGCAACCTACACAGATGCTGATAAAATCCAGAGGACAGTTTCCAGAAACATTTCAATACCGTACCTGCACCTTGCAAATGTTTCGGTGAACTACACCATTAAGGGAACGCAATATCCTGGAACTGAAATAACAGCCATGTGGTTCTACAATTACCATTATTCGGGGCCGGGAATGCAGATTCCCGCCATGAATGGCACAACTGCTGCAAGTGCTTCGTCCACGGGCTTTTACGGAGATAGTGGGTTATTCACAGGATCACAAAATATCACTTTCAGGCTTGAACCCATAAAAGTGAATGTCTCACTGTTCGTTTTCAATGCAAATTCAACAGTTACCTTCAATAATGAAACTGTCCAGCATCAGGGAGGGTACCATTACAGGATGATGACCCCCGGAAGCAATGTTACAATTAATGTTACAAAGCCTGGATACGGGAATCAGACTGATATCGTTTACCTTGAGCCTGGTAAGAACCTAAGCCTGCAGATCCTGCTACAGCCAACCTTTTCTGGAACACACACTCTGACAGGAAGCGTATCCGATATCCTATACTCATTCCCCATAGGCAACGCGCTGGTGAGGGTGAATTCATCCATGGCATCCTACTCAAACTCGTCGGGCCTGTTCTTCCTTTATCCTGCAACTGGAAAGTATAATGTAAGCGCAACCGCGGAAATGTATGATAATTTCAGCACTCCGTTGAATATAAGCTCACCGACTATCCTCAATATCAGGATGACTCCCGCCAAGATTTCTGTGAGCTCAGGGGAGAATGTGTCAATAACCCATTACTTCCCACTGCTTTTCTACTTCGGATACCTGTCCTGGACGCCTTACAAGGGCCAGAATTTTTCAATATACCAGGTTTACGTCTCCAACAACCAAAATTTCCTGAGCCCGGACGTAACCACCGTTTCATCACAGAATACCAGCTATACCTTCCTCAGTGGGCTGGTGCCAGGCAGCACATACTACATTTCAGTTGTCCTGAGGCTTAGCAACTCCCAGGTCTACCAGAGCCAGGTGGTTAAAATCAGCTATTCGAACCCGGTATACCTTGGAATCAACCTAGTGATTGCTGCCGCCATTGGTTTCTACGCGTACATCGGATACAGAGTGTTCAGCAAAAAGAGAAGAAGGGATGAGATTCAGTAAGATTTCTTCAAATCCCTGACTGCATCCACCATATTTTTCAGTTTATCAAACCCAATCTGCCTTGATCTTGTCCTGAGGCCGCAATCCGGGTTGATTCTCAGTAGTTTTGGATCCTCCACAAGCTTCACTGCAGCCTCGATCCTGTCTTTTATCAGGCCAACAGGCTCGACAAAGTCCACGTGGACATCTGTTACGCCTAGCCCAATGAACTTTTTCTGGCCAAGAGTCTGGTTGACTTCGTTGAAAGCCTTGAGGTCTGCGTATCCAGGCCTCTGTTCAATTGATGTGCCAAGTGAGTACTTGTCCCTGTTGGCATATTCAAGGTTCAGCCCCTTGACCTTGAGATCATGGAGAGTGTTGTAGAGGTACCTGTAATCCACACTGTAGCAGACGTGTATGGTTGGTTCTATTCCACTGATCCCCTCAAATGACCTGTTGACAGATTCAGTCACAATGTCCATTTCGTCAGGATGTGTGGTGGCTGCCGGTTCATCGATCTGGATTTCCAGTATTTCACTTCCCCTTGCCTTTTCCCATACTTTCTTGAGCTCCCTTATTTCCTGGTTTATGGCGTCAGCGTAAGCATTGGCCAGCTCTCTCCGGTCCCTGTAATACTCGTTGAATGACCAGTCCATCATAGTATATGGTCCGGTGATTGGAACCTTCAGCTTTCCCTTAGTCTGCGATAGCACATATTGCAGCTCATCCACATGGAATGGGTTTTTCCTCGTGATCTGGGACACTACGCTCCCCTTTTTGTAATACCTGTTGTCGAATGATCTCACCATTCCGTAGAATTCAAGGCCGCCAACATTGGATGCCAGGTGCTCGTACATCTCCCACCTGAACATCTCGCCGCCTACTCCGAGGTTGTCAAGGCCAGACTTTTCGAAAAGGTCAATGGTTTCAACAGTTGCCTTCCTTGCGAGATCATAGAATTCTTTCTGGCCCTCTATTGTGTGGAACTTCTTGCTCAGATAGTCCGGTTTCCTGAAGCTCCCGATTTCCTGGGTTATGAACAGCTGTTCTGCCAATTTATTCACCTACCTTCCCTATTAGCTGGAGTTTTTTCTCAGCTATCTGCCTTGGGAGAAAATCTAGATAGTCCGAGTGCGTAACATAGAATTTGTGGATGCCGAGTTCCTTTCCTAGCCCATCGATCCTTGCCGTTAATGCCTTGGGGTCTTCCAGCTTAGTATTGTGTGCATCTATCAATGAAAGGCCTGGTATGCTTGAAAATGCGGCTGCAGCTTTAATGTTCTCCTTGTCTGCATCTGTGGCAACAGAATGGAATTTTTTCCCGGCCGATTCGAGGGACTTGATATTCAGATTGCCTGTAGTGGCAAGTATTGTCTTCTCAGGGTCAACGGACTTGTAGAATGGCCCCAGATTGCCTCCTGCCAGGGGTACAGATTCAAAAACGAGAAACTTACGGAACCTGAATTTTGAAAGCAACTCGCTATACAGCTTGCCAAGGTTCTCCGAGAATGATTCAAAGCTGTTCCCTGCGATGTTCCCGCAGAAATGGAAAAATGTAACCGGGCCAGGAAGGAAGGCAAGCTGGTCTTCCCCCTGGTCAACGTGATACAGCGGAAGTGGAGGATTCTCACTCAGTTCCCTGTATTCGGCAGGGTTTCCTTCCAGAGTGAGGGGTTTCCTGATCTCAGGCAGCCTGTAGAAAGTATTGGTCTCACCATATCTCGTGAGAGGGCCCAGCTCAATGCCTCCAGTAACAAGTGAAATTGGCCTGAAAATATCAAACCAGTTGAACAGCGGATCTGTGAATGAGGAAATGCCATTCTCCCTTGCAAGCTGCTGGAAAAGTGCTGTTTCTTCCTGCACAAGGCTCTCAAGTTCCTTTGCAGAAAGGATCTTTCTTTGCCATCTTCCTATCCTCACTCTGAGTTTTTCTGTTTTCGGAAATATTCCGTAAGTCAGTTTTAGAATTTCTGCCATCTATATACTCTCCAATATTTGTTTTGCAAGTTTGTTGTTTCCCAAAGGCATCACGTGGATGCCATCGATATATTCCTTTGCTTCATCATAGGCATCGAGAATCATCCGGATGGACGTGGCGGTGATGTCATCTGACAGGTCCAGCTTCTTCAGGGTCTCTTCTGAAAACTTAACGCCCATCTTCTTTATGCCTTCAACCTGGCCCTTCCTTGTAAGTGGCATGAAACCCGCAGACAACCTGAATGCCCTCTTCCTGATCCAGTCCTTTTTCAAGTGCTCCGATTCGAAAAGGATCTGGCTGATAAAGAAGTTTGAACCGTTTTCCAGTTTCTTCGAAAGAATTTCCTGTTCTACTTCCCGGTAAGGGTTGAAGGCGGAGCCAATGCCAACTTTCGGGAATGGCTCCTTCAGGAATGTTTCTGACTGCCTGATGGAATTTATGGTTTGCAGCACGTCAATCTCCCTCACTTCCTTTGAGTCAAGTTTCTTATTTATGGGGTCTCCCCCTATAACAAAGAAATTCCTTATTCCTATTTTCAGGGCCGTTATGACCTGGGAATGTATGAATAGGCGGTTCTTGTCCCTAGGGGTTATGTGAGGCATTGCGATGAGGTTGTACTCCCTGGCAATCAGGAAAGTGGAAATTATTGGGTCTATGCCGGGCATTCCCATTGGGTTTTCCGGAGCTGTAACAACATCTGCCAGGTCTGAAAAGAGTGCTGCTGCTTCCCTGAAATCTTCGAGGTCAAGGTTCTTGGCAGGAACTATCTCCACCGACTTGACGAATTTCAATTCATGAATGCTTGAAGTTTCCATCTGCAGCAAATGCTCATTATGACCAACTTCAAAATAATTAATGATAAAAAAATTACTGTGGATAATTAAAACTTGGAATATTATACGTCGAACTTGACTCCCTGTGACAGTGGCACATCTTTCCCGAAGTTTTTTGTAACGGTCTGGCGCCTCATGTATGCTTTCCAGGAATCTGTTCCGCTCTCCCTGCCATAACCTGTTTCCTTTTCCCCGCCAAATGCCCCGCCTATCTCTGCTCCTGCGGTGCTGGTATTAACATTGGCAATTCCGCAGTCCGAGCCTCTTGCTGACAGGAATTCCTCTTCTTCCCTCAGGTCATTCGTGAATATTGCTGATGAAAGCCCCTGTGGGACGTCATTGTGCATCCTAAGCGCATCCTCAATTGTGTGGTACCTGAACACATAAAGCAGCGGCCCAAAAGTTTCGGTCTTTATTATGGGCATGCCCTGGGTGGCCTCAACAATTGTCGGGGAAACGTAGTTGCCATCTTCAAGGCCTGGCATCTTGATTTCCTTTCCCTGATGCAGGACCTTTCCTCCCTGCTTCCTTGCCGTTTCTATTGCATCAAGGTAAGTCTTGATCGCCTTCCTGTCGATCAGTGGCCCCACAAGCACACCTGGATCGTTTGGGTTGCCTATCTTTACGCCGGAATAGATCTTCTTGAGTTTCTCCACAAATTCACTGTAAATGGCGTCCTGTATGATCACCCTTCTGGTGCTTGTGCATCTCTGCCCTGCAGTAGCCAGAGCACCGAATGCAACTCCTTTCAGGGCAATGTTCATGTCGGCCTTTTCTGTGACAATTGCTGCATTGTTTCCCCCCAGTTCCAGGATAGACCTTCCCATTCTAGCCGACACTTTCTGGTAGAGGTTCCTTCCAGTGCCGGTGGAGCCTGTGAATGAGACCAGTGGGATACCGGGTTCGTTCGAAATCCATTCCCCGCCGTCATTTCCCCTGCTGACCATCAGGCTGAATATCTGCGGGGCGCCCAGTTCTTCTAGTGCCTCAGATACTGCCTTCATTACGCCGGTTGCAACAAGGGCAGCTTTTGTTGATGGTTTCCATATTGCTGTGTCTCCGCACACTGCTGCTATCATTGCATTCCATGACCAAACAGCTGCAGGGAAATTGAAAGCGCTTATTATCCCTACAGGGCCCAGTGGCATCCACTGCTCATAAAGCCTGTGGTATGGCCTCTCGCTGCCCATTGTCAGGCCATAAAGCTGTCTTGATAGGCCTGAAGCGAAGTAAGCGACATCAATCATTTCCTGGATTTCTCCTTCCCCCTCAGAAGGGGTCTTTCCCACTTCCAGTGTAACTAGGGCACCGAGATCCTTTTTCTTCCGGACAAGGAGGTCGCCTAGTGATCTGATGATTTCTCCCCTCCGGGGAGCAGTGTATTCCCTCCATTCCTCGAATGTTTTCCTGGAGTTTCTGACAATTGAATCAAAATCCTCTTTCGTAGCAAGAGTCAGATCAGCGATGTGTTTTCCGTCTACAGGGCTTGTTGACTTGTATATACTCCGCCCTTTCGTGTCTTTCCATTTTCCGTCAAATATACCGGAATTTAATCCCTTGAGCCCAAGAGAGTTCAGGGTTTCTTCCCTGAAGCTTTCAAAATTATTACCGCTCATACTGAGGTAAGGCTTGCATATGGAATATTTTTTCCCATATACTGTCGATTTTAATGCAAATCACTTGATAGCCCATAAAAATTTTTTGCCAGTTTATTTTTTGCACCATTTCTGGGGAACCGTTATGTGGTTTGGAGGCATATTGTGTCATGGGCAGGCGATTCTTTTGAAAACCCCGGAGATGGTAAAAATATGCCCAAAGTGTGGCTCCACACACGTGTACTGGGTTGCGGGAGGCCTGATTGGCGCAATTTACCGGTGCAATGACTGCGGTTACGAGGGGACCTTTGTACTTGAAGTGAAGCCTGCAGACCTGGAAAGGTTCCAGAAGGAGCTGAAAAGCAATGCTGATGGTCCAGATGAGTTTTAGCTCAGTTCCTCGATTCTCTCTATAACGATCATTGCGAGTTCCATGAGCAGGTTTAGATCGGGGGACTTGCCTGTGTCCTTGAGGGATTCCAGGGCCAGCTGCGAATATTTCTTTGCAACGGAGAATGAATACTCTATTGCCCCGGTTTCAACCATGAGGTTCTTGAGGTAGATGTCCACATCCTCGCTTTCACCCTCCATGAGTTGCTTCTTAAGTTTCTCCCTGCCTCTGGCATCGGTTTGCCTGAGAGTGTGTATAAGTGGAATCGTGATGGCACTGTGCCTGATGTCTGTGAAGGTGGGCTTTCCCAATTTCTTCGAATCCCCGACGATATCCAGTATGTCATCGGTTACCTGGAAAGCCATGCCCAGGTTGTAGGCAAAATTGCTCAGTGCATTCGAAAGAGTTCTGCCTGCGCCCGCAGCAACTGTTGCGCCCATGGCGCATGCCTCAAAGAATCTGGCAGTCTTGTTGCTTATGATTTCAAGATAGGTTCCCTCACTTAGTTCGAGATTTCCAAGGCTGAAAGCCTCAAGTGTCTGGCCCTCTGCGAGCCTGCTGGATGCATCAGCCATTATCTTTGAGACAACAGTTCCGTACCTTGAGCCCAACTCGTAAGCCTTTGCAAAAAGATAATCCCCAACGACAATTGCATTTGCAACCCCATCAACGTTGTTAAGGGTTGGCCTTCCCCGCCTGGTAGCTGCATTGTCAATTATATCATCATGTATCAGGCTTGCAGTGTGGATCAGTTCATACCCCGCTGCAAGGTCAAGTATTTTTGAATAGGGCTCATCACTGCTTATCTCGTAAGCAAGGATGGTCAGAAGAGGCCTGAACCTTTTGCCTCCGGCTTCTATAGTGTACCTGGACATCCTGTACAATTCTTCCTGGTCTGTATGGATGGCCAGAAGCAATCTATCATTGACTTCGTCAACCTTCCCATGTAAACTGATGCTCCAATCCAGGAAGTCTCTCATGTGCTCACTTTACCATGCCCTAATTTAACCGGGTCATTTAATGATTGCCAATAATTTTCTTTACATATTTCAGAAATGGATGCCGATGTGCCAATTAGGAGAAATTAAGAGAATTGGTGTAAAACACCGCATCATCTTGTGAGGGTTATTTCTATGGAAGAAACATTCGATTCTCCCCTTTCCCCCTGGAGTATCTCTGTTTCCACCTTTATATTCTGGTATTTCGCGTTTTGAATGAACTTATGACGTGTGATCTCTGCGATATCGACGGCCTTGCTAATCGCTTTGCCACGGGCTTTTATAGTAATCCTGTCAACATTGTTGTTGAACTGGGTTACCACAGCTAGTACGTAGTTCATTGTTGGTTTCTTTCCGACGAAAATGACGTTTTCCTCTGCCATGTAGTTCCCTCCTCTTTCCCATAAAAATTTGATATTTAATTATATCGAATAACAAAGGTTTCAATGTAAGCGTATGAGGGTGTCGGTGTTCCTGACTCCGTCCATCCCCCTGAGGTCGTCAACTATCCTGTTGAGTTCGTCAAGTGACTTGCAGTTGACCTTTATTGCAAGATCAAACCTGCCGGAGAATTCAAAAATTTCGTCGAATTTCCTTGTAAAGAAGTCGTAAAGCTCCTTTGCCTTCTTGGGTTCAGTGCGGATAAGGATTATCCCCTCTATGCCCTCATTTCTAAGGACCACCGTGAATTTCTTGATTGCGCCCTCCTCAAGGAGTTTCTGTATCCTCTTCCTTACTGTTCCCTCAGATACATTTAGTTCCCTGCCGATGTCGGAGTTTGAGGTACGGGAGTTGCGCCTCAGTATGTCAATTATGGCCCAGTCCTTCTCATCCACTGTATCAAAATCCCTTGCTGGATAAAATGCCTTTTGGCTAAAGCCATTATTACCTGTAGAGGTTTGTTCCCTTTGCATCATCTGTCTGGGAGCCTTTCTTGATGAGGTCTTTCGGCACTTTCATCATCCTTATGATGTTGGTGGCCTGGACCATGTAGATAGGCAGGCCAGTATTCTGGTCATTGCCTCCCCTCATGATTGCAACGATCTCCATCTTAATTTGAATGACGGAACCATCTTCCAGTTTAACTGTGATCCATCTGGGCTCTTCTTCTGTTTCAAATCCCACAATATCTCCCTGTGGGGGCATTTGACCTGGCATCATTGTTACACGTAGCCCAAAAATGGTTTTAAAGATATTCCTCCGGGGAGTTTTTGCCTGCTTGTGCAGTCCGCTGGCAAAGTACTCCAAGCAACTTGGGAATGGTCGGCCATGCACCAATGTACACTCGGCCCCTCATCGTCTTTACAACAGTTCAAACAATTAATGGTGGAAAAAAGAAAAATTTAGTCCTGCTGCGTCAAAGAACCACGATTTTTCCATACATTCCATTTGCAGCGTGTCCCGGATAGGTACACAAGTACCAGTATGTCCCAGATGAGGAGAATTCATAGCTGAGGTTTATATATGCATAGCTGCCAGAATTGACAGGGGGAAGATATCCCATGGAATACATCATTCCGGTGCCCTGCATCATGTTGCCGGTTTTATAGTAAGGAGGGCCAGACTGGCTAAGAACAAAGTTGTGGTATGAATCAGTATCAACATTAACCACTGTGAAGTTCACTACTGCCCCCTGGCTTATGATCATGGTGGGGTTTATCAGTCCAAGTATCTCAAAGCTGTACATGCTAGGGGCATTCATGGGTCCCATCAAGACAGGCAAATCCGTTGTCCCATTGATCAGTATTGTTGAGTTGGAGGGTGACACATAAACATTTGGAGAAGTCAGGTTGATGGATTCTAGTGCAGACTGGTTCAGGTAACCGCCTGACTGGAGCCTGTAATCCACCGAATGTGGCCAGAATGGAGAGGTGGCGAATACCAGAGCCACTACCAACATAATTATGGCAGCGATTCCAAAGATCCTGTATCTGTCCATACCGCCACCTACTTCCTTATCCTTTCAATTATTGAATTATATTCCTGCTCTGAGATCTCCCCTCTAGCTAGCCTTTCCTTTGCAATTTCTTCCGCATGCCCTGAATATGCATAGTCATAAGGCCTTTCATGGGCACGGAGGGATTCCAGAATGAAGAACACGAATATAATGACAAAGATGACAGATATGACTCCAACGATTGGCATCACTATTCCCATGCCATAATATCCTCCCATCATGGCATAGGGGCCATATGTGCCATTTGCATAACTGCCGCCAAATAGAACAGAGACAATTATGGCCACTGCCGCGACCACGGAAACAAGACCGACAAGTAACCAAATTAGGTTCTCTACTTTCTTTTCCATGTTTCTCATTTATGGTGAAACAGAACATAAGCCATGCCTGAAACTGGTTTCATGAAACTATTTGTAATAGGTTTCAGAGAGCAGTATCTCGTTTGTGACTCCTTTCCTGAGCTTTACCACGACTCCTTTTTTCTCCAATGAAGAAACAGCCCTTGAAACAGATGCTTTTGAGGAGCCCGACGTCGATACCAGTCTGCTCTGGAGTGCCCTCCGGTTGTTATTTCTAAGCAGTTCAATTATTTCCAGTTCAGCTTCACTGAAATATTTACTGCTGATTTCAGGCTCACGTGCACAGCTGGCTACGGCCGTTTCATTACTGGCTGCACTCGAGAGGAAAGGCCCATTTTCCCCTATTGCGAA
>JAJZLU010000031.1 GCA_021850545.1 Thermoplasmata archaeon | reverse complement strand
GAGCAATTCCTGAATAATCGGTGATAGGGAAGCAGGATAATCGGGATCAAGGCTTTCATAGAGGACGTGCGAAAGCATCACTGTTCTTGCGCCTGCATCTATTGCAGCGCGGAATGGGTAAGCTTCATTCAGTATGGCTTCCCTGAGCCTTGTATCCTTTGGAAGCACAAGATGGGAATCCTCCAGGACCCCGCCATGGCCCGGAAAGTGCTTTGCTGTTGCAGCGATTCCCGCTTCTTGCAGTCCCTTGATATAGTAAGAGCCATGAAGCGCTACCTTCTCAACATCCTCTGAATAGCTCCTTTCGAGAATGACCTGATTGTAGCTGTTGAGCATGTCGAGAACCGGTGCAAGGTTCCACCTGATTCCATATTCATAGAGCTGGTGGCCGGTCAGGTTTCCAACGTACCTGGTGAACTGTTCATTATCATAATTCCCAAGAAAATAATTGCTCGGGCTGTAATCCAGCCATGGGATGCGCACAACATTTCCCCCTTCCTGGTCTACCGCTATTACTGGAGGCTCTATGCCCTCTTCTACCTTGTAAAGGTGGTTAATCTCGTGTATCAGTGCTTTGAGGTCCTCAGAGGTCGTAAAATCAGCCCTGAAGAATACAACAGAATAGGGGAGAAGTTTTCTCAGTGCCTTAAGTGCAGACTCCCTGTCCGGATATCCCCTTATGCCGGACTGTATAAGCATACCTGGGCGCATAGTCATTGAAAACGTTAGGTTGTATTAAAACGAACCCGTAGGCAATGCCAATTGCACATTCTTGTGGGTCGAGTGTTTAGTTTTTTATTGGAGGAACCATTAGCAGAATGTGAAATTAATAGGAATAAGCGTCGCGGATATCAGAGTGGAACCCAAGTTTGAATGTGAGAGGGATTCTCAGCTTATTTATGGAGAAGAGGTGGAGGTTCTTTCTGATCACGGTGAATATGCCAGGATAAGGGGAAGGGACGGGCTTTCAGGCTATGTGAAAAAAAGGCTCATCGTTGACGGTGACAGGAGAGAGTTCAAGCTAAACCACTACTACGATGCGGGCACTATGAAATTTCCCTTTGGATCCTACCTTTCCAGGAGTGATGTTGAAAAATACAAGATTCCTGAGAAACTTCTTGTAAAAATCACAGACTATGATTTCAAGGTAACAGAACTGTCAAAGAATTTCCTCACTGTACCCTACCTTTGGGGAGGCACCTCTGATTTTGGTTATGACTGCTCAGGGATGGTGCAACGCCTTTACAGATATGTGGGAATGGAACTGCCAAGGAACGCTGACCAGCAGAGGGATTTCACTGAGACTGTACAGGATTTCGATTCTGCACTTCCGGGCGATCTTGTGTTTTTCAAAGGCCATGTAGGGCTCTACCTCGGAGATGGGAAAATGATCCATGCCAATGGGCATTCTGCCTCAGTCTCAATAGATGACCTCTTCCAGGAAAGTGAATACAAGCGAACCCTCATGTCTATCTTTGAAAAGATTGGAAGAGTCACTGAAAGCCTTTGAAAATGGTCGCCACAATCGAAGGCACTCCTCTTATTTTACACTTGAATAAAAAATTGTGTTGAAGGAATAGCACGGGTATCCCAAAAAAGGTGCTTTAGAGGTTCTGGAAGTGGTTTTCCAGTTCCTCGATTTCTCTTGTGGTAAGTGATATATCGCCAGAAGATAGGTTCTCTTCCAACTGCTCTGCCTTAGTTGCGCCCAAGATCGGGAAAATATATTTCCCTTTATGCAGGAGCCAGGCAAGTGCCAACTGTGACATGGATATCCCCTTAGAAGAGGCAAAATCCTTCAGCTCTTCAAGGCCCTTCCTGTTCTTTTCATGAAGGGATACCCCTTTGTAAAGAGACTCATACTTGGCCCTGGATTCTTCCGAACCTGAGTTAAGGTAACGCCCTGCCAATACGCCCTGAGCAAGCGGTGAATAGATCATGGATGCCAGGGAATTTTCCTCTGCAACCTTGATGTTTGAAGACTCCATTTCCCGCTCAATAAGGTTGTATTTGTCCTGGATGAATTCTGGCGGTTCGTGGTGTTCAAGCTTCAGGAACTCCATAAGGCCATGGGAAGGAAAGTTGGAGAGGCCATAATGGAGGATCTTTGCCTGGTTCTGAAGCAGATTCATGGTCCTTGCGGTTTCATTTATTCCAGTATTGGGGTCTGGCACATGAACTAGGTAGAAGTCAACATAATCCATCTTGAGCCTTTGCAGGCTATTGTTGAGTGCAGAGAAAACATGCTTCCTGTTTGCGCCAGAATCACTAGGATATGGGCCGGTCCTGCCGGTAACTTTTGTGGCAACAACAAAACTGTCCCTGTCATAACCTTCAAGCGCCTCTCCCAAGATTTTTTCTGACAGGCCCACTGTATCATATGTTGGAACCTTTGAATCCCTGTTGTAAACACCCCTATAAACGTCTGCTGTATCAAAAAAATTTATCCCAAGGTCATACGCTTTCCTAATGAGTTTGATTGAATCGGCTTTGCTTACCGTTTTCTGTCCGTTCGTGACATTATTGGGGAGGTACCATGTACCGAAAATATACTCTGATGCAATAATTCCAGTCTTTCCAAAACTCTTATTCTTCATCTGTAACTGATCTCCTGGCCTTGTTAAGGGCATTGGCTTTTCACATTAAGATAGTTTCCTTTTGATTGCAAGAAATGCAACCTATCCAACGCACTACTGGCACATACATTGTATTAGAAAAAGTGAGAAATTGGACTCACAATGCCTCATTGTTAAAAGATTAAAAAAAATAAATTTTGGTTAAAATAAGTAGTTACTCCCCCTTCTTCGTATTTCTTTTATACACAACAATAACAATTCCAGCAATGACAGCTGCTATTGCTGCAAAAGTCAGGTAAACTGTTATGAAGTCCTGGCCAGGGTGAATATAAAGGTAGGCGCTGTTGGGAACGGCCCCGGAATAGAAAGTGAAGTAGCTTGTAGCAGTGCCATTCGAGCCTGATGATTCCAATTTTAGGGTGTTAGCCCCAGGATATGGTGTGAAAGACAGCACCTGCTGGTTTGAGATGGGGTTTCCGTTGTCGTACCATTGGTATGTGTAATTGCCTATCCCTACTCCATCTGGGAATGAACCTATCAGAGTGAGAGATTCCCCTACAGGGACTGATGAGATTGAGAACACTGACGAATCCTTTATTGGATTGCCATTGGAAAGCACCGTTATGCTTACAGAGTGAGCAGAACTGAATGTTGGAATGTGCATGTAAAGAGATGACACATTCTGGCCGTTGAGCGTATCCATTCCGTTAAAGCTGATGTTGAGGTCTCCAAGGTATGGTCCTGGGCCATATTGCCATTTCCCAGCCGGATCGGTCTGAACTACAGTTCCTCCACCAATGTAAAGCATAACATGTCCTCCTCCTACTCCACCATCAACAACAACATCACCAGGCGAAAGGAAATACGCAGGAAACATGCTGTCATTGGTAACGTAATAGACCGATGCAAGTGGTGAGCCATTATAACTGGATGGAATGGGCTGATATTGAAGCGTGGATTCCACTGTTGCATTGGTGGAAAAAACCGGGAGGTTGTATCCTGCCAGATAATCTGCCAGCCGATAAACTCCGACTATTCCATAGCTGCCGACAAACTGGCCGCCATCAAATCCGTTCAGGTTATCTCCAGGAGGATTGGTTGCAAGAACAGTCAGCCCGCCTGCAATTAATGCCTCCGAAACAAAATGGGCACAATCCTCTGACCCATAGGCATCAAGGTTCTTTTGCAGAATCGACTCATCTATCCCAGCCGGATATTGGGATTTGTGCTTATATTTTGAATCAACCAGGTTTCCGTAATTTACAGCCTTTGATGGGTTATAGTGGTAAAAAGAGTAATTTGACGGCAATTTTGCGGCAGAATCCTGCAGTTGAGGGCTGGCATTCGGCTGTTGAGCATAATTCCCCATTCCCAGTGAAGAAATGAGCATAAATAATGCCAATAGAATAGCTATAAAAGCAAGTGCAATTTTGCGATCTTTCATTAAAAAATAAATAGTAATACATATTTTAAACTTTCATTTGCAGAGCCGCTAAAATAGCACATTTCCTGTTAATATTGGTGATAAAATCAACTACTAAAGCAAAATATGGGTTGGTATTGGAAATATATAGGATTCAATCAGACAGGATGGAAGCAGGCTACGTAATGTCCCGGCTCAATTTCCGTTAGTTCTGGCCTTTCTTCATCACACTTTTCAGTCTTGAAGGGGCAGGAGTGTGCAAATGTGCAACCTTTGATGCCTCCATTGTAAGCGTTGTAATCTATGGAAGTGGCCCTATCTTCCGCTGTCAATCCTTCCAACTCAGGGACAGATTTGATCAGAATGTCTGAATACGGGTGCCTAGGATGTTGTGTTACAAGTTCAGATGGTCCGTATTCAACAATTCTTCCTAGATTCATAACTGCCATTTTCTCAGATATATAACGCGCCGTTGCAAGTTCGTGGGAAATATATATCATGGAAAAATTGAATTCCTTTTTCAAATCTGAAAGCAGGTTGAGAACCTGTGCACTGATGGAAACATCCAACATAGAAGTGGGTTCGTCTGCAACAATGAACCTGGGATTAAGTATTAATGCCCTGGCAACTGCAACTCTCTGCCTCTGCCCTCCCGAAAGTTTCTTTGGATAAAGGTCAAGGAAGGATTCTCCAGGTGAAAGTCCTACTTTGTCAAGCATCCTTGCAACTCTTCGCCTGATTTCATCAGAGGTGAGTTTGATGCCATCTCTTTTCTCCACTGATTTTTTATTGATTATTAGAGGAAGGGCTACTGTAGAATAGATTGTATCAAATGGATTGATTGAAGAATAGGGATCCTGGAATATCATCTGGGTGTTTCGCCTGAACTCCTTGAGTTTGTGGCCCCTGATCCGGCCAACCTCACTGCCTTCAAACTTTATGCTTCCCCTTGATGGTTGGAGCAATTTTACAGCTGTGAGCCCCAGGGTAGTCTTACCGCTTCCACTCTCACCAACAATGGAAACGCTCTCGCCAGCCTTCAGTGAAAGATTGACCCCGTCAAGCGCGTAATTCTGGACATGCCCTGATTTGAAAACTTTTGTAACATCTTTGAAAAGCAGAATCGAATCCTCTTCAGAGAAAATACTGGTTTTGCTTTGTTTAATGGTCTGGTTTTCCAATTAATTAACCTCCTTTGCATTCAAAGCTGCTGTGGAGACATCTAGCTCTTCCTTGGCCCTTATGCATTCAGCAAAATGGTCTTTTTCGACACTGATTCTTTCCAGGTTATATGAAAGGCATGAATCTACACGGACAGGGCATCTTGCATAGAAACTGCAGCCTTTAATTTCAACGCTCAGATCCGGAGGGCTTCCGGATAATGTCGCAAGTTTCTTTCCCCTGGGGGTGTTGGTAGTGATGATAGAGGAAAGGAGGAGTTTTGAATAGGGGTGTCTTGGGTTTGAAATGATCCGTTCTCGAGGGCCGAGCTCCACCAGCCTTCCAGCATAAAAAATTCCAATCCTATCTGCAACTGATGCTGCCACCCTAAGGTCGTGTGTGATGAATATTATGGAAAGATGGAGGTTTGTTTTCAGCTTGTTAAGTTCCAACAGCACTTCCTTTTGAACAACAACATCCAATGCAGTCGTTGGTTCATCTGCTATGAGAAGTTCAGGTTCGCAAGAAAGTGCAAGGGCAATACATACCCTTTGTTTCA
This sequence comes from Thermoplasmata archaeon, assembly GCA_021850545.1. GTDB lineage: Archaea > Thermoplasmatota > Thermoplasmata > Thermoplasmatales > Thermoplasmataceae > JAJZOM01. The sequence goes on along the minus strand of JAJZLU010000031.1, from coordinate 1,751 downwards.
TCCCTCCGCTCAATTCATGTGGGTATAATCTTCTGACCTTAGAGCCAAGTCCCGCCAATTCAAGGTAGTGGTTAATCCTTTCACTGTAATCCCCCTCTATATTATGGGCCTCGAATGTTTCTATGAACTGGTCTTCAATTCTCATAACTGGATTTAGGACATTCATGGCAGACTGGAATACCATTGATATTTTCTTCCACCTGAATTTTCTAATTTCAGGCAGGGAAAGGTCCAATATGGAAACCTCCCCGTCATGATCATTAAAAATCATTTTTCCCTGGGAAATTTCATTCGGTGGTTCTATAAGCCTAAGAATGGAGAGGCCTAGAGTTGACTTGCCCGATCCTGATTCGCCAACGAGGGCTATGGTTTCTCCTTTGCGGACCTCAAAATTCAGGTCCCTGATGGCCCTTACTTCCTTTGATTCAGCCTTGTAAAGCGTTACAAGGTCTGTCACTGTGAGAATGTTTTCGCTCATATTGAACCAGACCTCTTTCCGAATACTTCGTTGATGCCAGTCCCAAGGATGTTTGCTGTTATTCCCAATATTGCGATGGCCACACCCGGAGGGATGATCCACCACCAGGCACTGTATATAACTGCATTCTGGTTCTGAGCATAATAGAGCATTGTTCCCCAGTTCACCGATGCGAGATCGCCAAGTCCAAAGAATGCCAGCCCTGCTTGTGCAACTATGGCGCCAACGAACGTATATATTGCATTAATGATAATCAGGGGAAGCACGAACTTAAAGATCTGGCTGAATACAATCCTGTATCCAGGCATTCCTGAGAGTATTGCTGCTTTTATGAACGGCCGTTCCCTTATGGTAAGGGTCTGTGACCTGATGACCCTTGACATGAAAGGCCAGCTCAGGATGCCTAGGATAAATATGGTGCTCGTGATTGTTGGCTTGAAGTAAGTGGATAAAATAACCAGCAGTGGGAAAGTGGGAAGGATCAGAAGTATATCCACTACTCTCATGAGTACGTTATCAATGATTCCACTGTAATAGCCGGATATTAATCCAACAAGGGCACCAATGACTACCGCCATAAGGGCAACCATGGCCCCCACCCACAGTGAAACACCGGTTCCATACATGAACTGGCTGAATACATCCTGTCCGTTATAGTCCGTACCGAAGTAATGTGCCATGCTGGGGGCAAGGTATGACTGGAAATTATCAGCAAACGGGCTGTAAGGGGTGAAGAATCTCCCATATATTGAAATGGCAATGAATACAATGAAAACGTAAATGCCAATTCTTGCTTTTCTGTTCTCCAACAGGCCCCTCAGGAGGCTTTCCTTGCCAACTAAGGCATCGGCTATTGACCTTGGAGGCACTGCTTGTGCGTCAAAGTTTTCTATCATTTGTTATCTCAACTCCACTCTTGGATCTAGATATGCATAAAGCAGATCTGCTGCAAAATTAGCTATAATCACAGTAATCGTTATCATAAGGAAAATACCATCCACAAGAGGATAATCATAAGAAGTGACGGCATTGTATAGGAGATATCCAACTCCCTGATAACTGAATACTACTTCCACAAAGAATGCCCCCCCAACAATATAACCAAAAGCCAGGACAATATGAGTTGTCACAGGCAAGACTGCATTTCTAGCAGCGTGCTTCTTTTCGATCAATCTCTGAGGAATACCCTTGGCCTTTGCCATTAAGAGATAATCTTCCTTATTTTGATTGACCATTGTATTTCGCATGGTCAGAGCGAATGAAGGGAATGGTG
>JAJZLU010000069.1 GCA_021850545.1 Thermoplasmata archaeon | reverse complement strand
TTCCCATATACCCCCTACCCTTTCTATCTGGGATATGCTGCCTCAGTGATTCAGGATATCTGCACCATGAAATTTGTCGATGGTGTGGTTCTGAATATGGATCAGGATGATTTCTTAAGGGCAGTTGGTGATTTCAAGCCAGATCTGTTGGTGATAGAGGCTCCAACGGTCAGCTTCCATTTGGTCATGAAACTGACCTCCATTATCAAGGACCAGTTTGGTTCCAAAATAGCTTTGGCCGGAATTCATGTGTCTTCCGAATACCTAAACGCCCTAAGGGACAATTCTCACATAGACTTCGTTCTGGTTAATGAGTTTGAACTCAGCCTTAGGGAACTGGTTGAAAAGGATCTGAATGCAAATGGAATTAAGGGGATCGCATATCGTTTGGAAAATAAACCTGTTTATAATGGCCCAAGGCCAATACTCAAAGACATTTCCAGCCTTCCATTCCCCTACCGGGACAGTTCTGTGATCTTCTATGACGACTTCTCCTTGGCAGGTAAACCAAACATACAGATGATCACATCCCGAGGATGCCCTGTAGGCTGCAACTTTTGCTATACCACCGTATTTTATGAAAATGCACTATACAGACCGAGGACTCCTGAAAATATAGTTGCGGAGATAAGGGAAGTCATTGACAGATTCCACCCAAAGCAACTCTATTTTGATGATGACACCATTACCATCAACCCGAAACACATCAGCGATATTTCTAAAGAAATGATAAAGGAGAAAATAGACATCCCATGGACGTGCATGGGGGACATAACAGTAAAGAGGGAAAATGTCCGGATTATGAAGAAGGCAGGTTGCATTGGCATGAAATTCGGGGTCGAATCGATAAGCCCGGAGACTCTGGGAAGGATGCACAAGGGCATAGTCACGGCGGACAAAGTGTACAAATTCAGGCAGATGCTGCGGGAAGAGGGCCTCTGGGGGCATGCAACATTTAGCCTGGGGCACCCGGGAGACACCCCCGAATCAATCCGGGCTACCATGGAATTTGCAAAGGCGCTTAAGCCAAACAGTCTCCAGGTATCAACTGCAACACCCATTCCTGGTACCCATTTCTATGAAGAGGCTGTTGGTGCCAACTGGCTTGCCACTGAAAAATGGAATGATTTTGATGGCAACAAGGGGAGCGTTCTCAACTTCCCTGCTTTGTCCAATGAAGAAATAGACAAATTAAAGGAAGAGTTCATAAGAGAGTGGGACCAATTAAGAATGCGCTTGCCATTGCGTGCGCGAAACATATACATGAGAAGGAAAGAGCTGAAAGCGCGGCTTACCGGCGACTATCCCCATGCACTTCCGGATTAGCCCGGTACCCGGCTTTAAAGGAAACTCCATTAAAATGGGGAGTTCATTCAACTGAAACCTGTGTAAGTCGGCCATGGCATTTTAGGATGTGGAAAAAGCTTCTCTATTTTTGGAGAATCAAAGGCCCTGCAACTAAAATAATATACTCTCAGCCAATGCCACCAAGATGCCTGACGTATTGGTGACTGGTGGCGCTGGATTTATTGGCAGCCATACGGTTGATGGTTTGGTTGAACAGGGCTACAAGGTTAGGGTCCTGGACAACTTGGAACCGCAGGTCCACACTTCAAAGAAAATTACCCATATCAATCCCGGTGCTGAATACATAAATGGAGATATTAGGTACAGGAAACACTGGATAAGGGCCCTGGAAGGAGTGGAGTACATAATACACCTTGCAGGAGCGGTGGGTATTGCCCAGAGCTTCTGGCAGGTGAAAAAATATGTTGATGTGAATGCCTCAGGCACAGCAAACCTGTACCAGGCTATTGAAGAAGTTCCAAAAATCAGGTCAAATTTGAGAAAAATTGTCGTGGCCTCCTCGAAAAGTTGCTACGGTGAGGGTACATATTCCTGTGATAAGCATGGTCCATTCAATCCCCTGCAGCGGCCGATTCAGCAATTGAAAAATCATCAGTGGGAAGTCTTATGCCCGGTCTGTGGCAGGCAATCAGGGCCCAAAGCCATAAGGGAAGACAAGCCCCTTCAAAATCTCAACCCCTATTCACTTTCCAAGTATGTTACTGAACAGCTTTCCATGGATTACAGCTACGCATTGGGCATCGAGACCGTTGCTTTCAGATATTTCAATGTTTATGGGTCAAGGCAAAGCTTAAGCAATCCATACACCGGAGTCATGGCAATCTTCCTTTCCAGGCTGAAAAATGGGAATCCACCGGTGATATTTGAAGACGGGAACCAGGTCAGGGATTATATCCATGTCAGTGATGTAGCAGCCGCCAACCGCCTTGCCTTGGAGAGAGGAAATGGTGTTTATAACCTTGGTACAGGCATTCCAACCCCGCTGAAGGAAATTGCCACAAGGCTTGCTGGCCTGAACGGATTGGACATATTGCCTCATATTACCAGTGATTACAGGCCAGGCGATAACAGGCATGACTTTGCGGACAACACAAAGCTAAACAGGGACTTGAAGGTAAGCAATTTCATGAGCTTGGAAAAGGGGTTGTCTGAGTTGATCCATTGGAGTGCTGATCAGGTTGCAGTTGACAAATTTGCGCTCTCAGAATCGCAAAGGAAGAAATACCTGACTTGACACTAACGTTTCATAAAGGGAACCTGTAACATCCCTTTTATTTATTTAAACACATTTTGGTCAATTGAAATGAAAATATCCGTAGTTATACCCTGCTACAACTGCAGTTCCACAATTTCAAAGTGTCTAGATTCCATCAAAGCACAGACTGTACAGCCCATGGAGGTTATTGTTGTAAACGACGGCTCAACAGATGCAACCGCCAAAACAGTCAGCGAGTACGGTGGCGTCAAGCTCATAGAACATTCCAGGAATGAGGGTCTGTCTGTTGCCAGAAATACTGGCATCCATAACGCTGATGGTGATGTGGTAGCTTTCTTCGATTCGGATGTGGATATCAATCCAGAATATCTGAGAATTCTCTGTGAGGATTTTGAAAAGTATCCGGAGGTGGCCGGGGTTGGAGGCCAGGAAATACCTGCTTTGAAGGATAATAAATACAACAGGTTCAGGGCAAAGTATATGGTTCAATCCAGTGGAAGGGATAGCATTTACAATGTGGGCGCATTGTACGGGCTGGCAATGGCGTTCCGCCGGGAGATTTTTCAATCAGTTGGTCTGTTTAATCCGGAATTCCGCACAAATGGCGAGGACGTATTCATTTCTGCAAAGATCAGGAAGGGGGGCCATACTCTTTACTATGACCACAGGCTGGTTGTGACACATTGGAAAAATGTAACTTCTTCAAGGGAAATTAGAAATATAGTTTCAAGGAGCGCTTACTATGGCACCAAAGGGCTGATGTACAATGGTGTTTACAGAGATTTCAAAAGCAAAGCAAAAAGGTTGGGTTACGAAATAAAACGTTCATTTAAGAAACCTAACGTAAAAGAATACCCAATTTTGAGGTTTACAGCAAAGCTAAGCGAGATATATGCAGTCGGGAAGGCTTTGTTTTGTAAAGAATGAACTGGCGGTTCTGATTTGTAAAGAATGTTATGGTGAGTATATTTTATAGCTACAGTATAACATTTCTTGATCCCCTATTTCTAACCATCACCGTAGTATTCCCTTACTCTTTTTCGCCAATTTCCCCCACAATGATGTTCACTTCGTTGACGCCTATTTCGGTCAGATTCAAAAGGGCATATTCGCTTACTGGCCGGCCAGTGGAATAGGTTGCTTGAGGTCCGTGTAGGTAAGAGGACGAAGTCTCGTTCCGTTACCGCCAAGGAGAATGACGTCTTTCGATTTACATAAGAAATTAATAAGTGCTATTTTTTTGATTCTGGAAATCGTGTCTATTTGTTTATAACCCTTTTGTAGATCTTTTCAACTTTATCTTTCAAATCTTCCATATCGCGAGCAATTTTAGGTATGTTTTCTGAGTATATCATTTCTATTTTCTCGAGGTTGTCCACTTTTTTGAGAAGGTAGTCCACCCTTTCCCTAAGGGCTGCAGGGCTTAATGTAGTGAAGGAATCTGAAAAACCCCCATGTCTAACTGTCAGGGTCTCCAATTTCTGTTTTTTAAAGGTATCTTTGATATTTTCATCCTCAATTTCAAAATCCTTCACAGATACATAATGTGAGAATATATAGTCCGACAATTTGCCACCGCGTGCCATTGCCCTGTGGCATTCATCAGTCTCGAGAGGTTTCATCAGCCCATTGGAGTAAACGATCGTAATTCTTGATATATTGCACTGTGGGTACTCGAAGCCCATGACCTTTTCCCTGATTCGTCCCCCAAGCTCCGTGTAGATACTAATCGGGATCTTATTTCTGAGTCCGAAGATGGTCATCTCAAGATTCTTCAGTTCTCGATATCTCCTTGCCGATGATATTTCTTCCCTGAGAACATTATGATCCATCATGCTTAAGATATGGTAATTTAAGAGAATAGCTTTTTTCTTTACAATTGGTATATATTGGAAAAATCCCTTCGAACGCTGCAGTGAGGTGTATCATATTAGCCAAGCGAAATGGCAATCCTATAGTACTCAGGGCAGTTTGAGTTCCTCCATCATTTCAAGTATGCCCTTCCGAAGATCGTATTTTGGTTTCCAATTAATTGTTCCGCTTGTTTTCGACATATCCGCCTGGGTAAACAACTGATAATTCTTGAACGGGTTGACTTCGTAAAAAAAATCTATTTTTTCGCCGAATAATTCCGAAAATAACAGGGCTATATCGTTGAAAGAAATGGAAACGCCAGTACCAATATTGTATGATTCACCAGTTTTGCCTTTAGCCATTATTGATTTTGCCGCTTCAGCGACGTCCTTCACATAAATGAAATCTCTGCTCTGGGTTCCATCGCCAAAAATAATAGGTTTTTCTTCTTTGGAGATGGATTCAAGAAACTTGCTGATCACGCTTGAGTATGCTCCTTTGCTATTCTCGCCATTCCCATAAGTGTTGAAGAACCTGAGGGAAACCACTTCAAGTTCATTCCTTATTGAAAAGTACCTTCCCAGATATTCGTCAAAGAGTTTGGTTGTTGCATACATATTTTCATGGCCATGAATAGGCATATCTTCCCGGCCGGGAACTCTTATTTCCCCATATACGGCGGAAGATGAAGCAATTACTGCTCTCTTTACATGATTTTCTGCAGCCACTTTAAGGACATTCAATGTTCCATTCACATTTGTGTTGAATCCGGAAAATAGGTCAGCTTCGAACTGCGGAGGTGAAGTAGTTGCTGCAAGGTGGAAAACCCCATCTGCTCCCTTAAGGGCACTTCTCAGAGAAGAGACTTCAAGAACGGAAGCCTTGTAATCAGGGTCTCCCTCAATATCCAGCGTTTCCACTTCATGATCGTCTCTGGTTAGGGAATCTCTTATATTCCGCCCTATAAATCCTTCTCCGCCTGTTATTAGGAACTTCATCTGATTCTCCTTATGGAAATTTTAACTAAAATCTTTGTCTGTAATTTTTAAAAACTGCACAAAATGTATGCAATTCCTTAATGTAATCGCCGGATCAAATTTCCTCAATTATGGCGGTTAAGAATTCCCCAGGATCGCCGGTTTAAAATTCCCCACTTTCATGTTTCGGAAAGTGGTGGATTTTGCTGGACAGTGAGGGGTGGAGAATGATAAGGAACTTGATTGACAAAGGCCTCAGCATATCTGAGGTCTCCAGGCAGCTGGGCATTGACAGGAAGACCGTCAGGAAATATGCGCAGAGCGGCGGGATGCCCAGGTTACATAACAACGGAAAGAGAAACTCAAAGCTGGACCCTTACAGGGACAGGATAAGGGACATGATCGACAGTCACAACCTCTCTGCCATCAGGATCCTTGAGGAAATCCGAAAGCAGGGGTATGACGGAGGATACACCATCCTCAAGGATTACTGTTCCGCAATAAGGAAGGACAGGAGGATACCTGCTGTCTACAGATATGAGACAGATCCGGGAAAGCAGTCGCAGGTCGACTTTGGAGACTTCGGCAGGACCGGGGTAGACGGAATATCAAGGAAACTCTACGCGTTCTCCATGATCCTTGGATATTCCAGGATGAGGTATGCTGAATTCACCACTGATATCAGCACAGAGAACGTCATAAAGATGCATATAAATGCCTTCAGGCATTTTGGCGGCTATACGGACACCATCCTTTACGATAATACGAAGCAGATCGTACTTGAACGTAAGATCAAAGCTTCCGAGTCAAGATTCAATCCTAAATTCAGGGATTTCGCAGAGTACTATGGCATTGTCATAAGGCTCTGTTTCCCTTACAGAGCACAGACAAAGGGAAAGATTGAATCCACCATCAAATACCTGAGGCACAACTTCTGGAACGGCAGATCCTTTGAATCCCTTGATGACATGAATGCACAGTGCCTTTCATGGTTGAATTCCGTGAACATGAAGGTTCATGGCACAACGCATGAGATACCCCGTGAACGTTTGTTGAAGGAGAAGCTTAATCCCATGGATTCCGTTCCCGGATACTTCACCCGAAAAGAGGAGACACGCAAGGTATCCAGGGACTGCTATGTTTCCTGGAAAGGAAACAGGTACAGTGTGCCATGGATATATGCAGGCAGGGAGGCGCTGGTGACGGAGGAATCCACTCTAAGGATACAGGTTGGTTCCCATGTCATAGCGGAGCATGAAATCCTCTCAGGCACCGGCAGGATATCAAGGAAGAAGGAACACTTCGAAGGCCTCCTCAGGACAATAAGGGACGACAATGTTTCAAGGTTTGAGACAATGGTGGAGAAGCGTGATCTCTCCCAGTACGAGGTGTCCTGATGGACTCATACGAAAGAGTGCATGAACACCTCTCCACGCTGGGCATGGACACCATTGAGAAGACCATTGACAACTACCTTGAGAACGCAAGGGACAAGGGGGTCATGGAGATCCTTGACCACCTCCTATCCGAGGAGGTCAGGAGCAAGCGGTCAAAGAGATATGAAACGAAGCTGAAGTACTCCGGTTTTCCCTTCAGGAAAACCATGGACGAGTTCGATTTCTCCTTCCAGCCATCCATAGACAAATCAGTGATCAACGACCTGATGACCCTCAGGTTCGTGCACAACCGCGAGAACGTGGTATTCCTTGGTCCTCCGGGTGTGGGAAAGACACATCTTTCCGTAGCCATTGGAATGCATGCCCTCCAGTCAGATTTCTCTGTCTATTATGTGTCAGCGGTGAAGCTTGTCCAGGCCTTACGGAAAGAATTCATGAGGGACAGCTTGAATACCATGCTCCGGAAATATGCAAGGTATCCCCTGATGATCATCGATGAGATAGGGTATCTTCCGCTGAACCGCGAGGAGTCAAATCTACTGTTCCAGCTGGTATCGTACAGGTATGAGCGGTGCTCAACCATATTCACCTCAAACAAGTCTTTCTCAGAGTGGGGTGAGGTCCTCGGTGACCAGGTCATGGCTTCTGCAGTTCTCGATCGTGTATTGCACCACAGCATCG
>JAJZLU010000002.1 GCA_021850545.1 Thermoplasmata archaeon | reverse complement strand
AATTGTTGAGCCATTTGTCATAGTATCCAGTGAATTGTTTAACGTAGAATCCAACAGTCTGTGCATTGTTTAAGCCATCAAATGAGGCAGAAGGTGAGTTTGTCTCATTCACGAATTGAGTTAATGAAAGCGCAATTGGTATGGTAAAATAGCCCAGATAAGGTATCGCTGAAATTGCGCCCATTAATAAACTTATGCCGAGTGAGTTATTGAGGCCGGAGAGGGCGGTCAGGCTGTCGTTCAGGGCTGCCGCATAGTATGAAGCAATAGTATCGCCATCAATCCCAGAATTGATTCCCGAAAAACCTGTAGCATTCACGTAGGACGAAATTAATTCCTCAGTTGTTGTGGTAACTGAACTGCCTTGGGTGATCTTATTATACACGGATGACTGATTAGTTGCGGTTGCTATAGAAACACCATAATGTACCACCAAATCTCCATCTGGCTGGTTATAGTATTCATAAGTAGGTTTTAGTCCCGAGGGTGCATATAATTTTGCTCCGAAATCCAAGGCGACCTGATTCGAAATATTTGCCTGATTTGAATTCCCGTTTTGATACACAGTTGAATTATTTCCCGGTAGATAATAGGGGTCATTATTTGGTACCCCTTTGGTCATGTAGATGGTTTCGTTACCATTATAACCATGCCAGGAATAATGCGTAGCTGCAATAGCGTTACTTGAGCTTGCAGCATTAGCATTGCCTGTTAAAAGTATTGAACCGCAGGTTGCGCTCAAAACCATGGCGACCATCACGGCAATACTTTTCCATTTTCTAAAGTTCCAATACTTTCCAATCAATTGGGACCACTTCCCTGATCTATTACGGATATCTGTGCGCTTGACTGTATCGTCTGTCCTCCGACATTCAGTTCGGCAGTGACATTCATGATGTGGGTTCCGTTGTAAAGTACCAGATTAGTAAATGCCTGGGAAAAAAGAGAGAAGTGATAAGTGGAGACATTGTACCCGGAAAGGATGTCCCAGTGGGGAAGGTTAACCAGATTTATTGGATAATAGTATTCAGTAAATATATTCTGCATGTGCGGTTTACCAATTGAAACATTTGTTGTTCCCTGAAAAATCGGGAAGCCAACCTCAAACCCACTTTGTGAAAGGTTTCCTGTATGGTTAGAAATCATAGTCCTGAAAATCAATGACATACTGGAAGGGTTTAGATTTGAAGCAATGGAACCGTAAATAGAGATATCAAAGCCTAAATTTAAGTCCACAGGTTCATAATTGGCGAAAACGGTAGTCAGATTGAGCGAGAAAGTGGAATTCTGCATCCCCTGTTCAGTGATTATGGAAGTTGACTGCACGTCCTTACCGTGATAGTAAACACTTTTTGACTCGTTAGATAAGTTGCCTGAAATTGTTGAATATCCTATGGAATCATGAATTGTGAATGAGGGCACCAGTATAGTGTTGAATGGGGCGAAAGCTATAGTGAGTACGACAGCAACTGTTCCGATAAATACAGCTAAAGTCTTTCTGCGGGTCTTTGGTATCATGTTAAACGAATGCTCCTTAACATATACGGAATTATGAATATATAAATATTTATAGACAATGATTCACCTCTCCGTCCTTCAGGTTGTTGGTGTACATCTCCTGCACGCCCGGAAGTGTATAGACAAACTGCACTTTGTCGCATTCTAATGATTCTCCCACATCTATGGCAACGCTATACATCTCTGTCACCTGACCATGTGTTGCAGCATTATCTAGCTTGCTGCAACACCGTTTCAAGGGGAGGAATAAAAACCTCTTAGATCTTAGGCTTATGAATTGTCAGGTTCCACGTAGAATGATATGAATTTTTGTCGCAATTAAGACACACACGATCTTACACTGCCTGATTATTTGTCGAAGATAGTTAAAAAAGGAGTTATCTAAAATTTGAGAGTTAATCATAAATAGGCCATAATACTTCATTAATCTAAAATAGGAACATTATTATATTCTTGACTGCATGAAATTAAGGTGGCACTTATGAAATATAGAAAAATTAGTATTTCGTTGGCTGTGCTTTTTACTGCTATTTTGTTTGCAAGTTCTCTGATAGTAATTACCACTTCGATTTCTGGCGGGTCCTCCCAATATAAGACTGTTGAATCTGCTGTTCTTCATACCCCTAATAATGGTAGCCTTCTAGAGGAGACCACCACACAAGGAACAGCGACCTCTGAGAATTGGGCTGGATATCTAGTAGCATCGAGTTTAAGCAACCCACAGCCTGTCTTTTACGAGGTCGATGGTTCATGGATAGTGCAGACTCCCGCTGGCCATTTTATTGGCACTGAGACGCACTCTTCACAGTGGATTGGAATTGGTGGTTGGTTTAGCAACACCCTCATTCAAGTTGGAACTGAATCAAATGCCCACAATTATTACCAAAACAGCTATTATGCATGGTATGAAATGCTACCTACCTCAACGCAGGCTGGAAACTCTTCGAACGTAAAGATAACTTCCTTGACCGTACACTCAGGGGATGTAATCGACGCATCAATTTCTGAATACCAAAGCTCAAGTGAGTGGACGATCTACATACAGGATATTTCAACTGGTCAATCTTACCAAAACAATTTCCACTACACCCCTGACATGAAATCAGCAGAATGGATTGAAGAGAGACCTACGGTTAATGGAAACTATGCAAATCTAGCAAACTTTGGAACAGCATATTTCGGTCCCCAGTACACATCAGGATACTACAATCGTGCTTATGACACAAATGGATACATATATGATATAAACTCTCTGCCATATTACGCCATTTCAATGTACGATTCTTCTGGAACTCTAATGGCATCACCTTCTTCGTTAGGGAGCGATGGAAATAGTTTCACGGTTACTTGGCACAGCAGCACATGATAATTTCTGTTAATCTAAGCGAAATATTTCATGCAAAAGCCGCCAACACAATTTTTTTAATTTTCTAATCTTTTATGACCGTGAGGTGTTTAAATGCATAAAAGTGATATTAAAAGTGTAAGGTTGTTTCTAATATCTCTAGGTCTCTACTTTTACTACTTTTTTGGGATATTTGGTAACTCGCCCCCTTTTTATTTCATTGGAAAAGTATTCTTGAGTTCAAATGGAGGTGGAGGTATAAATGGATACCTCGGGAGCGGACCCAATTCCCTTGCAACAATCTACAGTTCAATTCCAGAATATGAAAAAGTGATAATATCATTAGAAAATGTGATGCTAAACAGCACCGTGTTATTCATCGCCATCACGCTTGCTATTGCCTTATATGGGACATTAACCATTATCCCGTTCATCAGAATTCAGAAAAGGGTGTCTGATATTTCATGAAATGTGAGATCCCACCATATATAAATGGTATTTTACTTTAGTTGGTTGTGGAATCCGTAATATCCGCACTTTATAAGTAATCTCTTTTTCTCATTTTCCCAGATAATAGGTTTGGCTTATGTACCATCCTTAATTAAACGGCTTTATGAGTGTATCGGCAAAAACAAAGGATGTACCTGATGACCGCGTGATTCAGGAGATAAAAGAAGCAAGCTATCAGAAAGGATGGAATGCCAGGAAGGAATTTGATTCCGGACTGATAGAAGATGCAATCCGGAAAAGCAATGATTTTGAGGAATTTTCCAGGATACTGAGAGAAGCCATTGCCAAAGCTGAGGGACCTGTGGAGTAATGTCTAACGAAGATAATGCAATCAGAGAGTTAAGAAAGAAACTTGATTCCTTTGAAACGTCACAGCAAAGGGAACAGTATATCCGTGGTCTGATACATGGCCATAACTGGTTCCTTGAAACACTTGAAAGGGGCTTGAAGTTAGGACTGAGTGATATGGACCTTGATAAATTCCTCAAGAGTGAGATTCAGTTTCAGAAGATTTTCTGGAGAAGCGTGAGGGACGGGATATGAACCGGTTTGATATGGAATTTTGGAATGGTGGACTTAAAGCACTGATTCTCGCAGCTGAGAAATTAGCTGAAATTGCAGAAGAGGATCCTGTCAATAAGGAAGGCATCCTAATTGCCAGACACAATATTCTTGACATTAAGGAGAAGATTGAGCATATACATTCAAAGGACTTCTACAGGGCCCTAGACGATTAATCGTTACCATGCCTGGGATTTTCCTTTTTCCACTTTTCTATTTTTTCTTGAACGGCCTCTCTTATAAAATCAGTCTCTTTAAACCATCTGCCTTCCTTCTTCATGATAAGTTTGATGTCATCATATTGAGGAAATAAAAAAACAGTGCAGATCTGGACTCCGCTTTTCTTAATAGATTTTCTTTGGGACCTTTCAGGCTGTCCTTCCATAGAATGATAAGGAATGGAAATATTAATATAATCGGAATGTCTTGTCATTCTGTGGAATGACAGAATTATGTTAGAGAATGATAGAGTTAAGGGAAGGAAGACCTCAATCCCGATCTATGAGGACACTCTTTTTGAACTTGATAAGAAGAGAGAGGTCTATAATGATGGCTCCAAAGAAAACTGGGATCATTTCCTCAGGCGAATAGTGAGTGGTGTTTCACAGTGATAACGGAAAAAATGATTGGTTTGCACAACCTATCTATAATTTACAGACGGCTAAAAAGGGTTTTTGTCCCATACGAGGACAGAATGGATTCCATTTCCCTCATTATGGATGTCCAGAACGTAATCAGGAATCTCATGGAATTCCGTCTTGAAAACAGGGAAAATAAATTCCTTGAAAGACAGATCAAAGAGATAGCACATCTACAGAGCTCCCTGGTGGAAAGATATCAAAAGAGATTCGGTGAATTTCCCTTTGAAATTGTGGAGCTGGTCCAATGAAGCTCCAGGATATAGACATCAAAATCCCAATGAAGTTTGATTCCTTGGGAAATCCCATTATCACTGAAAGCGAAAGGGAAGCACTTGGGCTAGTAAAAACCAGCAGGCCAGATCCGCGCCACTGGTATAGATTTGAATGCAGAAACTGTGGTAACATCTGGAAAGCAAGAGCAAGGCCTGACAGAGCGAAGTACTGCAATAAGTGCAAATCACTTTCTGTGAAGCGTGAAAGGTTGGGAAACGGAAAGAAGGGAGGTTCACATCAGAAGAAACCTGAGCCCAGGAAAATGAATTCCAGGAATGTTCAACTGACTATTCACCTGAATACCAGGAGAAAAGATCTCATTGAGGCATACAACAGAGATCCTGGCCACAGGATTGACCTGGAGGTTGATGCCTGATGTGTTCAGAATGTTTTGAAATTCTTGACTGCAAGTGCAAGTTCTGTGACTTTGAAGCTGTACTCAAGGATGAAGAGCTCAGAGCAAAATACCAGGGTTGTCCGGACTGTGATCACACACCACAGGGATTTTACAACCTTGAACCCTGGAAAAAGAAGAACCAGGAATCATCTGAATTTGTTGAGATAGTTCTGGAGGTCATAGAATGATGTCCATTGAGCAGCCATCTTCTTTGGAAGAGTACAGAAAGCTTCTCAAGGAATACTCCCAGTATTCGGTGAATCTCAAGAACTGGCTTTATGAAGGTCTCACTTCGATCATGGGACAATCACCGCCAGGTTGGTTCTTTGAGTTAGTCTACAAGGACGCACATTCACCATTGATTTACTGGATGAAGGACAAACCAGGGATAACCAGATCTGAGGAGAATGAATCATCTCAGAATGAAAGGGAAACCATTGAAGATCTCATTGTTGAATTTGGCTTAATCAAAGATGGACCAATCATAAGAGTTGGGAGTCCAATCAGTTCTGCACAGCTCCTGGATCTTAAGGCAAGATTCAGGAACCTTGACTATGAATTCCTGGATGCAAAGGGAGTGTTCAGGCCAAAGTGGAAGGGTGTGCAGAAATGAAGCCTGTCAAACATCTTAGAAAACTGTGGTTAATCACAGCAATAGGCGGTGTACTTGGTTCGGGCATTACCGTAACCAACCAGGCTTTTTCTTTCAATGAATCAGTGAGTTTCAGCCTGTTTTCAGCAATAGAAGGCTCCATTCTCCTAGGTCTCGGATATCTGCTGTTCGTGTACATCCTGGAGAATCATTTCTCAGTCAGGAGGTCCAGTGAATGACCTGCATTTGTGAACATGTCAAGGCAGAGCATCTGCTTACAGGACAATGTTATCAATGCGAATGCCCCAGGTATGAGCTTGACATAAAGGCAGACAGGGAGAAAATTAGGATGGAGGCGAACCGTTGAATCAGGAATACTTTGCAGCGAAACTGAAAGAGTTTAGGATCAAGATGCTTCCACAATATTCTAGAGAGACGCTTGATCGCAATGTAAGGAGAATTGAGCAGCTATCAAGGAGAGGAATGGACCCGTTCAGCGTCGAAGAATCATGGGTGTTTGAATACTGCGCAGGGGAGCTTGAACACAGCAAGAAACGTAACTCCCTCAGGCTGGAGATGGAAGATCTCAAGCGATGGGTAGAATTCACGGGCCAGGCCATCAGGATTCCTAAATTCACCAAGGAGGCCGAACAGGATCCATGGTTCCCCACAACGGAGGAATACCGGGAAGTCCTGAAGACATGCAGCTTAAACTTCAAGGGAAGGATCAGGGACTGGCTCAAGCAAACCGAGCATGAAAGAAAGTGGTACAGGACAGCGCTTATCATTAGGGTGCTAGCTGAAGGGGGAATGAGAAGTTCTGAACTAGTGCGCATGAACCTGGATGAGCGCAGGGAACAGGGCTACTTCATACGGTCTTCCAAGAGGGAAAGAGACAGATTTGTCGCTCTTAGCCCGGCCACACTTGAGATGCTTGACCGCTACATCCAACAGTACAGGCAGAACACCGACAGGAAGGCACTGTGGACATCGGACTACGGGAGACTAAGAACTGCGGTTGTGAGATCACTGGTGAAGGAAGCAGGAAAGGCCGCAAATGTCCCACAGCTTCACCCTCATGCCCTGAGGCATTACTGTGCAACACAACTCATGAAGTCAGGGATAGACTTGAGGAAAATACAGATTCATCTTGGCCATGCTTCTATTCAGTCCACGCAGCGTTACACGCATATGCTGAGCCAGGATGTTCAGGCGGAGATTTATGAGATATACAGCAGGGTTCGGGAACCCGATTTTTTCGAAAATGAGGAGGCAATAGCAGTATGACTGAGTCTGTAAGCATATTGAAGAAGAGCGGAAAAGGTACCCAATATGAGTGGGGATACTGGGATTTGAACCCAGATCTGCGGGTCTCTTCCGGTTCATAGTTCCAGTCACTCATCATCTAATCAGGTGACCCGTAGTTAATCATAACCTGACTGGAGCCCATCAGGATGCCTGATTACCCCATATCCCCATATTCCCGCATTAGGCGTAAGTGGTATGAATACTTAAATGACCAAAGCAGGTCAAGTGTGTATTCCTATACGTCTTAAGTCTCAGGAAGTTCTTGAGAATGTGCTTTGAATATAAATAGATATTTCAGGCTGCCTGCATAAAGTTCATCAGATGCATTATTGCCTTTCTTAAATGCTGCCTTATTACTATCAATTCGTAATATTTGGCTTCTCAAGCCAACCTGTTTCCTGGACACCAGGTAAGTTGCAGGCATAAATGTATTCATTTTCCACGGAAAGAATGGAGCCAAACGCACAAGGGGAAACATATCAACGCAGAGATCGGACCTGCATTGGGCAATTTAACTTAGGACTGATCTGTGATCATTTGAAATTGCTTCGGCAAGATGCATAAATGATAAAATGAGGTTAGAAAAACTGTGGCTGGTTCCAATTAACGAGTTAACAATTTGGACATATGGGAGTGAAAATTGTAGTATCACTGAATCGAAAGGCAGGGATTACTCCCTGTTTGCCTTCCTTGCTCTCTTCAATCTTCGGATTCTCTTCTTTCTCCATTTCCAGCGCATCTTACCGCGCTTCTTCCAGTCTCTTGAACTTCTCTTCAATATTGCACCTCTGAAATTTAATGATCATTCATCCATTTCATATTTAATGAAGGATTGTGAGTTTTCCCATATCTGTTGCTTTTATTTGAATGTTACAGGATGACTCCATGATCCAAAATCAAAACCATTGCATCCCAAGGTTTATTTACGGCAAAAAAATGATCACAAGTGCCGGAAGAAGTCGACAAATATCTCAAGAATTTCCTCAAGGCCATGCCCTCAGAGGACCTCTACTTTGAAGCCATTCACGACATTATGAAGGACCTTGTCAAAGAATACATCAAGCGCAAGATCAACCAGAATGAGTCAATAAAGGCAGAGATCATGTCAATTCTTGAAAAGTTCCTTGAAAGCAAGTTCAAGGAATACGATGCCCTTGCTAGAATGGCTAAGGTAACAGCTGAAATTGGGCTCATCACAGCACCAACAAGCATTAAGGATGAGGCAGTCTCCGATCTGGTAAACACCTTCAAGAAAGAGATAGAGGAAATTATCAAGAAGACTTTCTGAACTGCTTAACGCACTTCAAAATTCTTCAAGATCGTGGACTTGGAATGCAGGTCAAACATCGTAAGTATTGAAGGGTTTGGGGCAAAGTTCATCATTTTCTGGTAGTCTGTCTGTGATTGCCATGTGGAAGAGTTCACATACCTGACTCCCTTGTAATTCCCCAGATAGTGGGAATGTATGTGCCCCGTAATGAAAATATCCGGAACCTCCTCTATTACGTGGTAGTCGTTGGCGGAAGGGATTAGTGGCGTCTTGCCCCCATACTTCGGGGCAAGATGTCTGCGCTTGAGAACCTCTTCTATGGCCTTGCCGATGGAAGTGAAGTTTGCCCCTGGGACCAGTTCAACCATATCGTTGAGCGACATGCCGTGGTAGAGAAGTATATTCTTTCCTTCCAGTTTCAGTGAGTATGGATTCGGGAGCATTACTGAATTTTCCGGGAAAATTTCCTCGATCTTGCCGGAGAAGTTAGGCTGGGGCTCCGCGAGCCTCACAGTGTCATGGTTTCCTGGCATAACGAATACCTGTATATCATTAGGTATCTCATCCAGGTATTCAGCTAATTTCTGATACTGCTCAAGCGGGTTTATGAGTTCCAGGTCTTCTTCCTGGCCTGGGTAGACACCTATGCCATCGATGACATCCCCACTGAGAATGAGGTACTTCAGGTGTTCAGCCTCTTCATCGGACCGCTTGATCCAGTTGACCATTCTCCTGAAATCATCCTTCCTGAAAGTCTTCGATCCAACATGTATATCTGACAGCGAGGCAACGTACACAGGTTCCCTCTTTGTTTCCTCAACCAGCTTGTACGGAATATCGGGCCTTACGATCTCATTGGGGAATATGACCGGTTCACCGGGTCCCCTGCTAACGGAGCCAATTACCCCTATGACTTCATCCTGGAGGATAAGTTCATTCTCAAGGCCACGCCCCTTCATCATTATGGCCTGTATCTGGTCATCCATGTCCTCTATGGTGATTCTCTTGTGGCCGTTCTTAGTCGTGTCCACTGATGACACCATGCCGATGACCTTAACTTCCACTGTGCTCCTCTTCGCGGACCTTATGTCAACTGAACCGCGCATTGTTGAGGACAGGGAAATAATCTTGCTCAGTTTCTGGTACCGGCTAACAAACATCTGACGGAAATCCTCTACGGAACTGTTGACCTTTATGTCCGGGAGCTGGACTTCATAAGTATTCCTTTCAACCTTTGACTGCCCCCGTATTAACTTCATTACATTCTTCTCGTCGATATATCCGGCCTGCGAGGTCTCTTCCGATATAAGCCTGGGGATGAGTTGGCCCATGCTCCTTTCTAGGATCATGTTCAAAGCTTCAGGGGAGATGAGCATGCCGTGCTTGTGGAAAAAATCCAGTATGCTCACGCGATCCTGGAATAGAGTATTGCCCATGGTACCATTGTAATCTCCTTTCCAATATTTTAGAATTCGGTACAGCCTTCTTAGACATAAAATTCACAACAGTTTTTAATTTAAGTGTTTTATAGGCATGAGTGTCTAAAGCCGCGGATTCGCTGGCATTCTTCGCCATGGCCTCATCCTGGGCGCTGAATTACCCTCTGGTAAAATTCGCCTATGAGTACCAGTCGCCAATGTCTCTTCTCTTCTTCAGAATACTGTTTGCCGCGGTGTTCTCCTTCGTATTCTTCTGGAAAGGAATAAAGTTCCCAAGGGATTTGAAGACAAACCTGAGCATACTATTTTTTGGCCTTCTGAACATAGTATTATTCATGGGATTCTGGTTTGTAGGCGAAGGTACAGAAAGTTCGGCCATTTCCTCAATTTTAATCTACACCTACCCCGTTATATCCATTGCCCTTTCTGCGGTCCTTCTCAAGGAAAAATTATCACTTCTCAGGACACTGGGAACAATTGTTGGATTCCTTGGAATGTTTCTGATATTTGCTGACCAGCTTTCCATAAGCCCTGGCATCGGCCTATTCTTCCTAATGGCTGGTGCTGTTAGCTGGGCACTGGGCACTGTGTATTTCAAAAAGTACCTTCTCCATGTTGGGAACTTTACTGTGAATACGCTTCAGTTCCTTTACACGCTGCCCATTGTTTTTGTATTTGACATGGGCACTGGGGCAATCAATTTTGGCAACATGAGCTGGCAATTCCTTCTCATAGTTCTGTACATGGGTTCCCTCAGCACTTCGGTAGCTTATTACATCTACCTCCACCTCTATTCAAAATATTCTGTCTCGTCAATCTCTTCGTACTTTTTTGCCGTCCCGGCGCTTTCAATTGTATTCAGTTATTTTATACTGGGAGAGAACAGCACACTGCTAACCTACATCGGATTTGCGTTCATCAGCCTTGGAATATACCTCAGTTCCAAGCGCATCTTTTCAGCCCGGAACCAGAGGGGAAATCAGGCTGTAGCCGACACTAATAAATAAGTCCTGCATACTAGCCCATAGAACGATGGTAACATTAGGGGAACTTTGTGTCGCTATAAACACATGCAAGAAATGTGATCTTTATTTTTCAAGGAAAAACCCGGTATGCGGCTTCGGAAACCATGATCCAAAACTCATGATACTGGGGGAGGCCCCCGGAGCAAAGGAAGATGAACTCGGAAAGCCTTTCGTCGGGCGGAGCGGTAAACTTCTTGACAGCGTGCTGGAACATGCTGGGATAATGAAGCACGAAGTATACATATCCAATTCTGTGAAGTGCAGGCCAAAAATTGGAAGGGCCCCGAAGGTTCATGAAATAAAGGAATGCTCAGATTTCTTGAGAGAGGAGATAGGCTTATTGAAGCCCAGGTTGATTGTACCCATGGGAAATGCCGCAATAAAGTCTGTTGGGCACATATTTGGCATCAGCTTCGGACGGATCTCAGAGGTGCAGGGAGACTTTATTTTCTTCAACGGCACTTACTTTGCCCCCCAGTTCCACCCGGCGGCAATCCTTAGAGACCCTAAGAAATTCGAGAAATTCAAGGATAACTTCCAGAGGCTGGCTTCCATGGTGGATGAGATTCCGGTTTACAGCCATGAAGAAATATTAGAGAGATACAAAATAAGAAAAATATAGGGATTTTAGTGGCTTGGACCCCTTCTTCTAATTAAGAGCATCACCGCAGCCGCACCCACTAGAACTGCTCCAACCACATAATACCCTATGGGACTTGATGGTGGTGGATTGCCAATGACAATTGAGTTGGCAGATGCGCTGTCATATCCTGGAGCAGCTATAGAGTACGAAGGATCAAGGCTGTATGTGACTGTGAAATTTGTGCCCGGTAATCCTGCTAGCGACCCATTGAGCTGGAAGTGTACTGTTGTCCCTGCGTCCATGTTGAAAGTCGTTATGTTTGTTGCGGCATTGTATGTTCTGGTCCAGTTCGAGATGGATTTTGAGAATACTGTGAAATTAAGGGTGTTCACATTCCTGCTGCTTGTAAGGTAGGGCCCTCCGAAGCTGGTGTTGCTTACATCTTTTCCGTTAAGTGCAAGGCTGTTGTTGCTGCTGAAACTCCTCCATTTCAGGCTGGCTGTGTTGTTGTTGAAAATTCCAGAAACAGTCGCCTTGATGAGAAGGGATGTGTTCACAAAGAGGACTGCATTGTTTCCCTCGGTTGTGTTC
Organism: Thermoplasmata archaeon; assembly: GCA_021850545.1. Classification (GTDB taxonomy): domain Archaea; phylum Thermoplasmatota; class Thermoplasmata; order Thermoplasmatales; family Thermoplasmataceae; genus JAJZOM01. Next base: position 101,171 of record JAJZLU010000002.1, on the reverse strand, counting down.
ACTATTGACCTGGAGTACCCAAGTGAGAGTGCTTTCAACGAGACATTACTGTCCATGCGGCTGATGCTGTCGTTAATTACCTGGTAAGTCAGATTGCCCCGGTTGATGGTGGTCTGATTTATGGTTAAATTGGATGAATGAGGGAATACATCCGTTATTACCTTCCCTAAGGACGAGCTCCCATTAGCGGAAATAGCAACACTTGAGTTTATGTAGGCAGATACAGTAGCTTCGTTGGCGTTTGGGTTCAACACTACCTGGATGTTGGATGCCCCACTAAGCGGTATCAATGCAGATGCTGCCAGGGCAGCCACCAGCATGAATGCCAATAAGCCTTTACTATTCATTTCCACCTTTGATCGGAATTCAAGGATATAAATTGTAGTGGTACAATGTTGGCCATTATACCTGGTAAATCTGGTAATTTGGCGGCTCGCTTGTAATTCTTATGTCGTGTGGATGGCTTTCCTTAAGCCCGTTTGCGCTGATCTTCACGAATCTTGATTTTGTCCTTAGCTCGTCTATGTTCTTTGCACCCACGTAGCCCATTCCGGATTTTACTCCGCCTATGAGCTGGAAGAGAACCTCTTCTGCCTTTCCCCTGAAGGGGACAACTCCTTCAACGCCTTCAGCAACGAATTTTGTGGCGCCAAGTTTCCCATACCTGTCTGAAATTCCTGTCTGGATTGCGCCAATTGAACCCATGCCTCTGTAAGCCTTGTACTTCCTGCCGTTGAGGATGATTTCTCCGCCTGGGCTCTCCTCTGTCCCCGCGAAAAGTGACCCGAGCATGACGGAATTAGCGCCTGCTGCAAATGCCTTTACAATGTCTCCTGAAAAACGGATTCCACCATCAGCAATTACCGGTACGTTCTGCCCGCTTGCGACCTCTGCAACATCTGATATTGCAGTTAGTTGCGGAACTCCAATGCCTGCAATGATCCTAGTGGTACAGATAGATCCGGGGCCAATTCCCACTCTCAGACCATCCACTCCTATGGAAATCAGGTCTTCTGCGGCCTCTTTCGTAGCAATGTTCCCTGCGACAAGGTCTGCTGATACTTCCTTCCTCATTTTCTTCAGTGAAGCGAGAACGTTCTCATTATGGGCGTGTGCTGTGTCCACCACTAGGACGTCCACACCTTCCTTCTCAAGTGTGAGGGCTCTCTCAATGTCAAAGGGACCAACTGCCGCTCCAACGATAAGCTTTCCGGCCTTGTCTCTACTGGCCTGTGGGAATTTTTCCCTTGTTGTTATGTCTTTTGCTGTAATTAGGCCAACAACCCTCATGGATTTGTCAACAAGAGGCAGCTTCTCTATCCTGTTCTTGTAAAGAATTTCAAGGGCCTCTTTTATGTCGATGTTGTCGTGGGCATAAATTACGTCCTTTACCATTATATCCTGGACAAATTTCTTGTCTTTTCCAGCAAAATCAAGATCTCTCTTGGTTACAATGCCAACAAGCTTTTCCCCAGATACAACTGGGAGCCCGCCTATATTCTTTGTCTTCATTATGTTTCTCAGTTCGGTTATGGGCGTCTCAGGTGCAACTGTATGGACATCACGGATGATAATCGACTCTTCCCGCTTGACTTTCCTGACAAAGCCTGCCTGTTGGTTGATTGAAAGGTTCCGATGTAAGATCCCGATGGCACCCTGCCTCGCCATGGCAATGGCCATTTCGATTTCAGTGACCGTGTCCATTGGTGAACTTGCAATTGGCAGTTTTATGTCAATGTGCCTTGAGAATTTGGATGAAACATCGGCATCGCGAGGTTCCACGGGACTCTTTGAGGGGATCAGGAGAACGTCATCAAAAGTATATCCCTCTCTAATGCTCTCAAACTTATCCTTAAACATGTACACATAAGGACAATCCAATAAATAAACCTGCTCAGGAAGCTTCTGCAGCCATGCTGTTCAGCGGCTGGCTATAGGCTGCATGAATCTCACTGTGCGCATAACTTCACTGTTGAAATCATATCTGATTGTGCGGTAATACTGCCTCAGTATGGATTTGCCCAGACCCAATTTTTTGCTGGCCTCTTCAGCGCATTTTTCCTCAAACTGCCTGCTATTCAAAATAGCCTGCTTGAGCTGCTTTATTTCCTTTGCACATTCAGCGCCTTTCCTTTTCACCGTTACGCTGAAGACCGGCATCATTGAGTAGAGGGAACTGAATTGGGAACCAATGTCCCAGATTATGCAGTTCTGTGATGCAAACACCCTGAGGGCTTCGTCGCCTATGACCAATGCATATTCCGCTTCTTCAAGGAGTGAGTCCGCGTCCCTCTTGTCGCTCCATATGAACTCATATTCAAGGCCAAGCTTCTTCAGGACCAGTTCAAGATAGAAAGCCGTGGTCTTGGTATGTTCAGTGACAGCTATCTTCATTGGTGCCCTTATGGCAGGATTCCTTGAGACGAGAAGGGTAGACATTGTACCGCTCCTTGATGAGATTGTGGCACTTTCTACTAGCTCCAGAGAATCCATGTGCCTGAAGTATTCGAGGAGTGATATCATGGCGCAGTCAATTTTTCCGTTAAGAAGAAGCTCGAGAAGTTTCTTGGGAGTTTCCCTGATTACAGCAGACTTGTCCCCATATGCCTGGTACAGTGGATCACTGTGGGTGAAATTGATGATTCCTAACATGAAGCCTTTAGTAATGTCCTGGAATCATAAAAATGCTGTACTTCAAGACCACAGCTTATGCGTATCGCTTTATCCTGTAGAAAGTGTCCCTTTGTGCAGGGATCCTTCCAATCTGCCTCACAAGATCGTTAAGCTCCTCGATTGAGGTCCCTTCAGTCCTGTCTGTTGCGCCAAATATTTTCTCACTGAAGGCTGTTCCAACGAGGTCGCTTCCCCCGCCGTTCAGTGCGATCTGCGCCATTTCCTTACCGATGGCAACCCAGTAGACGCTGATGTTCTTCAGGTCCTGCCCGCCGAGGGTCCTCGCAAGGGCTATGACTTTCAGGTCAAGTTCACCTGATGCTGGTAGTTTCACGCGGCCGCTTTTCTGCAATGGAGTATTGTCAGGGCTGAACTTTAATGGGATAAATGATAGAAAACCAGGTACTTCCCTCTGATTGTCCCTTAGCCTGATAATGTGATCTACAATATGTTCAAGCTTCTCAAGATGCCCGTATGTCATGGTGGAGTTTCCCGGGATGCCCATGCCGTGGATTATCTTTGCGTCCTCAAGCCACTTTTCGCCGGAGATCTTCTGAGGTGTTGTCATCTGCTTCCTGACAGAAGAATCAAATATTTCTGCCCCGCCTCCTGTATGCGCATCCATTCCTGCCTCCCGGAACCTCGCCACAACTTCCTTCAATGAATTTCCAGTGGTTCTTGCAATAAAATCAATCTCAGGTATGGTGAGGGCCTTGAGCGTAACTTCGGGGAGATATTGCTTCACTGTTGAGAAAACCTCTTCATAGTACTCTAGAGGAAAGTCAGAATTGAAGCCGCCGACTATGTGGATTTCTGTGGCCTCCTGTTCCTTTGCCTTCTCAAGTTCTCCCTTGATCTGGCCAATAGACAGTTCATAGCCACGGTCAGTTTTTCCCTTCATGGCCATGGGAACATAAAAGGCACAGATAGGGCAGCTCGCAGTACAGTAATTAGAATAATTTATGTTATATGAAACGGCATAGGAAACCGTATCACCAACCTGCCGGGACCTGAGGTGGTTGGCCAGTTTCATTAGGTTTGGAAGTTCCAGTTCCCCAACAAGGTTCATGGCTTCCTTGAAGTTCAGGGGGTAATTTTCATTGAGGTATTCTTTCCAGTATTCAACAGGATATTCCAGGGACCTCTCCATGGCCAGACATTTTAACCGGATAGTTAACTATTTTGGAATCACATCAAAATATCAGGGTTAAAAATATCAGTTTTTCTGGCCATTAGCCTTGGTATAGGATATGATTTTCTTTACCCTCTCCCTTGTTGGTGGATGGTCGAGGCTCCAGTGCCTTGAAATTTCAGACGGTGTGAAATTCAGTCTGGAGATCTTCTGGAGTGCATTGACCAGGTCCATACCATTAACAACGCTTGCGGCAATAAGGTCAGCCTGTGCCTCAAATTTTCTCTGTATTGAAGGTATTATGAGAACCAATGATAGCATAAGAATTATGAAACCGGCTGCAGGAAGCGCCAGAGCCATAACGGGGTATGTACCAACATCCACGGGATAGACCATTAGGTTTGCGCATATTACAGTGATGGCCCATGCAATTGATGCAGTTTTTAACACGTGTTTCTGCTTTGCATGGGCGAATTCATGTGCGATCACTGCAACATTCTCCTCAGGGCTGAGGTTGTCAAGGAGGTAATCGGTTATAAAAACTGAATACTTCCTGGCCCCAACCTGGCCTGCATTGGCGATTCTGAACCGCCCCAGGTTCATGACGAAAAGGCCAAGTTTCCCAGTGCCAAGTTTTTCCGACAGTTCGTCGGCCTTGCTAATGAGGTAGGGATCATCGAGTGGCTTCGAAATTCTCTTTAACCTAGAAGCTGGCAGGTTTGAAAGTAGGATTAAAAGGCTCAGCACGAAGAGGAGGTTGATTGTGATTACCCTCTGGAGGCTTGATAGAGAATAGAACAATATGAAAAGAAACAGAAGGATTGGCAGGGTAATGCTGAAAACAGCATACGTCATGGTGTTTTCCAAAACATACCTTCCCGGCGTTACCTCTATCTTTCTAGCTTTCCGCTCAACCCGGTACTTGTAGTAGGAGATGGCAGCGAGTACCAGGATCTGTGCAGCAACGACAATAAAGAAATAATGGAATGGCACTCCGAGGTATATTGCAAATATGGTTGGCAGGAACGCCACCATTGAACTGACAGAATTTATGGAATTGATCTGCCTGTAGAATTCCCTCATCTTCTGTTCAGTTTCAGGAGTCGCTCTAAGCACTGCCATTCACCCCTGGGAATTCCTGGCCCCACGATGGCATTCATGGACTGCAGTGGAACATAAAATTAAAGAAGACACACAATCACCAGCATGCAGTAGCGGATTGGCAGGAGATTACTTAACCGTGATTGCTAACACAGGTCCTTCCTTGCTGTAAATACTAAATAGTTATTAATTTTAGTTTATAGCATAAACTATTATAATGACCACGAACTAGTAGCTCGAATTGGACAACAATACTTTCAAGGTTGCACTGGCGACCAAAAATGGAGCTTACTTCCTTACTCCAGATGAGGAAAGGAAGAACTGGGAACTCAGCAGACCTTTTCTCACGGATGAGAATGTCAACAGGGTAATAGGCGATGGTCAGGGAAACCTCTTTGCAGCTTCACTCTCCGAAGGCGTGTACAGGTCAACTGACGGAGGAAAAAAATGGAAGCCTTCCAACAAGGGCCTGCATGTAAGGAAAGTCTGGGAGATAGCTGCAGATCCTCATCATAAAGGAACCCTTTACGCTGGAACACAGTATGGCCATCTCTTTAAATCTACAAACTCGGGAGAAAGCTGGGAGGAAGTAGTGAGCCTTCATGATGCCCCAAACAGGGAGAACTGGGGGATAGACTGGGGTTATAACACCACTGGCCTCACAGTTCACACCATAAAATTTGACCAGACAACCCCTGACAGAATATACATTGTTGCAGCAGGAAACGGAACTTACAGGAGTGATGACGGAGGGAAAACATGGAAATCACTGAAAAATGGTGTCAACAGAACCTGCACCATTGAAACGGAGAAACTCATATCTTCTGCACCATCCGGTGCCCCTCCGGAAGAAAAATTAAGAAAGCATCTTGAAGAATTACATTCCGACACCCATAAGATTGCAGTCTCCAATAAGGATGGTAGAGTCTGCCAGCAGAACCATTGTGGCACCTTTTTCTCTGACGACCATGGAGACCTTTGGAAGGATGTAAGCATAGACAAGATTAACCGGTTCGGGTTTTCCGTGGATTTAGTTGAGGCCCCCAACACTCAAGTGTTTATCATTCCGGTCCCGGATACGGGAGACTGTAAAGACCATAATGTGTGTATACGTGGGCAGCTTTCAGTTTATAGCACATCTGACTGGGGGAAAAGCTGGACCAAACACACAAAAGGTCTTCCAAGCGATGTCCATACCAATGTGCTCAGAGATTCATTCACACATGACAGCACCAAATCCCCCGGATTGTATTTCGGTACAACCACAGGAGACCTGTACTTCTCAGAGGACTTTGGGAACTCTTGGAGAAATATTGCCAGCGGACTTGGAAGAATCCAGGGGGTGGATGTGGTAACATCCTGATATCCTTCCATTCCCAACTAATTTGTCAAAAGGGAGCTGTTAATACAAAGGGTTATTATTATTAATTAAATGAGCAGCTATGCTTCAGCAGGCAGACGCGCTTGAAGATATTTACCTGAAAGTACTTTCGGGTGAAACACCTGACAGGGACGATATCATTTTCATGTACGAGGAGGCAGACCTCAACTCACTGGGAGAAGTAGCGAGGAGCCTTGCTGCAAAAGTGTCTGGAAGATATGTTTCATTCGTCTCCAACATGATACTTAACTATACGAACATCTGCAACGTCAGATGCAATTTCTGTGCCTTTTATCGGACCGGCCCGGAATCCGATGCATTCACCCTGACAAAGGAACAGGTTATTGGCAAGATTGATCATTATTACACCAATTTTGGCATAAAGCAACTGCTTATACAGGGAGGAGTGAACCCCTCACTTCCACTCAGTTATTACACAGACCTCTTTTCCGCAATCCATGAGAGGTTTCCTGGATTGGGAATACACGGGCTTTCAACCTCAGAGATCTCTTTCATATCCAGAAAGGAACACATTAGCATCTCTGAAACTATTTCCAGGCTCGCAGATAGTGGGTTGGAGTCAATACCTGGTGCCGGGGCAGAGATATTTTCCGCCGACGTGAGAAAGTTGCTTGGAAGGCCCCTTAACAGTGGCGATGACTGGCTCAAAGTCATGGAAGAGGCCCATAAGCTTGGCGTGAGAAGTTCCGCCACAATGATGTTTGGCCACGTTGAAGAAGCACGCCACAAGGCAGATCACCTCCTGGCACTGGTTAGCCTTCAGAAGAAATACAACGGATTCATGAGTTTCACTCCGTGGAATTTCGAACCGGGAAATACTGAACTCCAGAGAAAAGGACTTGTGCAGTACAGGGCAGGAGGGGCTGAGGTTCTGAGAAACATTGCCATCTCCAGAATTGTGCTCAATAATTCAATACCGGTTATCCAGAGCTCTTGGCTTACAAACGGAATGCAGATGGGGCAGATGGCAATCCTTTTTGGCGCCAATGACTGGGGCGGTACGATTTATGATGAGAAGGTCATACCGGCCACTGGAAAGCAGGTTGGAAACCTCAGGAAGGAACTTATTGTCAACAGCCTCGCACAGATAGGCATGGTTCCAGTTGAGAGAGATAACCTCTACAGAGTGGTAAAATATTACGACCAGTGAAATGGGAAGGGAAGCAGCTGCAGGCATCTCAGGATATATCACTGATACACCTGGAATCACTGGGACCCTGAAATCAGGCATTGAAGATTTCATTGTTGAGGAGATACCTGTTGAAGTTCCCAGAACACCTGCCGGAAAATACACCATCCTGAAAGTAAGGCTGACGAACTGGGACACTAACCGGTTTCTGATGTACCTTGCCCGATATTTAAGGATAAGCAGGAAAAGGATCACCTACTGCGGAACAAAAGACAAGCGAGGCATTACAACCCAGTATTTCTGCGTAAACGCCGAGATCCAGGCAGACAGGATCAATATAAGGGATGCTGAGATTCTTGAGTCTTTCAGGTCCGATATGATGCTGAATCTTGGTGATCTTCTTGGAAACCGCTTTACCGTTGATCTTAAGGTTGAAGAGCATTCAATTCCCCTCATCCGTGGAACTGTTGAACAGATGAACCAGCGCGGCGGTTTTCCCAATTATTTTGGCCTTCAGAGGTTTGGAAGCATACGGACAAACACACACAAGATTGGCAGGCTTATAGTCTTCGGGCAGTATGAAAAAGCAGCAAGGCTCTACCTCTATGATCCCGAATTCGATTCAGAAGATTACAGGATTAATTTTGCAGAGCACAATGACCCTGCAATAGCACTGAAAGAATTTCCAGAGAGGCTTAATTTTGAACGGTCCCTCCTGGGATACATGGTTGAGCATGGGAGCCTGGAGGATGCTTTCACTGCACTTCCAAAAACGCTTTCCATGATGTTTGTGCATGCGTACCAGTCATATATTTTCAACAGGATACTTTCTCTCAGAATTGAAAAATATGGAAGTCTTATCGAGCCCATGCCTGGTGACACAGCCCTCAAGGCCGACAGGCTTTTCAACGCTGACAAATCCCAAGAGATTCAGGTAAACCGGTTAAATTCCCAGAAGATAGCCAGTATGTGCAGGAATGATTCCATGAGGGTATCGATTCCACTATTTGGTTATGATTCAATAATATCATCTGGAGAGCCAGGCGAACTGGAGTCGAAGATACTGGAAGAGGAGAAAGTGGTCCCCGATATGTTCAGGATCCAGGGCTACAGTGAACTTTCATCAAGGGGTGAAAGGAGAATCATTTCCTGCAAGCCCGTTGACTTTAATGTTGGTGAACATGGAATACTGAATTTCAGCCTGGGAAGAGGCATTTATGCAACTTCCCTCATAAGGGAAATAACAAAAGGCTTTTCAGATCAATGAACGCAGTACGGGTAAATGAAAAGCCTTAAACAGCAAAAATGGAAAATAAAGTGGGATTAGATAAGCCCAACTTTCTGGAGTTCTTTCTTGACTTTGATAACTGCCTGCTCAATTTCGCTCTCTTCCTTAGCGCCAGTGCAGACAACCTTTCCTGAACCAAACAGGAGCAAAACCACTTTTGGTTCCTCAACCCTGTAAACAAGGCCCGGGAACTGTTCTGGTTCATATTCTACATTTTCAAGCCCCAGTGACATGGCAATGTCCGTGAGGTTTAGGTCAGCTTCGAGGTCATATACCGCAACTATGTTCTGCACAACTATTTCGGGATTGTCATATACTTCTATTCCGGCTTTTTTGAGCTTCTGGATGATAGTTTCAATGGTAAGCCTCACGTTTGCAAGGTTCTTGGCGCCTGTACAGTTCACTTTTCCGCTCCTGAAAATCAGTACTGCAGTCTTGGGTTCGTGGAGCCTATAAATGAGACCGGGGAACTGTTCGGGTTCGTATTCGGAACCATCAAGAGCTAATGCTATTCTGCTGAGGTCCAGGTGTTCAGCAAGTGAAGTTGAAGCAACAATATTTTCAATGGCGATCTTTTCTCTCTCACTCATAAATAACCCTTTCTTTCTTTATATATAAAGTGTATTTAAACATGCTTTTAAAGGATTTCATTTGCCAACTTACATATAAATTATAATTCTTTCTAAAATTGCGTGTAATTCAGGTAAAAATAGAGAGGGTGCTATTGGAAGGCAAATTTTCTCCAGCGTCCAATTGCCTATACTACCAAGTGTTGTTGGTGAAAGGATTCAGTGAAATTGAAAGATCAATGTAGCAAAGATGGAGTAACTAACCATGTTATCCCATATTCAGAGCTTCCTTGGCTTCGTCAGTCATCATGCTGGGGTTCCATGGTGGATCCCAGACAAGCTCCACATCGGCTGCTTCTACGTTTTCAAGGTTTTCCACAACTCGCTGCGCTTCTGAAAGTATCCATGGAGTGACCGGGCATGTGGGGGCAGTCATGGTCATTTTAATGTAAACTCTGTCATTATTGATTTCGATATCATAAACCAGGCCAAGGTTTACGATATCCATCCCAATTTCTGGATCAGAAACCTGTTTCAGCTGTTCCAGAATTTCTTCCTTGGTAACCATTCTAATCTGGTTATCAATTAATGCCTAATACTTAACGATTTTGTGCATCAATCTGGTCCTAAACATACTTTTCAAGCCAAACAGCGAGCAAAAGGTCACTTTCAGTGAATGGACCGAATTGGAGTAATTTGAGCGGATGTTCCCTTAACTTCTGTACAATTGGATATGCGGAATCAGAGTTTTTCATCCAGTCCGAAATAGCTTGCGCCGATTCTCGGAACAAATGCATTTCTTACAGATTCCTGGATAAGCTCCGATCTCTTGAGCTTCCCATCAGTGAATGCGCCAACGACCCCATTATGCCTTCCTATGGCTTCAATGCCATAAAGTGATTCAAACGCTGTGGATTCTTCATGCCCTTCCTTGATCATTGAAATTATGCCCTCAGGTATTTCAAAGCCACTGCTGGTGCCCAAGGTTATCCTGGAATACCTGTCAACAACCGCGCAGACATGGAGGTCAAGGCATTTCCCGGTTATGTTCTCCCTGAATACTCCTGATTCTATGCCTACCCCATAATCCCTGTCGCTTAGGGAGGCAATGGCCCTTTTTACCGCCATCCTGTATGTGTCGTCGCCAAATGGCTGGTTTGAATCCAGCTCATAATCCCTGTTTATCCCCAACTTGAAATTCTGCATTATAGAAGATAGGTAAGCCCTAAGAGATGATACTTTGAGGTCATTCCCAGTTGAGATGCCTACCAATACGGGTCTCCTTCTTTTTCCATAGGCATTGATTTCCCCTGATATAATCCGTGTTGAGCTTATGGGAAAGAGGTCTTCGGCCAGAATAACCGGGACAGTGATTATATCCAGTTCTCGTAGGCCATTTGCAGTTCGTTTCCTGTTAATTGCCTCTGCGCTCTTCCTGGTTTCCTTTGAGACTACTATAGCTGCATATTCAGGGTTTGTCTCAGTGTTCCCTGACTTTGTTCCAAGGGGAAGTATTTCAAAATCATTTCCCAGTGTGGACATATAGCTCTCAAGTTTCTTCTTCCTGAGTGAGTAGCTGAACCCTTTGTAAGATTTGTTGTGTTTGAGGTACTCATCGGTAGTCAACCCTACAATGACCCTGTTTCCGGTGTTGAAGGCGTATTTTAGCATTAGTTTGTGGCCTTTGTGCAATCTTGAAAATGTGCCCCCAAGTACTGTAATCATTGCAGAAATGGTATTGTCAAAAAAGATAAAGAATTAATGATGGTTCTAAATAAAAAAATCAGCTGGACTGAAGCGGTCCAACCTTCTTGTGGATCAGGTTTCCAAGCTTCTCTATTCCGCGGTAGATCTGGTCTTCCTCGGAGAAAGTGAAGTTTAGCCTCATGCTGCTGCCCTGTATCCTTGATGGTGAAAATGCATTTCCACTGACGTATGCGACGCCTTCCTGAACAGCATCCTTCAACATGTCCGTGGTGTTAATCTTGCTGTCAACGGTGGCCCACAGGAACATGCCACCGTCCGGCCTGGACCATGTTGCAGTATCAGGGAAATGTTCATCCAGAGCCTTGAGCATTGCATCCCTCTTCTTCCTGTAGAGTTCAATAGACTTTGGGATCTGCTGTTTGATTATGCCTCTCTTGAGGTACTGCCAGGCTACATACTGTGAGAATGTGCTGGAAGAAAGGTCAAGAGCCTGTTTAAGGAGGTTGAACTTGTTGATGAAATCCTCTGGCCCTATTGTGTAGCCCATTCTCAGGCCAGGGCACATTACCTTGGAGAATGTTCCAAGATATATCACGCTTGCATCTTTGTCCAGTGCACTGAGCATAGGTAACCTGGACCCAGAATATCTTAGTTCTCCGTATGGGTTATCCTCCACCAGCGGGATCTCATACTGGGCTGAAATTTCAATGAGATGCTTTCTCCTTTCCAGGCTCATTGTGATTCCTGTAGGATTCTGGAATGTCGGGATAGTGTAGATGAATTTTGGCTTACGCCCTTCTGCGGTCAACTTCTTTATTTCTGCCTCAGCAAGGTCGGTTTTCATTCCATCGTTGTCTATGGGTATAGAATGCATCTCTGTCTTGTTTGCATCAAATGCAGAAATTGCTCCGACATAGGTTGGTTCTTCTGTTATGACTGTGTCGCCAGGGTTGACAAGAACTTTCGCAAGCTCATAAAGGCCCTGCTGTGAGCCTGAGGTAACAATGATGTTCTGTTCTGATGTCTTTATTTTTTCTGTATCATAAACCAGGGTCTTGATCTCTGTCCTGAGTTCGTTCAGGCCACCCGTGTTTCCATACTGGAGAGCGAGCGCCCCATACTGGGCCAACACATCATCCATGATTTGCTTGATGTCATTCATGGGAAATGTCAATGGGTTTGGCATTCCTCCGCCAAAGGAGATGAAGTCCTTTGCTGAAGCATATTTCAATAACTCCCTTATCTCTGATGGTCTTACATTTTTTAGCGAATCAGAAAATCTAAACTGCATACGGACCGTATTGGCATCTTAAAAAAGGTTATAAACATGATCAGCCACATATTAACACGGGATATCTGAAAAATCGGCTTTTTTCTGCTTTAATAAAACTTACTCTTCACATATCACAACTGAGTTTTATATTAAGACCCATCATCAAATGTGCAGGTGAGATAATTGCCTTTCATAGATGATTTAGCCTTAGAGCTAATAACTCTCGTAATGACAAGTGGTGTCGTAGTATATTTGACAGGTATCACTTATCTAGAATATAGGAAAAATGGGCCAAAAAATGTTGAGGAGACCCTGCGCCTTGGTATGTTTCCATTGGGTTTCCTCGGTGCAGTCATTGTAACACTTGGCCTCTGGCAGGAAATGACCTGGCCTTTCCCGGCAGGGTCTGCCCTTTATAACATTGCATTTGGGGATGCATACCTCATATTTGGAGTCATACTCCTGGCAGTTGCATTGACCATTGCTTTCAGGCAGAAACTGCAGATAGTTGGATTCTTCGCCCTTATGGGAGGAATAATGGCCATCTATTACGGCACCATTATTTACACCCAGAATCTCACGAAGAGCCCACTCGGCAGCCTGGCGATGTACACCGCATTCGGTATAGCAGGACTGTTCACATTCCCGGCAACTTACGCCTATGACTCAATGGCTGAGGGCAAGAAACCCGGCAATATGTTTGGCCTGACGCTTTTGATCTTCTGGCTGTTCTTCATATTCGCGGCTGTGTTTGCAGCAATAATTGGAGTGCCAGCAGTCCTTGAACACATCCAGAGCACACCGTAAAAGTATAATTTCCCCATATTTTCCATTTTTACTTTATTTTCATATATCACTTTTTTCATTTCCTGATGCAGTTATTATACGAAATTAGGAAAAACCTGCACAAATTAAGGAAAAAGTGGATATCAGGCAATAAACTGAAGCAAAAAATATAACTAAAAGCTCCTAATCAAATGCCAGATATGCATGGATCGCGTCACGTGGAAAATCAGTGTTGCCGGTGTGGGTGAAACCGGGAAAACTTCATTGATATCAAGAATAGTCTATGGCAGTGATGGTTCCAGCGGTCCAGTCAAGGCCCTTTTCAGAAAGAGGGTAACCCTTACATATAAAGGCAATAAACTTGTTGCCGATTTGCTTTTCCAGGAGATAAACAACGACACTGATGCAGAAAGAATGCTTCCAAGCTCCAACCTCATACTTGTGGTCGCCGACATTATGACTGGCGAAACCCTGGATGATGCTTCAGATATCATAATGTATGCGAAGAATTTTGAGAAGAAGCCACCGGTTGTGTTGGTTGGCACAAAGACTGATCTTAGGTATGAGGCAGTACTTTGGACCGAAGATTTTGAAAAGGTTTCCAGGAAATTGAATGTTCCGTTCTTCCTGGTTTCAGCGAAGACAGGCGATAAGGTTATTGAGATGATGGACCTGGTTCTGGAGCTCATGTTAGAGAGATTCTATGCAAAAAAACAGGCCCCCCAGTAAAGCCATCTGCCAGGACGTAATTTTCCACATACTCCAGGAGAAGAGCCCCAGTTTTCTGCTTAACAAATACAAGCTCGGAAGGATCCAGGCCGGAGTTATTGTTCTGAGCCCTCTTGAATGCATGTACCTATACCTCAAAAAAAAGATAAATCCCGAAAACCCTTCGCTGAACCATGCAGACAGGCTTCTGCTGAGGCTTGGGATTACAGGTTCCTACCTGGATATCTTCATAGTCTATGACCTCCTGAAAAGCCGTGGATTTTACGTAAAGGTTGAAAACGAGTCCCTTTACTATCGCAGAAATCCAAGAGTAGAATTCAGGGGACCCGTAAAGGTAATTCGGGAAGCTGGAGACATAAGGTTTCAGGAACTTTTCAGAAACGGAAACTGCATTTATGCGGCCCTGGACGATGACAATGACCTCACAATCTTTATTTCAGAGCAATGGGATGAGGAGGGAAAAGCAGAAGTAGACTTGGAACCAAAAACTGAAATAAGGGATCTGGAAGGCTTGTGTGTGGTGGATGCAAACGGTGTCCCTCAGTGGTTTGGAACACAATTCGGCGACATGAAAATACTCAACAGGTCAGAAGCAGGATACCTTAAGTCCAGCCTTGAAGGGACTGCAGAGGAAATTTTTTCTCAGAGAGTTTACAATGACCTCCTTAAACGGAAATTCATCGTAAAGACAGGCTTCAAGTATGGCGCGAACTTCAGAATCTACTCTGGAAATATTGAGGAACACGCAGATTTTCTTGTCCACGTAATTGGGAAGGACGAGCAGTGGTTTAAGATAAGCAGGGCGGTTAGGGTGGCCCAGGGTGTAAGAAAAGAAATGCTGTTTTCCGGTTTCATCGACGATGAACCGAAATACATTAAATTAAGAAGGGTAAAAGACCCCTTCAGTTCAGAAAATTAGAGCTGTGCTTCGAAGTCGTCTATTGTTGGCGCAAAGTCATTGTTGGTTGATATTGAGCCCCTGTTCTTCATGATCTCTCTAGCAAGCAGCCAGTATATCACTGCAAGTGATCTTCTGCCCTTGTTATTTGTTGGTATCACTACGTCAACATAGTCTGTCTTGTTGTTTGCGTCACAAAGAGCAATGATTGGAATGCCAACCTTCTTGGCTTCCTTCATGACCTGTGTGTCGGCCAACGGATCTGTGACAAGAATAACCTTGGCTTCCCTGTAGCTTTCAAGCTGTGGGTTCGTGAGTGTTCCAGGTATGAATCTTCCTACGATAGATTCTGAACCTACTACCTCTGAAAACTTTGCAACTGGCTTGAAGGCGTACTGCCTCTGTGCTGCCACGAGGATTTCTGATGGCTTGAACCTGGCAAGCATCTTGCCTGCCACAATGAGCATTTTGTTGGTTTTCTTTATGTCGAGAATGTAAAGCCCGTCGTTCCTTATCTTGAATATGTACTCCTGCATATCCTTGGACTTTACCTGTGTACCTATATGTACACCGGATTTCTGGTATTCTTCTTCTGAAAGTAAAAGCTCCTCTTCTGTCATGCTATCACTATGATGATTCTAATCCCAATGCCGAAACTGTATATTTAAATTACCTAACGCAAGCGCTTACTCCCATTCAATGGTTCCCGGTGGCTTGCTCGTAATATCGTAAACGACCCTGTTGACTTCCCTAACTTCATTTGTTATCTCAGAAGACAGGTTGTCCAGAAATTCCCAGTCTGGCTTAGTGAATGTCCCGCTCATGGCATCCGTGGTATCTATCATGCGAATTGCTGTAGTATATCCGTAGGTTCTCCTGTCACCATGGATCCCTGTTGATTTTACAGGTAGCAGCACAGCAAAATACTGCCATGGCCTGTTGTCAGGGTCCGGGTATTGCTGCACCACTCCGCGCTCAACTATTGTTGTGATCTTTCTGAGAAGGTCCGCTTTTTCCCTTGTAACCTCACCAATGATCCTTACTGCAAGCCCTGGGCCAGGGAATGGCTGTATATCAGCTGGCAGCTTGAGGAATCTTGATATATCCCTCACTTCATCTTTGTAGAGGTCCCTGAGAGGTTCCAGAAGTTTCAGGTTCATCTGTTCTGGAAGTCCGCCAACATTGTGGTGGCTCTTTATTACATCCCTTACTGAACCGCCACTCTCAATCCAGTCTGGAGCGATTGTTCCCTGCAGCAGGGTCTCTGCCCCGTACTCTTTTGCAACTTCTTCAAAAACGTCGATAAATGTTTTCCCAATGATCTTTCTCTTTGTTTCAGGGTCTGACACGCCTATTAATGCCTTGAAGAACCTCTCTGATGCATCAATTATCCTGTAATTCAGCGAATAGGACTTGAACAGTTTCTCTACCCTGTGGATCTCATCTTCCCTTACAAGTCCCGTATCAATGAAAACTGAAAGGATGCGGTCTCCCGCCGCCATGTTTGACAGGACTGCCAGCAGCGTGCTGTCCTGGCCTCCTGAACAGGCCAGTATCCCTTTGCCGTGAAGGTTACTGACTATGTCATCTTTCGCGTCCTGAATGAATTTTTCCACTTTTACCATGGGACTTCCCCTACATTGCAACTGGATTTAATACATTATATATTGAATCGCCAGATCTGTAAAGTCAAATGGGCCAGGATAAACATTATCCAGTAACAGTTTTGATAGCGTCACTTGGAAGGTGAAAAAGGAAATTTGGGCTTTCCACTTCCAGCTCCTCTAATCTTCCTTCTCCCCAGAGGGCTGCCCCAGAGTACATTCCTGCTGATTTTAATGCCTGAATATCCCACGGCTGGTCCCCAACGTAAATGCAATGTTCTGGATCCAGTTCCATCGCCCTGGCTGCCATAAGGAAGGGTTGGGGCGCTGGTTTATGCCTGGGGGCATCTTCCTGACCAACTACTGCACTGAAATAGCCTTTCCATGAAAGCTTTTCCAAAGTTTCCCAGATAAGGCGTGACTCCCTAGAAGATACAATAGCCATGGGAATCTCTTTTTCAGCCAGATGGTGGAGCAAATCGGCTATTCCATCGTATGGTGATATTTCAGGTGCGGCCTTTTCCCATGCTTCCACAATTTAATTGTATACCTGTTCATAGCTAATAGGGAACAATTTCTGGAACTCTTTTTTCCAAACTTTTCCCTTGAGCCCCTTCATCTCTTGGTCTAGGATTTCCCTTCCCAGATTTCTAGAAATGATGGGCTTCGCAAGTTCTAATGTTGCCCCTTCACTATCAACCATTGTGCCGTCGAAATCAAAGATAACGCCTTCAAGCACAAATTTAGCTTTATGACCTTCCCGTTTGAATATTGATTCCTGTGCAGCCATAAGTGTTAAAAAATGTTGGAAAAACAATGTTTGTAAAGGGATTAAAATTTATAGAAAAAGAAGCGCCTTAAAATCAGGTCTTCATTATTGCACCGAGGAATATGAGCAGCCCGAGGACAGCCCCGATAACTGCGGCAACAACATAGAAAATTGTGCCGAGTATAACATTATTAAGCAGGTTAATGCTTGGCATTGCGTAGTGCGTTACGAGCACAACAAGTGCTCCAACAACTATGCCCAATACAAGAAGCACTACGCCAACTGCCCTGCTCTTTCCGCTGCCGAAATAAGCTGTCAGGATTCCCAGCACGAAGAGAGATAGGGCAAGTAAAGCAAGTATCACAAACCCAAATACTGTCCAATTCCACGGAGTAAATACAACACTCATTAAGCTATGCACCTCAAAGTTTTATTCCTGTCAGGGTCTTTGTATCGATGACCCCATCGATGGTTCTGATCTGTTCGATGACAATTTTGCCGAGTTCACTGTAGTCCTTTGCATCAATTTTTACAATGAGATCATATTCCCCAAACAAAGGGTGTATCTCCACAACATAATTCACCTTAGAAATTTTGTTGTATACTTCGTGTTCCTTCCCGGGTACTGTGCTCACCAAGATAAATGCAACGGACATAGTTTCACCCTGTAGGTTTAAGCTTTAAATGATTTATAAATCTTTTCAGGCTTTATCAGCTAAGATTTTCAACAATTTGTTAGGGGAACTTATTATTATCATGTGGATAGGAAAATATTTGTATAAATGGAAAGTGTTTCCCATTATGGGTGCAAACCACTGCGATCTGCAGAGGAAGTGCCTGCATGCTATTTTTTCAGGTTCCCTGCTTTTTCAAGCATGATGGATTCGTTCATGCTCTCCTGTTCCCCTGTTGAAAGGTTCCTGAGTGTTACCTCAGAATTCTCGAGTTCCCTGTTTCCGATTATGACCGCATAATCGTATCCCTGGATGGAAGCGTTCTTAAGCTGTGCTGATAGACTTCTCCTGGAAATATCCATGCTGGCTATATGCCCAGCCCCTCTCAATTTTAATGATATATCAAGTGAGTATTCCCTAGCCTTGTCTGAAGCTACGCACACTGAGAACCTGATGGGCCTGTTGGGAACGTTCCATAATCCCTGGCGCCTTGCAAGCATCTCTATAACCACATCGCCCATCCCAAAGCCAACCGCAGGGATCTCCTGGTCAGCCAACAGTTTTGAAAGGTTGTCGTATCTTCCGCCGCCAAGAATAGACCTGAATTCACCATTTATGTCAAAAACTTCAAAAACTATGCCAGTGTAGTAAGATAGCCCGCGCACCACTGAAAAATCTATTATGAGTTTTGAGTTGGTGTATTTTCCTGCAAGGGAAAGGGTCTCCTCCAATCTTCCAATAATGCCCGCAAGGTTTTCATCCATGACCACTACCCTTTCAATGCTGCTTCTTAGTTCAGTGAAGTCGCCAGGGTTCTCCATGAGCCATATCAGGTCAGGTATTCTGCCCTCAGGAAATCCCCTCTCTTCCAGCTGGGACGTGAATTCTTCCCTTGAGATCTTTTTGAATTTATCTATCACTGAAAATGTTGCCATTATGTCTTCAGTGCCCATCACCTTGAGCAGGGATTCCATAAGCTTCCGGTCATTGATTCTTACTGAATATTCCCCTTCAAGGCCTATCCTGTCAAGAATGGACGCGGCAAGCCCAATTATTTCGGCATCCGCATCTGGCGTGTTGGGGCCAAAAATATCCGCATTGAACTGAATGTGTTCCCTAAGCCTTCCAGACTGTGGTTCCTCATATCTCCAGAGCTTTGGATAACAATACCACTTTACAGGCCTGGGGAGGTCCTTTCTCGATGTGAGCATCCTGACAACTGATGGGGTCGCCTCAGGAATCATAGTTACTTCCCTGCCACCCTTGTCCACGAATGAAAAAGTCTGCGAAACCAGTTCCTCTCCAGACTTCAGTTTGTAAAGCTCAAGTGGTTCGAGGCTTGGCATGTCTATCCTCTGGAAGCCAAATGAGGAGGCAACCTGGTCAGCCAGATTAAGCATGAAGAACTTTGGTTCCGCATCTTCTGGGAACATGTCCCTGAAGCCTCTAAGTCTCTCAAAGGTCATTGATGGAGTAGATTGTACTTTGGTATTAATTCTCATGCCGTTCTGCACTCTCAGGTCTGACAACTTCATACATGTTCTAGAAGTGGATTTGTTGCAAATTTTCCGGTTCAGCAAAGGCTTTAAATATTATTAAGCATATATTTTTTTAACGTGAATTACGACAGATCCGTTCAGGTTTACGAGAAACTCAGGAATGTGGGTTTTAGCAAGAATAGAGCTAAAATTCTGGCACTCCTGGAACAGAAGCCTGACCTGAGCCTGGCTGACATAACGCTTACACTTGGCATAAGCAATTCACGCGCTTCTGAAGGCCTTAAATATCTCATCAAGGAGGGCTACCTTCAACGCATGGAAGTAAAATACATCATTGGAAAGGGTCGGACAAAGCACATCTACAGATTGAAGATGAAAATTGAGGATATTATTGCAGATGTAAAAAGCCGCGTAGCTGTTATCATATCCTTTGAGAATAACATAGAGCCCTGATGATGCATAGGTTACATTTAAAACCCTATCTAAACTATTTATAAACAAGCCTTAATTACTAATTATTAATTATCATAAATATGGAAAAAGAGTATTATGTTGAGTCTCTTAAGAAGTCAAATTTCAAGATAACTCCTCAGAGGCTTTGCATCATAGACTATGTCATTGATAATACTCCAGGTCACTTTACGGCGGACGAGATTTTCAACAATGTCAAGGGAAAGGAACCGACAATTACCCTTGCCACTGTTTACAACATCCTTAAGGCCCTTCATTCAGCCGGAACCATAAAGTCGTTCGAGATTAACGGCACAACCTGGTTTGAGACAAACACTGAATTCCACGGAAACTTTATTTGTGCAAAATGCGGACGGATATCAGATGTCGACGTTGACGGGGACAGTATCCTATCCAATGTAGAGACCACAGGTTTTGAAGTTGCCGAGGCCAACCTCCTGATAAAAGGGCTCTGCAAGGACTGCAGGCTTCATCCCAACGCCTAGTTACCTTGCCTTATTATAGAATTTATTACCTTTACCACATCTAAATTTTCTTTTATATCATGCACCCTGACGACATCAACGCCTTGTATTGCAAGATACGCAGTCGTGGCAAGTGTCGCGGGCAACCTCTCTTCAACACCTTTTCCCGTGATTTGCCCAAGAAAGCTTTTCCTTGAGGTGCCAAACAGTGTGCGGTAGCCAACACTGAAACTTTTAGCATCCCTTATGAGGTCAAGGTTACCATACAGATCCTTTGCAAATCCTATACCCGGATCCAGGTAAATGTCATTTTCCTTTACTCCGGCGTTTCTGAGATTTTCGGCACTGTCCACTAAGAAGGAAAGTACTTCCGGCACAATATCTGTGTATTCCGTCATATGCTGCATATTACCAGGTTCCCCCCTCATGTGCATGGTTACACATTTCAGGTTGTGCTGATAGGCTCCCTTGATCATCCTATGATCCCTGAATCCGCTAATATCGTTGATGTATGAAACTTCACCGCCAAATTCCTCCAGCACCTCCAAGTGCCTTGTATCAAGTGACAGCGGAATTTCAGAGTTTTTCCGGAGATATGAAATAACAGGCTGCAGCCTTTCAATCTCTTCTGACACGCCTATCCCTCCACTGCCTGGCCTAGTGCTTTCTGCCCCAACATCAATGATATCCGGCGATGCATCTATGATCTCCTGGAATTGGCGTGGATCATTGCCAATCCTTGAGCCTGGGTAGAAGGAATCCGGAGTTACATTTACCACAGCCATTATCTTGGGGATATCCGGCCTCCTTTCTTGTGGAGGCGCCCTTAGGTGTGCAATTACAGGATCGGGAAGTTCAAAGTTGGTTAGAAGTGCATCCAGAGATTCGCCAGACCAATCAGCCATGTAATGGTGCATATTTCCTGAGCTGAATGCAACCACGCCGATTTTTTCTAAAAGGCTGCTAGTTATTTCCTTGTCAGAATATATCTCAAGCTTTTTGGCAGCAAATTGCCCACTGCGGAAATCAGCATACTTTTTGCGTGCGGGAAATGCCAGGTCTCTCATTTAAAGCTACCCTCTAATGGTGCCTGCCCTTAAATAGTCTGAGGGGGAGACGCATCTCGATTGGATATAACACCCAGTATATTGTATTCATAATTGTTATATTGACAATTCTCCGAAAAGAGCTAAAATTACCGACAATTCGATAATGGATAGGCACTGAGATAAACTTATTAGGAAATTTACACTTATCAGTATTCACATACACACATTCAACAGTTGGAAAAATATGAAAACTCAGGAAGATGCACCAATTAAAGATTCAGAAAGTGGCAGAAATTTCACCAATATTGGGGAGTTGTCTCTTGCAATTAGCAAAGGATTGAGCCTCCAGAATAGGAGTATGAGCCAGGAAGAAGCTTTTGAAGCCGCTGAACATCTCATTAATTTTTTTGGTTATAACGACCGTGTGATCGATAACATGCTTGAACCGGAAGACCGGGATGCCTTTTACACCATGGAAGATATAGGGGTCCTTCAGACAGAAAGAGAGGAAACCACCCTTTATGATGGAAGGGAGTGGAGGATTCACTACTGGATTCTTAACGTAAACAGGATCATTGAGCTTTCAAAGCTCAAGACCGTGGAAACAAGTGTAGAAAAGGCTGAAGCATACCAGATTTATGAAGAGATACCTGACGAGTACTGGAAGATGAATTAGGTGGTATCTTGCACATCGCAATTCTCGACCATGACAAGTGCCATCCCAAAAAATGCAACCATGAATGCCAGTATTATTGCCCGCCTGTAAGAAGCGGCACCCCAACCATTGAATTTCCAGAGCCGGATTCCCAGGCAGTAATAAATGAGCCTTTGTGCATAGGCTGCGGCATATGCGTGCACAGGTGCCCCTTCGGGGCGATTAAGATTGTCACCATACCGGATGAACTAAACCACGATCTGACCCACCAGTATGCATTAAATTCTTTCCGGCTTTATTCGCTTCCGGAACTTTCCAGAGGAAAAGTTACAGCCCTATTGGGCCAGAATGGCATGGGAAAGAGCACTACGCTGAAAATACTCGCTGGCATTCTTGTCCCGAATTTCGGAAACTATGATGGGCCAGCCTCCAGGAAATCAGTTTTGGATAAATATGCCACTTCCGTGATGGGAGACTACTTCTCAGGCCTATACAACGGGACTAAAAGGGCAGTGCTCAAGGACCAGAATGTCGACCTTATCCCCAAAGTCGTTTCAGGCACCATAGGGGAAGTCCTAAAGAAGGGCGATTCCCAGGGAAGGATGGACGATATCGTGTCCATGCTGAATCTTGAGGCTTCGCTAAACAAGGATGTTAAGAGCTGTTCAGGTGGAGAACTTCAGAGATTTGCAATTGGCGCAACTCTCCTGAGAGACGCAGATATTTACCTGTTTGATGAAATGTCTTCCTACCTTGATGTTGCGGAGAGAATCAGGGTCGCAGGAATAATCCAGAAACTGGCAAAGGAAAAGACCGTCATGGTTGTGGAACACGACCTTGCGCTCATGGACTGGATGGCGGACACTGTCCATGTGGTTTACGGCCAAACTGGCACTTATGGCATTATAAGCGAACAACGTACCAGCAACAAGGCTATCAATTCATTCCTTGAGGGTTACCTGAGGGAGGAGAACGTCAGGATCAGGAATTATTCGATCGACTTTCATGAAAAATCAGACAGGAGACTTTCAACTGGTATGGAAATTGCTTCCTGGACGGACATGGAAAAGACCCTGGGGGACTTCAAGCTAAAGATAAACAGCGGCCTCATTAGGAGCGGTGAAGTTATTGGAGTGCTGGGGAAAAATGCCCTCGGAAAGTCCAGCTTTGCAAGGATGCTGGCAGGTGTTACTGAACCTGATTCCGGTTCCCTTTCCAGGACTCTGAAAATTTCATACAAGCCGCAGTACATTTCTACAGATTTTGACGGATCAGTATTTTCACTTCTTGCACAAGCGCTGAAGGAAAGGATGCAGTCCGGACTGGTCAAGAATGAAATAATGCAGCCCCTTGAAATTGAATCTTTATATGAACAGAACGTCCAGGAACTCTCCGGAGGTGAGCTGCAGAGGGTTTCCATCGCGCTCACATTGTCAATGGACTCTGACCTGTATATACTGGATGAACCCTCCGCACACCTAGACAGTGCATACAGGATGTCTGCGGCAAGGATCATCAAGAGAGTTATGGAGAATAATAAGAAAAGTGCATTCGTAATAGACCATGACGTCTATTTCATAGATCTCATTTCAGATGCACTCATTGTTTTCAACGGGAAACCTGGATTGGAAGGGGAATCAAAAGGGCCCCTGTCCATGAAAGATGGGATGAATCTTTTCCTTAAGGATGCCGGAGTAACTTTCAGGAGAGACGCAATGACCAGAAGGCCAAGAATCAACAAAGTTGACAGCAGGCTAGACAAAACCCAGCGCGAATCCGGGAACTATTATTACTCCGAGTGACCTTATGTTCCCTTATTGCCAGAATTAAACTTTGAGATTACAGGCAAGGATGGCCTTGCCAGAACTGCAAAATTCAAAACGCCGCACGGTGTCATCGAGACTCCTACCATACTTCCCGTCATCAATCCCAATATACCCACGCTCGGCATTGGAGAAATGGTTTCGCTCGGGGCACGGGCTTTCATAACAAACAGCTACATTATCAGGAGGAGCGAGAACCTCAGGGAGAAGGCGGAGAAAAACGGCGTCCATTCGCTCATAGGATTTGATGGCCCCATAATGACCGATTCCGGAACTTTCCAGAGCCATGTGTATTCTGATGTGGAATACACAAACCTGGAGATCGTTGAATTCCAAAGAAAGATTGGCAGCGACATATCAACCATTCTGGATGTCTTCTCAGAACCGGATTTTTCCCATGAAAAAGCAGAATACGCGGTCATGGAAACATATTCCAGAATGAATGAGGTGCCGCAGGGAGTGGAAGATACCATACTTGCGGGACCAATCCAGGGTTCCGTTTACCCTGACCTAAGGAAGAGGTCCGCAGAGCTCATGAGCTCTTCTCAGGCCGGATACTTACCGATTGGCGGAGTCGTGCCCCTGCTTGAGAACTATCGTTATGATGCGCTGGTTGATATCATAATCAGTTCAAAGTTGAACGCCAGTTTCTCCAAGCCAATACACCTCTTTGGAGGAGGCCATCCCATGTTCCTGTCAATGGCTGTGCTTCTTGGCGTTGACATATTCGACTCAGCTTCTTACGTGAAGTATGCAAGGGATGGCAGGATGCTCTTTTCTGACGGTTCTAAGGAACTCAGCAGGATTTCCACCCTTCCAAGGTGGAGCCCCCTTTATGGAAAATACTCGGTCAAGGAAATCAGGGAAATGAACGCAGAAGAAAGGAAAAAGGCACTTTCCCTGCATAACCTCGCCGCAATTTTCAATGAACTTCACGAAATAAAGGAAAGAATCTACCAGCAGACCTTGTGGCAGTATGTGGAAACAAAGGCTAGAAGCCACCCTTACCTATTCAAGGCCTACAGGAGAATCCTTGAATATTCTGAAATCCTTGAAAAATACGAGGATCTCTCTAAGAAAAGCACATTCTTCTACTTTGACAGGTATTCCGACAGTACCCCATACATCACGCGCCTTTCAAACTTTTCTAAAAGCATTGGAGACGGAAATCCGGTTATCCTGGGGGATGAGCACTGGCACCCCGGAAGACCGCATGAGAGGGGGTTGAAAGCTGCCTATGAGAGTTCAGATAGGCCTTTCCTGCTGAAGTGGCAAAATATGCTCGTACCGTTGGAGCTTGATGAGACATACCCCGTTGAGCAGATCATCTCTGCCGGCGGCCAAGTCCCCGCAGCGGAAAATGTAACTTCCCTCCAAGAAACCCCACTTTCTGAAACAAAACTGAGGGATTTCGACATTCACAGGGTCAGAACAATTGCAGACTACCAGTTTGGCATCGGAATTGGAGAGAGGCTGTTCCCTGATGAAACCGTTGTTACTAGGTCAAGGAATACAGGCCGAATCAGGGGAATTTTCCTTGCAGGAAAGCTACTCGCCACCTTGAGGGCCCATGACGGTTTCTTCACTTTGACCGTTGAGGGTGCAAGAAGGCTCAAGGATGCCTGCAAGGCGCCGAAGCACAGAGTCATGGTTACAGATGACAGCGCAGAATTCAACTCGAAGGGCTTTAACGTTTTCTTCAAGTTTATAATTTCAAGCGATGAATCGATTATCGCAGGCAATGAAGTTCTTGTTGTAAATAGCAAGGATGAACTCATTGCTGTTGGAAAGAGCGTACTTTCCGGAACTGAAATAAAATATTTCAGGTCAGGGGTTGGCGTCAAGGTGCACAAGGGCATTCTGCAGGGTGAAGAGAAGGAGCCTGGACCAGACTAAGTCCGCTCAATTATGGCACCACTATCTTTTCTCCCTTTGAAATACTTGTCAAGTGCAGTTAGAAACATTGCCAGGATCATTATGGAACCTCCGATTATGACATATACGCCTAGATGTTCGTGGGCAAGCACAACAGCTGCCAGTGCAGCAAAGATCGGCTCTCCGACAAATATTATCCCGGCCGCGGTTGGTTCCACATAGATGAGGGCCACAGTACTGACATAGTAACCAAATACACTGCCAAAAATGGCTGTGAATATTATTGCAAATAATACATAAGAATTGATGGTGCCGAACCCTCCCGGAGTGAATGGTATTGAAATTGCCGAAAATATTGTAACTGCAGCCATCTGGTAGAAAGTGAAAGTAGAGGAGTTCAGGTTCCGTGAGTGCCTTGATACATAGGCAATCTGCAGGGCATATGCAATGGCGCAGAGGAGAGTGAGAATATCGCCAAATTCTGTACCTAGGTTGCTTATTGAACCGAGGGACATCAATATCAGGCCTCCAAATGCTATCACTGAAGAAAAAAGGTCCATTCGGGAGACCTTTGTCTTCAGGTATAGGAAGGACACCAGAGGGAGGATTACTACGTATGCGCCTGTGATTATGCCTGAGGCCGCAGCACTTGTGTAATCTAATCCCACTGTCTGGAAATAATATCCAAGGAACAGAAGAAAACCGGCAATCATTCCATGCTTGATATTGGTTGATGAAAGAAAGCCCGTGCCCCGTTTGAGGAAGAAGGCCATCATAACGGTGGCAGCCAGAAACCTGAGGGCTAGAAACGGCCCAGGGCCAATGTAGCCCAAGGCTACTTTGATGACAGGAAATGTTACTCCCCAGAAAAATGTCACCATGAGAAGGAGCCCCATGTAGACGAACTTTCGGTCCATTGGCTTCCCTTGAAAGTTTCAGGGAATAAATAACACTTATGCCATAATACTCAGGAAAACATATTCAGAAGAATAGTCGGGTGTCTTGCTATCACTGAAAGTACCAGCCTCGATGGGTAGTCGATGTCCCCCACGCTGTTTATGGTGTCAAGAATCTTTGGAGATGACAGGACCCGGTAAATTGCCTTTAATGAGTGGTCGCTCATTCTTGCAAACATCCTCTGCACAAGCCCGTCCATCCAGAGTTCCCTGCCAATTTCACCCTTCCAGTACTTCTGGTATCTTGAAAGGAATTCAGCACTGAAATCTGAATTTTCAAAGGCTTCTGCCAATGCCCTTGCTGCATGTTTTGCCGACACAATCCCTGTATAGATGCCGCCACCAGTCAGAGGCTTCACTATGCCGCCCGCATCGCCAACAAGGAGTGACCTGTATCCGTAAGTTTTCCTAAGGTACGAAATTGGGATAGGCGCACCATTTATCCCCAACACTGCATCCTTGGGAAAATGTTTTGAAAGTTCCTCATAATAGGATCTGGTGCCTGACCCAAGGGTGCCGACCCCTATCCTGGAGATGTTCCCTGTGGGGACTGCCCATGCAAAGAAACCCCTGGACACTTCAGAGCCTAAGTAGACAGAGACACTGCCCTGGTCGTCCATCCTGAAGGCTGAATCAACCTGGTATGTCGAGATCACCCTCTTGGGCTTCTCGTTGTATAGGTCTTTCCTGACGATGCTGTTGGCCCCATCAGCCCCGACCACCACCTTTGCCCTCTCTGCCCTCATGTTTCCGTTTTCACGGAAAGTGACCTCTGCATATTCCCTTCCCGCTTTAACAGCAGATACTCTTGCATTCACCCTGAGGTCCGTGCCAGAGTCAATGGCCATGGCCGAAACATCCTTGTCAAATGCATCCCTGTAAATGACAATAGTTTCCTCAGACTTCTCAATGTGCATTGGGTCCTCGCCGGGGAAAAAAACGTTGGCCCCTTTTACCCTGTTTGCAATGGAACTGCTCCTTACATAGCTGAAGACCCTTTTTGTGACAACGCCTGTACAATCCACCGGCCTGCCAACTTCTGGATGCTCTTCAAGGTTCATTATATCAAAACCCTGCCTTGAAAGTAGGTGGCTTAGATAAGAGCCTGATGGCCCTGCCCCTACGACGATTGCATCCTTCACAGCTAAACAGTATAATCATCCTTAAAAGTTTAAGGGGTTGCCGTCCTTGCACAAGCGCTTTTATAAGATGGTAAATTTTCAATCAATAAAACAATGAAGGAAATCAAACCTGGAGAATTGAGAAACCTGCTTCTGGAGGTTGCCTTTAAGGGTGGCCTTCCCATGATGGTATGGGGAGCCCCGGGAATTGGAAAATCACAGATAGTCAGGGATACTGCCGCAGAATTCGGTCTCTCAATGCTTGACCTCAGGCTTAATTACTACGAGGAATCAGATCTCCTTGGAATCCCAGTGAAATCAGAACATGGGATGGAATTTGTGAAGTATTCCCAGCTCCCGATGTCTGGAAATGGAGTGTGGTTCCTTGACGAGCTTACCCACGCAAGGACCTCCCTTCAGGGCCTTGTTTTCCAGCTTATTCAGGACAATGCCATTGAATCCTACTCAGTGCCTGATGGATGGAGGCATTTTGTTGCGGCCTCAAACCTAGCTTCTCACAGAAGCATTTCAAATCCAATGCCCAGTGGCCTCCAGAGCAGGTTTACAGGAGGGCATTACCTTCTTGTTCCAGATCTTGAAGACTGGACTTCATGGGCAACCACACATGGAGTTGACAGCCGGCTTATTTCATTTATCAACTACATGGAAAAGATGGACAGAAAACCTTGGCTTTTCAGGATGGAGGGGAATGAACCGATCCTGACTCCGAGAAACTGGTCCATTGGAGTTAATTTCGCAATTTCAAGCTTAAGGGGGAAGAACCTTGAAAATGCAATCATGGGCATGGTAGGTGAGGAGAATGGAATCGAACTTTTGCAGTACCTCCAAGCTTCCACAGACATGCCAGACCTGGGCAGCATTCTCAATGGAGACATATCATGGTTCAAGTCACCCCATGACCCATCTAGATATTACCTGCTCATAAGCAGCCTAGCAAAGGAGGCCTGCATCAACCCGCAGAATCTTGACAGGGTCCTGAAAATTGTGCTTCACCTCAGCAACGAATATGCCGCACAGGCATTCTCCCTGATTGCGAGAACTGTTCCAAGGGAGAGGCTGCTTGAAAGCAGGTTCCTTTCAGCAAATCTGGAGAGATTCAGGGAAATACTTGGTGAGGTTGATGTCAGATTCTGATCGCATTTTGAGGGGCGTAAAGACCAGGCTCCTCATATCCTATCCTTTCTTTGGCTCTGCGCTATCTGACCTCAGGATTCTACCTGCCAGGGATGTCAAAAGGTTCCACTCAAATGGGCCCTCAATACTGTACAATGAAGAATTTCTGGAGAATTCCAATCCCTCAGAAATTGCATACTGGCTTTGCAGAGAGATTCTCCAGCTGACAATGGGCTATGGAGACAGAAAGAAACATAGGAGCAGGCTTTTGTGGGCAGTGGCCGCGGAGTATTGCGTGAACTCAATTCTTGCGGAAGAGGGCCTTGCTAATGGCATCCAGGTCAGGTTTTACAGAAGGGAATTTACCGGAAAGTCTGCAGAGGAAATATACACAGTGCTGGTTAGGGAATCTATTTCTCAAGGCATTCTTGATGGCATTGAGGAAATAGACAACCTGCTATTACTGGAGCAAGATTCCTCATGCCTGGAGGATTGGCAGGAAGACCTTCGTGGGATTGCCAGGGTAATGAAGTTGAATGCGGAAAACCTGAAAGGTATTTTGGAGGAGTCACAGAACCGGAATAGGGAGTATGGAAACTATAGGGCAAAGACCCTTGAAATCATATCAAAGGCAAAGCTCTCTGAACGCACCCTTGGAAAGAGAGGATTCGCTGTTGACCTGCCCATAATGGCTGAAAACATTGATCGGCTAGGGTGGGAGGATATCCTTTCAGCCTATGTGTTCAATGACAGGCGAGCCAGTTCTTACAGGAGATTCCGGCGAAAATACGTGAGCAGCGGCATATACCTTCCCCAGAGGTTTCATCTGGCCAACAGCCTGGTCGCGTGCATTGATGTTTCTGCTTCAATAAGTGAGGAAACAGTATCAGCCTTTTTCTCTGACATACTTTATCTCATAAGTTCAAGGGCTGGGGAGGTTTCAGTAAGGCTTATCCAGATTGATGCTCGAATACAGAGTGATGTAAAGGTAGATCCACTGGATGACCCTCAACGCATCCTCAGAAGAAAGGGATTTGGGGGGACCGATTTTACTGCGCTTTTCCGGCGGCTTCAGGATGAAAACAACCGCGATCCAGTGATAATATTCACAGATGGCCGGGCCATATTCCCGGAGAAAGGGCCGGAAGGATACGATGTCTTATGGGTTACAACAGATCTGGAGATGCCATGGGGAATTAACATTCCATACGGTGGGAATCTTGAAGCTGAACGCCCTCATTGACATTATATCAGAAAGGTTGCAGGAACCAATTTTCTCAGAAGGGATAAGCGCTGCAAAGGGCTTCCTTGTGCAGTCTGACCCAAGATTTGGATTCATTATGAAGGCCAAAGGCAGATCTGAGTACCATCACAGCGCAATGCCTTATCTGGAAGTCAGTTTCAAAGACAGTTTTATGTTCTCCATTTCTGTTGGCAATGAAAACTTGGAAATACAGGCAGGAAAATTCATCCTCAACCAGGATTCAATCTGGCTATTTGAAAGAAAGAAAGTTCAGGATGGAGCAACAAAGATCCCTGTAAGGGACATAAAAACCATTTCCATCACCATGCCTGCACAGGAGCAACTTCAGCGTGGGAGAGTGTCTGATTTTCTTGACAAGTTATGATGCATATTGTGCACCATGAAAGGTTTAAGCTAATCACAATATCTTTTCTCCAATGAAAGCCACCATTTTGCACGATGTTAGCACTGAAGTAGTTGAAAAATGCAGTGCAATTACAGGCATTGATGTATCTATCCAGAAACCTGATGATGCGGATATCCAGATAGTCCTTGCAAGGTTCATCCCAACTGGCAGCCTCAAGGTAATCCAGACAATTAGCGCTGGCGTTGATCACCTGGAATTCAGCAAACTTCCCGATGGGGTGGAATTGTACAGCAATGCTGGCACTTTTTCAGACCCAGTTGCTGAACATGCTTTTGCAATGATACTGGCCCATGAAAAGAAAATTTGCAAATTCTTCTCCGAAACAAAAAACGGGTTATACAAGAAGGAGAGGGTTGGCTCCCTGGCAGGTAGAACCCTGGGAGTCCTTGGGCATGGCGGGATCGGAAGAAGCTGTGCGAGAATTGCAAAAGGATTTGGGATGAATGTCAATGCTTTCACCAGGACACCGAAAGATGACCATAATGTGGACAGGTTCCTTTCTTCGGCAGAAGAACTTGTAGCAAATTGTGACATCCTGCTTCTGGCCCTGCCAAAGACCAACGCCACCCTTGGGATTGTGAACAGCGCCCTCCTGGACAAGTTCAATGGAGAAATGATTGTGAACGTCGCCAGGTCAGACATTGTTGTTGAGAAAGACATGAGGGATTACCTGTCAAAGTATCCTGAAAAAGTTTACCTCAGCGACGTATGGTGGAATGAACCGAAGATTGATTCTCCATTGCCAGAGAACGCATTCCTTACCCCACATGTGGGTGGCATATCTAGGGAATCAGCAGATAATGCCGTGCTGAGAGCCTGCACCAATGTCAGGCGATACCTGGACGGAAAACCAGAGAACCGTGTGGATATCGATGAATACAGGTAATTCAGAAGAGCTTTGACTGCATGGGATTCTGGTCAGCCGCCTGGGCAGCCCTCCTCTTTTCCTGGACAGTTGCAGATGGAGTTCCTTCAGTAAACTGAAACAGGCTTGCCTGGTTGTTCTTGTTGAACCCGTAATCTTCCGCTATTCCCTCTAGTACACGGTCCAAAGTCTCCTCAACCCTCCTTGCATAGTAATCCCAGTCAGGCTTGAACTTGAATTCTGACCCATCGATATAGGGCTCTACTTCCTGAGGGGACTTTTTGCTGTTTGTCACTATCCAAGAAACCTTCATTCCGGGTATGAAGGTCTCTCCCTGCTCAATGAGCTTTTTTGCGATCCTGACGTTTGCAAGGGACTTTTCTTCCTTGTACTGGTCAAACTGCTTCACTGTCCTTGAAATAACCAGGCTCTCTATGTTTATTGAAGAGTCACCTTTTCTTACGAGGTCCAGGGTCTGGTTCCTGAAATTGACCGCCCCCTCTATATCCCTGTTCATGACAAAGTCGAAAACCTTTGAAAGGGATTCGCTCTGAAGATCGAAGGAGTCGGTCCTTCTAACCTCATAGCCCCTGACCAGTATTTCCCCCTTCTGCGCTTCAGGGTAGACTATCCTTCCGGCATAACGTTTCTTGGCGCCATGGGAGAACAGTGGGTCCATGACTTTCTCAAATTCCACAATGACGCCCTCATCTTTTGAGAGCCTGTTGCTGAGTTCGATGCCAACATTTGCAGCTTCCTCATGGCTCGAGGCTCCTGATTCTATGAATATGCTGTCTGTGTCGCCGTATATGACCTTGTAGTTCTCCTCCTTGAGTTTCTCAATAAGTGCCTTGATAGTGTTCCTGGCGTAGGCGGTCACCGCGCTGCCTATCTCCAGGTTTGTGAACCTCCAGAATGAAGAGGCCAGCACACCGTAGAAGGTGTTCATAAGGATCTTGATTGCTCCCTGCACCCCATCATAATATTCCTTTTCCTCCGGAGTTGAGGCAGACTTCATCATCCTCTTTACCTTGTCCCTCTCATCCATGAGTTCCCTGAGCAGCCTTGGCACAAGGCCCTCCCTATGCTCTTTGTCAAGGAACCTTACACCGTTCGGCGCCTCTATCTGCCCCTTTGGGTCAAAGGTGGTGAAGCATATGTTGTATTTCATAATCATTGATGGGTACATGCTCTTGAAGTCCAGCACAACCACGTTGTCATAAATGCCCGCGCCAATGCTGTGCACATAGCCACCCTCTATTGGAGCCGATTTCAGGCTCCTTGTTGTCATGGGGACACCAATATTTTCGGTGTCCGCCTTCCTGATGAGCAGCGAATCGACATAATTGCTTGTTCCACCGTTAGTTACGTCATCCAGGGGGAGCTTTGTAACCGTGCTCATGAACATGTTCCTGTCCATGAGCCTGATCTTGTTGAAGATCTGGAGTGTAAGGTCTGCATCCTTGATGCAGTACTGTACAACCTCTTCAGGGCGGTTCTGGAACTCTTCCTCTATCTTGAGCCTGTTAATGTTGTCCTTCCCTTCGCCAAGAAGTTCCTTTGCAACATAGTTCAGTGTTTCGTGCTTGGGATGGAGGATCTTCTTGACTCCCCACCAGGTATCGGCCACAATTCTTCCGTGCATGCGCCAGTATTGCCCCTGTACCCTGTGGGGTTCCTCATAGTCCCTGCTTATCCTGAACGGGATCCTGTAGAGGCCCATACGGTACTTGACAACAGGAAGGTCGTAGCCGTCGATGTTGTAGCCTGTGACCACGTCCGGATCCTTTGATGTTACAAGCCTGTTGAAGCCCCAGAGGATGTCTTCCTCGCTTCCCCTGATAGCCCCCTTTTCCCAGTTAGTTCCGTCAAATATGGAGTAGCCTATAACAAGGATCCTGCCGTATTGCTCATTGTTCTGGGTCTGTATTGCATTTTCAATATCAAAGCTGAGAACCTTGAGTGGAGGATTGAACTCTGTTACATTCCTGATTTCATTTATCTTCATGACAAGGTCAGTGGTGAAGTGCTTCTTTTCTGCCTCAAGCTCCTCCCCTTCGATCTCTACGCAGGATCCGAGATCCTTGTCGTATATGAACCTGTGATGGAAAGGTATGTCTGCGGCCATAACACCGAATTTTCTCCCGCACTTTTCCCTTAGTTGCGGCACCATCCATGGTGACTTTACAAAAACACGCTTTACATCCTTTTCTGCTCCGTCAATCCAGAGCCTCTTGTCCTCGAATCTCTCAAACTCAGGGTCAGCCCTGTACATCCCAAGGCATGCCTCATTAGGCTCGACCAGGTCAAAGTACGGTTGGAATCCAAAGTACAGTGCTGTAATTGACTTACCATCCTGAGTACGGCCGAATAATTCCACGGCCACATCCTTGCGCCTGTAAGATGCCACAAGGATTCGCATCTTGACATTCATGTTGCCATAACATTGAGTTGTAGGTTTTAATCTCTTCGAATCACGGGAATGGGATGAGGCAGCCTATCCCTATATGCCTTACCCGCGAGGATAAGGAACCATATTTCACCAGAGGGCAAAGTAGCTGCAAAGGTTATATAATTGGAAAGCAATTGATTAAACGTGGAGATTCTTTTTTATAGGTTTTTACAGGAGATGATGGTTAATGAGTGAAATTTTGAAACTTGTGGAACAGCACGACAAATACAGGGCAGGCACACTTAACCTTCAGGCTTCTGAAAATGTACTGAGCCCTGATGTGAGAAAGGCCATGGCCTCTGACCTTGGATCCAGATACTCCCTGGTTCTCGATGACCACGATGCATACGGCGGGACCAGATATACGCAGGAAATCCTGGAGAAGACCATGGAAATGACCACCAGAGTTTACCGCGCCAAGTACGCTGAAGTGAGGCCAACAGGGGGCCACATAGCATCGCAGGTGGTTCTGCTTTCCTTGATGCAGAAAAAGGGGAACCTGATGTCAATACCTGAAAAGTACGGTGGCTATACAGGATACCAGAACAATTACCTTCCACAGATGTTCGGCTTCCAGAATTACGATATACCTTACAAACCTGAATCCCAGGAAATAGATCTTGAAAAGACAGAGAAGGTGATGAAGTCATCCAACCCCTCCCTCATGGTCCTTGGCCAGTCATTCTTCCTGAAACACTATGAGCTTAAGCCTCTCAGGGAAATGTGCGACAAGTATGACTGTACGCTTGCTTATGATGGATCCCATGTTATGGGCCTTATCGCTGGTGGCTCTTTCCAACAGGACGCATTGAATTACTGTGATGTCCTATTTGGTTCAACTCACAAGACCTTCTTTGGCCCACAGGGGGGAATAATCCTGACCAACGATGAGGATCTCATGAACAAATTCCGCAAAAACCTCACATGGAGAACAATGGACAATTTCCATCCCTCCAGGGTGGCGGCCCTTGGTATTGCAATGGAGGAAATGCATCTACATGGCAGTGAATATGCCCACTGGGTCGTCAAGAATTCAAAATCCCTTGCAAAATTGCTCTCAGAAGGAGATGCAAAGCCGCTGTATGATCCCTGGTATTCCGAAACCCACCAGATTGGCCTGTCTTCCAAATCCCTTGAAAAGAAGGGGCTTAACTTCAGGAAGTTCAGCGAATTGCTAGAAAGGAACCGCATAGTTATTGACCGGGAAGGGAGAATCGGAACAGCAGAGGTCACAAGAATGGGTGTCATCAGCATGGAAAAGATTGCAGGCTTCATCAACGGCGCACTTTCTGGGCAGGATGTTTCAAAGGAGGTAGGGGAATATGTATCAGGCCTTAAACTGGCATACTGGAGTGGAGCCCAGTGAAGGTCTCTGAAATAATGACCTCGAAGAACCTTGTGACAATCCCTTCAACTTCAACTGTTGCAGACGCACTTTCCAGGATGAGGAGCACGGGCATACACCAGGTCCCGGTCCTTAACGGGAAGAGGTACTCAGGCATGCTCAGTTACCGGGAAATCCTCAGGAGGCGGAGCATAAGGAGCAACTCAAAGGTCGAGACATTCATGATCAAGACAGCCAAGCTCACTCCAAATACGGATGTGAAGTCTGCTGTCAAGTTACTGAGGGACAGTGGCCTTGCTGCTCTCCCGGTTGTTGAAGCTGGCCACCTCGCAGGCATACTTTCAAGAACGGACATTCTCAAGAATCTTTCAAGGGTCGTCCCAAGCTTTGAGATGAGATGTTTTGAGGTAATGTCTTCCGATCCAGTCCTCATCCATGAAGACGAACCCTTGTACAAGGCACTAGAGAAATTCAGGTCCCTTGATGTGTCTGAGATGCCTGTGGCATCATCATCTGGCAATTACCTCGGGGTCCTCAGGGTGGATCAGATCTCGCAGGACAGGCTTCTCAACACATCGGAAAGAGTAACTTCTGGTGAAGTGGTAGGCGAGGCTGAAAGGACGAAGATAAACATAGGGTCCCTGGGGCTGAAGCATGTAATGGCTGAACCTGACATGTCCGTTGAAAGGTGCGCTTCACTTCTTGTTGAGAACAAGATCAGGGCCATTCCAGTTGTAGACAGTTCAAACAAAGTGGTTGGAGTTATTGACTCATCAGACATCATTGGCGTCTTAGATACAGGCGGCAGCAGAGATGGGATACTAATACAGGTATCAGGGCTGGAACCCTGGGATGATGACCTTTATGATATCCTTTACCACAATGCCAGCAAGCTTGTTGCAAAGTTGCCCATGCTGGCAGGCATGAAGGGGGGGCACTTTGATTTTCACATCGCAAAGTACCGCAGCGAGGGAAGGACGAAATTTTCTGTTAGGACAAGGCTCGCAGGCGGAAGTGTCAGCATGGCCATAAACGACCATGACTGGAACTTTGGGAAATGCATTGACCGCATTATGGGAACCTACGAAAACAGGCTTTCCAAGAGGAGGGAAAAATAATCCATGGACGGGGACCTCATCCACAAAATCCTTGACTATGCCTCATCAAAGTCAAAATTTGCTGAGGCAAGGTACATGGAGGTTACTGCAAACCGGGTGGGTTACAGGAATGGACAATTCCAGGGACTCAGTTTTGGCACTGAACATGGGTATGCAGTAAGAGTCGTGAACAGGTCAATTAGCATGGCATACAGTGATTCCAGTGACTGGAGCCGTGTGAGGGAGACCATAGACAGGGCATTGGAAAAATCCAACTTTGAAGGAAAGAACAGGATTTACGAGGGGAAAGCCCTGAAGGATAGCTGGAAGGTCCCTGCAAAAAAGAAACTGGAAGATTTCTCTGTGGAAGACAGAGTAAGAATTGTGAAGGAAAATGATGCGGCTATGGAGGCTGCCGGCGCACCAGTCCGTGTGAACTCAATGGTTGACAAGCGCATCAAGCAGATGTATGTCAACTCAGCAGGATCGGAAGTAAGTGGGGACATCTCCAGGGTTCTGTACTTCTACCTTGTGGGGGTCATTGAAAACGGTGAATTCGAGCAGTCCATGGAGCAGTACGGATCTTCCTCAGGCTTTGAATATATTGAGAAACTGGATCTCCCAGACCGGATAAGCCAGGACATTAACGAACTCCACCAATCAGCAGCTGCACCGAGAGTCAACCCCGGTAAGTTCGACATTATTGTTGGCCCGGAGATTTCCGGAATAGTTGCCCATGAGTCCTGTGGGCATCCAACGGAATATGACAGAATTATCGGAAGGGAAGGCGCCCAGGCCGGCGAATCATTCCTTACCGGCAATAAGTTTCCGGTGAAGATTGGCTCACAGGCGGTCAATGTCATTGATGACCCATCCATGGAAGGAAGTTTTGGGTACTACAAGTACGATGATGAAGGTATCCCTTCCAGGAAGAGGTACCTTTACAAGAATGGAGAGACAAATGAGTTTATACTCAACCGGGAAAGCGCGGCCCAACTTGGCACTGAATCCAATGCTGGCGGCCGATCCTCGTCATGGGGACTGGAACCACTTGCCAGGATGAGCACCACTTACATTGAGCCAGGTGAATACAAATTTGACGAACTTTTCGATGGCATCAGGAAGGGAGTTTATATCAAGTCTTTCACTGAATGGAACATAGATGACATCAGGTTCAATGAGAAATATGTGGGAAAGGAAGCTTACCTCATAACTGACGGTGATATTTCTGGCAGGGTGAGAAGGCCAACTATAGAGACTAACACCATTAAGTTCTATAGCTCCGTTGATGCCGTAGGAAATGATCTCCAGTTCAATGCTGGAATGTGCGGAAAGGGAGATCCTGAACAGGGAGTTGATGTCTGGATGGGAGGCCCACACATGAGATTGCGGGAGGTATACCTGCAATGAGCGATTTTGACCTGGAGCTTGCCATTAAGAAGTTGGAGGAAAAAGGCTTCGAAGAATACGCCTTAGAGCAGATTTCCTCCAGCACTGAACAGGTCAGGTTTTCAAGGAACAGCCAGGATCTTTACAACAACTGGGATGAGTCTGTTCTGGTGATATTTGCTTCTAGAGGTAAAAGAACAGTTTCCACGAACGTCAAAGATCCTTCAATGCTTGAGTCAAGCATAAACCTGCTATGGAACCTCGCAGGCAAGATACCAGATAACCCGTCGTTTGAAGGCATAAACCCTGAACCCCAGCGTGGATATCAGAAGGAAAAGCTGAAAAAGCTTGACTATGACCTGCAGGATTTCTCAACTGCCCTGGTGAACTCCGCTATTGAAGCTGGTGCAGAAAGAACCGCAGGGGTTCTGTATAACAGGGCGAATGAAGTTACTGTCAGGACTAGATACAACCGGTGCACTTACACCAACGGAGGCCTAGAAGTTGTGATCCGTTCCTTCAGAGGTAAAAGCACAGGCCAGGAAGGGAGGCATTTTGGACTTTCCAATAAAGTTGGAGCAGGGACCATAGCCCAGATAGGCAGCCAATCTGCAGAACCGTTAGCCATCACCACAAAAAGCGTCGATATTGAGCCTGGAAAGTTTGACGTCCTGATGTCCCCGTATGTTATGGGAAACCTCATCTCCTACAGTTCCAGCTTCTTGTCCTATTATTCAGTGGAAAGTGGTTTGAGCTGCTTTGCAGGATCTCTCAACAAAGAAGTTTCAAGCAGTTCATTCACGCTGGTTGATGACCCCCTAGACTCAGGAGGCTCAGGTTACAGGGCGTGTGATGATGAGGCAACGGCCACAAGCAGAAATACGCTCATTGAAAATGGTGTGTTGATGAGCTATATGCACTCCTATTCAACAGCAAAACGGGGAAACTCACATACTACCGGGAATGCTGGAATACTATCGCCAGGGGCTTGGCAGCTAAAGTTGCTGCCTGGAAATAAAACTAAGGAGAAGATAATTTCTGAAATGGATGAGGGGCTATTCATTAACAACTGCTGGTACACGAGGTACCAGGATTACAGGAATGCTGTTTTTTCAACCGTTCCAAGAGATGGGGCTTTCTATGTGAAAAATGGAGAAATACTGGGAACAGTTGGCGGCATAAGGATTAGCGACTCCATTCCAAATGTGCTCGGCGGAGTGAGAGAAATATCCAGTGAAACCAAGAGCGTGAAGTGGTGGGAGGAGATTTCAGCTTCCACAATGCCTTACGTTCTATCGGAGAAAATAGGCATCTCCAAGGCTTTTTGAAAAAGGATGTTTGGAAAATAAAATATTTTTTTAAAAAAAATTTATTGGCTGGTCTGTGCCTGGCTGACTTCCTGTTTCACAGTTTCCGTGAACTCAGGATGAGAATACCTTTCCTTTAGGGCAGTCAGGACACCGAATGGGTAGAACACTGCAACGGTGACAATTCCTGTTATCACAGTTCCCACTGTGAATGAAAGGTAGTTGTACAGGCCATCAGAAGAGATTCCGACCATCACGAGCATGAATACGATATATAGGATGTACCACACTGCGTTTGACCAGTTCATCTTTTCCTTATTTGTGGTGAACCAGCTGATTACGCCGAATATTATTGTGCCTCCTATCATGATTTCCAGGGAATACACAAGAGAAGTCCATCCATCCCAGAATATGATCAGCGATGCAAGGCCCATTGCGATTGGCGCGACGATTGCCATTCCCCTGTACATGTGCTTCGCCTTTGTTACATCCTGCCTTCTGGAGGCCATCAGTGCAACCGGGTTTGTAATGAAGCCAAGGTACCCGGCATCCACAGCGTAATCAATCAGGTTATATATGTTCGGGACCGGTGCAGATACGAGCACAACAAAAGCTCCAACGACAGCAAATGCAACCAGGGACCATATTGGAATGGCATATTTGCTGTGCAGCGTTTTCATGAAGTTCCCAACGAATCCTGTTCTTCCCATTGCGAATAGAATTCTGGTTCCGCTGCCCAGGTAAATGTACCCTGTAACAAATGGGGATAGAAGCCCGGCTATAACCGCTATAATGAATATGGTCTCAAGACCGTTGGAATGGGCAAATATGAAGAATGGATTAGTTCCAGAGGAATAATTCTCCAGTGCAGACCAATTTCCAGGCGCTATGCCGAGGGCCCCCCAGTTAATGCTTGAAAGGACTGCAAAAGCAATCGATATGTAGATCAGTGTTTCGATTATTACCGTAAGAATAACAGCTTTAGTCACATGTGAAGTCTTCTTGGATTCCTCTGCAAGATCAGGAATGACCCTGATGCCTCCGAAATCGTACATGGCCAGGGGCATTGCAAGCAAAATGCTTATTGGCCCAATCTTCGGGAACGTACCGTATGAGGAAAGATTGCTCCAGTTTGCAACAAGGAAAATCAGTCCCAGTGACATTGCCAGGTAGAAGACCAGTTTTACAACTCCCAGATAGTTTGTGGAGTTTCCGAATCTTTTTACCCCGAAGTAGTTGAAAGGCACAAATGCCAGCAGGAGTGCAAGCCCTATAAGTGAACCCAGAACTGTGGGTGTCCCTACAGATGAAAGCAGGCTTGGCCAGCCATACTGCGTTGCAAAATACTGCAGTCCAGCTACAATTGAAACGGCCTCAATTGGTGGTATGAAGATATACCAGGACAGGTCTGCCATTGAATTCATCAGATTGGTCAGGCGACCATGGGTATACAGTGAGAACCTAGTTGGCCCTCCGGCTTCCGGGTGAACCCTTGAGAGTTCCATGTAAGTGAACCCGATAGAGGTGTAGATCACACCGCCGAAAATAAACCCAAAAATAGCGCCCGGACCTGCAATGGCCACCATCCCAACAGTACCGAAAAGGGCACCGTTTCCCATGGCTCCAACAACTCCGATTATAACGAGCTGAAACAGAGTAAGCTCTTTTCTTAATTTTGGTTTCTTTCTTCTTCCTTGAATATTCTGTTCCATACCTTTCCTTAAGGTAAGGCACTTATAAGTTTTCCTAGTAAAGTTTATATAATAGATATATAAAGCTTCATAGAAAATATTTATTTAATGAAAAATAGAATATGTACATATAATTTAAAATAAATAATTATTACAATAATGCCAGACTGAACAAAAGAAAAAAAATAGTGAAATTGGCTGAATTATAGGGATGATAGGTTCTTGCTCACTCTTGAATAGACGGTGAGAAGTTCCTGCACCTTCTTAACGCTGACAGACATATCCTGGGTCCTGAACTGTGAAAGCTTCTCCTTCATGGCATCTTCCCTTCCAATACCCAGAATTGGCCCAATGGTTTCAAGAGTTCTTGCAGGTACCCTGGATCCCACATATACTTCCCTCAGCTGCCTTATGGCATAATCCATGTTTTCAAACATGAATTTCCTTGAACCTGGGCTCTGAGAAGCTCCGATATAGAATCGGGCAGTGTCCTGCTTCTTGACCTTTCCATTCCTGATTAGGTCAAGTGCCCTGTTGAGATCCCCGTTGTTTCCAAGCCATCCCATTGCGCTAAGGATCCTGGTCCTGTCCTCATCGGTTTTAGACTTTTCAAATGCTGAAAACATTGTTGCAAAATCTCCACCTGTAATGGCGTAGGAAAGTGCTACTGAAGCCCTGTCATCCGGATCAAGATCGAAATAGCCAGCGAATTTCTTTCCCTGCGCTGCCGCGTAAGCCGAGTCCACAAGAATCAGAGTTGCTTTCAGAGAACCTCTGGCTACGGAAGTGTTGATAGATTCTCCCTTTGTTTTCTCACCAAGCTTAGAGAGATGCAACTGGCAATATTCCTTCGCAAGTGTCTTTATCGCACTGCTTTCAGGGTTCATAAGATACAGGCTGTGAATTTCGCCAGATATTTCATTTATGATAATCGGTTCCTCAGAATTCCAGGTTTTCCTGATCCTTGCCAGGTATTCCGAAGTAGGAATCCTGCCGGACAGCATCGCGTAATAGGTATCATTGGCCAGCCCCCAAAGGTCAAGGTTTGATAAGTTATCCAATCCTGAGAAGATCTCTTCAAACTGCTCTCGCGTATATGTTGTCCTGTAGAACCCTGAATAATTGGCGTTCAGCTTAACCGGCCTTTTTCCTGGGAATGTGCCCTGGCTAGTATCAAGGAGCATGGACTCAACCTTTCCTCCCTGGTAATAAGTAAGAGGGATGGGCCAGGTTTGCCCAGACTTTCCTCCGGAGACAAAGAACTGTTCCTGCTTGAGTTCAATTCCCCCACTACCTTCGCCAACTTCCACTATGGGGTACCCCTTGATCTTTATCCAGGCCTCCATGACTTTTGATACAGGCATTCCCGAGACTTTCTCAATAGAGCTCCATAGATCTGAGCCCTTTGCATTTCCATATCTGTTGTCCTGGAGATATTTCCTTATGCCATCCCTGAAGTTCTTTTCCCCTACGTAACCTTCAATCATTCTGAGGATGCTTGCTCCTTTTCCGTAACTGATCTCGTCGAATATCTGTGCTATGTCATCCGGGCTCTTCACATCCGCATCAATAGGGTGGGTGTCCTTCAGTGAATCATTCTTCAATGCCCCTTCTGTCCTGAGAAGAACCATGTCACCCATGGTGTCCCATTCCGGATGTATCTTAGTCAGTGCCTTATATGACATGAAAGTTGCAAAACTCTCGTTCAGCCACAGGTCATTCCACCACTTCATGGTGACAAGGTTTCCGAACCACTGGTGGGCCAATTCATGGGCAATTACCTCACCAGTCGCCTTGTAGCTGAATGAACTAGTGGATTCATCAATGCTGAGATAAACTTCCCTGAATGTGATTGCCCCCCAGTTCTCCATAGCACCGGCTGCAAATTCAGGCACCGATATTAAATGGACCTTGGGGAGAGCGAATTCAATTCCAAAATAATCCTCGAAATAATCCAGGACCTTCGCAGCAATTTCAATGGGAAAATCTGATTTGGTAAGCTCTCCCCTTGGTGCTGCGAGTACAATATCAGTGTTTTTCCTCTTTGAGGATCTGGCTTCAAACTTACCTATCCCAAGGTAAAGAAGGTAGGTAGACATCTTTGGAGTCCTCTGGAAATTCACTGTCTTTCTGGACCCATTCTTTTCCTCCCTTTCGGGAGGCATGTTGGAAATTGCGTCCAGAGTGCTGTCTATTTCCACCATAATGTCGAAGGTAGCCTTGTAATTTGGGTGGTCAATGCATGGAAACATCCTCCTGGCGCCTGTGCTTTCAAACTGTGTTGTAAATATGTTCCCATCCCTGGCCTTTGCAAGATACAGGCCTGTCAGCAGCCTCGGGATTGAGCCCCCAAACTCGATTTCAACAATTTCATTTTGCCCATGGACATTCTCTATGGACAGAGCCTGATCCTCTGGAATAATTGAGAATTTAGCTTCCTGCCCTGATACCTTTACTGAGAAAATTGACAGGTCAACGCTGTCCAGCCTTATCTCTTTCTCAACACCTGAGAAAGAAATTTTTTCCTTTCCCCTGTAGCTTAGCTTTTCACTGTCTATATTCAGGAAAATTTCATAATTCTGTACTTCCGTGATATAGCATCTCCTTGAAAAGATAGGGGTAAAATAAATAAGAATATATTGGAGTTATTAGCTTGAAGCTACCAGCCTTGAATTTATTTCAAGAAGTTCCATGCCCTTGTCGATTCCCTTGGAGTACGAATCCACCCTGATAGTATCAAGGTATTTCCTCATGGCATCCTTACGGCCGATCCCAAGGAATGGTATCATTGCTTCGAGCATCATACCAGTATAACCGGTGCCCTGAAAGTATTCCTCTACAGTCTTTACGGCTTCTGACATTCCAGAAAACATCAGGCTTCTCTGTTCTGGGTTCAAGCTTATTGACATGTACACTCTCAGTGAATCCTGTTTCTTTATCTTGCCATTCCGGACAAGTTCAAGCAGTTTCCTGAAATTATCTTCCCCGTTGAGCCATGACATTCCGCTGATAATTTTGATGCGGTCTTCGTCGGTTTTCGACTCATCTAAGAGCTTCTCCAGTTTTTTGAAGTCATTGCTTGTTCCTGCATAGGCAACAGCGATGGCCTGCCTAAGGTCAGGATCCGCGGAAAAGAAGGATTCGACCTTGGGGGCAATCTCTTCTGCGTATTTTTCATCAACCATTGCAAGATTCAGGGCGATGGCCCCCCTAAGTA
The DNA here is from genome assembly GCA_021850545.1 of Thermoplasmata archaeon. Lineage (GTDB taxonomy): Archaea > Thermoplasmatota > Thermoplasmata > Thermoplasmatales > Thermoplasmataceae > JAJZOM01. The sequence goes on along the minus strand of JAJZLU010000002.1, from coordinate 57,357 downwards.
CTGCGTCATTCTCATCCTCTCCCTGCTTCTTGTCGCCAAGGCGTTTTAAATGGGTTCTGTAGAATTCCTTGACGACTGATGTCAGCTTTGAATTTTCAGGCAAGAGGAGGGAAAGCGTGAAAAACTGGCTGGAAAGTTCCTGGGCAACTACGAACTCCTCAAGCTTAGTGAATGGCCCTACGCTTTCAAGGTACTGGTCTAGGTTGATCCTTCCCGCTTTCAGGAATGCAAAGTAATCATTTACGATACCCCATGCATCCAGATATGAGAGCCCCTTCAGGTTGGAATTAAGGTTTGCTATGAGGTCTGGCGAATAAAGTACCCTGTAAAATCCCGTCTCTCCAGAATTGAGCTTGATGAAGTCCTTTGTCTCCAGCTTCATCTCGCTTCCTTCCATGAGGGTTGACTTTACACCGTTGCCATTTACAACAGTAAGCGGTACAGGCCAACTTGAACCGTCTGGCTTTCCGTCAAGCATGAACCTTTCCTGAGTTATATGGAGCTGATCGCCATCCTTCCTTACATTGAGGATTGGGTAGCCTTTCTGCTTAATCCAAGCCTCCATGACTTTTGATACAGGCATTCCCGAGACTTTCTCAATAGAGCTCCATAGATCTGAGCCCTTTGCATTTCCATATCTGTTGTCCTGGAGATATTTCCTTATGCCATCCCTGAAGTTCTTTTCCCCTACGTAACCTTCAATCATTCTGAGGATGCTTGCTCCTTTTCCGTAACTGATCTCGTCGAATATCTGTGCTATGTCATCCGGGCTCTTCACATCCGCATCAATAGGGTGGGTATTATGAAGGGAATCACCTGTGAATGCGCCTGCTGTTTCAGCAAGCAGGAATTTGCCGAAGAAATGCCAGTCGGGATGCATTGAATTGACAGCCTTATGGGCCATGAAAGTTGCAAAACTCTCGTTCAGCCAGAGATCGTTCCACCATTCCATTGTAACGAGATCACCAAACCACTGGTGGGCCAGTTCGTGGGCAATAACTTCAGATACTGTCTGCTTCACGGATGCACTAGTATTTTCATTGACAAGCAGCACCACTTCCCTGAATGTTATTGCACCCCAGTTCTCCATGGCCCCTGCGCCAAATTCGGGAACCGAGATAAGATGGACTTTCGGGAGAGCGAATTCAATCCCGTAGTAGTCTTCAAAGTACTTTATAGCCCCGCCCGCCTCAGACAGTGGAAATTCTGTGGTGAGCAGATGGCCTTTTGGGGCGGTAAGTATTCCCTTGACCTTGCCGAATGCCTTTTCCATATGGTCAAAGCTGCCCACACCTATGTAAAGCAGGTAAGTAGACATTCTCGGAGTGTCCTGGAATACAACCAGCTTCTTGCCATTGCCCTGTTCCTCCTCCCTTAGAACTGGCATATTGGAAATTGCCTCCAGGCCACTGTCAATATTCAGCTTCAATGAAAATACTGCCTTGTATTTTGGGTGGTCAATGCATGGGAAAGCACGCCTTGCGCCAGTGCTTTCAAACTGTGTTGTTAAAATATGGCCTTCCTTGTAATTTGCCACATACAGCCCCTGGAGTATGTTTCCCACATTTGCCTGGAACTCTAGTTCCACCTTTGAATTGCCTGTTATCTTGTGGTCTGTCTCCAGAGCCTGCTCCTTTGCATTTAATGTGAATTTGGTTGGGTTTCCGTCGATCATTAGGGACTTAACATCCAAACCAACTGAATTAAGGAAGAAATTTTCCCCCTGGCCGCTTACATTTATTGTTTCTTTGCCTGTGTACCTTAGGCTCTTGAAATCGATATCCAGGGTGAGATCGTACTTTGTTATCTCCATGATCATCCCTTAGGGAGTCTTTGAATAAAAGGTTTAATTGGCGATTTGTCTATATTGCCCAATCCAGGATACCAAGGTTTCTGTGTTACATTAACGCTGCCATTATGTCAAGCGGACTTGATGCAGGTTTAGTTGGAAACAGTAATTAACCGGGCATTAATAAGCAGTTAAATAACCTGATATGACGACCATAGTAAAAACCGACCCGGAGAATCCTTCGATACAATCAATAGAAACTGCCGCGAAAACCATAAGGGAAGGCGGATTGGTAGTATTCCCTACGGAGACTGTTTATGGCCTTGGGGCAAATGCTTATTCATCAGACGCGTGCCTGAAAGTTTTCAGAGCTAAGGAGAGACCTCCGGACAATCCGCTTATTGTGCACATTTCCGACATGGAAATGCTGAAGGAAGTCACTCTGGAAGTGTCTGACGAAATTTTGAAAAAACTGGAGAAAGTGTGGCCAGGTCCTGTTACCATACTCTTGCAGAAGTCGCCGAAGATCCCTGGAACAGTTACGGGCGGTTCTTCGCTTGTCGCGGTCAGGATGCCGGAGGGCAAGGTCGCCCTGGAAGTCATACGAAAGGCAGGGGTTCCAATTGCCGCGCCCAGTGCAAACATCTCAACGAGGCCAAGCATTACAGATTCCAGGCATGCCATAGAGGAACTTGACGGGAGAGTAGATCTCATAATGGATTGCGGGCCGACCCCTCAGGGAGTTGAATCAACAATAATTGATATTTCAGGGGGCGGATGCACTCTCCTCAGGGCCGGGGCAAAACCCGTCGAGGAACTTGAGAAAATTTTTGGCCCGATTAAAGTAACTGACTTCTCTAGGGGGCTGCATGAAAGCACTATTCCTCTGGCCCCCGGCATGAAGTACAGGCATTATTCCCCAACGAAAAAACTCTATCTTGCATCTAATGTGGAACTGTTGCAGAAGATATCAGAGCTTGGTGAATGGAGGGAAAAGATCTCCATTATAAGTTCAGATGAAATCTGCAGGAATTCCAAGTTGCAATGTACAGGTCTCGGGGATGGTTCTGATCTTGATGTCATCGCAAGAAATCTCTTTTCTGCGCTTCGTGAACTCGATAAAATGGACTGCACCATAGGTTTGATACAACCATTTCCGGAACACGGAAAGGGCCTGGCCATCATGAACAGGATCAGGAAAGCCTCCTCCGGGCTTATTGAAGATTTGGACTCAATCAATATGCTTTTGCAATGATGCCTTTTAATACATAACTAAAATTATCATACATGCCGCTCGTGGGAATTATTATGGGAAGCAGGAGCGACTATGAGCACATGACTGATGCGATCAACCTGCTCCAGGACTTTGGGATAGAACACGAATACAAGGTGGTTTCTGCTCACAGGACACCCGAACTGATGTATGAATATGCCAGAACTGCTGAAGAAAGAGGGCTGGAAGTAATAATAGCAGCAGCAGGTGGCGCCGCACATCTGCCTGGAATGACTGCTTCAATGACAAGCCTCCCGGTAATTGGAGTGCCTATCCCTACAAGGAGCCTCAAGGGCATTGATTCTCTTCTCTCCATTGTGCAGATGCCGGCAGGAATTCCGGTGGCAACAGTTGCCATTGGAAACTCAAAGAATGCTGCACTTCTTGCAGCTAGAATTCTAGGAATTAAGCACAATCAAATAAGAGAAAAGGTGAAACAATACACAAAAGCCCAGAAAGAACGTGTATTGGGTGAGAAACTTCCATGAAATTGGGAATAATTGGCTCCGGGCAACTCGGGCTCATGATGATTCTTGAAGGGAAGAAGCTCGGAGTGGATTTCTTTGTCATTGACGAGTCAAAAGAAGGCCCTGCTTCAAGAATTGCAGACAAGGCATACAGTTATGATGAGTACGAGGAATTTGTTGACAATTGCGATTTTGTAACCTATGAATTTGAACATGTAGATGAAAGGGCACTTAATTATGCCATGGACCAGGGTAAACTTAGGCCCGGCCTCCTCCCAGTTGACCTGAAGAGGGACAGGTCAAGGGAAAAGCTGTTTCTAAGGGAAAATGGCCTTCCTGTTGGAGAATTTGACGTGGCAGAAGATGCGGCTTCTGCGACAAGAATTGCGAAAGAATATGGGGACGCAGTTATCAAACTGGCGTACGGGGGCTACGATGGAAAAGGCCAGTACTTAGTAAAGGGCGGAAAATTGGCAGAGGAACTTCCAGAGGGGAAATACGTGGTTGAAAGATTTATGGATTTCGACATGGAAGCTTCAGTTATTGCTGCAAGGGACCCCAACAGGAATACTTCATTCTTTCAGCCCTCTCTAAATGTAAACTACAAAGGCATGCTTTACTACAATGCGGCACCGATAGAGGACACAGGAATGAAGGCCATAGTGAAATCCCTGCTGGAAAAGCTGTCCTATGTGGGTGTTATCGGTGTTGAATTCTTCATTAAGGGCGGAAAGCCTTACATAAATGAATTTGCCCCTAGGGTGCATAACTCAGGCCACCACACTTTGATGGGATCCTCAATCTCCCAGTTTGAGCAGCATATCAGGGCCGTCTGTGGATTCCCACTTGCTGCGCCTGAACTCTACAGGCCATCTGGAATACTCAATCTTGTAGGAATATCCATGGACGATGAACTAAGGAAAAAAATCCTCTCTGTGCCCGAAACGCAAGTCTACTGGTATGGGAAGAATGGAATCAGAAAAAGGAGGAAAGTCGGTCATATTAATGTGTCTGCACAATCCTACCAATCCCTGCTTGATAGCATCAAGGACCTTTCAATGCTCGTTTACGGAAAAGATCTGGATGAGTTTTTTGGATACTGAACAAAAAAGTGGAATTTGTTGATCGGCCAATATTATAAACATAATTTTAGAGTATCACCACTGCTTCCACACCCTCAACGGTCTTGAGGTCTGAAAGGAGCCTCCCGGGTATTGGGCTGTCTGTCACGATTGTAGCGCGGGGATCGTCAACGAGTTCAGGGTCATCAACCATTACCTGCCTTATGCTGATCCCTTCCCTTGCAATAATCTGGGACACGCCGGATACAATGCCTGGCTGGGTTGCCTTCGTGGCCACTATCTGTATCACACCCATGCCTAGCTTAGTGCTGACCTTCCTGAAATCCGGTGATGGTTTAAGGTCAAGGAAAAACTTTGCCAGTTCCCCGTCCTCAACAATCTTGGAGAGAATGTCAAGGACGGCACGACGATCTACCCCAAGTGACATTGCTAGTGATGAGGCCTTTACTTCAACGTCATCGCTGTATATCCTAGGAGTTCCCTCATTGTCCTTTTTAACAGACATCCCAAGTGAGATAAGTTTCCTCAGCACCTTTGTCTGGGATGGGTATTTCCTGAATTTTTCCTTGATGTAGTCCCACATTTCGATCCCAAATTTAGGATTATACTCCGTCAGAAACGCCGTCTTCTGATATCTGTATGACAGTTTCGCCCTCTGGGAGATATGGAGAGTCGATCAGCCTAGCGATTCTCTTTCCACCCTTGCTCTTCCTCAGGTAGATCCTGAATGTGGCCGTATGCCCTACAATGTTGCCTCCTATTGGGGCTGTTGGATCGCCAAAGAAGACGTCTGGCCTTGCTGATACCTGGTTTGTGACCCCTATCACTGCGTTATAGATTGTTGCGAACTTGAGCAGATCGTGCATGTGCCTGTTGAGAAGCTGTTGCCTCTCTGAAAGTGATCCCCTGCCCATGTACTCCGACCTGAAATGGGATGTGAGTGAGTCTACTATGAGCAGCTTGATTGGGAACTCCTTTCCCAATTCAATGGCACGCTCTGCCAGAAGAATCTGGTGGTGTGAGTTGTAAGCCCTTGCAACGTGGATTCTCTTCAAGACTGTGTCGGGATCAGCCCCTCTTGACTTGGACATTTGTATTATTCTTTCAGGCCTGAAGGTATTCTCTGTATCTATGATAAGGACATCCGAATCAAAGCCGCCCTGTTCAGGCGGAAGTGTTGCGTTAACTGCAGCCTGGTGCATGATCTGGGTCTTTCCAGAGCCAAACTCACCAAAGAATTCTGTGATCGCCTGTGTTTCAAACCCTCCTCCAAGGAGATTGTCTAGGTTCTTGCTCCCGGTGCTGAGCTTCAGGACATCCTTCCTTCTTTCAAGGATCTGCTCTCCAGTTTCGAAGTTCCCTATATCAGCGGACTTTCTGGCAGCGGCAATGATCTTTATCGCAGTCCCCTCAGCTATGCCTGCCATCTCTGATAGATCCTTTGGAGAAGCAACTGCAATGGTCATAATGTCATCCAGTCCGTTCTCTCTTAACTTCTCTGCTGTTGCTTCCCCCACGCCCGGGAGATCCTCAATTGTCATCTTCTTCTCTTCTTTGCTTCCTGCCATTTATACACCCTGCTTCAGTATTTCTTTGGTTCATGCCCATTGAAATGTTGCCCAACTTTGTACCAGACATTCAAAGAAACTAAGCCGTTAATGGCCCAGTTCCTATTTTATCTGATATTTTTGGGTTGCTTATTTACTAATTGAATAGGTGAATATAATACTTTAATGCACAAATTATCTAGTTAAGGGAATATACCCCGAACTGAATCCTTTTGCATCAAAGTGACCTTCACCAAGGGCTGTGCAATTAGTTAACAATCCAATTTGTATACAAGCTATATCCTTTCTGGTTGCACTGAAAAATGAGAAAATGAGTTTTTTTGAACATTAGAAATACTTTCAACCATGGCTTTTTTTGGGCAACAGTTTTTAAAAAGGATACATTAAGGTAATTCATTAAATTATGAGAAAAATTACTATTCTTGGCATTATGGTCATATTGTTTGCAGCCTTGGTGCCCGGTGTCACAGGGAACTCACTGGCCCTCAATGGCCATTCAGTTACTGCTTACAGCCTTGATTTCAGTTCTTTTAGGGCTGGTTCCTACCCATCTAATTTGAGCTGGATAAACTTCCACAACATAAACGCAAACCAGTATTCCAAATTCTCCGTAGAGCCATCAAAGTTCGGGAACGGCCTTTTGGAATCCACCCATGACTACTCGAACGTGGGGAACGCTTTCTTGGACATTGGGATGAGCCTCTTCCAAAATTATACCTTAAAGATCACCTTCGCTTGGTCCCCAAATAACAGTTATTCTGGAACTGGAAACAACATATTTTTTGAAAATGGTTCTGTCTCCCTCCTTCATTATAAATTCGGCGAGGGTTACAACAAGAGCCTTTACCTTGAGGGGAGGAAAACTGTAGAGCTGGGTCCGGAACCACCTCCTTTTGATTTGTATACCCTTCAGATTTCTGGTTCAGAACCTGATGGGACTATATACACCGGTATCGCACCGGGCTTCAACCAGTCCTCCCATACGCCATTCCTGTTTAATGACAGCTTCCATAATGCCCCCAGCAACTGCAATTTCTTGTTTGGAGGTGCTTTTTCCAACATTACCATATACAACATATACTTCAGCAACAACATTAGCGGTTTCAACACTGTGAACCAGGGCCAGAGCATTGGCTACAGGGAAACCAACATCTCTTCAGTTTATTTTAAAGGGTTTAACCCAGATCTTCAGGCAAAACCATTGGTTGACTGGTTGGATAACTCTATCCTTTATGCAACCAAGGCAAATGGTTCAGAAATATACAGCTATAATTTTTATAACAACACAATGAAGGCATTATCAACACTGCAAACCTCGCAAGAGTTGTTCACCACTGCAGGAACAGCATCAAATGGGTACTTTCTCACAGGGAATAGCACTGGGACCACCATTGATGTTTACAATTACACAACAGGAGTGTTCACTGCTTACCAAATAGATAGGGCCCCAGAATCTGGGTTGACTGTTTTCCCTGCTGGCAATGCTATTTATGTGCAGTATGGAAATGGTTCGCTTTATGTGTACAATAAAGATGCAAGGGAAGTAAGGGGCAACATCTCATTTCAGGCCAGCTATATTCCACTACAGTCCTGGATAGAGGGTTCATCACTCATCACAGAAATTTATGATAACAACACAGGAAATTTTTCTGCTTATGAGATCGGGCCTGATGGAGAACTTACAGACCTCTCAACCATGAACCTGGGGGAAGTGGATTTCAGGCCAACTTTTTTTCACCAGGCATCCTCGGGACTTGTTTCCAGTTCAGTGCTTTCTATTGGGAATTACCTTCATTCATCCTATAGCCTTGCGGGAGACAGTTATGTCCCATATGCAATTGAATCAAACTTTACCGTAAAAGATTCATCGGGTTCCAGATTTATGTTAGAAAACAATAGTGGTGTGTATCTCCAGGATCAAGGTTGCATGAACCTGACAAACGTGAACATGAACTTTCAGTTTCTTAGCTTCAACAGTAACTTTACAAGAGGAGTGTCGATCAACAACAGGACCATTACCCTTTATACAACTTCCAACCAAGAATTTTCTCCGGACAATATCTCACTCATCATTTCAGTTCCGGGCATCATAAGAGGCAATGTGTCACTGCATTACAGCATCACCTCAAAGGTGAATTATACCGTTAATGCTACGTTGGGAAACATTTCTATTGAAACCACTGGAGAGTATGCCAACTTTTCCACCAGCGGATTCGAATCTGGGAGTTACATGTTCAAAATCTCTGCAACCAATATTGCAGGATACTCCTCAGCATATGAGAAACAAGTTTCTGTAGACAATTATCGCCCTGAAATCTTATCATCACCAGGCAATGGAACCCTGTTGCTTTCGGGCTCAACCATAAAGTTCACAGTCACAAACATATCTGGAAATTTTTACACCACAGTTGAAGAACCCGGCGGGCATTACCTTAACTTCTCAGGAAATGGTTTCAATGTTACTGACCATGTTAATTCGGGCCCTTTCAACATTTCATTATCTGTGACTGACCAGTTTGGGCTTCAGCACAACTTCACATTTATGTTTGCCACTGAAGAGGTTAATTACTCTGAATATCACACAAACATCCGGCCGGGATCCTACCTTCCATCTGGAAATTTGAACCTTAGCTGGACAAATACATCATTTGCATCCGGTTACAACCTTACTGTTATGTCCAAAAGCCAGGATCTGGCCTTGCAAACTATTTCAAATTATACCCATCTTAAACTCGGCCCAGGTTATTTTACTATTCTCCTGAATGCTACCAGCTCCTCCGGCACTGAAGTACGGTTGGTGAATGAATCATTTACCGTCCAGGATTTCAATCCTGAACTTTCGGTCAGCGAAACACCTGGCCACTATTTTTCGTTCTATGGAAATTCGCCCAACAGCAGCCTTGGCATAGAAGCGACTACAAATGTCTCCTGCAGGTTTTGGCTGAATGCGACTGGCCCGGGAGGCAGTGACAATTTTTACAACGGAAACGGTACTCTTCTGAACTTCACAATAAACGGCAGCCTTGGGCTTTTCACTGAAAATGGCAGATACGAGATTGGAGTTGCGGCTATGGAAAAGAGTGGAAGAGCAGCTGGCTTCTCTTTCAATATTTCTGTTAACAACACGATACCGGCCTTGGGTATAGGCAATAGAACCCTGTACTTCAATGAATCACTAGCCAGGATTCCCATCAGGTTCGCGGGAAATACAACTTACTGGTACAGGTCAGTTGGGGTTTTCCAAAACAACACAACATTGGACAGCCCATTCTTGAAAGTTGAAAACCTCAGCACCAACATTGTTCTAAGCGCCAGAACCATTTGGGGCAATTATAACCACACCGATCTGCAGCTTGTATATTTCAATGGGAGACCGGAAATATCGCTCAATGTTTCTCGGTATCAGCTAATCTACTCAAGAACTTTCACAATATCATACAGCATCTATGATCCGGTCAACTTATCCAGGGTCAATCTGACAGTGGGGGACGTTTCGGAACACTTAGGCGACGTTCCCCGTGGAAAGGTACACTTTACTGTTAACAGGGATGGTCTTTACAACATAAGCCTGGAGGCCTCGGACGCCTGCGGAAATGCCAATTCCAGTGGCATTATGGAGGTAAGCAGCCACTATTTTCCAGACATAAAATCGGTAAAACCGGAAATATTTGCCTTTATGGGGATCGTACACCTAAATGCAATCTTGAAAGGAAAAAGCCTCGAATCAGTCAATTTAACCTGGAGCCTGGATGGAAAGCCAGTTGGAACCGGGAAAAGCCTCTGGGCATTTATCCTGCCGGGGAGCCATACATTTGTCCTTTCGATTCACTACCATTCAAAGACTTTTTCAGTGGATAAAAGTGTGTTTACATTGGGATTCATTCCGGAACTCTCAGGAATATTGGCATTGGCATCAGCCTTATTGTACAGGAAATATTCTGGAAGGCCTGATCCCCAGATGTCGAGAGACCTGATATTCCAAAATCTTGGAAAAAGCAGGAAAGAAATCTTCAGGATTGGGAAAAGAACAGGATTGAGAGTTTCAACCATTACGGACACAATACGGGAAATGCAGAAATCAAACCAGGTTGTGCTGCTAAAGGATCCTGATGGAGTGGCCTATATCATGGACCCCGGAGCTGCCAATGAATGATGTCAATGTAGGATACCTGAGTCCATTTGATATTAAATTGGGGTTTGGATTAACGTTCTGAAGCTAAGTAAAGTTATTTAAGAGGATTTTGCATTCGGCAATGCCAGATATTCATGAAGAAGATACAGGTTCTCGCTGCATTAGCTTTCTTTTCAGTATTCATAATTGCATTAGCGCCAGCTTCATCCGCAGCACAAACTCCCACAATTACATTGCCTCCAGCTACTCTCCCTGCATATACTTATTACATCAACGGGACGGAAAACCACTATACTATTTCAAACCCACAGTGGCAACTTCTCTTTGAGAAAGTATTCAATAACCAGACAATGGTTTCATACAACTGGAGCCAGAACACCACCGAGGATCTTATCGTCTTTGACCTTTCATACACGGGGCTCAACCACTATGGCCTTGCTCTTATCACTCAACTTTCGGCGATAGGATCCCCTTCAGCACAAAACATGTCTGAGGCCTTCAATAACACCAAAAACGGCCAATCCCTTGTAAAAAGCGGAGGAAGCACACTTACAAACATACAGGCCCTTGATGCGGGAGCATACCCGGGATTCAGCTGGTCGCAGGTGAAGGTAAAACCGTTATCCTCTGAGTACAGGGATGCCGGCATAATTGTGGCTATAATCGCCGTGACCTTTGTCCTTTACTTCTACTTCAACCGCAAGAGATAAGCTCAGGTTACCTGCCAATTCTTTAATATTCCCTTTCAATGGAATACAATCCCCCATTGGCCATTGATTAGGGTGAAACATGAAAGAAGATAAGTTCTATGCGGACAGCATGCTGGGCAAACTTGCAAGGTGGCTTCGCCTCATGGGTTTTAGCGTGGAATATGCAACACCTGATCTTTCAGACGACGAAATCATGAAATATTGCAGGGAAAAAGGCCTTTTTCTGATAACAAGGGATAAGGAGCTATCTGCCAGATACCAAGATTCAATATATATGGAATCAGACAGTTATGAAGAACAGCTAAAGGCCTTTACCAGCAAATTCAGGCCCTCCCAAGAGCTCTATTTCACCAGGTGCCCACTCTGCAATGGTTCTGTTAGGAAAATGAAGACAGCGGACTTTGAGGGAGATCTGCCAGAAGGAATAAGACTGAGGCAGCGCCATATCTATGCGTGCGAGAAATGTGGGAAAGCTTACTGGGAAGGGAGCCATTTTGATGCAATTTTAAAGAAGATAAATGGAATCATGAATGAGGGCCAATCATGAGAATACTTGAAGCTGAAAAGGAGCCAGATTTCATCAGCCTTCACGTAGAGTCTGACGATGACCTGTGGTACCTCCACAATATCATATCGCCAAACGACCGTGTAAAAATGACAGTTCTCAGGAGGCTGGAAAAGCAACAGGACATGACACGGTCAAAGGAAACTCCAAGAAAACCAGTAACCCTTACAATAAGCGTTGAAAGCGTTGAATTCCAGGAATTCTCCGGTACCTTGAGAGTGCTTGGAACCGTGATTTCAGGTTCAGAGGATGCCCTCGGGCAACACCAGTCTTTCGCCATTTCCCCCGGTGATACGTTTATGCTGTCTAAAGCGGATTGGAGCGACCAGCAGAGAAAACTGTTCCAGGAAGGTGTTGAAAACAAGTTTTCTGACAGGTATTACTTTGTTGTAATAGACGATGAAACAGCATTTATCGAAAGCCTCAAGAGCTACGGGATCCAGTCGCTTGGAAAAATTGATTCACATAAGACTGGCAAACATTACGCTTCAGATTATTCTGAAGACAAATACTTGAGGGAAGTTTATGACAGCCTCGCCAGGGCCGTTCCAGAGGGTTCCAGCGTGATTGTCCTTGGAAGTGGCTTCACCCGTGATAAATTTGTTCAGCTTGCAAAGTCATTCCAGACTAAATTTTCCTTCTTTACTTTCCCGACTGCGAGGTCAGATGAGGGAGCAATATGGGAATTCCTAAACACCCCTGAATCTGAGGAGATCCTGAAAGACTTCAGGCTTTCAGGGGATTCACGCCTAGTGGAGGAGTTCCTGAAGAGGTTAAAGACCACTGAGGAGGCAACATACGGGTACGAAGCTGTTAAGAATGCTATTGAACTAGGGGCTGTGGAAGTATTAGCCATCTCTGAGGAGAAATTCAGGACTGAACAAGGAAGGGAACTCCTGGAACTTGCAGATAATTTTGGGACAACAGTGCACATAATCAGCCTCACCGGAGAGAAAGGCAACATCGTAAAGAATTTTGGGGGGTATTGTGCCCTGTTGAGATATAAGGTTTGACGCAGGAAAATAGAAAGGCAGCGCGCCTCTGTTCAGAAAATTAAATATAAGCATGTGGGCTGTAGGTTGTGCTCTGCTCCGATGGTGTAGTCCGGCCAAGCATATCGGCCTTTCGAGCCGACGACCCGGGTCCAAATCCCGGTCGGAGCATAATAAGCCGTTCTAACAATTGAAGTAGCTATTCAATTTAGCTTCCCTTGTTCTAAATAGGCCAGTTCAAGACGCTGTCTGCTTCAAAGTAACTTATCCCTGGAAGCAATGGAGACAATTCCCTGTATGTCCCATGAACCAAGACCCTTGACCCGTCCGCAGGGAGTGTTCCATTCCACAATACTATCACAGACCCAGATGAATCGTTTAGTTTGAAGGCACTGAAGTTTCCAAGTGAAACCCGGCTCTGGACGGTTCCATAAATATAGGTGGTCTGGTTATTCTTCAGATCCTTGACCTGTGTTGTTGCAACATATGGGATCAGCGAATATGCTACAACTGCTATTAACACAACCACAACGGTAGCTATTGCAACCTTTGCGCCTTTGCTTAATGCCATTTCAATTCAAATGTTGAACTTAAATTGGCAAATATTAACCTTATGTCAACAGAATTGATATTATCCGGTGAACCTTTTAAAAAGCTCAATCTTTGCTTCAATTGCCTGGCCCATAAAAGTGCGAGGGCCATCGGCTTTGTCTACTTAGATTATCATTCGCCCAGGGCTGGTTGTGTTGAATTGCCATTTCACCACAAAAATAATTGAGAGTTCTGTTGCTTTTGCTGACTTTTTGCCTTGGTAAATTAAGCCTGACTTCCAGCTTTTTCCTCTTAGTTCCATAATAGTTTCTTATTGGCAATATCTCTTCCTTCAGGTTTTATTCGGACTAGTCCCTTTGTAAGAATTCCTTTAAGGGAACCGTTATTGAAGTAGAGATTTTGGGCAATTGCCTCCTGCCTCCACATTATTTCCTGAGGTCTCCTTTCGCTTGAACATGGGCCGCAGGTGATTTTTCTTGATGCAGAAAAATAATTATCTTCAGAACCGTTGTGATTCCAATGGGGAATTTCAGGGTAGTTGAGCATGTCAGGGAACGGAATGCAAATGGACGCGGTTACATTGTGATGGCCATAGACTTTGCAGAGCCTTCTTATGTTAAGATAAGGGCCAATTCACTTCCCAAGGTTGGTTCAGTTCTCACTGTTGAAGGCGACAATGCACTCATGGGTGGAAGTGTCCTTGGAAAGGTGATTGAAACCAAGAAAGCAGAGGATGTAAGGGTGAGCCTCAAATTCGACATCAAGTACACAGGCGGCTATTCCATGGATGGAAAGACCATTTACCTTGATGAGCACTTTCCAAAATTTTTCACTGTGGAAGGAAAAGATGTCAGCACCGTGGAAAGCATAGGCCTCCATCATGAACTGCCTGAGAAATGGATGTCGGATAACGGATATGAATACCCATACGCCCATGAAATTGCCACGGGGATCGAGAAAATGTATGTTGAGTCTCTTGGTGTAACCTGGAAAGGGTACTGCGAGGAAGTAGACAAAAATCTCAGGAAAGTTTACAGCCGGCTTCTTGAAAAATCCCCGCCTTCACTTGACCTTGCACCATATCTATACTGCAGGGACCGGGAAGCCCTGAAGGAAATCAGGGGAAGCGAAGAGTGAACAGAACCCGATCACGCACTAAGGTTCGATAAAATGCTGTCAATAATCCCCTCATTAGCCATTCCTATATTTTCTCAACCCCCATGAATGAAACAAATGAGTCAGCAACAGCACTTAGCATTCCCATTCTTCCTCCAAAGAGAGAAGTTTTTCGCCAGGCCGCCTCCAGAAAGGGAACAGGTGGCAGCGGAGATTGCAGGCGTAGAACAATTTATGGCCTGCTATGGTTGGAATCTTTTCGCAGGGAAGCCCCCTAAATTTGCGTTCAATGGTTCTCAAGGCAACGTTTCGGAATAGACCCAATAGACAATAGAATGCCCATATTATTCAATTAATATGAATTAATTTATAGATACAACCTGTTAAAGCCAAACTTCAAAACGGAATTACCTTCAATTGCAATTTTTACAGGGAAAAATGGGGGTCGACAGTTTAGTGTCAACCAATAAAGAAATTCTGGTAACTCAAGCGGACACCGCCTCAAGTGCCTGTTTAGAGGCCACTGGCCCTGCAATTGCTATCAGACCCGCTATGAACCCGGTTACACCTATGAAAATGAAGCCTGTGGAAAACGAGTATGTGGATACCAGGACTGGAAGCAGAAGAGCCCCGAGTGCCCCCCCTCCATGGCCAATGCCATCCGTTAGGGCGAAACCCGAAGTCCTTGCCCGGGTAGGATAGCTTTCTGCAGTGAAAGTATATGCCACCTGGAGGTACATCCCCAGTGCAAGTGAGGCCAGGAAAGAACCTACAAACAATCCCGGTGCGGTTGCTGATGAGAAAATAACCATACCTATTAGCCATACAACCGTGTCCCCAAATATAACGAACTTCCTCTCAAACCTGTCAGACAGGAAGACCATTATGATGGCGCCTACCGGGTACCCGATTGCACCTATGGCAATAAATAGGATTGCGTTCGGAGAGACAGATGTGTTGAGATTGCTTATGAGTGTGGCTGCATCTCCCAGGAAACCATAGTTTCCTATATACCACAGGAACCACATTGCCACAAGGATCCCCAGCCTGGTTGAATATGGTTTTTTGAAAAGGTAGGCTGTTGGGAACTTGTTCTCATAGACCACAACATCCTGTGGTTGAGGCTCTGGCAGCTTACCCACCTTTGATTCTGCCAATTTTTCCATGTCCTGAAGGACCTTTTCTGCAGCCTTAATGTCCTTTTTTCTCATTGCCAGCCATCTGGGAGATTCTGGAAGCTCAAACCTAAGTGCGAGTGCAATTACAGCAATTATTCCCCCAATAACAAACAAGTATCTCCACCCGGGCCCTGTAATAACGTTTACACCTATGCCAAGTGCAATGAACGGAGTAACCGCCTGTCCAAGTATGCCCACTATGAAAGTGTAAACGGTTATCCTCCCCCTGGATTGCGAGGGCGCAAACTCACTTACATAGCTGGAAACGAGGTTAAGGTCTGCCCCTAGGCCGAGGCCAGTTATGAACCTGAAGACAACCAGCATGGGAATATTAACTGACAGGGCATCCCCAAATGAGCCAAGTGCAGTGAGCCCCATAGTCAGGATCATGGACCGGAACCTGCCCGTCACATCTGCCATGGAACCTATTACATATGACCCGATCGCATAGCCAATGAGTCCGATAGCCAGAGCAAGAAACAGGCTCGTAAACCCGGTTGGCGATATATTGAACTGATGGGCTATTGCTGGCATTGCGAGCCCAATATCCGAGATGTCGTAAAAGGTGAAAAAATACCCAAGGCCAATGATCGCAAGGAAAAATGATGGCAGCGACCAGGTCGGAATTCTATTGATTCTGGCGATCACCTGGCGCACAGAATCTTCATATGATGTATTTTCCGATGCCATAGATAATGATATTTTATTAATTCTATATAAATATTATTAAAACTCGCTAAATGGTTTACATTCTTAAAAGTATCAGCAACTTCAATACTAAAGTGGGAAAATTCAGGCAGGTTGCCTTATATTAATGCGGAAAGAATCATTTCACTTTGGGTCTTCTGCTAAGGCATTAGGATAAACGCTAAAATAAAAACCACAATTGGATATTTGCAGGCAGAGAGCCATGGACACATCCCAGAAAAACAGCGAGTGCTGCTTGTCCATGGCCATAACCTGCATGAAGGTATCTGTATGCCAGAAGATAGGGTTAAACTGGCCATGGCCCTCAGTATTCCAATTTGGGCAGCCATGTCAGTTTTTGTTATAGTTGGTGCCATCTATGGTGGAGTGAGTGGCCTTGGCGTGGCTTTCGCAGCAGTGTTCTTTGCTACAATTTTCTGGTTTGTGGCTGTGTCAAAGGTTTTGGGCGAGACACGGGAAACAAGGGCATATGCTCCATCGAGCCTTGATAGCCGGCTTACTTACATAGAGGACAAACTCAACGAAATATCGAGAGCGAAGAAGGAGTAGCAATGGGCCAGCCGGATAGCCTGATGCTGACGCTCAAGGTCATAACGATAGCATTGCTTGTTACTTCTGTCAGCGTAATTCTGGCATCAGCCGTGTACTCTAACTCCTTTGAGCCATTTACATTGAGCCCCAGTAGCACCGCCTCTGCAAGTTCAGATACCTATAACCCGCCATCCAATTATACCCTTTCAGTAACTGCGGGAAACTGCGCCATCAACATTCTATCTTCTTCTGACAACACCATCCGGGCAGACCTAAATGTTACTTCCAGCTTCTTTGTGAAGGCGTTCGCCAGAATTGACGTTTCAGCGGTAAACAGCACCTATGGGATTACCCTGGATACCCCACAATATTGGGGAATCAACGCAGTAGCCAACATTTACATCCCCTCAGGGATTTTGTCCCATTCGTTGTCCGTTAACGTACAGAATGGGGGCATCACTGCTGACATTCCAAGGCTGGTTGATGAGACAACCCTCGAAACCACCAATGGCCAGATAGCTGTAAGAGGTAGCAGCGTGTCAGACGTGACGACTCAGAATACGAACGGGAATACCTACATCTCGGTTTCATCCTTTGGGACAATAAGCAGCAGTGCAGTCAACGGGAACGTGCAGCTTACAGTAAGTAACGCCTCTGCTTCAGGTTCTGCATCGTTGGCCACTACAAACGGAAATGTGAACTACCTTGCCAACCCTGCATCCAACCTCAGCATTTCAGCAAATACTGTCAATGGGGTCGTGTCAATTTCCGGATTAACCTATGATGCCACCCTAAGCAACATCAGGCAGTTGGTGGCAACCGTGAATGGCGGGGGAACCTCTGTTGTCCTATCCACCGTAAATGGCAACGTAAAGATCGGTTCAAGCCTGCCTGTTATGAGCGAGTAAATGCCTAAGAAGATTCGTCGTGCGCATCAGAAAGCCTTTCCCTTGCTATGGCCACGTATTTCTCAGAAACGTCAAAGCCAACAAAGTGGCGCTTAAGGCCGCTGGCAACCTTAGTTGTGGTGCCTGCCCCATTGAATGGATCAAGAATTATGTCATTCTGGAAAGAGAATAGCTTAATGACGCGCTCAGCAAGTTTTTCAGGGAACATTGCAGGGTGGCCAAAATCTTTCATGTTCCTTTCCGGGGCTATACTCCACCTTGCATTTACCCACTCCTTGAATTCCTTGTCGGTTATGTCTGCAAACTTCCCGTCGCCTGGGTGCTTCAGTTCGCCCTTGGAAAAAACCTCCACAAATTCCCATGTGTACTTTAGGTAAGGGTTGCTTGGGCTTTTCCAGCTTCCCCAGGCAGTGTATTTTGCATTGTAGTTGTTCTTTTCCCAGAGGATCTCATTTCTCCAGATCATTCCATTTTTCATGAAGAAGTCCGAGATCATATGGTGTATGGGGATGAAATCAGAATAAAGAGGCTGCACATTAACTGCGATCCTCCCGCCGTATTTGGTTACTCTTATGCATTCCCTGAATACGGCAAAGAGCTTGTCAAAATACTGGCTCCAGTCTACGCCGTCCCGGTGTTCGCCGTAGTCCAGGCCGAAGTTGTAAGGCGGTGAAGTGAAGACCAGATCTACGCAGTTTTCTGGCAGCTCCTTCAGTGCCACCTGGGAATCTGCAACGGCTATTGTGTCCAGCATGTTGGCAGGAAACTCATTGTTCTGTTTGCTGAATTGGTATCCCTTGGAGTAAAAATACGCCCCCCTGTCAATGGCTTTCTGCTTCCTGCCCCTTACTTTCCTCTCCTGGTTATACTGCACAAAGGATCTCTTGCCTGACTTGATGCCATAGCTTCCAATTGATTCTATTTCCCTGATCACTGTTGAAAGGCTATCCACACTGCCGGGCGAATATTTCTTTTCAAGGCCCGATACCACAGACCTTAATTTCTCGATGTCAAGCATGTTGAGGTACACAACAATTTCTGAACCTGATTTTTCAAGGTGGAACTGTTCCTCTGGAAATTCCCCATTTATCTCTTTAACACAGTTTTCCAGGATTTCGTGCCCACCCTTAATCTGAACATTAATTATCCTGAATTTTCCATTGGGTTCCATATGGGTATCCCGACAGACCCCTATGTACAGCTGAGATTTATATGCTTCCCTGCTCGCCATGTTCATTATTTGGCCTGATGCTTTCCAAATTCCCGCATATTCCTCTAAACAATTTTATATTAATAGCCCTTTATCATTTTATGGCACATATTGAGTTCGATGATGTGTCCTTTGCATATGCCCTTGAAAATGTACTGAATAATGTCACTTTTAAGATAGAAAAGGGTGAAAAAGTCTCATTGATTGGGCAGAATGGGACTGGAAAATCAACTGCATTCAAACTTGCCTGCGGAATCCTGAGACCAACCCGCGGCACAATAAGAATCCTCGAGGGGAGCCCGGAGGAAGAGGAGATCAGGAGGAGGATAGGATACTTGCCAGAGGAACCTGTCCCCTACAGGTTGATGTCGGTAAGGGAGAACCTGGAGTATTCAGCTTCTCTTAGAGGAGTGGAAAGCGTGAGGGATGCTGCAGAATGGGCCATGGACATGTTTGACCTCAGGGTGCTGGACATGACCAAAGCTGCAATGCTTTCCCGGGGAAATACCCAGAGGCTTGCCCTTGGAATGGCCACCCTTCACAATCCGGAAATCCTGATCCTGGATGAGCCCTTAAACTACCTGGACATTCCCACACAGGAAAGGCTGGTCAAGTTCATTTCGCAGAGCACAAAGACCATACTTGTCTCCACGCACCTAGTATCCACCGCGACCCGCCTGACCCAGGAGATGATGCTTCTGTCCGGCGGCAAAATCGGATGGCGAGGCAAATTCTCTGAATTGTCGGCCTTCGGCACTGAGGATGACTCGATGGAAGTGAAGATAGTGAGGCTGATGCAGACTGGCTAACAAGAGTATGCTTCTGTTCCTGATGAAGAGCCGTGTTCCGCTGGCTGGCTATATACTTGTCCTCCTGCTTTACTTCTTTTTCTTACCCGGCTTCTCATCTACCTTTGCCAACCCGAACCTTGCCATTTTTGCATCCATGACCTTTATTTCAAAGGTTTTACTGGATGCTGGACTATCCATATTCCTCCTGATCTCACTTGCCTTCAGCAGAATGTTTTTCATCGGTTCCGACCTTGAAAACCTCCTGATAACGGGAGTGAGCAAGTGGAAGCTTACCAGTGGAATATTCCTATTCCTGGTTGTTTTGGCAACTCCCCTTGTTCTACTCGGTGACAGGGTAATAATTCTGTTTCCTTTGTCATACAATGTTCCTGGCGTTTTTCTGGGTTATGGAACCTTGCTCCTCTATTTCATGTTCATTTTCATGGCAATGCTCTCCCTTGTGCTTGGCTTTGACCGGTCATTATATGTCATCATCGTTGTGTCTTTGTTGAACTTCAGCAATTTGATTGGAAACCCGTTCTCAATGGGGAATCTTGACAGTTCCATGTATCTCTGGGGTTCAGCCGCATTTGCTGCTGTCCTGGCGTCAGTGCTTGCTCTTCTTGTAGTTTCAATATCAAGGGAAGGCTATGCCCCATACAGGATTGCCAGAAAGAGGAGGAGGGAGTTTGTCAAAACACCATTTGATTTTTCTGGAATGAAGCCCCACAAAGCTTCTTTCACGCTGGGTTTTTCCTTGACATTTTCATCGCTAGTAAATAACAACAGCCCAAGGGGCCCAAGATATTCAAGGTTCAGGACTTCCAAGGCACTGGCTTACCTGATAATTTTCAACGTTGGGTTGTCCGCACTGTTAGTTTACCTTTACCACACTGCTATTGGGCATTCTGATGGGAGCCTTGGCGACACATTAATCATATATTCGTCGGTCTTTGTTGAGATGATCATCTGGTCAATGGTTTCCATTTCATTTTCCCATGAACGTATCTGGCTTCTTGGCTCAACCATAGGGGGAAGGAGTTTCATTAAAAACTACGTGCTTTCAAAATCAGCGCTCTTGTCAGCACTTATGTTGCCTTCACTTATTCCACTGCTCGCCATGGCAATAATCGGGCACCCGCTTTTCCTGAGGTTAGGGGTATTGATTGCAGTGACCCTTGTTGTGCTTTCATATCCAGCAGCAGTCCTCGGCCTTTACATTTCAGGTTACTTGCTGCCCGAACAGTATGTCAGGAACGAGATGCCCGTCTCTGGGACCCTGAGCTTCTTTATCATATCGGTGCCGCTTCTCTTTGCTCTTGTGGCCGGCGTGGTCTCATATTTCTATGTGTGGTTCCTGCCTTCATCTGCGGCTGCAATGGGCGTAGTTGCTGCAATACTCGTCCTGAACAACAGGTTCAATGACCGGACTTTCAGATCGCTGGTTTTAAGGCGTTTCCTTTAGTGATGCAGGATTTTCCCAGCTCATGTGCCCCTGGACAAAGCTCGCTTGATGGTTGGGAAAGGTTTACATTTATGCACTTTGCCATAATACCCACAAACGGCAGGCTCCAAAAAAATAAGGAATAATACCCTGTTCCTCGCTGAGATAGTGATCCTTCAGATCATGGGGAACTTTACAAATTCCTCGTATGCACCACTTTCCCATTTCATTAAGTCTGGTTTTCTCCTGAACGAAGCTTCTGTGGGGCTCATAACTAGCGCCGTATTTATTGGTTCAATGAGCATCTCATTCCTCTCAGGCCTTATTGTGGATTCCCTGGGACCAATGCGGACATTGAAGATCTCATATGGAATACTGGCCCTTGGGTCATTTCTCGCATATTTTGCACAGTCCTATGTCATTCTCATAGCTGCATATTATCTTATAGGCGCCGGATATGGGATGGTCACGCCTGCCACAAACAGCACAATCATGGACCGCTTTTACCCGCAACACTCATCCCCAATGGGATATAAACAGAGCGGCGTTCCAATTGGAACTATCCTTGCAGCAATAGCCCTCCCCCTACTTGCCCTCCATTACTCCCTGAGGTTCGCTTTTCTTTTCCTGTTCTTCATAACTGCTGCCATCGCCATCCTGACAAGAGGGGAGAAACCCGGTGATTTTGAAAGGCCAAGCAGGGAAAAGACAAAGGGCACAGTAAAAATGGTATTCAGGGACAGGAGGGTTCTCCTGATCAGCGCAGTTACTGCTTTCCTCTCCTGGGGGCAGCAGTCTGTCTTCACCTATTTTGTCCTGTATGTTACCAGCATTAACTACCAGGTCCTAATTGCCGAGAGCCTGTTCATCGTTCTTCTTCTGGGCTCTGTCCTGGGGAGGATCATGTGGCCATCATTTTCAATGAGGCTGTTCGGTGGCCACAGAATCAGAAATTACACTTTTATAATGGCACTGGCCGGGATGACACTGCTCATTTTTCCCAACGTTGGCACCTCCTTGTACGCTGTGGGAATTATGGCTGTAACCATAGGCTTCACTGCAGTTGCATGGAACAGCAATTATGTCACGCTTATATCTGAAATTGCACCCAGGGGAAACGTGGGGACATACAGCGGAACAAGCATGATGATCATTAGCCTAGGGTCCATAATTGGAACCCCCCTTTCTGGCTTCATCATCGATGTTACGGGTGGAAAATTCAGCATCATGTGGATGTTCCTCGGATCAGTGCTCATGCTTGTGGCCCTTATCCTGTTCATTTTCACCCCGAAGCTTATGTCCATGATGGAGAACCAGGAGAATTTTGGCAGAATGCCACTTAAATAAGTTCATTAAGGCTGCCGCCCCTTATCCCCATGTGTTTTCACCGGATTTGCTTAAAGACAGAAACATACTGATTACAGGTGGGGCAACCGGCCTTGGCAGGTCAATGGCCTTCAAGTTTGGGACCCTTGGAGCTTCCATAGGCATCATGAGCAGAAATGAAAGGAGGCTGTCCGGAACAGTTGATGAGCTCAGGAAGGCGGGAATCAAGGCAACGTATCATGTTGCTGATGTGAGAAATCCTGACGAAATACACAACGCCGCTGATGCAATAGAGAATGAAATTGGTGAGATAAATGCCCTTGTAAACAACGCTGCAGGGAATTTCATAAGCCCGTTGGAATACCTGTCCCCTAACGCCGTGGACAGCATTCTTGACATTGTTCTCCATGGCACATTCTATTGCACCCTTGAACTAGGAAAGAGATGGATTGCAAGGAAGAAAGGGGCGACTGTCCTCAACATTGTCACAACATACGCAACCACGGGTTCTGCCTATGTTGCACCCTCGGCTGCGGCAAAGGCAGGGGTCCTTGCCCTTACCAAATCACTTGCAGCTGAGTGGGCTAAATACGGGATCAGGCACGTTGCAATAGCACCGGGAGCTTTTCCCACGGATGGGGCATGGAGCCGGCTTGCGCCCACGAAAGACCTATCTGACAGAATGCTGGAAAGGATTCCTTTCAAGAGGTTCGGGACGCATGAAGAGCTGACGGACCTTGCAACTTTCCTTATGAGTGACGGAGCCTCATTCATAAATGGTGAAGCGGTTGTAATAGACGGGGGAGAATCTATTGCCAATGCTGCCCAGTTCGGTTTCCTTTCCGGGCTCAGCGAGGATCAGTGGAAGGCAATAAGGGAAATGACAAGGAACCCGAAGGCATGATCCTGAACTAAGTTCTTTCCCACAAATATATTCAACTCAACATACTTTCCTTAATTATGATAATCAAGGAAATAAGCAGTATACTTGACAGGCAGTGCATCTTTTCATTTGCGGCAAGCTCCAGGGTTGAGGAATTTCTCCTAGAAAACGGGATTACCTCCATTTTGAGGATTAGGGTTACCAAGGATGGCGGTTTTGCAATCTTCAACTTTGAAAATGAAGGCCTTGATGAAGAGGAAGTCCACAGAGCCCTGAAAGAGTACGATGTGCAGATAACATCAGATTCGGTTATGTTCAACATGGACCTCAAGGGAACAGCCTTCCTCGACGCGTTCAGGGCACTGAACAAGGTACCGTCAGTTATTATTGACGGAGTGATTTTCAACGGTGGGTATTACTACATTTACATGAGGTTCCATTCGGTTGACGAACACGTTGTGGGAAGTGTGCTAAAGGAAAAAATGATCAGCTTCTCTAGGTTTGCCATAAGGTTCCTGGGAAAGAGCTCCGGGCTCGTGTCAACGTTCAGGGAGATCTCCGCGGCAATCCCGCTGAAATATGTGGAGATCGACACCACGGTTCCCCCTTCATTCATGAAGATAGCCAATGACCCAGTGCTGAAAAACCTTGGAGTAAGCTGGATCCGTGAATTGAAGTACCTCCTGGAGGATGAAATAAGGGCCGTTTACTACGACAAGACTTCCCTTCTCAGGGGCAAAGAGGACTGGATCAATGAAATCTCCAAGGAGGACAGGATCTATGAAACCGCTTTCTCCAACCCTCTCGTGCAGTACTTCATAAACCAGGCCTCTGCAAGCGCCATAGTAACTCTGGGAGTTGAGCAGAAGCTAATTGGAAACACGTTTTCCATAGCCACTGTAGTCCCGGAGATGGTAATGCCTGAGTTCTTTAATGTTCTCTACAACGCCAACAAGGAATTCAAGGACTGGAAAATTGACATCCACTATGTGGAACTGCTGGAGAATCTCGCTTCCGATTAATAGATCGGAGCAATCCACAATTTTTTATCATATTCCTATCATAGGTTTTTTCAATCATGCAATGTAGGATGTTGAGGAACTGTCAAAATTCCCTATTATCCTGATATTCTGGCCTGTCCCGCCCTCAAGTGCCCTGAGCTGTGGATAAAGGGTCCAGAGGTCGCCGTTGCTCATGGTGAATGCAGGATGGTTCCGCCCAAATGATTTCAATGCGACTTCAGCGGTTTTCTTCCGGGCTTCCATTTCATCGATGTATCCCAGTGAGTGCAGATACTCGTGCGTGAGGATCATGTAAATGAATGAGTTGAATTCCCTTGCCGAATCTGTGAGCCTGGACATGGCATCGATGAGAACCTGGTTCATGACTATGTAGTTGCCCCCAACCTGCCAGAATGCCCCGAGGGTTGCAGGAAGATCCGAAAGTGCGAGGCCAAGGCCTGCCCGCTCCTTGCCTGTGGCATATCTTACCGTGCTCTTTACAACATTGAAGATCTTATCGTAATCCATCTTCCTGTCTAAGCTGAGGAAATACTCAGGCTCATTTTCTGCATCAGGGGAAAGAGGTTTCTTCATGCCTGCTGGCTTTTTTGCTAGCCTGTCATCAAAGTGGCCGCTGGCAGAATACATATTCAGGCTGTTGATTGGCATTATCCTATACACTCCAGAAGTAAACATTGGAATGCACTATATATACTATGCACCAGTTGAATTGATACGCGCCCCATCATGAATGTGAAATGAATTCCTCAGTCCTGTGAGTGAAAACCCCTTCCTTGATGGTTGCAAGAGGTTTTTTCTCCCCAATGTGCTTCTGGCCGCTTTCATAGCCCTCGCCCTGGATCACCATGTCGGCAAAGTATCCAGGCTCAATCCTCCCAAGGCAGCATTCCATGTTCAACAGGAAGGCTCCACCCTCAGTATATGCTCTCACTGCCTCATGGAGGCTGATCTTCTGCTTTGGGTGCGGCGAATTCACAGCAAGCCCTATGCCATAATTTGGCCCGATTGGCATGCAGTCTGATCCGAAGGCAAGGTTCTTCCCTGCGTCAAGTATGATCCTGAATGGGTTGTCTTTGCCAAACCATTCCTGGCCCAGGCTGTTTTCATACAGGCCCCCCTTGCCGGACCATTGAAGGAAATTTGGCTGGCTTGAAAGCACGGTTGATCCCCTGACCTTTCCCAGAATATCAGGATTAACGAGTTCGAAATGTTCAATGCTGTTCCTCATCTGCCCTTTTTGCCCAGAGAGTGCATCTACTGCCTGTGACACGGCAACTTCCCCGATGGCATGCATTGCAACAGGCATTCCGGTTCTCCAGAATCCTTCAAGATGTTCTTTCAGGCCCTCATCGCTGAATTTCAGGTTTTCTCTTTCCCAGCCTTCGTGGGCCGCGCTTCTGGACCCGATAGATCCGTCAAGGAATGTTTTAATCCCCCACCAGGAAGATGCAGATAGATCATGGCCGCTGTATTCCCTGTCATATAGTGCTCCGAAAACCCTTACCGGGAAATTCATCCTATTCAATGCCCCCATTGTATTGAATTCCATTATGTCCCTGGCACCTGTGATTCCTTCTGAAGCGGCCCTGTTTCCTGCAAGCATAATGGCTTCCAGGGCCTCGGAGTCCTCTGGTTTTGAGAGCCATTGAATTTTTCTAAGGGATTCTTCACTGAAGGCTCCTCCTTTCTTTGACACCCCGCAAATGCCCATCGCCCTGCTGTTCAGGACCGCCATATGCATATCTTTTCGGTAAAGCATAATGGGTCGCTCCGTGAAATCCAGTTCCTTGTCAGTCAGGTAGTCTCTTTCACCCCAGGCAGTTTCATCCCACCCATAACCAACTATTACCTTCGCCTTTGATTTCTGGGTGTAATCCCTTATCCTGTCCAGGGCATCTTCCCTTGTCGACGTTTGGGAAAGGTCCAACCTGATCATTGACAGCCCGAGATTCTGCAGGTGGGTATGGGAATCAATGAATCCGGGCATGACTGTGAGGCCATGCAGATCTATGGTGTTGCGGGACTCTATTCTCTTCTCCCTGCCCACATGCGCAATCCTGCCATGGTGAACAGCAACTGTATCCGCATCTGCGTTTCCGAAGATCCTGGCATTTTGCAGCACTAAATCAAACATTCTTGACACTCTTGGCAGAAATATATCTAAGAGAGCTTTGTGAAATTTTCGTTCAAAGTCAATATTCTATGCAGCTGAAAGGAGCGATTCCCTGAAAAAGATTAAATAAAATAACTGCCTAGAAAAAACATGGGTGATTATGACCACCTGGAGGGGCATCTGACTGTTGAAGGGCCGCTTCTGGAACTCGCATATGCAGCTTTATGCCTTGCAAGAGGCGAGGATGTGGTGCCAAGGCTCGAAACTCTAGGAATATACCATGACGTGTTCATTAGGAGCAGCAAGGGATACATATTCTGCGAATGTGATGGGGAGGCCAGCATTTCAGAGAAAAAGCTAGATCTCTTCATCCGGGAGGTCTTGAAGCTCAACTCCCTTCTCATATCACAGGGTGAAATGCCCATTATAGAGGCCAGATTCATCACAATGGCCCCTGCAGACCAATGGGAAGAAGATGCTCTTGAACAGCTAGAGGCTGTAAGAATAAAGTTCGAGGAACAAGGCATAAGGCTTGCACTAGTGGAGGCAAAGAGGCTCATCTATGACCTGGTAACGGCTTCGGTGCTTGGGTTCCTGTTGCTTGATGACCATATAATCCTTGTAGGGCCAGGGCAATGGGCAGTCAGGTATGACGCTTCAATCAGCAAATTCATTTTTGGCGAATCCTCATTAGACCTTGGGAGGTTCAGGGAACTTCCGCAATCGTTCCTGGCAAGGGATTACTGGAATGAGAGGCACAAGGCGATCTACTCTGAGTACGCAAAGATAACAATGGAATCCCTCCCGGAATGGTTTAACTGGAAATATCCAGATAACTTTGGAATCAGGTGGAAATCCCCTGAACAGATGGCAGAGGCCATACGCAAAGCATACTCACGAAACGGCAGGATCATTGTGCATGTCGACAGGCATGGTTTCATCAGCCTAAGGAAACTGAAAAAGGGAAGTTACTACACTGCCAACCTTGTATACGTAGGCAACGTGATCGGAGACAGGGAAGCAGAGGAGATCGACCGGGAATACCTGAGAATGATAGAGGATTTCAGGGCCAGTGGAGAAATGTCTGAGGACCTGGATTTTTACTTCAGGATATTCACAGGCACAACAACATTTTCGCACCTCTATTGGACAAAAGCCAAGTTCAGGACACATAAGGGAGAAGTGTCCTACACTGAAATCCACAGGGGTGACGATGTTCTCCTTGAAGTCCTGAACAGTGGAGATCTTGGAATTATGCTGGATGGAAACCACTTGATGCTGTCAATGGAGGAGGGCGCAAACACACTTTCGCTCGTGCGGGGATCGCTGCAGTGGGAATCGTCCAAGGAAGGAACATATCCTGCGACTCTGAAATTCTAAGGTCTTCAGGATCCTTTATTTTTGCCGCTTTCATCTTGCGTGCTTGCCTTTTCCTTTTCGGGAAGATCTGGCACTGATGGTTTTGGTTCCGGCCCTGATCCAGTAGCCCCCTCCCTGATCTGCCTGATTTTTTCTTCCGCTTTAGACTGTTTCTCCTTCTTAGATGCCTTAATGGCCTTGTAGGCGAGCAGTGCCATGGCTGGCATTTGCGGGGTCGTAAGGTACTTGTCTGGTATATTCTGGCCTACAGTCCGCTGGACCTTAAACCAGTAAATCGAGCCTGGCCCCGCAATAAGGTAGCTGATTATTGAAGCGACGAAGAGTGCAGGCAGAAGGGTGAAATTTCTTGACATTTCCGCAACAATGATTGTTGACATAAGGGGGGCCTTGGCAGAACCCGCGAAAATGACAGCCATGCCTACAAGCGCAAAAGACTGGTATCCAACAGATATGGAAGGGAACATGGCATCAACACCGATTCCAAAAATAGCCCCCAGCATTGCTCCCATGAATAGGGAAGGTGAAAATACGCCCCCGCTTCCGCCTGAGCCAATGGTGAAAGCTGACGTGCCCATCTTGGCGAGAAAGAGCAGAAGGAAGAAAATCACCAGGCTCCCCGTGTATTCCAGCGCAAACTTTCCTGCAAAGAACTCATTTATGTAATGGTAACCAAGGAAAAGTGTCTGTGGGAAGAAAAGGCCAATCCCTCCCACCACCCATGCCCCCAGGAACGGTGAGTACCACTTTCTCTGTACCTTGAACCTTGCAAAGAGGTCTTCCACGCCATATAGCCCTCTTGTCCATATGTAGGAGGCAAAGCCGCCCACTACGCCTAGAAGGGCATAGAATGGCATGTCTATGTCCTGGAAAACTATGTCCTGTGCGGTGAAAATCGAAGCCGGGCCGAGTATTGCAACAGATACGATGTACCCTACAATTGACGCCAGCGCCATCACTATGAGATCAGTTGTCCTAATCTCTCCATTCAGGACTTCGAGGCCAAAAAGTGCTCCCCCGATTGGAGCCTTGAAGGTTCCGCTTATTCCTGCGGATGCCCCAGCCATGACCATCAACTTCAGCGATCTCTGGTCCAGGTGGAAGAGCTGGCCAACCACGGACGATATTGAGGCGCCGATCTGCGCGATTGGCCCTTCCCTGCCTGCACTGCCCCCAGATCCTATAGTAACAGAGGATGCAAGGATCTTTACTATGGCCACTCTCGTCCTTATCTTTCCGCCTCTGGACCTCAGTGCTTCCATTACTTCGGGGACGCCATGCCCCCATGCCTCACTTGCGTATTTGTAGATAATCGGCCCCACTATGAGTGCTCCCAGCACAGGGAGGAATACTATCGGAACCCCGTGTGCAAGCAGCACTCCCTTGAAAAGGGCTTCATTTAGAATTATAAGTTCCCTGAAGAAGACCGCGCCAATTCCTCCAGCAACTCCTGAAACAAGCAGCAATGGGCCCCAGAGCTTGAAGAATTTGAAGGCATCCTTTTCCCAATCGGCAAAAGCTTTTCCTGACCATAGGCCCTCAGGCTCAAATTCTTGAGGCAACTCTATTGATTATTATTTCAACATACTAAAAATTATTCAGAAAGATATATTAGTGATAAACACCAGCTTCATTCTGCCAATACAGAATAGTGCAATCATATATTGATCCTGAAACTGTCATCCTGGGTTGACTCACTGCTCTGGGGCTCCACGTATTCCTTCCTCTTGCGCACTATGTTCATGGCCTCCCCTATAAGCAGGCCTGTTGTTGCGCAGAGGACAACATCAATTACGAAGTCCACGGTCAGTGTCGGCGGAATTGTTACCTCAACGATCAGCCTCCCGATGAATGAGACAAGCCACACGATCAATATGGCCGGTGACCTGGCATAATAAAGCCTGCCATTCCTGCTAAAGAACTTGACCTTTGTGCCAAACCTGTATCCAAGGAGCAACCCAGCAGGAATCAGGACCAATGTGGCAACGAGTATGGGGTAGAAAGTTCCCACAGCGAGAATTGTGAAAAGAGTCAGCAGAACATAAACAACTGGCACCCTCATTACCCTGTAGGTGCTGTAGACCCTTCCATTTATTCCCCTGTATATTCTCAGGGTTACTATGATTGCCAGGAAAATAAATAGGGCATAGAGGCTCTGCACAGATCCCCCTGATGGGAAGGCATTTATGCCCGGGGGAGGATTTGAAGCCGAACTAATGAGAAATGATTCTAGTATCAATATCACCACACAGTTTCAAGTTATTTATAATTTTACAGCCAGTATTAATTCGAGATAACTTCTGACCGTCTATGGCAAGTCACATCACATATGGCGGGAGTGATAAATTCTTGCCAACGAATTTATATGATGAACCACTTCTTTGAATATGGGCAATACGCTTTCGGAACAGGTAAAGGACGTTATTGCTGACATGCTGGAATATTACGGCTTCACTGCAAAAGTGGACCAGAAATTCCAGGGAATGCAGGATGTAATCGATGTTGCAGTATTTGGGGAAGGCGGGAATGAGCTGTCCATTGCAATCTTCATAATGCCGGAAAATGAGAGATCAAAGTTCATAGGCAAGGTTTCTAGGTCAAGGGAAGTAAGAAATATTGTCATCCTGGGGCCTGCACCTTCTGATGTGCTGAGAATGAAACTCCATGGCGACATTTCCAGGATGGATATACCGGACGAAAACCACACTGAGTTTGAAAGGTACCTGAAGTCACTGGCACCCAAGAAACCTGATTTTCCTTATTTCAGCACGGTATCCAGAAAAATCCCCGAGGGACAGGAAAAAGCAGCCCATATGCAAAAGTTTGAGGCATTGGTATCTGACCAGGGGTTAGACCTCAGGAGTGCCCAGAACGTGATTTACCGGACAGCAATAAGCGGGCTGAATATACATTACGGCAAATACCTACATGCGGGGGATGATGGGCCACCCATTTTTGAGCGCAATCGAGACCTGCCAAAGGAGGCCATATTACTGAAAGCTGCAGGATACCTGAAGGAGGAGAAGCTCCCTGACAGGGGCCTGGGCCTTGAATCTGAAGGCAATTCATTCCTTGTTCTCTCTGATGACGATGAAACCTCAAAGGTTGCACAGGAGATAGTTGATGATTATGTGTTCAGGAACAGGCATTCCATAAGAAAGATCATGGGCCAGTACCCGGATATGTTCAATTTTGCGGCAATTGTTGGCTCACTGGGGTACTATGCCCCAAAGACAATGCTCTCAATAGAGAGGCACAGAAGATCCTGGACAGGCATAATAAGGGCCACCGTGCAGTCTGAAAACAGTTACCTCATCGAAGTCATAAGGACCATGATCAACACTGTGGGCATATCAGAGCAGACCTGGAACAGGATCAATTCCCTGATATCCTTTCCCGAACTGAACAGCCTGCTGGAAAAGTACTTTGAGTCTTTTGAAAAATCAGGGATAGGCGTGCCTGGTTACCGGGGGCTCAGAAGAATTTACATTCCAGCCAAGCGAATAGCCACTTACATGAGGCTTGCTGACCTCTCAGAAAGCATAGACCAGAATTCCCTGGAGGAATTCTGCATATTCGACTCGATCCTGAGAAGCAACAACACCGGGTTTGACTTCTTCACCAACGTCAGCGACCTTGGCCTTCATGAAGGGAAGATTGCAAGCAGGATCAGCGAAATGGCAGCGAGAGGATTCTGTTCCAAGCTTCTTCCCCATGGCGCTGACCTTCCCATAGCCATCTACAACCAGGGAAAATTCTCCAATTATTGCCTCACAAAAATGAGAGAAAGTGCCTCAGCTATCCTAGACGTTGAGTGGTGAAGGGG
Organism: Thermoplasmata archaeon; assembly: GCA_021850545.1. Lineage (GTDB taxonomy): Archaea > Thermoplasmatota > Thermoplasmata > Thermoplasmatales > Thermoplasmataceae > JAJZOM01. Next base: position 25,794 of record JAJZLU010000002.1, on the reverse strand, counting down.
ATGCCCATCTGGCACTTTTTAGTAAAGGGAAAAAACAGTTTATCTAGAAAAATAAGACTTTTTAAGGCCCTGATTAACAAACTATTTATGAATATAAATGATCTAACACCCTAGCGGAGGAAAAGTCCAATGACAAAAATAGTATTAGTATCAGATTCAACTTTAAGCTATGAATACAGGAATTTTCCACTTCTTGACTTTCTTCCATGCGCTCCAGGGAAAGCCGTTCCCGGAAGAATTTACAAATTCCTGAAGGGGCCTGCACCCCCAGTCCATCCAAATGGTGCAGCAGTATTCGCGCCATATGCACTGAGAAAGCTGGAGGCAGCGCTTCTCAGGAAGTACGACAGAAAGGACGTAGTTGTTGCCCATGAAGATTACCTCGAAAATTTCATTACTGACGATACGCAGATCATCGGAGTTACAACCATGGACCCGCTCGGAATAGGACCAACCACAATGTCTTATTATGCCCTTTTTGGAGGGGAAATGTCTGCCTGGGTCAGGCGTGAGTGGGATTCCCTTATGGAAAGGATAAACAAGCTCAGGGCAGGCAAAAAGGCAAAGCTGGTTGTCGGCGGCCCCGGTGTCTGGGAATTCACCATCCTGAGGGAAGAAATTGACAAGTACAAGTTTGACTACATTGTGCAGGGTGAGACGGACGATATCGTGGAACTGCTCTTTGAGCAGATTTCAGAAGACAGCATTGACAACACGCTCTTCCACCGCGGATACATGACTTATGATGACAGTTTCAGGAAGGTAGTGAAAAAAGATGACCTCTTCATTGCAAGGGGCATTACCAAATCAGCCTATCCGAGGCTTGAGGACATCCCTGAAATTGTCGGGCCCGCAATGAAAGGAATGGTGGAGATGATGAGGGGTTGCGGTGTGGGATGCGACTTCTGTGAAGTTACACTCAGGCCGCTCAGGTACAATTCTGTGGAGAGGATAACCAACGAGGTGAAGGTCAACGTCCGGGCTGGCCTTCCAAATGCCTGGCTCCACTCAGACGAGGCGTTCGGATACAAGCATGGGAACATGTTTGCGCCAAACAGCGAGGCCCTCGAAGAACTTTTCAGCGCAATAATGGCAGTCCCGGGTGTAAAGTCATCTAACCCGACCCATGGCAGGATATCAATTCCTGCAGGTTACCCTGAAATGATGGAAAAACTCTCGAAGATCCTAAAGGCTGGCCCGAAAAACTGGATTGGAATCCAGACTGGAGTTGAAACAGGCAGCGATGAGCTTGCAAGAAGGCACATGCCAAACAAGACTCTCCCGCTCAGGGTTGGCCCGGATGGAAGCTGGGAGGACATAGTGTGGAAAGGTGTGTACGTCGAAACATCCAACTACTGGAGGCCTGCATTCACCATACAGGTCGGCCAGGAAGGGGAAACTGTAGAAGATGAGTGGGACACCATTGCAATGATCAACAGGCTCAGCAACTCCTTTGCGGTAGGGAGGCCGTTTGAGTTCACAGTTACTCCACTAGTCAATGTTCCCCTAGGAAGGATCAAGTCAAGGAACCTCAACACTGGGTTGCTTGATGCCGATAAGCTTGCAGTTTACTACGCGTCATACCGGCACCTTGCAAAGATGGCCTCAAGGGATGGCTTCAGGGACAGCACCGGCAACGTATTCGCAAGGATTGGAACTGGAAGCATCATATCCGGCGGAGGCTACCTGATGATGAAGTTCGTGGAGAGGCTTGCAGCAAAGAATGGCGTGGACATAGAGAAAGTCAAGAGATGGGGCATTGAGCACAAGAAAGAGTTCACATCGCTCCCATCTTTGAGCGGCGCCTAAGCATAACCTATATCTCCCATCTTTATTATCCACCTATCTTGATCATCAAAAACCCCGATCCCCTGGATTTTTCTTACGTGCCACAGAAACTCAGGTTCAGGGAGAAGCAGATAGATAACATCAGAAGAATAATGCTGGAGCCGCTTAAGGCAGGCATATCATCAAACCTCCTTTCCTTTGGTGACTCAGGAACCGGCAAGACTTCCACAATGCGTTATCTGAGCAGGGAGGAGAAGAAATTCTTCATGGTTTACCAGAATGCACTTTCATTCAGCAGCCTCAGGGCACTTATGCTGGATTCGCTGGCCAGGATGGGGAGGGTCACAGGCACAAAGAACCTGTCATTCGCGGAGATTTTCAGGGCAATGAAAAAGGTAAGCGAGGAGCGGGGAAGGAATATTGTCATTATTGTTGATGAGGCCACAAACCTCATCAAGTTCGACAAGGATGGCCTATACAACCTTCTCAGGGCAAACGAGGTTTATGGTGCCCCAGTCTCCTGCATTCTTGTTTCCATGGAAGACCCGTCCATTTACATGACCGAGCGGGACAAGAAGTCTCTTGGAGTCTTTTCTACAATTCATTTCAACAGATATTCGCGTGATGAGCTACTGGAGATTCTCAAGGAAAGGGCAAGAATAGCCCTCGAACAGGGAACCTTTGAAGACTCGTCCCTTGAATATATCAGCGATGTTGCAGAACCATTTGGCAGCGCAAGGGTCGCCATTGAGCTTCTCCAGAAATCAGCCTACGTGTGCCAGTACAGGGACGGGGAGAAGCTGGAGAGTGAGGATATCAGGGCTGCCAGTTCCATGATCAACCCTTATGTTACTGAGAGCAAGCTCGGGGAGCTTGAGCCTGAGGAACTTGGCGTTCTACTTTCTGTATGCAGGTGCCTCAAGGACGAGTCCAGCACTGAGATGGCCTGCGTGATCAGGGAATCCAGGGTCGTGGCTGAGCAGTATTCCCTCGAAATTGGCGCAGATTCCATGGTATACAGGATAATAAAACGCCTTGAGGACATAGGCATCGTGGAAGGAAAGGTTGTTGGCCGCGGAGACCGAAAGGGCGTTTCCAAGATGATCGGAATTAATGATGTGCCGGTTGCAGCCCTTGAAGAAAAGGTCATGCAGATGTTCAGGAGAAAGTAGACAGAGTAACCTGGCTGGTTGCCGGTGCGCATGATGACAGTATGAAATCCATTGGCTCGAATGAGCGTTCCAGGATTCTCCTGTAGTACTGGATGTCCACGCCGCTGTATTCATCCCCGAGGTCAATCTTGCCCTGCCCCTTGTTCACGATTATTGCCCCGACACGGTCTCCGGGATTGATTGAATAGCCAATATTTTCAGATGCCTGGAGAAGCTTCTTCTGGATGTTGTTGACCCTGTACTCTTCCCTTTTCCGTGTTATGTGGATGCCAACCCTGAAATTTTCCCTCGGCTTAAGGGGGAGCTCCTTCATGTATGCCCTTTCAAGCTGCCTTATGAACTCCCTTTTTCCCCATATATTCTCCGGCGAAGTGCAGTCCCTGAGGATGTTGAGGGCATCCATCTGGAAGTCAACACATATCTCAGGAACATCTGATCTCCTTGCCTCTATGCCCCTGACCTTGAATGTTCCATCGTCCCGGAGGCCAACATACCTGTTCAGGGCTCCTAGGCCGGATCTGGCTGGCATGAATGCGATCCACCTGTAATGTCCATCCACTACTATTCCGATTCTTGTTTCCTTCTCAATGTCCCTGAGAAGGGCATTGATGTCGCCGCTTCCCTTTATCCAGAGGGAATCCACGATTCCATGTATTGGCTGGAACCCATGCTTTATGGAGAGGGATATTGCCCTTGACAGCGCCCACCTGCCAAGCGCCGTAATCGATTCATGGACCTCGATCTTCCCAAACTTTGCATTCTTGTACCCAGTGTATCCAAATGATGTGAGAAGCATCCATTTCAGGGCTGCATCCCTCTGCTCATACACAACATCCCTCGATTTTATGGATTTGTAGAACAGCCTTGTCCTGAGAAGCTCCTCCAGGGCCATTGAAAGGAAGCCACGCTTTTGCGTGCTGATCCTGTAGGGAAGCCCGGGCACCTGGAAATCCCCATCCATGCCTATGGTTTCTGGTGAAAGGTTGTAGTTCACCATTATGCTGGGATACATGGATGAGAAGTCTATCTCATAAACATCCGTGTATATTCCCGGATCAGGCTGCAGCACCATGCCTCCTTTGTCAGTCTCCATGAGGATATCAGACGGTTTGGCCTGCTCATGGTCATCCTTGTAAAGCGGAATGAGGATCTGGCTCCTCAGGGCATGGGATTCCTCCATTGATGACACTGCGGTTCCAGCGGTCACCGTTGATGCCGTTACCATGGGGAGGGAAGAAATGCGTGACATCTGGATCAGGCCGGGCAATCCTGCTTCGGAGTATGTGAATGAATCCGCCTCGATTGCAATCCTGTTGGTGAGCCATACCCTCGGGTTGCTGTAGTAAACCTGCCCGTAAGACTGGTATGTGCTTCCACTTTTCCCCCTTGATGCGCCAATGTTGTATCCGTTTGACGAAAGAAGCATGAGGAGTTTCTCGAATAGCCTGTCACGGTTGTTGTATATGACAATGATGTTTTGCGTGATTGCTTCATGGAGATCCTCAAGGAATGATGAATTGAGGCTGTGGTATTTCCTGTTGCCTATGCTCACCTCAACCGGCGTTCCAAGGCGTGACTTCCCCCCAATGTAAACATGCGGGATTTCCGGATCATGGTCTTCAGGGGATGGAAGCTGGAAAAATCTGAGGCTGCGCTCAGACATGAACCTGAGGACTGGGTTGATGTCGGCATTGTAGATGCTGTATTTCCTCCCAAGCCCTATGTTCTCAATTGCCGTCACCAGATCACTGATGCCTGATGGGTTAACCTCAATTCTGATGCCTTCCACAGAACCATAAACGTTGTTCCCCGTGGCTTCCATGTATTCATAACGGCCAGAATCGTCCAGCTGGCGTGCAAGGAAATCCAGGTCGTACGGAGTTCCTGACACGAACATCCATGAGCGGTTCCTGAACCTCCTGAACTGGATGCGGTTGCCCCTGAGGTACCATAACCGGATAAAATCGCTCCCAGTGGCATTGACAATAACATCATTCATGTGACTTCTCTGCCTTCAGTTCACGTATCTCCCTCTCCAGTTCAATGATGATTGATATCAGGAAGCCATAACCCACTTCCATGTCTGAGTATGATACCTCGTGTGCATGCCTCCTTCCCTTGATGAGAATGGAGTTCAGGAGTTCCGCATCTCCAGAGCCCATTATCTGCGACATCTTCTGCAGCTTTGCTGACAGTGCTTCCATGCTCTGCCTTACTGTTGGAACTGTTCTTCCCATGAATACAAACCTCCCCTGTCCTCCACACTGTTGCGAGACAGAACCCTGTTTCCAAGATACTTCTCAAAAACCCCGCCATGACCCACGATGTTGAGGAATACTATTGCGCCGTGGTATTGTGTCTTGATCTTCAGGATATCATATATGCTTTCAACAATAGATGAAGGCCAGGCCTCAATTACAGAGGATGTGGCAGAAATGTAGCAAGGGTTCTGATCAGAATCCATAAGTATTTTCTGGAGCTGGTATGAGGTCAGGATTCTCTGGACCATGACCATTGGCATGATCTCCGGAGAAAGGATGTCCCTGAAATTGAGCATTATTCCGTCCGTCAGTAGAAAATGCACTTCCCCGTAGCTTTTCAGCGAAATCCTGATGAACTCTTCCAGGCCCTCAATGCTGAATTTTGGCGTCCTGAATATCCTGAGAGTTCCGCGCATAGGTCTGTTGGATTTTATAAATGGATATTAAGGGGAACTGCTCGCCGGATAAATGAGAAAATGAGAATTTGCGTAATATGGTGAAGGTTTAACGCCTGCCTGTTGTCCTTCTTGCATTTGCCCTGTGCCAGTTCTTGAATTCCGTGTTGAGAAGGACTGCAGCCCTTATAACGCCAAGGTGGGTGATTGCCTGGGGGAAGTTCCCGAGCTGCTCACCTGTGTCGAAATCGATCTCCTCTGCGAGGAGCCCAAGGTGGTTGGCCCTGTCCATGAGAGAGTCGAATATGTCCCTTGCCTCGTCTAGCCTGTTAAGCCGTATGAGGACTTCAACATACCAGAAAGAAAGGAGCAGGAAAGCGTTGTCCCGGCCGTTCAGCCCATCATCTTCCCTGTACCTCTTGAAAAGGTGGTCGGTGACCCTGAGGTCCCTGTCAATCTTCTCAAGGGTGCCAAGAAACCTCTTGTCATTTGCAGGTATGAAGTTGACAAGCGGCATCCTGAGAAGGGATGCATCAGTTTCCTTTGCACCATAATACTGGACAAATGAATTGAGTTCCTCGTCGTACCCATTCTTCATGACATCTTCCTTTATTGTATCCGCGGCTGCTTTCCATTTCCTGTATGGCCCTGAAAAACCCTGCGTCTTCCCGAGGTCTATGGCATTGTTGAATGCAGACCAGGAAACTATCTTTGAGTAAACGTAATGTCTTGGCTCTGTCCTGAATTCCCAAATGCTGGAATCCGGCATTTTCCATAACTCAGAAAGGGTGTCAAGAGTCTCCCCGACAAAATTCCAGAGGTAGGAGTTGATTATGCCCCCCGCATTGCTCAGGGAATGGATTGCATTGACAATTGATCCATACTGGTCCACCTGGAGTTGTGTGGAAGCTTTGTTTCCGATTCTTACCGGCCTGGACTGCATATATCCGTCATAATCCAGTTCCAGTTCATCAAGGTCATCCTTCTGGTTGATTGAATAGATGGTCCTTACCTTATTCTCCCTTTCGATGATATCCATCATATCGTACAGGAACTTGGTGGCTTCACGCTTGTACCCGATCATGGAAAGTGCCTCGATAACATAGGCGGTATCCCTGATCCAAGTGAACCTGTAGTCCCAGTTTCTCTCGCCGCCAATGCATTCCGGCAAGCCTGCAGTAGGGGCAGCAACCATCAGGCCTGTTGGCTCGTAGAACAGGCCCTTCAGGACCAGGGCTGACCTGATTACATCATTGTTGTACAAACCTTTGTACGTGCCAGTGTTGCTCCACTTCTGCCAGTATTCAGTGGTCTCTTCAAGGCGCTCGTATGACTTGTAGTCTGTTATGGCATCAAGATGAGAAATCCCCTGGAGGGCAACCAGCCACCTGGAGGACCGCTTTGGCAGGGTTGAACTGCCTTGGACCAGGTGGTCTTCAGCCTTCAGCGGAATCTCGCTGACTATGCCAACATTTGTAGTCGGGGACTGGAAGATAAAGCCGTTTTTCCTAATTGCAAGATCTACGTGATCCTTGCCATAGTTCAATGTTGCCTTGAAGGCAACCTCGACCGGCACCTCCTCAGACCTGGTTTCCACCAGCCTGTGTATTTCCGGGAAACTTATTGTGGGGTAATCTGAAATGGGAATGAAGTCCGTGAGCCTGAGGAAAACCATCCCTTCCTTCATGAACTCTGTGATGAGGACGTTGGTTAGTTCCTTGTAATACTGAATTACCTCAACTCCGTCCGTGTCCCTTGGCCTTATGGAGAAATACCCTCCTTTCCTTGAATCCAGAATAGAGTCAAAAACTGGGGGCGAGTTAAAATTGGGAAGGCAGGCCCAGTCTATTGTGCCATTGAGCCCAACAAGAGCGGCTGTTCTGTTATTTACTATCATTCCGTGGTTTTTAATTTTCAGGTATCCGTTCTTGGCCAGATCATTTAATTTTTTAGAACCTTGAAATGTCATTAATAGGCGGGTTTTAGGATCAGTATGACTTATTAAAATGTTGGCACTTTTGCCCATTCCTTATTGCCCCGGATTGCCTCTCGGCATGCCTTAAATTAAAGGGCCCCTATGCCATTCTATTTCATGTTATGCGAAATTTAGAACGACTTTAGATTTTAATCCCGATGTTATTACAATGGGTATCTGGTCATGAGCAAGTTACTGGTCATATTTATTGGCAGGTCTTCAATAATTTAGGGATAATTATTTATTAGATAGTCGCTATTTATTACCGGGGAAAAACAAATGGGAAGCAATGCTGAGAGGAATACGCTCACAATAAATTCCTGCGACGTGCCGATTGTTGTGGGAGACAACGTGGTAGAGCGCCTTGTGGAAACCTCTCAGAAATATGACAGGGTTGTCCTGATAGCCGGCAGCGAATGCTTTGAGAAATTCGGCGAACATGTGCCGGATCTTACAGGAATAAGAGGAGAATTCACAAAAATAACCCTCAATTTTGATGAGAACCTGAAGAACATCAGGAACTACCAGAAGATTATCAGGGTGATGATTGAGAGGAACATCAATTCAGATTCGCTTCTCATTGGCCTTGGAGGGCCCAGACTTTGTGATATATCAGGATTTATTGCCGCCACATACAGGGGTGGCATAGACTACATACCTGTTCCTACGTTGCCCCTTGCACAGGTTTCAAATGCTGTCTCAGGAATGAATGGCATTAATTTCTCCAACTTTGAGGATGCTATGGCAACCCGATATTCTCCCAGGGAGATTGACATTGATACCTATTTTACCAGGAACTCTGAAAATGAACAGTTCAGGGATGGCCTTTCTGAAATCCTCAGGTACGGGCTCCTGGGAGACCACTCCCTCCTTACAATGCTCCATTCACATGAAGACCTGAAGGAGCTCAAAGCCAGCGATAACCTCATCCGGCTGCTTTCAAGAACAGCCCAGACTAGAGTTGAACTTTCAGAAAATACTGACCTTCTGCGCAGAAAGTCTCTCAATTTCGGCAAGATAATCGGCGATACAATAATCCATGTAACCAAAGGCAGGGCAAAATATCATGAAGCAATAACTTCAGGGATGCTGGTAGAACTTTACCTGGCAGAAAGATCCGGGTTATCCGGAAGGGAAGCGAGGGAAAAGATTCTCTCCGTAATGGACAATTATGGAATAAAGAAGTCGAATATACGTGAAATTGGCATCGATAACATTGTTAAGGCCCTCAATGAAAGATATAACATCGACAACCACAATCTCAGCTTTGTGGTGCCTGAGGAGCTTGGTAAGCCTGCTGCCTTTGAGATGAGCAGCGACAGGATCATCAGTGCCCTGAGGGCCTTCACAGAGCAGTATGAGTTCAATCCAGTGGTCTGATGATATAAGCCGGATAGAAAGCGTCAAATAAACTCAAACAATGAGCACGGCATGCTTCTCTTCGACGACTACTGGAAGAAAATTATTGAGAGCATCCAAACGGCATACCCCGAAGTAACTGAAGGAGACATAGCCCTTGACAGAAGTGGCCATTGTGACCTCACCTTCAGGGCTTTCCAAGTAATGAAGAAGAGAGGGCTTTCCTCGGAAGCAGTTTATTCAAAGGTTACAGAGATTCTTGGAGCTTCAGATTTCATAGAGAAAATCGAATCGGTTGGAGGGTACGTAAATTTCACATTGATGCCTTCAAAGCTGATGGAAGCTATCTGGAAGGAAATGGAGGGAACCAACCAGTATCCCGACACATTTCAGGATCCAGAGAGGGTGTCAGTTGAACATACGAGCACAAACCCAACCGGGCCAATACATATTGGAAGGATCAGGAATTCCATCATCGGAGATTCACTTGCAAGGCTCCTTGCCAGATACGGCTACAGGGTCACTACACAGTACTTCATTAATGATTCAGGAAGGCAGGTTGCATCTCTTTACGCGGGCTACAGGAAATTCGTGAAATCCGACAACCCCTCCGCCTATGACCTTCTGGAAGGCTATAAGCAAGCCACTGTAGAATTGGAAGCTGGCACAGAACTGAACGGTGAGGTGGATCAGGTCATAAGGGATTATGAAAAAGGTGACCCCGAGACAATCGAAGGGATCAGGAAAGTGTGCAGCATAATACTCGACAGCATCAATGCTTCACTCTTCAACCTCGGAATCAAGATTGATGACTATACCTGGGAGTCTGACCTCATAAGGACTGGAGATATTGGCAGGATCATGGAGGACTTAGAGGAAGACCTCCTGGAAGAAGCTGGTGCCAAGTACATTATGAGCAACGGAAGGAAGATGTTCCTCACAAGGAAAGATGGAACCTCCCTCTATTTCTCCAGGGATATAGCATATCACCTTTACAAATTCCAGAATTTTGACTGGCTAATAGACGTCCTTGGGGAAAACCACAAGGAACATGCCAGCCACATCGAATATGTCACCAAAACCCTGCTTAACCAGGAGCACAGGCTTGACTTCGTATTCTATTCCTATGTTTCACTGGAAACCGGAAAAATGTCGACCAGGAAAGGGCAAATAATAACACTAGATGAACTGTATGAACGGGCCATAGAGGAATCCCTCAAAGTGGTAAAATCAAAGAGGCCAGAGCTTCCAGAGGAATCACTTAAGGAAATTGCCATGAATGTGGCTGTGTCTGCAATCCGGTTCCACATACTCAAACTGAATTCCAACAAACCAATGGTTTTCAAGTGGTCCGAGGCCCTTAACCTCGAGGGGGATTCTGCCCCATTTGTTATGTATTCGTACGCAAGGGCATCAAGCATAATGCGGAAACTTGAAGGACAGAACCAAGCAGTAGGGAAGAATTACAACAAAGAAGAAGGGGCACTCATAAGGCAGATGTATCTTTATCCTTATGTCCTCACTGAATCCCTCAGGGGATTGAAACCGGAGAATGTTGCCAACTACCTTCTTGAATTAACCAGAAAGTTCAATGATTTTTACAGTAACTGCCCAGTTATAAATGCCCTACAGGAAGAGAAGGAAAGGCGGGTACTCATAATAAATTCTTACAGGACAATAATCAGGGATGCTGCCAATATTGTTGGGCTTAAGATACTGGAAGAAATGTAAAATTCAATTTTTCTGTTTCAATTGAAAAACAAAAGATTGGAAATTTTAAAAATTTAAAAATGAAGAAGAAAAAATTTACTTCTTCTTTTCTTCAGTCTTCTTTGCAGGAACTTGTTTCTTCTCTTTGGGTTTTGAAACAGTTCTGGAACTCAGCCTGTAGTAAACCACACCTATCACAATTATGATTGCGATAACTCCTCCAACTATGAGGGGCGTTTGGTATCCTGGTGGGCTGACTTTCTGAGTTATTGTTAGCGAGCCACCCTTTGCAAAGAATGCAGGCTGTGTGGAGTTTATTGCCTCAAATTGTACCTGTACATTTCCCTGTGACGGAGAAGTAAAGTTAAATTCAAACTGCTTTGTTGTCCCTACTGGAAGCGGGCCATAAGACTGGTTGTTTACAATCTTTCCATTGACGATCGCCACAATGTAGAATGAGTTTGCATTCACTGTTCCATTATTTGAAATGTTTAGGTAAACCACCGTCTTTGCTCCCTGTGAAGGTGTTGTCGGGAAGTATGAGTTCAACACAACGAGCCTCGGCGATACCACAACCATTGAAGTTGTGAAGTTGCTGTATGAGGAAACGTTTGACGGGTTAGTTACCTTGAGGGACACTATCAAGCTGTTCAGTGTGTTGAACTGCACCATCAAATAGGACTGGTTGGTGTTGTTTCCCATGAGCTGGTACGTGCTGTTTCCTGCAAGCACTTTTGTTCCATTTGCATAAACAATGCTCCAGTTGTATGACAGGTCAGATGTGGCATAGTACTTGTCAGTGGACTTGTTTGCAGAGAATATTGTAACCTGTCCAGCGATTGGCTGTGCTATTGTTGCATGTGTTACGTTCTGTACAGTTACCTGGGCGCTCGGTGCAGTTGTGTCGTTTACCTTGATCGAAAGCTGTGTGCTTGCAACACTGCCAGCCGAAGTGCTCACATTGAGATAACCTAAGACCATTGCTTTGTTAGCAATGTATGGTGTGTTGAATGTCTGTGTTACGTTGACTGCATTGTTTGTGTATCCTGGGAAGTACCAACTGTAGAGAAGCGGCACTTTATAGGTAGTTCCTGGAATCATTAATGTAGAGTAATATCCACTGAACTGGACAACGTTAGACTGTGGCACTGTTAGAGTCTGCGTGCCTGATACTGCTGCTGTTGCAAAGATAGTCTTTCCACTGGAAGTTACATTAAGGTAAGCTGCTGGGGCGGCATCGTATGCAAAGACATTGAAATTAGTAGTATTTGTCACGCCAGAAGCGCTAGTGTATGTGACAGCCACAGAGTAATTTGCAAAACCGCCAAAGGTTATTGTAGCATTGTACTCGTTATAGTCATTTGGTACGGCAGTGCCATTGAGTTTCCATGTGTAATTTAGGGCCTTGTTGTAGTCATTTGTGTTTGTGACAGGGTTGTAAAATGCCTTTGAGAGGTTGAATGCAACTGGCGTGTTAGTTGGGACAATAAAGACTGCTGATGTGCCATTGCTTGTAACCAAGTAGTTCTGTGGTGAGGTGCCTTTCCAGTACAGATTAATCTGTGACGCAGTTACAACCGGAGCACTAACCTTGCTGAAAACTAGGTTCAGGAATCCGCTTGTTGCCTGCGGGGCAAGTTTTACTGGGTTCACAAATGTGTTGGCGGCTGAAACTGGAGATGACAGTGAAAGGCCTTTGATGTTGTAGTTAAAGACATAGTTGTAGTAAAGAGACCCTGTATTGTACTGTGTTCCCTGTGTGAACAGTTTTACAGTAAAGCCATTGGAAAGGCTTGAAGCTGACACATTAGCATTGTAGAATGTGAATGTGACTTTCGCGGTCATTGCATTGCCTGTTGCAGTTGCCGCTGTGTCAACTGTTGTGCCCAACTGTTTGTAGTTGTGCCCATTGACAAGTATTGAGTAATCTGTGTAGTTTCCAACGAGCCCATCAACGTATGACTGGAGATAAGCCGTTGAAGCAGCTGAAGTAAATGTGTCGAACTGATTCTGCCAGTACAGTGAACCAACAGTTGCATTAGGCATGAAGGGAATGGCTGTTGAGTTGCCAATTGCATAGTCAACTGTAAGGTTAAGGTATGCTGGGTTGTTGCCAAGTGTATAGTTATATGTGATATTGCTGCTATCTTTCTGCAGGGGATAATTAGTCGTGCCAGCCTTATAATCAACAGGCTTGTACCCGTTTGCTGAAATCACATAGTTGGTTGCTGAACCCTTTACAAACTGGAACGCACCATTGGTAAATGACATGATAGAATAAGACGGGGTTGTTGAGTTAATTGCTATAACATTGAAATTGCTGATTGGTTGACCATTGCTATCTGTGACATAGCCTCCAATCAAGTTGGGGCCAGTGGTTCCGAGAGTGATTTTTGATGCACTAAGTCCAGTAATGAAAGTTGTATTAATCTGTCCGCCGAAATCGACTGTGGCGAAGAAGCCACTTGTTGGAAGCGTCGCGTTGAAGGTGCCTGTTGTTGTGTTTGTCTCAAACACGAAACCTGACTTTGTTGAGAATTTAACTGTAGCTGGAGCTCCTGATTTTGCACCATTCACCGTTACAGCAACTTCATGCGTAACATAAGCCGTGGAATCCAGAGATATTGTCTGGGTGTTACTGTTTGTTACATTGACTATCTTGCTTGTTCCATTAACTATGTAAGATGCGCCATACGTCACGTAAGGCTGCATTGTGAATAAGTAACTTCCAAGTGGCAAGGAAGTCTGATTCAGTGCGCCACCTAGTGTCGCTACCTGGTTTCCCGATAATGTACTTACTGTTACTGTTGCTCCTTTTGCAGGTAGACCCAGATAGGACGCCTGATATGACACCGTCCCTTTCTGAGGAGTTATAGCTGTACTATTTCCTGCTATGGCTAACGCACTTCCTATGACAAGAAGTGTGATCACTATTGCAATTAAGCTGTTTCTGTGCAATGCTATCTTCCTCGTTTGCATCGGCTAAAGGAACGGACTAATATAAATATTAGGGATCGAACCTACATTTGAGAATGATGAATATCCTTTCTTTAAAAATACTTGAAAATAGCCTGATAAATCATTACTAGTAGGCAACCTCCCGATATAGATGGATGAAAATACGAATATAACATACAGTGTTTGCTAATGCAATAAATGGAGCTTCAGATTTCTCTTCCAAAAGAACAACTCATTTATCCCTTCACAACGCCAAGTGGAGTAAGGCGTGCTACAGGGATTGTGAGACCAGCACCCGTGACGGAAGAAATCACTTCATCAATGTCCTTGTAGCTTCCAGGAGCTTCCTCAGAAATTACCCTGACATTCTGTGCACGAAGGTAAATGCCCTTAGATTCAAGTTTTGAAACGACTTCCTTGCTCTTGAATGCTTCAATTGATTTTGTCCTGCTCAATTTTCTACCTGCCCCATGGCAGCTTGAAGAGAACGACTTCTGGTCATTGCCCTCCTTTCCCACGAGAACATAAGATGCAGTCCCCATATCTCCCGGTATAAGCACAGGATGGCCAAACATTCGGAAAAAGCTGTCCTCTTTGAAGAAGTAACCCGGGAAAGCTCTAGTGGCGCCTTTTCTATGAACCAGAAGCTTTCTCTCATCCCCATTCACGCGATGCCTCTCCATCTTGGCCATGTTGTGCGCCAAGCTGTAAACAAGCTTTACCTCAGAATCGGGGAAGATCTCATGGAAAGCTTCCCTTACGTTGTGAATGATTACCTGCCTGTTGACAAACCCATAATTTGCAGCCGAATTCATTGCACCCAGATATGCACTCCCTATGTCGGATTGAATTTTAGCAGAAGTAAGCTGCCTGTCTACAGGATGTGAAATTACTCCTTCCCCAAGTGTATTCAACTTCCTTATGAAATCTGTCGCTACCTGGTGCCCTAGTCCTCTAGAGCCGGTGTGCACCATCACTGTTATCTGGTCTGTGCCCTTGATTCCGAAATACCTTGCAATCTCCTGGTCAAAAATGCTGTCGGTCCTCTGTATTTCCAGGAAATGATTTCCAGCCCCCAGTGTCCCAATTTGCTTTAGCCCTCTTTTCCTTGCTTCAGGGGAGACATTTCTTGGCCTGTTGTCCTTCAGGGCACCATTCTCTTCTGTTAACCTGAGATCATCATTTGTGGCCATTCCCCTGTCGACGCACCATTGGACACCAGTGGAAAGTATGGCGTCGAGGTCGCCTTCTGTTACCTTGGTGCTGGTGCTTCCCATGCCAGAGGGTACTTTGCTGAAAAGAAGGTCGGTCAGTTCCCGGATCTTGGGCTTTATTTCCTCAAATGTAAGATTGGTGCGCGCAAGCGACACACCACAGTTAATGTCGTAGCCGACTCCCCCGGGTGACACAATTCCTTCTTCAGAATCAAATGCCGCCACCCCGCCAATCGGAAAACCATACCCCCAGTGGATGTCTGGCATGGCCATGGAAGCCCTGACGATACCTGGAAGCATGGCCACATTCACGACCTGCTGCAGTGACTGGTCATTCCTGATGTCCTCCATCATGGCCGGACTAGAGTAAATGATGCCAGGCACATTCATGCGGCTATCGTGCGACTTATCTATCATGTAAGTGTAATTGTCAATCTCTGTGACTTTGATTTCCGGCATTCATCTTCCATATTGCAGGAGGGAATTTACTGTTTCCGTTCTCTAAATGTTATGCAATATTATGCACCACCTCTGTTCAGAACGTATGCCATCTCAGTCAGACCTGCCTCATGAATCTCAGGTCGATTTCCAGGGATGTGGGAAAGATGGCACATCCCTGTTTACTGCATATTTTTGAAATACTATTCCATAAAGCTGAAAAATGAGTAAATGAGATGTGGTAGGCACCTCATAACATCTCATATCTTCAATCAACATTTTCCATTAACTGATAAAGCCCATTTTCTCTTAGTTATGATATACATGTATCATTACCTTTAAGTGGGGTAGCGCTGAAAAACTTAATACGAGATTTGGGGTTCACTTTACTGTTGCCCCAAAGGATCGAACTTTCTCAGTTAACGGAAAGAATGCGCTTTGACATAAAGCTCCAGATCTCCCTAAGGAAAAATGCCATCAATATCATGGAACATTACGATGACAAGGAAAAGTTCAAACAATACATACATGAAAGAGAGGAAAAGATCAGGATTCTACTCAACTGCACTGAAGACCCGACCATAACAGAAAATGGCGAGGAACTCTTTCCTTAATGGCAATTCTGTGATAAAGAGAAAGACTTTGTTTATGCTCCGATAATAAATATATTATTGATAGCCATTAGGTGTCATGGAAAATTCAAATTCATTGTTCAGGGAGATAAAAACTGATCTGGAAACGGTGAAGAGGCATCTTTCTATAATTCAGACATTGCTGCGTGAGCAACCCGTAGGGATCATAAAGATATCACACGAAACTGGAATTCCTGAGCACAAGATCAGATATTCCCTGAGGGTTCTTGAAAAGGAAGGGCTTATTCTCCCATCCAGAGAAGGAGCGATTCTGACTCCTGAGTTCTTAGACAACAAGGAAAAGATTGCTGACGAGGCAAGAAAGCTTGCTGAGCAGATGACAGAAATGTACCACGACCTAAAGAGTTCCCTTGTGAAGAAATAGTGGCATTGCGCGCACTATTTCGCGATTGAAGGGGAAAGGATTATGTCTACTTACTCTTTAAGTGGAAAGTAGTGTTTTCATGCTCTGGAAAGGTAAAAGCCCTGAAGAAACAGTTTTTGGCGAATATTTAATAAGGCGGGCTGAGCCCAAGGATGCCAAAGGAGTCATAAACTGCATGCAGAGCGTGATGGACGAGAGGGTCTTCCTGGTCAGCGAGTATTACCTTTTAACAGAGAGAGGAGAACAGGAGAGAATCCGGAGCCCTGATGACCTCACGGTCGTGGCAGAGAAGGATTCAGAAATTGTTGGGGTCTTGACAATCCAGAGGGGCATGTATAGAAAGAACCGCCACACTGCAAACCTTGGGATTGCAATTAAATCAGGCCACAGGAGGAAGGGCCTTGGAAAAAAGCTCATATCTTCTGGGGTCGAGTGGTGCAGGGAGAACTATGTGAAAAAGCTCAATCTTGAGGTCTTTTCAACCAATACCAATGCTATCGCGCTTTACGAGAGCATGGGGTTTGTAGTGGAAGGTGCCAGAAAGGGCCAGTTTGTGATCGATGGAAAATATGTGGATGATGTTTTCATGACCTACTGGCTTGAACAGCCTTTCAACAGGGACCTTGGAGATCTCCTTTGATTGGACAAATTTCTTGCAGAGTTGATCTTAGGAGAAAACTGGGTGGAAATTTTTCAACTATCCCTTCCCAACAAGTTTATTAATTCTGATTATTACTGAAATCCCATATGAAATCAATGATATGGAACATCGACTACTTTTGCAACCTCAGATGCAAGAGTTGCAATGCCTGGCAGGGCAAAATCTTCTTCCCCGAAGAACTCATTGACAAGCACATTGCTGAGATGAAGAAGAACAAGGTCAAGATTGTTTCATTGACTGGCGGAGAGCCAACCCTTAACAAATCAATTGAATCCATTCTGAAGAGGCTGAAGGAGAACCACTTCATAACCCATATTGCTTCAAACGGAACCAACCCTTACGTACTGAAAAAGATAACACCATATCTTGATGGCATGACCATTTCACTTGACAGCAACATACCTGAAGAGCACAACGAATACAGGGGCCTCAAGATCTTCGACACCGTGGTAAAAACCATTAAGGAGTCAAAAGACAAGGTCAAGGTGCTTACAGCAAACGCACTTGTGACTAATTTCAACTACTTCAAGGTAAAGGACATGGTTGAATACGCGAACCGGGAACTCGGGGTTCCGCTTTCAATGTGCTTCCCGGACCAGAGTTCATACTACTTCCAGGACTTTCAGGTTGAGCCCGCAATGATAAGACAGGCTTTCTCATATGCCGCTGACCACTACAATGACCATGTGTTCGGGAACACGAGAAGCTATTACAAGGAGGCGGTGGATTATCTGGACGGCAAGATGGTTTCACCATGCAGGGCCGGACAGACCACTTATTACACGGATTACCGTGGAAAGGTTCACCCGTGCTTCACACACATGGAAGTTGTCCTGAACAAGAAACCAAACTGGGAATACTACGACAACCAGTGCAATGACTGTTTTACCCAGTGCTTCAGGGAACCTTCAATAGAGAACCCGTTCGAGGATGTGAAGCTTGTTTCAAAGATTTGGTGGTTCAACCATGTCAAGAACAGGAAACCAACATCCCACTACATAACTCCATCAGCCACAAATTAATTCACATTTTTACATTCAACTTACCTCTATTTTCATTTCATTGCAGATTCACCAGTTTCCCATAATTGACAGAAATGAAATCTAGATTTTTTTGTACCAGAATGGCCATGTTTAAAACAGTGATTGGGCAATAGCTTCTAAGGCAATTTTCATCAAATAACCAATGAAATAGCCTTTCGGAAAAAGGTTATATATCGATATTACAATTTGGTCGGGTCTATAGTATGGAGCTAAGATATTTTATCATTAGGAGGCTATTGCTGTTAATTCCAACACTGCTTGGTCTGGTTCTCCTTGTATTCTTTCTTCTGAGGATGTTTCCAGATACCTATCTCGTTGCCAGGTTTGTGAACCCAAAGTCACCAGTGCCTATTTCAGTTCAATATGCAAATGCAAAGGCTGCCCTTGGTTTGAACTATCCAATTTTCATCCAGTACTTCTTCTATCTTAAGGCCCTGTTTACTGGACAGTGGGGCACTATGAGCACAAGCATCTATACAGGGTCTGTCCTGAAAGGCATAGAGCTTTATTTCCCTGCAACAATCCAGCTCGCATTATTTGCCACCATCCTTTCTATTGTGATTGCAATTCCGCTTGGCACGTACATTGGTGCAAGGCCAAATTCCGTGGCAGACCAGACAGGGAGAGTGTTCTCGCTGGCTTTCTATGCCATGCCTGTTTTTCTTCTTGGGCTGCTTCTGCAACTTCTCTTTGGGCAGAATGTTATAGCTGGAAACCCGCTTGGAGTATTGCCAATAGCAGGAAAATTCTCGTTTAACGCCGTTGGGGCTATCCCGCCGCCTTGGTTCGACCCATCTACTGGGTTGACTGGGCCAACACATTTGCCTCTATTCGACGCATTGATCCATGGTGACTGGAAACTTGCTTACAGTTCATTCATTTATCTCATCTTGCCTGTTGTAACGCTAACGCTTTCTCTTTTGGCTGCCATATTGAGGTTTATAAGGGCAGGAATGGTGGATGCTTCCAACCAGGAATATGTCAAGACTGCACGTTCAAAGGGTGTACCTGAAAGCCTTGTTATAAAGAGGCATGTAAGGAAGAATGCCCTGATCCCCACAGTAACAGTTCTTGGGCTACTTTTCGCTGGGCTTCTGGGAGGAGTGGTAGTAGTAGAGACCGTTTTCAACTATTACGGAATGGGCATACTGGCACTGAATGCAGTTATAAACGTGGCAATATATGGTGTTCTAGGCACGACTTTCGTGTTTGGCGTAACTCTCATGGCGGCTAATCTCATTGTAGACATAGCCTATGCGTTCATAGACCCGAGGATTAGGTATTAAGGTGAAAAAATGGTAGACACAACTGTGATGCAGGCGAAACAGCTGCCTGTTAAGAAAAGACACCCAAAACTTGAAGATTATTCTCACACGTTTAGGTTGCTCTTGAAGAATAAGCTCGCGCTGGTGGGGATGATAATCACTACCTTCTACTTCATTATAGCATTCCTAGACCTGGTATTTCCCAGGTATCTTGGGGTTACAAACGCCAGCAACCTTTTATCCTTCAGCATTCCAACAGCTGTTACACCTATTGGCCCATCATTTTCACATGGGCTTCCTGGACTTCTTGGCTATACTGAGTTTTATTCGCACCAGTATCCGCTGTTAACCATATCGCTGGCGGCTATAAAATTCGATATTGGATATTCACTTTTCATCGTGCTCATAGGGGCAGGGATTGGCACAGTAATTGGAGCAATCGCGGGCTTTAAGGGCGGATACATTGATGAGATACTGATGAGAATTACCGATGTATTCTTCAGTATACCATTCCTAATTCTTGCCCTTGCTTTCATATTCCTTCTTGGAAGATACATCATAATGGCGGTTTATGCCCTTCTGATTGTATGGTGGCCAACCTATGCAAGGCTGGCAAGAGGGCAGGCACTTTACATAAAGTCTATGAAGTATGTGGAAGCAGCCACTGCATCTGGAGCTTCCACAGTAAGAAATGTATTTTCGCACGTTCTTCCGAATGTGCTTTCACCAGTTTTCGTACAGATTTCACTGGATCTGGGTAGCATCATGCAGCTCTTTGCTGTGCTTTTCTATCTGGGAGTTATAAGTGACCCTTACTTCCCCGAACTTGGAAACATAATCAGCCTGGGACAGAATTGGCTCGGTGCAGGACTGTGGTGGCCTGTTATCATACCGGGAATTTTCATCCTACTGTTCACTGTGTCAATCAATCTCCTGGGAGATGGGCTTAGAGATGTACTTGACCCCAAACTAAGAAGGTAAACTATCATGGTAGAGGAACAGCAAGAAGAAATTAAAACCAAGAACAATGGTGAGGAGTACCTTAGAGTGGAGAATCTGGTAACCAGATTCTTCACCTCAAAGGGAATCGTCAAGGCTTTAGATGGGGTTACACTCGCCGTTAAGAAAGGTGAAATATTTGGCCTCGTTGGAGAGAGCGGATGCGGCAAGAGTGTTACTGCCACCTCCATAATGGATCTTATTCCAGATCCTCCAGGCAGGATTATTTCTGGCTCAATTTACATTGACAATTACAATATCCTCAACGACCTTCCCAAACTTGCCAGGATAAACGTAAAGTCTGAGACGGATGTGAGGGTAAAGAGGAACAAGCGCCTCATAAAGCGCCATAACTTTGTCATATCAAAGATAAGAGGAAGAAAGATCGCTATGATCTTCCAGGAACCGTCCCTCGCCCTTAACCCCGTTATATCTATAGGGAAGCAGATTTCTGAGAATATCCTGCTTCACAACAGAGTCGAGATTGCAAACTCCATCATAAGAAGGGAGAGCCTGACACAAGAAGACGTAAGGAATTTCTACAATGAGATCAGGGACACAAAGGGAGACTTCAGGCCTCTGGTAAACAAATGGACACGGCAATATGCAGTGCCGGTGGCTGAGGATGAGATCGTGAATATCCTGAAGAGCGGAGCAGACTCTGCCTTAACCCTCAAGGAACTCACTGAAGTCATCATGGGCAAGAAAAGAGGCAATGAGCTTACCCATATCACAACAATGAGGGACTATTACAAGCGAGAAGAGGAACTCTTCGAACTGACCCTTAAGCTTGTGGAGGCCGAATCAAAGAACGAAGTCAACAATGCTGCAGTCCTTGAACAGCAGATTGAATACCTAAGCTATTCACTGAAGAAGGATTTCTCTTCATTCATCTGGAAAAGGAGGCTCTTAGGCAAGAGGTTTGAAGTGGTCTTTGAGGAAGAGGCCAGGAGAAGGGGTATAGAACTGCTGACCCTTGTCAATATAGCAGAACCTGGCAGGGTCTATGATGCGTATCCCCACGAATTGAGTGGAGGCATGCAGCAGAGGGCAATGATCGCAATGGCCATAGCTTCCAACCCAATGATGCTTATAGCAGATGAGCCAACCACTGCACTTGATGTTACAACCCAAGCCCAGATTCTGGACCTCATTAGGGATCTTAACAAGGTAACTGGCACCTCAGTGCTGTTCATAACACATGACCTCGCTGTTATAGCTGAAATGTGCGAGAGGCTTGGGGTAATGTACGCAGGAAACCTCGTTGAGGAGGGCCCTGCTTCTGAGCTTTTCAATAACCCCTTGCACCCATACACCACGGGTTTACTCAGCTCAATTCCAAGGGCGGATGTAAAGTCAAGGAACGAGATTAAGCTTGAATCAATTCCCGGATCCGTGCCAAACCTCATTTCTCCCCCAACTGGCTGCAGATTCCACCCTAGGTGCAAGTTCAAGATGGACATATGCGCAGAGAAGAAACCAGCCCTGGTTGAGGTCCAGAAAAACCACAAGGTTGCCTGTTTCCTTTATTCAAAGGAGGTTGTAAATTAAATGCCGGAAGCAAACAAGACATTACTGTACGTTTCACATTTGAAGAAATATTTCCCAATAAGCTCAAATCTGCTCAAGGCTGGAGGCAGCGTGAGGGCACTCGATGATGTGTCCTTTGCCCTCAGGGAGGGTGAGACCCTCGGCGTTGTGGGTGAAACCGGCTGCGGAAAAACAACACTGGGAAGAACCATTTTGGGCCTTATACAGGCAACCGCAGGCGATGTGTACTTCAACCTGCCTGAGGATGTCATGGAAAAGGTTATGGAAAAGGAAGAGCAACTCAACAAGTACCTGAAGAAAACAACCCTGACCCCCGATGAAACTAGGGAAATGGAGGCGCTGGAAGCAGAACTTGAGGAGATAAGGAGCGAGAACTCACTTACCAGGCTTTCCTCAAGGAAAATGAAGGAATACAGAAAGTACATGCAGCCGATATTCCAGGACCCATTCAGTTCACTTGACCCAAGGAAACTCATCAAAGATGTCATTGCAGAGCCCATGAGGCTTCTTACCGACATGAGCGCAGACGATATCTTTGACAAGGAGAAGGAGCTCGTAGAGGAGATTGGGTTGAGCGAAGACCACCTCTACAGGTTCCCACATGAATTCAGCGGCGGGCAGAGGCAGAGGATAGGCATAGCAAGGGCAATTGGGATCGAGCCAAAGCTTCTTGTGCTTGATGAACCAACATCAGCATTGGATGTGTCTGTCCAGGCACAGATCCTGAACATGCTGAAGACTATTCAAAAGGAGAGGGGACTCTCTTACCTGTTCATTTCCCACCACCTCAATGTTATTAGGCTAATGGCTGACAGGGTAGCAGTAATGTACCTGGGCCGCGTTGCTGAACTAACAGACACAGACAGACTGTTTACGGAGATGCTTCATCCATACACCAAGGCACTTTTGTCTGCGATTCCATCAATTGACCCTGATAGGAGAAAGGGCAGAATAATTCTCGAGGGTGAAATACCAAGCCCAGCAAATCCTCCTAAGGGGTGCTATTTCCACCCAAGGTGCCCAGAAGCTATGAAAAACTGCGGATGGTCACCCAGAGACATTGCGGCCCCTGTCAGATCAATGCTGGAGCCTTACAGAAACCCTGAAGCTAAGGATTTCCCCCCTATCTCTGAGATCGTAACAGATGAGGAGGCAAACTCACTTGATGTTTTACTGAGTACACCTGGTGCAAACAGGGAAGCCCTGCTGAAGCTATTCAATGATCTCATTGAGAAGGAAGCTAAAGTCGGAGCAGGAATCATGTTCAAGTCCATCGAAAGTGTCAAATTCCTTGATGATGGCGTGACCATAAGGGTTCAGCAGATTGAACCCGATGTGCCAACATTGAAAGAAGTCAGGAAAGGACATTTCGTTTCCTGCCTGCTTTATGAGGAACCAGTGCAAAAAGCCAGGGAAGAAGTAATAGAGAATGCCTCAGCAACAGCAACCTCGGATTAGGGAGAAAGGCCAGACAGAAGAAGACGAGGAAAGGTTCACTTCGAAGGACCTGACGAGGAAGCAGGTCTTCCTTTACATTTTTGAAGATTTCTTCAAGGGATTCTTCATATTTTTATCATTATTTCTCGATGGTGCGGTGGTCTTTTATTTCTACCAGGAACCCTTCATTCAGAGCATTACACCAGATGTCACCATCTCGGGGGTCCCGATATATACACTTTACCTGATCCTGCTTTCCGTTTTCATAGACGGGATTCTCATTTATTATGAAATAAAACTCTACTTCAGGCTTTTCGGTGAAGAGGCAATAGAGAAAAGGTACAGGAAGAAATCTGAAGTTGAAAAAGAATTGATGGAAAAAGAAAAGGCACAGGAACCTTAGAACCTGCGTGCAGATATTTTCTGTATTATTCCATTGAGCATAATCGCTATGCCTACCAGGATCAACACAATTCCCACCCAGGAGAGTAGGAATCCGTTCCCGAACAAAACGAAGCCAATAGCTGCAAGGAACGGGCCAAGGACTACCTTTCCAATCCATGGAAGGGTGCCCAGTTGCCTGGATTGCCTGAAAAGATATTCTATCTCGGAGTTTTCCAGCTTCAGGTGGGCATAATATCTTTCCTTGTCAGAATGTATATTGATAAGGCCAGCGCCAATAAAGATTACACCCATGAGCATAGCAATGATCCCGGGCGCAAGAAGATAGTAGTTGGCAGGTGGGTACTGGTAAACAGTCTGTGAATAAGTTACGGGAACCAGAAAGTATGAATTGTCCGGAGAACTAAGTTTCAGAAGATAAGACATGTGGTAAACCGTGTTTGGAATGGTCAGTGTTACGGGACCGTTGAACTGGCCGCTTTCGATTAGCTTCTGAGGTCCAAAGCCTACAGCCAGATTGGTATCGTTTACAAAATAAATCTGATAACTTATGGTCTGCTGTTGGCTGTCATTTATATTGATATAGATGGGATAATTAGGTGATTCGGCGTAAATGTTTAATTCTTCTACTTGAGAAATCCCGCCGCCTGCATTATGAGGGTTATTGGTCATCTGTATAGTATAACTTTCCTGTGATACAAATGGGGGGATAAATTGGCTGGAAAAACCTATTAGAAGGCCCCCGGCCAGTAGTAGAAATACTGCAAGCTGAAGGTGCCTGTCGGCTTTCATGATTAAAAAGAATTTCCGAAACTGGCTCGCGCCACCCTTGAACCGCCTTGATCTTATTTCAGGTGACATACTTCTTCACTTTTAGCAGGTATGTTAGGTAATACAGAAGATAAATACTTTTCCAAATTAAATGAAAATGCCTAAGAAAAATTATAAATTAAGAAATAAAAAAATAAAAAATTTGGGTTAGAGATTTTTTAGGTTGCAGTGGTGTTGTAGTTCAACAGATTATACGTCAGTTCCTGACCTGCCCCTACCAGCTGGTTTTCCTGGTAGTTCACAATGTCACTGCCTACAATCTTTGAACTGATGGTCCAGTACAGGTATGTCTGGTAGAGGTATACCTGCATTGTCTGGTTTATGATGAAACCATTCACTATCTGGAACCACTTCTGCTGCAATGCTGCTGTTGTGGCAGATGTTGCATTGTTGTATGCACTGATCATCCTATAGGTGAAATTCTGCTCCGTCAGGTTCATTGTTGGGTTGTGCAGGTTTGACGAAGACGATGTGTTTCCACCGCCGAGGAACCACGGGTTATAGCTTGCCGGACCCATGTATGTGGATGTGTTCAGTGGCATAGACATTGATCCCTGGTAGTCAGTTGGGAATACGAAGTCAGGTGCCCAGCCACCCCAGCTAATAGGCATTGGGTTGCCTCCAGCTATGGCATATGTCTGGAATATCTGCGTGTATGTTACACCCACTACCGGGAATGAGGCTCCCGGAATCAACTGCGACAGTACCGATCCCCATGTTGTTGCTGCTGAAGTATCAGGCTGGTCTCCCAGTGGCACGAATATTGGAATTACCAGTGGGTTGCCTTTGTACGTAACAGGTGCTCCTGCAGTCTTTTGGATAAGCCCCATGTCACCGAAGTTGTCGTGTATTGTTGTGTTGCTGAAGCCGTTAACAAAGTAGCTCCAGTAAGTCTTTGCAGCACTGAGATTTGCATTAGCTAACCCATCATTTGCCTGGTTGGCAAAGTGGTAGTAGCCAAGTTCATTCAGCTGTGCAATGCTCTGGTTGTAAAGCATTCCGGATGGCAGCATGCCTGCATAGCCTGTAGCGAAGGTTGTGTTGTACAGGGCATTTCCAATATCTGTGTTAAGATAGTTCGAGTAGTTGAATGCGTATGCAAATGCCTTCCTCACGTTCGGGTTAACAAACAATGTTGCAGGCACGTTCTCGTTGTGCACCAGTGTGTTGAGCATCTGTGTGTTAGTGTTAAGGTTGAAGTTAAAGAAGTAAATACCCAGTGTCGGGAATCCCTTTATCTGCAGGGATGGGTGGGCGCTTACTGATGTAACTCCGGTATTCTGTACGCCTGCAAGACCCTCTATCTGTGGCCAGTACG
>JAJZLU010000080.1 GCA_021850545.1 Thermoplasmata archaeon | reverse complement strand
AGAAAGCCACTGGAGGGTTTCGATCCCCCGACCTGCTGATTACAAATCAGCTGCTCTACCAACTGAGCTACAGTGGCGGTCTTGAGAGATATTTTTCTCAAACATAAAACTTTCAGTGCAGCAAATAAGTCAGAGTGCAATTATTCTGTAAACCCTTCAGATTGAAATGCATGGACTTTTGCCTTCTCTTTATACTTAAATTTGACTGCACAAGTTTATTATCAATCACGCCAATGTGGCTCCCACATGGAAACCCTGGAAGTTATCAGGACCTTGCCACCTTCAGCTAAACTGCTTCTGCGGGTCCTTAAGGAAAACAAGATTTCCCGATTTGAGGAACTCATGGAAGAGACCATGCTCTCCAAGAGGACACTGCTTTATGCCATAAGGGCCCTGAAGCAAATGGATCTGATCGAAACCCAGATCTGCATGAGCGATGCAAGAAGAAGATTCTACTGTGTCAAGTTGCGTTAATTTTGCTGCTTTCAACAAGAATTAATAGGCCTCAGAAAATTCTCAATTATGGATCATCTCAAAGGGCTCTCCCAAATACTGGGCAGCAACCTCATAATTGAAAGGGAACAGAAAATTCCCTACATGACAGACGCATCTTATTACCAGGGTGATCTCCCGATGGCAGTTGCCCTTCCCGATACTCCAGAGCAGATATCTAAGGTAATGAGGTACTGCCAGGAAAACTCAATCCCGGTGGTGGCAAGGGGCGGAGGCACTGCCCTCACCGGTTCCTCAATACCACTGAAGGATATGCTTGTCATCAGCCTGGCCAGATTTGACAGGATCCTCGAGGTTCATCCTGAAGACCGCTATGCCATAGTGGAACCAGGTGTCAAGCTTGACAGCCTGAACCAGCATCTTGAAAAATTTGGATTCTTCTACCCTCCTGATCCAGCAAGCTCAATTGCTGCCACAGTGGGCGGTTCAATTTCAACCAATGCAGGCGGCCTGAGGGCATCCATGTATGGAACCACAAAGAACTGGATACTAGGATTGGAAGTGGTCCTCCCTGACGGCAACTTAATTACAACAGGAGGCAAGGTCCTTAAGAGGACAGCCGGCTATGACCTTACCGCACTGATGGTAGGCGCAGAGGGGACGCTGGGCATCATAACAAAGGCAATAGTGAAAATCTGGCCCATAGTGGAATCAAAGGGAAGGATACTGGCATATTACGATTCAATTGAGAAAGTGGGCAGCTCAATTTCAGAACTCAAGGGAAAGGGCATAACCCCGCTCATAGCAGAATTCCTTGACAAGATAACCATGCATTCGCTCTCACAGACCAGGGGCCTGAAGTTTCCGGAGGATGCAAATTACATGCTCATCATTGATATCGCATCCACTAAGGAAAGCATTGGCAGGGAACTGAATCAGGCTGAAGAGATCCTTAAAAAATTCTATCCCATAAGCACTGAAATTACAACCGACCAGGAGGCAATGGATCGCATCTATGAGGCCAGGAAGGGTGCGTATTCCTCCCTTCTGAGTGAAAGGTCAAGCATGAGCGAACGTGTCGTGATTGGAGACATAGTAGTCCCCGCGTCTGAACTCCCTAATGCTCTCAGGGAAAGCGAGGAGAAGGTAAAAAAGTACAGCCTCACTGTAGCCCTGTTTGGGCATATCTCAGATGGGAACATCCATGCCAACATCTATGCAGACATTGCCGACCAGGATCACATGAACCGTGTCGAAAGCTTCCAGCATGACTTCGCAATGATTGCAATAAGGCATGGGGGAAGTGTCTCTGCAGAGCATGGGGTCGGCCTTGAGAAAAAGGAACTCCTGAAAATGGAGCTGGAGGAGACCAACAACCAGCATGTAATGGAGATCATGAGGTCCATAAGGAAGGCCTTTGATCCCAATGGGATCATGAACAGGGGTAAGATGTTTGATCAGTGACCTTTTTGAAGAGCTTGAAAGCGAAGTGGAAAAATGCATTAGCTGCGGCTTCTGCGAATCGGTATGCCCCACACTTCCTGCAGCAGGATACGACCTTTGGAAGGGCGCAAGAGGACGCGTCATCATGGGTAAGGAGCTTCTATCCGCTGCCAAGGGCAATGGAACTCTCAATGTTTCCGACAGCTTCTATTCCTGCCTGGACTGCCACGCATGCCTCTATGTATGCCCGGCCGGTGTAAACGCCGGGAAGGTGAGCCATATTTCAAAATCAATCATTGCAGGGGACGGGATACCTGGAAACCAGAACCCTCTTGCGAGAATGATAGCAATGGTGACCATGCACTACATGAACCCACTTGGGATCGGGGAAAAATGTGCAGGCTGGTTCACTGGGATGAAGGCTGACCCAGATTCCACTGATCTGCTCTACACGGGGAACATGTACCAGCTGATGGCTTATACCGATGGAATGAACCGGATGAGGGAGAGAATGGGAAAGGGAATGTCTAAAATGATGTCTTCCCTTATCGCCAGGTTCCCCGGGCTGATCAGGCTGGCCCCAATGAAAAAGGATGAGGCAACAGCCCTTAAGATGGACAGTACCCTGTCAAACATAGCGTTGCTTCTCAGGAAATCGGGCATTTCATTCAACTACCTTGCAGAGGATGAGCCTTACCCGGGGACATTCATCTATGACCTCGGATACCTTGATCTCTTCGAACAATATGCCAGGAAGGTAGCGAAAATATTGCGGGACAGTGGGGCAAGGAGAATAATTACAGTAGATCCCCACACCTATGACCTTCTGAAAAACACATACCCAAAGTATGTTGAAGGGTTTGACCTTGAAGTTGTGCATTACCTCGACCTCATTGACGGATCCTCTTTCAGCAGCGGGAGCGAAAGCATAACCTACCACGAGCCATGCCATTTCTCCCTCAGGCAGGATGCCTACAACAGGCCTCTGGAAACTCTCAGGTCAGTTGCAAGTGTATCCCTTCCGCCAAGAAGCGGGCGCCGCACAAAGTGTTGCGGGGGCCCAGACGAGCTTATCTTTCCTGAACTCACCCACAGGGTGTCCCAGAACCGGTATGATGAACTCAGGGATACAGGTGCAGGAAAGATCGTTACAGCCTGCCCCATCTGCTTTTCAAACCTCAATAAGGGCCCAGAGGTCGTTGAAATCGGGGATTACCTCGCCTCAAGGTTGAAGAACTGATTCTGCATCGGGCATGTCTGCCTGGCCAGGCAGCGGATATATCATGGATAGCAACAGTACAGAAAGGTTTGGAAGGAATTTCTTCAGCCTCCTCTGGCAGAGTTCCGCTTTCTATACTGCAGCCTATATAGCCCAGGTTTCTCTTACCTGGTACATTTTCACAATAACCGGATCTGCTGTTGCAGTTGGCATAGTGGCCATCGTAGAATCTGTTGCAGTCCTAATAGTCTCCCTGCCTGTTGGCGCTATCATTGACAGGAAGAATAAAGGGTTCCTGCTCTTCATATCCGGGTTTCTTGGCTTCATTGCAATGGGGGCTCTTGGAGGCATTGCATATTACAGGCTGTTTAACATCTATTTTATCCTTGGCCTCTCAGCACTCTGGGGAATAAGCAGGGAAGTCTCACGCTCCAGCAGCCTCTCATCCCTGCCTGACATGGTTTCAAGAGTGCTTCAGTCAAGGGCCAACGGGGTTTTCAGGGCCGTAAACAGTACCCTTGGTTCAGTTGCCAACGCCCTTGCAGGCGGAATAATCGTCCTCTTTGGGGTCGTTGCAAGCTTTTCCATCAGCACCGTTGCCTATCTTGTTTCTGCTGTAATTTCACTTCTCGTCCTTTTTCCATTCTACAGGTCAAAGGCAAACGGAACCCCCAAGAGCCAAGCCAGGGAAGGGAACATGCTCGGGGAACTGAAGGAAGGGTTTGTCTGGCTCACCAGCAGGAAAGGTTTCTTCCTTCTCACACTGTCCGCCACATTCTTCAATTTCTTCATGACCATGACATTCACCTATTTCGTGATCTACGTGGCAAGGGGCCTTGGCGCCAACTCCCTGGTCTACGGTTCAATGCTGGCAGCCCTTGCAGCAGGGGATGTCATAGGCTCTCTAATACCGGGAAGAATTGACCTTCTCAGGCATACAGGCAGGGTCAACATCCTCCTGTTTGGCGGCCTGGACGGACTCTGCCTGCTACTCATGGGACTGTTCCCTTCACCATACCTTGCACTGGCACTTGCTTTCGTGGCAGGCCTGAGCATAGGAGTCTCCGTGAACCTCTGGCTTACTGCTGCCCATAACCTTGTACCTGCGGAAATGAGGGGAAGGTACTTTGCGCTTGATGGTGTCCTGACGTCCCTGAGCCCTGCCTCAATTGCAGTTGGCGCTCTGCTGATAGCTGATTTCGGTGTTCTCTGGGATTTCATGGTCTCCGGCTTCATGATGCTCATATTCACAGTTGTTTTCGGATTGATGAGAAGTTTCTGGAACCTTGATGGGAGACCCAAGCCAGAGGTTACAGAACTTAGCTGACAATCCGTGAGCCTCACGGCACTGTCTTCTTTCATGAGGCACAGCAAGGGAAAAATTATATTGGCATATACATTAAAATCTGAATACATGAGAGAATACAAAGTGAGGCCGGCTGAGCATGGGGATGCAGTGGCAATCGCATTAATAGCTAAACAGTCCTGGAACCATACATATGGATCCATTTATCCTAAGGAGGTAATCAGGAAATTTGTTTCAGAAGCTTATTCCATTGAAAGGCTCCACGGTTCTATCAGCAGGGATTCAGAAAGGCCAGTACGGCTATTCCACGTGGCTCTTGATTCGGAACGGAACCTTGCAGGCTACTCCCAGACACTCCCATGTCCGGATAGGAAAGGGGCCTATGACCTGGCTAGGATTTACGCACTTCCTGGCACCATTGGTACCGGGGTAGGCGCAGCACTTCTCAATCATCTTTTGCTGAAGTGCACAGATATCACTGAACTGTCTGCCTGGGTTGAAGAAAGGAATACCCAGGGGAGAAGGTTCTACGAAAAACATGGATTCAAGGTTTCAGGTGGGAAGGAAACAGAACTGTTTGGCTTTAGAACGAGAGAACTCAGATACAGCCTAATACGGCATTCATGAAGATCAGGTTTCCGGCAAGAAATAAATCGTTGAATGGAAATTTGCACGTTTTAAAAAATAAGGAAGAAGTGGAAACGGGTTCCAATTACCTTCCCTTGTAATCCGGCTTTCTCTTCTGCAGGAATGCTGAAATCCCTTCCTTCAGGTCTTCCGTGCCGTATAGAAGCCCCATTGCAATGGATTCCATCTCGAGGCCATTGTCAGCAGACACTTCACTCCCCTTGTATATGAGCTTCTTCGCCATGGCCGCAGATACGGGGGCAATCCTCACAGCAAGGTCCTGGGCCATCCTGTCGGTTTCGCCTTCAATGGCCTCCGCAGGGAAAAGCTTGGATACAAGGCCTATTTCATGGGCGTACTTCCCGTCGAATCTCTCCCCTGTCATTATGAGGTATGCTGCCCTTGACATGCCCAGCAGCTTGGCTAGCCTCTGGCTTCCTCCCCATCCCGGAACAAGCCCAAGGGTTACCTCAGGAAATCCTATGATTGCATCAGGAGTGGATACCCTTATATCGCACCAGGTGGAAAGTTCAAAGCCTCCTCCGAGCACATGCCCCTTCATCTCGGCAATAGTGATCTTGGGAACTTCGGAAAGGAGCCTGAAAGTTCTCTCGCCAAGCCTCGCATTTTCAGCGAAATCCATTGGTCCGCTGAAAAACTGGGTAAGCTGAGCACCTGCTGAAAAATTCTTTCCTTCTCCCCTTAATACAATGACGTTGATCTCCTTGTCGTTCCAGAGAGTTTTCAGGTGCCTTTCAAGCCCATCAAGGACTTCAGAGTTGATCAGGTTGTTTCTAGTGTTTGAGAGGGTGAGGTAAGCCACTTTCCTTTCAACATCCTTCCTGAGGGAAACAGGCCCTCCTTCACTTCCCTGTGGCGGAGCAGGCTCCTTTGCCTTTTCCGGCGCAGGAACATCCCCCACCTTCGTGGCTTTTCCAGAAAGGAGTTCCCGGAGTTTTCCATCCTCTATGGACTTTGTCGGGTAGAAGATCTTGGTGTCAAATCTCTCTGAGAGCTTCTGGAGCTTTCTCTTGATTTCAGCATTGGTCAGCCCCTCAGCCACGGAAATAGGCCCGAAGGGGCGGTTCATGCCAAGCTTTACTCCAGTTTCAATGTCAGCAGGCTCTGCGACTCCCTCCTCA
Organism: Thermoplasmata archaeon; assembly: GCA_021850545.1. Classification (GTDB taxonomy): domain Archaea; phylum Thermoplasmatota; class Thermoplasmata; order Thermoplasmatales; family Thermoplasmataceae; genus JAJZOM01. The sequence continues at coordinate 31,478 of JAJZLU010000080.1, read as the reverse complement.
ATGAGCTTTGCGGCCTCATTTATATCCAGAACTAGGACATCCATCAGGTCGACCACAGTGGAAGGGGCCGCACTTGGTATCTGAGCCTTGCCATTCTCCCAGATGTAGAACCCTTTGCCGGATTTCAGGCCAAGTTCCTTTCTCTCCATAAACTGGTTGAAGTAAGTGCACTTCCCGAATTCCTTGTCCAAGGCATCCCTGTAATAGTTCAGCGAGTGGACAACCGTGTCAATCCCAACGTAATCCATGAGTTCGTACACCCCCATTGGGAGGCCCTGTGATTTGCTGAATGCATCAATTTCTTCCGGCTTTGCAAGGCCCTTTTCAAGTATCTGGCAGAAGAGCAGGCTCTCTGGGGCTGTTATCCTGTTCACGACAAAGCCGGGGGTATCTTTTAGAACCTTGATGGGGGTCTTCCCCAGTTTCTTGGAGAACTGGTACGTCAGTTCGAAAACCTCATCTGAAGTCTTTTCGCTCTTGATAACCTCAACAAGCTTCAGGACAACAGGCGGGTTAAAGAAATGCAGCCCCAGCAGCCTCTGGGGATTAGATACTTTCTGAGCCAGTGTCGAGATCCTTATGTTTGAAGTATTGGAGGCGATAATTGCATCCGGCCTGCAGTATTGTGAAATCTCCTTCAGGAGTTTCACTTTAAGGTCAGGAATCTCCGGAACCGCTTCAATGATCATGTCTGAGGAACTTACTGCACCTTTGAGGTCGGTTGTAAAGTTCATTCCTGCAAAGACCTTGTCAGCATTTTCCTGAGTCAGCTTTCCTGACTTGACCATCCTGGCAAGGCTATTCTTTATGGATCCCTTTGCCTTTTCTAGTGCCTCAGGAAACGCGTCCTCAAGATGTACTTTGATTCCCGCAAGTGCAACCACCTCGGCAATGCCGTGTCCCATGAGACCTGAACCAACCACTGTAACTTCCTTAATTTCCAGGGAGGTCACTTCCTGAACTTGGACATGATGCTAGTCAGCTTCTGTGCGCTGAATATATCTCCAGACACCTTGAGTTGGCCGGTCATGAAAGCCTTTACCGCATCCTGCTTGCCGGTGAAAATATCACTGAGAACCTGGTCTGTACCCATAACTGTGGCACTGGCCCCCTGGGTTTCTCCCTCACTGAGGTTGATGGAACCATCCTTTATTTCCACGTAAAAGGGGGCTGAGTCAGATGGCTTTATCTGGAACGATTTGTTGAATCCAGATAGCTCACTGCCCAGATCGGGGACTGTCTTGGCCTTTTCCACTAATTCACTTATTATGTTAAAAGAGCCCATGACTGTAAAGACCGTATATAGTAAAGAAATTTGCCTCTTAGTACATCCAGAAATGTATTCTTATACGGCGTTCTATCCTTGGAGTACACTCAAATCTACAATTTCATCAAAGGTTCTTCAACCACCGCATAATATTCTGATTATCAGTACAGTTGCAGGTGTTTATGAAATCCCTGCGGTGTATCCCTGCCTCTGGATTATTTAATGGGAAATCAGAAGAGACTCCATAAACCACTATGCAGCAAAGATCAGCAAGATTTAGGCCCATATGCCAGTTGTGAGTCGCATGGAAATCATTGAGAGTATTGACAACGCAGTCCTCCACAATGATGGCGCTAGGAAACCGCTTTATCATCTCATTTTTACAAATGACTTGCTTGTCGCGGAAAGAGTCATGAACAGAAGCGATGAACTCAGGAAGAATCCCATCAGGGGCAGGGATTTTTGAGAAGGAATGCAGGGCAGCTGCATGGGAGCAAGAAACTTCCAGATGTGGGCTATCGAAGAGGGCTAGAAACGCGGTGCCCAGGTGGAAAATGGCCTGGACAGCTACACTTCAGCCAGGCCTGAAGGGCTGAACCTGGTGCATTATTCCACAATTCCCGGTGGGACACTGTTTAAACGGTCTTTCCTTATACTTAACTCAGAAGAAGGGGAGATGGAGTTCAGGCTCATACACAACAATTACGCAAATGCAGGCAGGCTGGACAAGGAGACTTACGGCAAATATCTTGCCACTCTCGAAAAGGTATTCACGGAGAATTTGAAAATCAGGAAATAGAGGCAACAATTGCCGGCCCTTAAAACGTCACTTTTCAATCCTGGCAAAGAAGGCAATTAATATTTTAGTTCTAAAACTATGATAGTTAGCTTCAGATATTTACTACACCCACTGCATTGCCCCATCTGTAAACCAGATAAGACGATGTAGATCCAAGTATAAGAACGTGAAGAGGCTCATGCAGGCCGGGTGGAACGAACATGGAACTACCTTTGTACTGCAAAAATGAGAACTGGTGGATCCACACAAGGCTGCCGTTGGACGGATAGATTTCTTCGAAGTACTGTGTGGTGAGGGTTGACGTACTGGTAGGCGATATTACTGAACTTAGTATCCAGTTGCCGTTGCTTAGTATTGCCACAGGGTTCCCGGGTGAGATGGCACTGTAACCTGTCGGGCTAGTGTAGGAAATACTCTGGCTGCCCCAGAGGATGCTGCCTCCCAGTGTAGTAGCCACGTAATTTCCCGTGAGGTCTGTGGAAACCACAAGTTCAGAGCCGAATAGCTTCACAGGGAGAGGATCCAGAAATTCTGTCGAGCCAGACACTGTGGCATTCACCGTTGTACTCATGCTGAAAAGATTTGTTCCCATGAGGTTGAACTTGATATGCCCTGGTGCTCCGTTGAACTCAGCAACGTAGTAGAGTGTAGAATTTACCAGGGCACCATCCATCACATTGTATTCATCAGTGTTGAGGGCGGAATATTGGATGGTGAAGAGTTGTGATCCTGTGGCAGGGTCAAGGCCAACTAGGTTCCACAGGGGGATCAGAAGCATTTTGCCATTAACCTTGATATAAGGAACATTGGTGTTATAATTGCCTGGAGGCGTAAGCGATTTATTCCAGGCAAGGGTAGGCGATGAGCTATTGGTAAATACGGAGTATGCGGAAACTTTTACATGTGTGCCTCCCTGCTCTACCCAGGCAGCGTAGAGTAAGGATCCATGAACTGCAATTGCTCCCGAAGTGGAAAAGTTCGATGATGAGCTTATGGATTGAACAATTCCCATATGGCCATTGCTTGCGTTTATGGGAATTGCATAGATCGAAAATGACGCATTCATGTCTGGCGCAATGGATCCGTTCACATAGAGGGCGCTACCGGCTCCAATGACATAAAGGCTGCCGTTATGAATATATAATTGTGGCTGGGCATTTCCAGGGTTAGCAAATGTCAGATTATGGTGCCAGGCAATACCCCCGTTACTTAACTGGACTGCATAGACCTGCCATGTTGTGTTATCCGCCCAGTTAAGGCTGTTGTCCACAAGGAAATACATGACTCCGTTCGCAGAAGTTTCAATGGCGCTAGGGGTTCCGGAGAAATTTGACTGCCAGAGGGCCGGAAACGGTTCTGAAGCAAATGTTCCAATTGGTTGTGTCGCGCTACCAGGATGAAGCATATCATAGACTGCTATGCTTGATATTACGATTGCAGCAACAGCAACTGCAGAGAATATTATATGCAAGGTTCGAGGCTTCCTTGATCCTGCCTCGGGAATTGAAGATTTCCCCATTATATTTTTATAAACAAATAAATCCTTAAATAATTTTCCATCTGGTTCATTTTTGGAATCCAGGCTTACTGGAACGGGTTAGATTGATTACCGGCCCTGTATCAAGAATCAGCGTGGGAGGAAAATTGTTGCAATCTTTCAAATAAAAAAAGTGGAAATGGATCAGGCGTGACTGTAAGCTTCCAGAACGTATTCAGCGAACTGCTCATCCGGATACGCTCCAACGAACTCAACCTCGCCATTAATGACAATATGTGGTACAGATGAAACTCCAGCTTCCTCAGCTTCCTTGTCAAACTCTAGGGATTCCACCATTTCCCCCGTTATGTTCTTGTTAAGGATGGCAAATTTGTGTGCGGTGCCAACAGCTTTGGGGCAATATGGGCAGGTGGGTGTAACGAATACCTTAATTGTAACGGGCTTGTCAATCTTGTTAAGGATTTCAATTGCCTTAGATGAGACATCTGCTTCCCATTTCGAGACATTCTTTATGTCTTCAATGAGTGAGCCGAATTCGTAACCGGAGGGAAGACCATAGTACTTGATCCTGCCATCCCTCTCTCCACACTTCGCAACTATGGTAGCAGGGAATTTATCCACTCCATACTCCTTGGCAACCTCCTTCTCCTTGTCAAAATTATGAACTGTGAGCTTTATCTTGCTGCTGGTCTGCGACACCTCCTCGGCAAGTTGCACAGATTCCTTGCAGTATTTGCAGTCCGCATCATCTGATGTAAAGACAATGAGGTCAATGTCATTCTTGAGGTGTTTCTCAAATTCCTGTTCAAGGTACTTTTTATCTTCTTCTTTGATCAAGGGCATATCTCTACATTTTTGTTTCTTATATAATCTTGTTTACCAATTTCCCGGCATTTTGAAGGGCTATCAAATGCAACTTTCTTTGGCATGAAAGCACTGGCAACCATGGAAAGAATTTATACTGTGTAAACATATGAAAGTATATGGTATCAAATGTTATCGCCATTAGAATAGATGATAACACATCTGATCTGGTAGACAAATTAATAAAATATAAGCTGGCCAGCAACAGGGCGGATGCCTTGAGATGGATTATGCAGAATGGAATGCAAGGAGCCAAAAAAACAATAGAGCGGAAAGAAAAAAGTCAAGCCATTATCAGGAAATGGAAAGAAAAGGGACTTCCAGACCTGCCTCAAGACTTATCAGAAATTTCAATAAAGGAACGGGATTAGAGTGAATTATATTGATACTAATGTCATAATTTCATTTCTTAACAGCAAAGATGTCAATCATGCGAGAGCGTTGAAAACCTTTAAAAATATTGGCGAAATGGTTACATCCCCGATTGCTGTTTTGGAATTGAAGTCCGTTCTTTCCAGGACAACGAGCCTGGGCGAGGATGAAATAGAAGCTTTTGTTGATTATTTGCCTGAGATCGATGTTGAAGTCCCGGAAGTGGAAATGGGTAGAATCCTCAGCAATGCCATAGAAATCGCGGGTAAGATAAAAATGAAGACATTGGACCTATTGCATCTTTCCGCAAGCATGATACTCGAGGCAGAAGATTTCGTGACTTTTGACCGCGAATTCGCAGAAAAGGAAATAGAAATAGCAAATTTAGGAATGCGAATCAAATCAGGATGATGGGAAAACCTCCATATTGGTTATTCATCAGTCGGACTCTTAATCCATAGGTCGGGGGCTCGAACCCCCTCGGACCCGCTTAATCTCTGTTTATTTCTGTGAGCAATTTCATTTACTGATTTTTGTGAAATGGCAAGAAGGTATCCATATCTTAGTTTTTAATGTGGGAGAAATTAGGATAGTATGTGCATGAAAATAATCCTTTTGTTACGGGTATTACTTGTAATACACTTTAGAAGGCAAATTTTTCACATCATTTTATCTCTTAGGTCTTCTGACATCTAGTTGGTATATACAGTAATATTCAGGTAACCCATGAATGGCCCTCCTGGTGGAGTGATATTGAAGTTTAGGTTATCATAATATCCATAGCTTCCACCATTTAACTCTCGTACTGGTTGGGAATATGCATTTTGGGGTATGGAAAAAGGAGCAGAAATCGTTATGCTGGTAATAGAGAAATTGTCTACGGATGCAAGCCATACTGAAAAAGCTATCCCTTGTGGGGAAACTATTGCTTGATAATTTTTAGGTCCAAAATAAATTCCACTGGTAGATACGCTAGTTTCAGCGTAGGGTGCGCTCTGATTTCCGGAATATTTAATCGAGAAGTTCGTATTGAAGACAACAATATTTGGAGCGGGAGAAGTTGCGTTAATGGTTATGTTTAGTGGCCCGTGATAATACATTGTGTGAACAGTAACAAACATATCAGAGTAATACGGGGCGTATTCTTCGGTGGGAACATAAACAAGGTTATCTTGATAAAATCCATTGCCAAAAATGGACACTCTGAAACCAGGTGTCGTAACTTCCACCGAGTTAATTACTACTGAATCCTCCAAGTCAAAGCTATTATTGTAGAGGTTCTTGTATAACGTACTTGAACTGTTGAACCCGAAAGTGAATGGGACCATCATTTGCCAAACCCCGCTAATGCGTTCATTGGGTTTAAGTAATGATATATAGCTATTATTCCGATAATTCCCGGAACTGGATAAGTTCAAAACTGAAGGCTCTAGATAATTGGAAAAATTGCCTTGATAATTAACCTTAAAGTTTACAGTAGTGAAAGTAACATTTGGAGAGCGTGTATCATAGTGATACACCCCATATCCAATGGTTGAAATTAAAGCTACAATAACGACTGCAGCCATGACCTTTTTGAAACGAGGTTTCATGCTTCCTCCATTATATGAAAGTTAATAATTAAATATGGTTTATAAATGTATAGTAGTGAGTTAAGAATTTCTATTGAAACTACATTTGTACAAAATGTATTTTTAGCGTTTCACTAGAAGGATACTTTAGCCAATTCTCAAACCCATTTTTTTCACGCATTTTTTGTCTTTATTTGATAACTCCTTGCCATGTAATAATCGTTGGACAAATCAGTCAGAAATGCTTCCAGAAGAAAGTCGGACTCTTAATCCATAGGTCGGGGGTTCGAACCCCCTCGGACCCGCTATATCTCTGGTTAGTTCTGTGAGCACATTTGCTCCTTGATTTTTGATGATTGCGAGAAAACAGTCCTTCTTTCAATTTAATTTGTAGGAGAAATTAGGATTAGCTCAACAAGAAATAAATTGAGTTAATAATTTTAAATAAAGAGGCAAGACCAATTTCGATTTGAATACGTAAGGGTTTGTCCATTTCTCAAGGTGGGCCTTAACATCTCAAATTCTTAAGACTTCTTATTGAATTACCCGAAGCTCGTATTTAAAGAGTTAAGGACATAGCCTTTGACTCATAGTAATATGGTCCAATAGTATTGTAGAAAGTCAATGAGATAGATGCATTAAATGGTGTTTTGGTTGAAATTGATTGTGAAGTGGACACTGAGCCATATGTGGATTGGAAGATTTTTCCATCGAGAACGCTATTTATCTCATGTTTTATTGGAATTGCGGTATTGTCCAGATACAAATCTTTCACCATTAAATTTATTGAGATGCTGTTCGGGTTACTGTGTGAAGCAACGAAGAACACATTGACTTCAAACAGAAATGGCTGGCTATTTGACAAGTTCCCATCAGGCGTAATAAGTTGAAAGTAAAGGGTCATATTGGCAGAGTTGAAAGTGATGTTCCTAGTGTTGTAATGGACTCCGCTCACCAGATATTGATCAACTCCACTTTGATTGATAGTTGAGACCCTCAAGGGTTGGTTCTCCACTTGAATGACTGTATATCCTGTAATTATGACGAGAAATGCCCCAACAATCGCAAACAGCAACCTTAATAGCTTCAACAACAATATTTATAATGCGAAATAGATAAACTTTACTATACCTAATCATTATTTGTCCAACCCCACAAAATAACGGTTTTAATATCAATTGTGTATTATTTCATATGGCAAAACAAAAGTCCAAAATGGATCTTGTTTCCTCAGCCTGTTAAGATCTCATAGGGTATGGAGAAAATTACAGACTTCACTGGAAAAGGAATTCCTAGAGTACTCCTGTAGAATTCTAATGTGACATACAGTTTGTAGATGCCATCGTGGACCGCTGATTTTAAAGGTGGCCCAGTGGGTGTGTTTGCCCCAACTAGAAAACACTTTCCGGTTCCATTAATAGAGTTGACGTTATCCCGCTGCATAACTAGGTAATTGTGCGAAATGCCTGGAAAATAGTACTGTGAACTTTTCACGGACACATTTGTTACTTTAAATTCTAAATCAGAGAATACCGAATTGTTCAATTGAATGAAAACTAAATTCATCACTGGACTTGGCTCTGGGATTGAGTCACCATATCCGCCACTGGTCTTATTAAAAATAACTGGTCCAGAGATTTGGTTCATTGAAAGGAGAACAACCTTGACAGTGCCGAAACCTTGGGCAGTGAAGTTGTATGGGTAATATCCAGTGATCCAAGAGTTGTTCTTCTGAAAACTGGTGTCATTTTGCAGGATACTCTCCCTTACTTGAAGGAAAGTGCTGTTCTCCACTGTTGGACAGATCCCTTCAATATGTGGGTATATTACAGAAATTGAAATGAAAGATAATACCACCATTACAGCGGCCAGTGTGTAGATTTTTCTTCTCATAATCATCTAACAAGCTTTGCATTTTCGTTAGTTGTTTATTAGAATTAAGTATAATATATAAATATTTCACATTTATATAAATTAAGAACAGAAAAATGAATGATTGGGGGTCAATGGAGCATAGACTCATTGAAATGGCCCATAAGTTGGAAGACAATGGGCTGATTGAGAACAAAGATCACATCTGGCTCAATGGAAAGGTCTCCAATTTGAGCAAGTATTTTGATAAACAGTAATTATGGTCATGTCCTTCATTATACTTTCAAAGCATCTAATTTATTATGCAGCTCTTCCAGAACCATTTCTATCTTTTCTCCACTTAGAGAGAAAACAGTTTTCAGAATGCTGTCGTTTGTAATTGTGAAAACAAAGTTCATCTTGATCACACTGTCCTGAGCAGCACCCTCTGACTTGGTGATAGGTATTCCTTTCATTCGTAAATTTGTTGTAATGCCAGCAATTATTACGTTACCAAGTTCTTCAAACAGAATCAATGCAGGCCTGATCTTTGAGCCTTCATTATCTGCAAATCCGACTTTGGTAATGACAACGTCCCCTGGTTTAGGAATGTTCCCAACCGCGGTAGTCTCCTTCACTCCAGAGTTCTTTCAATTTGGACTGATGCGCTTTCTGCCCAAAAACTCCAAAGTCCTCATTCTCCCTCGCATCTGCAATAAGCCTTATAATTGTCTCATTGTACGTTTCCCTAGGGTATCTTTTTACTGCTTTCAGGGCTTGAACAACAGATTTCTTCAGTTGAATTGTGGTTATCTCATCTTCGACTATGACTCACCTATATGTCAACTATTTTTTATTATATATTTATCCCTTTCCAATCATTTAAAAAAAACTCAATGCCTTGTGTAAATAGTTGAACAATTGAGCCAGCGAAGCCTTCACAATTGAGCCGAATTCCTGATCCAAATCTACGGTTTCTTGGAACTTTATCTTGCCTCTTGTTTTATCAATCTCAGTAAAATGCAGTACAACTAGTGGGCAGTTGTGCAACATTTTTTAACCTGTAAGTATGGACTTCTTGTGAGACATGGTGACTGAGAAACTATTCTGGAAGGATATGACTTTAAAGGAATTTGACGCAACAGTAATTTCCGTGGAAGGAAATGAGGTTGTGCTAGACAGGACAGCATTCTATGCAACAGGGGGAGGACAACCCAATGATACTGGTACCATCGCATTCGGTTCCGGGGTCCTGAATGTATTGGATGTCATGAAAAGAGGGGAGGACGTTGTCCATTTGGTTGAAGATACCAAAGGAATAAAGGTTGGAGAGAAGGTCCATGGCAAGATAGACTGGGACAGGCGTTACAAGCTCATGAGGTACCATTCAGCCATCCATGTCATGGATGGAATCGTGACCAAGAAACACGGTGACCAGGGTCTTCTTACTGGCGGGCAGATTTACGAGGACCGTGCAAGGATTGACATGGACATGCAGGAATTCAGCAGGGAAATCGTTGAAAGCATCCTGCAGGATTGCAACCAGTTCATCGGGGAAGGACACAGGGTCTACCAGAAAGAAATATCCAGGGATGAGGCCCTGAAGATGGAAAATCTTGCCAGGACAGAGCCGGGAAGACAGTTGATCAACTCGCTGGACACAGTGAGGCTCATAGTAATCGATGACCTGGATGAACAGGCTGACGGGGGTACCCATGTCAGCAATACAAGGGAGATCGGAAATCTTGTTCTTAGCAAGATACAGAGCAAGGGCAAGAGGAACAAGAGAATCGAGTTCACACTGGAGAGCCAATGAGGGATTTCGGGGAGTTCAAACTTGAAATCCTCCCAGCTGGCCCGCTCATGACAAACACATACCTGCTTTCCTCAGGAAAAGATTCCATGCTCATAGATTCAGGGGCGGGGCACTTGGAAATATTGGACAGGTTTCACCTTCCTGAAAGGAATGTGAAGGCATTTGTCATGACCCATGGTCATTTTGACCATATATTCGATGCCATGGATTTCAGGAAGAAACTCGGCTGTGCCCTCATGATCGGAAACGGCGATGGGGAAATCATGGAATGGTCTTATTCAGTGTCAGAGAGGTACATGGGCAAAACCATCGAACCAATAGGTATTGACAGGTTCCTTAATGAAGGCGATTCCATTGGACTTGGGAATTCAGTAGTAAGGATCATTTCCCTGCCAGGCCACACAAAGGGGAGCATCGGGATTATTGCCGGCCCGCTGTTCTTTACCGGTGATGTTCTCTTCAAGGGCACTATAGGGAGAACAGATATTGGCGGTTCCATGGAAGAGATGGAAAAATCCCTGAGAAAGCTGGCAGGGCTTGATGAAAATCTTCTGGTATTTCCCGGCCATGGCCCGGAAACCACCATGAAAAGGGAGTTGGAAAAAAATCCGTTCCCCAAGGGCCTTCAGTAAACCCCAAAAACAGGCTTACTTCTTTTCTTCAATCATTTTCTTATAGAGGAAATCCATCTTTTCCTTGAGGTCATCAATGCCCTTTGTGATCTTTGGTATTGTTTCATTGTACATCTTCTCAAGGCGGTCAATTTTTGTTACAAGAAGGTCAACCTTGGTCTGCAGGCCCGATCCATCCATTCTGTCGTGAAGTGGGGTGCTCCTAACAGGTTCCTCGTTCCTCTTCTCGGTTTCATGGGCTTGCTTGCTGCGTGTCCCCATAAGAACATCGGTTTCAATGTTAAAATCAACGGCAGAAGGATATTTGCTGAATATGTAAGAGGAAAGCCTCATCTCAGTTTTCATTGCTGATACGCACTCGTCGGGCTCAAGTTCCATTGCCAGGCCGTTTGAGAAAAGAACAGTGACCTTGGCCCGGTCACACATTGGATAATCGAATGTACGGATCTTCTCATCCACCCTGTTTTCCAGCTCAGCATAAATGCTGAAGGGCATGGAACCTCTCGAGGACTGTACTTCCCTCCTGAGGTCGACCAACCGCCTGTATCTGTTTGTGGCAGACAGTTTTTCCCTAAGTATATTGTGATCTGCCATCCACGATTTATATTGACCTAGAAGAAAAACATTTGCCGTTTCTGTATCATATCCGTATAAAAGTTCGCCTGAACTGAATGACAGAAAGGCAATAATTCCTATCCCCGCTCAATGTTTATCGGGAAAGCCTCAAGGACATGGAAACGGGATGCGGGACTTTCAGTGCCCCATATTCATTGTCCACCTCAAGAATGTCTCCTCTGTGGACGTTGAGCACAGTTCCAGGAAGGGCATTAATGGATGCCAGGTCCTTTAGAAGTGCCTGGTCTTCAAACACCACTCTCTTTACGGTATACTGGCCGTCATCAGCCAGCAGCAGTGGGACCTCCTTGAACCTTACCTCAGGATCAATGGGGTTTCCATGGGGGCATGCCTCTGGCCTCCCGAGGTTCTTGAAGAGCACCTCCCCTCTCTTTCCGTTGAAAATATGCTCCAGTTCCATGACAGAGGCGTGTGTCTCCTCCCATGGGACCTCAAGGAAATTATATGCAAACACTTCGGCTATCCTGTGCATTCTCACCAGTTCCCTGGCCATGGCCCTTCCGATGGGGGTGAATGATATCTTCTTCCCATCCTTGTTTATCAGGCCTTCGTCTGATAGCTTGGTAAGGTATTCGTAAGCCGTGGGAGGGCTTATCTTAAGGCGGTTTGCCAGTTCCTTTTCTGAAATCCTGTCAAAGGACTCAAGGAACTCCCAGATCACCAGGAGATAGTCTTCCCTGTTAAGTGTCATCATACTAATCATTTTAGTCTAATAGATAAAAGTTGCCAATCCGCCAAATAATCTCATGGGTGCAAGCCTCGTTAACCTTAAACTCAAGGAACCTCTTCCAATATTATGTATACAAGGCGGGGAGACCGTGGCGAGACAGATACTGGCCGGGGAGAGAGGGCCGGGAAAGATTCCCTGATTGTGGAGCTAGAAGGCACAAATGACGAACTGAATTCATTCATTGGCCTAGCGAGGGCAAAAGTTTCCTGGGACGACATGAAAGGGGACCTTGCAAGGATCCAGAGAGATATCTTCACACTAGGGGAGCATATAATAAAGGTGGGGACAGGAAGAAGCCTCAAGGAGGAAGACACAAAATGGCTCGAGGATCGGGTTGATTATTACAGGAAAGAAGTAGGTCCTGTCCATCTCTTTGTGATCCAGGGAGGCTCTGAGGATGCGGCTCTCCTCCATGTTGCCAGAACTGTATGCAGGCGCTACGAACGGATGGTGGTGTCAGGAAAGGAAATGCTTGGAATCAGCGAGCATGTGCTGTCTTATGCAAATCGACTTTCGTCGGTACTTTTCATGATGGCGCTGGCAGCAAACAGGAGGCTGTCTTTAAAAGAGGAAATCTGGGATATCAGGCCACATTCAGAGGGTAAATGAAACATTCCTGAGAAATGACCTGGAATCCTCAAGCCTGAATTCGCCGAATCTACCAGAAAAGGCCCTTGTGAAGCCCTGAATTATTTTTTCATCGCTTATGCCTGCATAGCCCATGACTGAAGGCTCGAGGCCGCACGGCCTAATTTTGCTGAAGCCTGATAGGACCTCACCGGATGTGTTGATAGAAACGCCGTGGAAGCTGATCCCGTGGTCAATGGCCATTCCAATGGAAGCAACCTTTCTTTCTCCGGCCTCTGTGCGGATCCATATCCCGGGTTCTTCGCCGATGCTTGCACTGTACCCTGCTTCCCCCAGTAATTTGATCACTGTGCCCTCAACAAAATGCACAAAGTTTCTCACATCCACGTTTCCATTATCGCTTATGTCAACTATGGGGTAGATTATCCTCTGTCCGGGACCATGGTATGTAACGTCTCCGCCCCTCTCTGTCTGGACGGTTTCAACACCCTCATAATTCTCCTTTATGGGTTTCCTGCCAAGTGTGTATACAGGGTCATGCTCAAGAAAAAGAAGGAAACCCCTCCTATCCCCTTTCCGGACAAGGCCTAGGAGGTGCTTCTGCAGCCTGTATGCGTCGCTGTATGGGATTCTTCCAAGATCAGTTGCGAGGTTTGAAGTGAACCGGTAATCCATAAGCACCCTCAGCAGCTTCCTTAAGGCCCTCAGAGATGGTGGGATGTGGGTGTATGGTGAGGCCGATGTCCATTGCCATGAGGCCAGCTTCCACAGCCAGGGACACTTCGCTGATCAGTTCCGACGAATGCGGGGCAACAATTCCTGCACCCTTGACGAAACCTTTCTCATCGTAATAGAGCCTGTAAGTGCCAAGGCGGTTGTTCATTCCTAGGGACCTTCCATTTGCTCCCGTGGGGAATGAGGAGAACTGCCCTTCAAGCTCCCCTGTGTAGGAAATCTCAGGATCTGAATAAATGACGTACGGCATGGCCCTGTACTCTACCTCAGAATTGCCTCCTGCAATGTTGTCGGCCGCAACGTCTGCATCATAGAATGCCTTGTGGGCCAGCATTGGCTGCCCTGAGACATCTCCAACAGCATACACACCCTCCACACTGGTCCTCTTCCTGGAATCCGTCTTTATGAATCCTTTTTCCATCTCAAGCCCAAGGTTCTCCAGGCCGAAACCATTCACGTTTGGCCTCCTTCCAACAGTAAGAAGCACAGAATCAGCGTTAACAGTCTCTCCATTCTCAATTTCCACCCGGTACCTGTCGGACTTCTCAACTGAGGCAACCTTAGTGGATGTGAGTACCCTCACATTGAGGTCCCTGAGTCGCCTTTCGACATGCCTTACAAGCTCCCTGTCCACGCCAGGGAGTATTCCCTCCATCATTTCCACTATTGTTACATGCGATCCAAGCTTTGCAAATGCTGTTCCCAGTTCGACTCCAATATAGCCTCCTCCGATGATCACGAGATCCTGTGGGATCTCCTTGATATCAAGCATTTCGCGGTTGAAGAGGACATCCTTCATGGACTCGAACCTCACAGGAACTGATCCAGTTGCAATCACGAGGTTCTGGCAGGTGAAGTTCTTTCCATTCACCGATACCGTGTTCCTGTCCACAATGCTGGCCTGTCCCTTCTCAATCTGGACACCATATGACTTGCACAGCGTTTCTACGCCACCTGTGAGTTTCTGGATCATGGACCATTTCCACTGCTGCCACTCCTCCATGTTGAGGTTCAGTGAAATGTCTACGCCTGGCATTTCCCTGAGATATGAGACAGAGTGGGATAGCTCTATGAGCGCTTTGGAAGGAATACAACCGTAGTTCAGGCATTCTCCCCCAATTCTGTCCTTCTCAACGAGCATTACTTTCTTGCCTTTCTGCCCCAGCCTGATGGCTGTAGTGTACCCTCCCGGGCCTGCTCCGATTATAATTGCATCAAAATCCATACTTCACCTCATTAAGAGAATTTCAGGGTTCTCAAGGTATTCCTTCAGCCGTACAAGGAATCTGGTTGCCATTGCTCCGTCAATGAGCCTGTGGTCACACGATAGCGAGAGGTTTGTCTTCAGCCTTTCTGAAAGCCCCTCCCCTGATTTTATGATCCTGTGGACTCCAAGTATTGCAACCTCAGGGAAATTTATGATCGGGGTAGACATAATTCCTCCAATTGTCCCGACGTTGGATACAGTGAATGTTGCATTCTGGACCTCACTGAGCTTGAGCTGGCTCTTCCTTGCCCTTGAAGCAAGGTCTGCAAGCTCCTGGGCAACTTCTGTTATGGCTTTCTGGTCCACATTCATTATAACTGGAACAGTAAGGCCATCCGGAGTATCAACAGCCACTCCGATATTGTATGACTTCCTGAGGGTGTAGTTCCTTGCCTCCTCGTTGTATATGGCGTTCAGGTACGGGTATTCCTTCAGCGCAGCGGCACTGGCCTTGATGAAGAATGAGGTGAATGTTACCTTCATCTCCATTTTCCCCAGTGCAGAAATAACCTGCCCAGCCCTTGTGAGGTCAACCTCCTCCACTACAGTGAAGTGCGGTATAATCTGCTTTGACTTTGTCATTTTCTCGAAGATGAGCCTTCTCAGGCCACGTGGCTCGAGGATTTCATCCTCTGCACTGACTATTGGGGGCTTCGCCGGTGCTTTCTGTATCTCAACCTCAGGAGCAGGTTCTGCCACCTGTACAGGTTTCTCCTCCTGTGGCCTGTAATTTTCAAGGTCTTCAAGGGTTACCCTTCCATGGTCCCCGGTTCCCCTGACCCTGGTCATGTCGATACCCTTCTCCCTTGCGATCCTTCTCACTGCGGGAGAAGCAAGAACCAATCCGGTCAGGGTTTTCACAACTCCCGGTGATGGTTCCTCGTGCACTGGTGCACTCTCAACTTTCACCTCATGTGATGGCATCTCTGCCTTGGGCTCATGGGCACCGCCTTCCGTTTCAATTTGGATGAGGACTTTGCCTACCTGCACAACCTGGCCTTCCTGGAAGAGGATGCTCTTCACCGTCCCCTTCACAGGGGAAGGTATCTGCACGGTGACCTTGTCGGTCATGACCTCCACCATGTCCTGGTCCACTTCGATGGTGTCGCCGGCCTTGACATGCCATTTTACTATTTCACCTTCGGAGACTCCTTCTCCGATATCCGGTAGTTTGAATTCGAACATCTGCTCACCTGAAATTAAGCAATTTTTCCGCTGCCTTTGCAATCCTCTTCTCGTTGGGGAGATAGTACTCCTCAAGCCTGTATGGTATTGGAGTATCCGGGCCCGCAACCCTTATGATTGGTGCATAGAGGTACTCAATCAATCTCTCAGATATGAGTGCCGATATTTCCGCACCCATTCCAAGTGTCCTCGGAGATTCGTGGACGATCATGGCCCTGCCTGTTTTTTTCACAGATGCGCTTATTGCATCTATATCAACAGGAAGAAGTGTCCTCAGGTCAAGCACATCGGCATCAAGGCCGTTCTTTTCAACAGTTGAGGAAACAACGGGCACCATGGATCCGTAAGTGATGATTGTCATCTTCTCGCCCTCATGGACAAGCTTTGCCTTCCCGATTTCAACCTTGTAGTCCTCTTCGGGGACCTCAGCCTTTCCCGCCCTGTACAGCCTCTTCGGCTCAAGGAATATTACGGGGTCATTCATTGCCATAGCGGATGAAAGCAGTCCCTTTGCATCGTATGGATTCGAAGGCGTTACCACAGTGAGGCCTGTGGTGTGCACAAAATATGACTCTCCGCTCTGTGAATGGTAAAGCCCGCCCCTGACTCCTCCACCGTAAGGTGTCCTGAGAACCATTGGCAGGGTGATCCTTCCCGCGGTCCTGTAGCGCATCTTTGCCATCTGGTTGATTATCTGGTCAAATGCTGTGTAAATGAAGTCCTGGAACTGTATCTCAGGAACCGGCCTGAGGCCGTTTATGGCCATGCCAATTGCAGCCCCAACGATGCCAAGTTCCACCAGTGGAGTATCGATTACCCTCTCTGCACCGTATTTCTTCTGGAGGCCTTCAGTTACCCTGAAAACGCCACCATCGACTCCAATGTCTTCTCCAAGAAGCACCACTGAATCATCTGCCGACATCTTCATGTCAAGGATATTGTTGATTGCCTGTACCATGTTCATTGTGCTCATAGGATCTCCCCCATTTCCTCGCTGATATTCCATGGCATCTTCTCGTAAACATCCTGGAACATGGTTTCAGGTGCTGGCCCCTCAATCTTCTCACAGGCGTCGAACTTCTCGTTAACGATCCTGTTTGACTCAGCCTTGATCTTTTCAATGACCT
This sequence comes from Thermoplasmata archaeon, assembly GCA_021850545.1. Classification (GTDB taxonomy): domain Archaea; phylum Thermoplasmatota; class Thermoplasmata; order Thermoplasmatales; family Thermoplasmataceae; genus JAJZOM01. Next base: position 14,540 of record JAJZLU010000080.1, on the reverse strand, counting down.
CGTCTGTCAGGTAGCCCTTCTCCTTGAAGAGCTTCTCATTTATCACTACGGGGTCCCTCTCGTCCCCTTCCTTCACAATGTCTGTCTGGTACTTTGTTGGATCATCTGAAGTGGAGTGCGGCCCCATCCTGAAGAACCTCACTTCCATGAGCACGGGCCCCTTTCCGCTTCTCACATGCTCAACAGCTTCCTGTGCGACCCTGTAGGAATCGCCAATATTGTTCCCATCTGCATAGAGCCCCTTTATCCCGTAGGCTTCTGCCTTCTTCCAGATGTCAACTTTGGTTTGCTTCTCAACGGGGAGGGAAATTGCCCACCCGTTGTTTTCACAGAAGAATATTATGGGGAGGTTCCAGACAGCAGCCATGTTCAATGCAGCGTGGAAATCAGGCGTCGAAGATGACCCTTCGCCGAAGCTTGCTACCACAATCCTGTTTTCCTTCCTGTACTTGGCCGCATATGCAGCTCCAACTGCCAGTGGAAGGTTTGTTGCAACAGGGCTCTGGACCGACATGAAGTTCTGCTCCTCAGCCAGGAAATGGCTGGGCATCTGTCTCCCCTTGGCCAGGTCCTGGTTATTTCCCATTACCTGGTTTATGAGCGTTTCAATAGGCACTCCCCTGTGTATCATCAGGGCTACATCCCTGTAATACTGGAACAGCAGGTCATCCTTGTCCAGTGCCATAGAAAGCCCTATCTGGCCGGCTTCCTGGCCCATTGACGGCGTGTAGAAGCCAACCCTTCCCTGCCTCTGGGCTGTAATTATTTTTCTGTCAAGTGTCCTTGAGAGGATCATGGCCCCATAGGCCCTAATATGCCTCTCCTTTTCTGATTGCTCATTTACCATTTCATTCATTTTTAATCCTCCTTTTGGCCCAGGCTTCCGCAGCCCTGTAAGAGGTCCTGACAAGCGGCCCGGATGCCACGAAGGAGAACCCGAGCGAGTATGCCAAACCCTCTAACTTCTTAAACCTATCTATTTGGGTATATTCAACAACAGGTAATTGCATTTTCGTTGGCCTGAGGTACTGCCCTATTGTTACGATGTCAACCTCTGCTTCCCTGAGGTCCCTTAAGGCCTGCTCCATCTCTTCATCAGTTTCGCCCAGCCCGACCATCAGTGATGATTTGGTCAGCTGTTCCGGGTTCTGCTGCTTAATGTGCCTCAGGACACCAAGAGACTGGTCATAGCCGGCCCTCGGGTCCCTGACAGTTGGAGTGAGCCTCCTAACAGTCTCGAGATTGTGGGCAAGTACCGCGGGCTTTTCATTTATAATGAGATCAACGAGGCTCTTCTCTCCCCTGAAATCTGGGATCAGAACCTCAACCAGTGGACCGGACTGCTTCAGTTCCCTGAGAACAGTTGCAAAGTGTGATGCGCCCTGGTCTGGAAGGTCATCCCTGTCCACTGAAGTAACCACAACGTATGTGAGCCCCATGATCTTTGCGGACTGGACAACCTTCGCAGGCTCGTCCGGATCAAGGGGAAGCATGCGCCCATGCGTAACGCCGCAGAACCTGCAGCCCCTGGAGCAGTTGCTTCCCATTATCATAAAGGTGGCAGTTCCGCTTTCCCAGCATTCGGATACGTTTGGGCATTTCGCCTCCTCACATACAGTGTAGAGGGCCCTGTCACGCAGTGTTTTCTTAATGCGCAGGTAGGATTCCCCAGACGGTATCTTCACCTTTACGTACTCTGGTCTCACCGTTCTTAATGTTGAAAATATATTCAAGTATATCGATAGGGGATAACTAAAATATGAGTGATAACAACAGCAGAACTCTGCATGGTAAGGGCTCCAGTTTTCCCTGTGAGTCAAGAAATAATTATGCTTCCCATGCACAGTGACTGCCGGGGGAGCAGCGTGATCCTCGAAAAGTTAAGGGCAAGTGCCGTAATCCCGGATCCAAACTGAAGGCTACCTTTGTAAAGAAGGCCCGAAAGGTCACTCCAGTTTGCCTCCATGTTATTTTGTAAAGGGAAGCTTGCAGCTGCTGGTCCGCTCCCAAGGAAGGAATATGTCTCAGTGAATTCCTGCTGGTAATTTATGCTGCCTGCACTAGAACTATATTGGTTGACATGCAAAAGGACCGTGCCAGGCATCATTGAAGCAGGGACCACGAAAACTGGAACCAAAAAAATAAAACCTGGAATGTGCCACAATAATAACCTCAATCTAATACAAAAATGTTGTATTAAAAACAGCAAAACCCATGGAAAGAAGCCTGGCTGAACTGTAACAATTTGGTAGGCCAGGCCTAAATTTTTCCTGCAGCATTCCTTATTTCTTCCGCAATCTCATCGAGCAATTTCATGTCTGCAGGCGGCCCAAGGAGTGTGGTCACATATCCAGGATAGTCTCCAAAAGAAACCGTATCTTTGGAATGGATGGCCTCAAATTTCGATTTCAACCCAAAGGCAGGATATAGTTTAGCATGAAGGTGGTTTATGGCCAATCCTTCGAAGACAAGGTGGACCCTCCTTACTCCAAGGCCTATCTCAAGTATCCTGGACACTTTTCGGGTTGCCCGTATTATGCCTGAAATCTCTTCCGATTCAAGGTCAAACAGGTAGCTTTGCATATGCTTCTTGGGAATTACAAGGGCCTGTCCCCTCGTGTTTGGGAATTTGTCAAGAAACGCAAGGTAATGCTCATCCTCCCACAATTTAGCTGCAGGGGCCCGTCCACCTGCAATGTCGCAGAAGATGCACTCTTTCATCATACGTAATCAGGAAATTAGATGGCTTAATCTTTTTCTTCTTCCTGTTCAGCCCCTGATTCAATTTCAGAACAGAAGTCCTTGTAGAAGAGGCATAAATACATGAGAATCTCGGAATGTTTTTCCTTTCCCCACTTGGAAAGAATCTGGGAAATCTTCTTGGTATCTCTTGTGCTCAGGCTCCCGATGGCCCTGTCTGCAATTCTCACCCCTTGGGCAGTGAGTTCCACCTTCCTTCTGACATCAGGGTCCATTCTCGCGCTTGCAGGCTTTTTCCCATAGGATCTCGCCCGGACAAGTTCAGGGTTGCCCGAGATGAAGGCACCTATATAGCCAGATTTTGGCCCGAACGCGGTATTTGAGTACAGGAGATTGGACTCTATTCCTCCGTCACCTTCTATAAGGAAAAGGATGAGGTTCAATCTTGAGAGGTCAGGGTTGGAACCAAAGCTTCCGCTGTATATCCTAGTTACAGCAAGTATGAGCTCTCCGCCTGTGAGGGACAGGCTCTCCCCTGGTAGGAAGTATCCATGATCCACTGCCATGACCTCAGGGTTTCCCCCAGTTAAACACGATCTCATTCTATAAGAATGTGGCCTCTGGCAAAACTACAGGTAATGGCGCCTGTGCATTAACTTGTACAAGTGCATACACATATTCATGCAAAGGAAAATCAGGTAGGGGTAATTCCTGAATATATAGAATATATAGCAATATTTTCCCTCTATATTTCAAATTAATGCCCAATCATGCACTATAGTGCTATGGGTGAAAACCAGGGACGCAATGAAGGATCCAATCCTGATTTGCTCAGTTCGGTAAACAACGCAAAGCTGAGCAAATTCCATTACAAGACTTGGATGGTGACAGGGCTGGGATTCTTCACCGATGCCTACGACCTTTTCATTATAGGCGTAGTGACAAGCCTGCTGGTGCTTTCAGGCTGGAACAAAATAACACCACTTCAAACCTCACTTCTTGATTCAACAGCACTTCTTTCCGCTGTTATAGGTGCACTTGTTTTTGGCAGGATCCTTGACAAATACGGAAGGAAGGCCATATACGGCGTGGAACTCATGATTCTCATAGCGGGTGCCCTTGGAAGCGCCTTCCTGACGCCAGTCAACGGAATCTACGTGCTCATAGCCTGGAGATTCCTACTTGGAATTGGAATAGGCGGAGACTATGCAACCAGCTCAACAATAATGGCAGAGTACTCCAACACCCAGAGCAGGGGAAAACTCATCGGAATGGTATTTTCAATGCAGTCACTCGGCCTTCTGGCTGGTCCGCTTGTATCGCTTGGCCTTATTTATTCTGGAATGAACCTTTCTCTCATATGGAAGCTCCTCCTGGCATTCGGTGCAATACCCGCACTCATTGTGGTTTACTACAGGAGAACCCTGCCTGAGACTCCAAGATATGCCCTCAGGGTAAAGGGAGACTCAGCCACAGCGGCAAAAAACTGGAGCAAACTCACTGGCATGAAAGCCAGCGCAGTGGGTGACAACGAGGTTGTAAAGCAGTCCTGGACTGAGATACTCAAGAACAGGAAATTTGCCCTGACCCTTCTGGGCACAGCCGGTTCATGGTTCCTCATGGACTGGGCACTTTACGGCAACTCCATCATGTCCAACACCATGCTCGGTGCCCTTGTACCATCAACTGTCAATGGCCTGCACCACCTCATAATGACCACCTCGTATTCCGCCCTGATCTTCGGGGTCTTCGCATTCCCTGGATACTGGATCGCAACATTCACAATCGATAGGATTGGAAGGAAAACCATCCAGACAATAGGTTTCCTGGCAATGGCTATTTCATTTGGTATACTTGGTGCATTCCACCAGCTTCTTTCGCCATCATTCCTGTTTGACTTCCTTGCACTGTACGGAATCAGCTACTTCTTCATAGAGTTCGGGCCAAATGTCACCACCTTCATCTATCCGCCTGAGGTGTTCCCCACAAAGGTCAGGGGATTCGGAAGCGGTGCATCGGCAGCCGGAGGAAAAGTAGGTGCTTTTGTGGGTACACTGCTCAACGTAATGGTGATTGCAACCATATCTGAATCAGGGCTTTTCGTTGTGCTGTCCGTGCTTTCGGTGATGGGCCTGTTCCTTACAGTATTCCTGCTTCCTGAGCCAAAGAGGCTTGACCTGGAGGAAAGTTCAGGGGAAAACATGCTTCTGGCAACTGGAAAGGGCTTAGCTGCACACAAATAATCCTTATTTGTCCAATTCCATTTTTCCTTTTTTAAACTCCAGCATCTAATTTCCACTTAACAGTCAGTAACAGTCCTATTTTCCTTCATACCATAGCTCATCGGCTAGTGAAAACTCTGCATGATGGGTTTTCTGATTCTATAAAACTTGATACAACAACACAATGCACTGCTTTTTGAGAAACCGTTGTATTACTGTGCAATAGACTCTGGAGAGTGAAGCATATAAACTTTGAAGTGGCAGTTTCCACGTTTTTGATAATGGTGCTGAGCATCATACTGGCAATACTACTCACTAATGATTACGCACGAAAGCACACAGGCAGCACTGCATTCTGGTCTTCCGGAATGTGGGTGTTTTCAGTGAGCGTTGCCCTGGAAGTTGTATTTTCCCTAAACCTATATAATTCCCTGCTCATCAAGGCATATCTGTTCTTGGTGGCGTTCCTTGTAGAACTCCTGGCCCTAGGTTCCGCCTTTCTTCTTAAGAACCGCGTAATACGGCTCTCTTATGTCATTTACAGTGCAATAGCAGCATCTTTTCTTGTTGTTGCGCTGGCCACATCGCAAATTGGAAACATACTCTCCAATGGAGTGGTTTATGGTGCCCTGCCGCTTGAGGTTACAATTGGCTCCTCACTGCTGACTTTTCCTGCTGCCATAATCTTGTTGGCTGTATCCATAATCTCTTACAGGAAAACCAGGAAGCGCAGCCTGATCAGCATAATCGCAGGTGTAATCGTGGTCAGTGCTGCCGGTACCCTTTACATCGCCTCTTTCCCCGCTTTTCTTTACATTTCAGAGTTTATCGGGATTCTTCTTCTGTGGTTGGGATTTGTCGATTTCGGGGCACTCCTGACAAAACTGAAACCGTAAAAGGCAAATGTGGTTTCCCACACATCAATTTTTGAAAAAAGAGGTGGATAGGATTCAGTCTATCCTGCTTGCTATGAGTTCGGACACATCCTGAATCTTCATTTTCTCTTCCCTTCCAGTGGTCTTTCGGGCGTCATCAAGCATAGTCATGCAGTAGGGGCATGCAGTCACAACCGTGGAGGCTCCGACCTTGTCGGCCTGCTCAATCCTCTTGTGCGAAATGAGCGTGCCCTCCTTCTCCTCCATCCAGAGCCTTCCGCCGCCAGCACCGCAGCACAGGGCCTTGCTCTTGTTCATCTCCATCTCCTCGTAATTGGCGGCAAAGCTCTTGACCACGTCCCTGGGCTCCTCGTAAAGCTTGTTGTACCTTCCCACATAGCAAGGGTCATGGTACGTGTATTTCTCGAGGGTGTCTGAGTCAAGGGCCCTGACGCTGAGCTTCTTTTCAGAGATGAGCCTGTTGATGAATTCTGTGTGGTGGTGCACCTCCAGCTCAATGCCGAAGTCCTTGTATTCATTCTTCAGGGAGTTGAAGCAGTGTGCGCAGCTTGTTATGACCTTCTGCACGCGGTTGGCCTTGAGGGTTTCAACGTTGCCCTTTATCATCATGTCTGCCAGGTACTCATTCCCGGTTCTCCTGGCAGGGTCCCCGGTACACTTTTCCTGCGACCCCAGGATTGCGAAGCTCACATTTGCCTTCTTGAGGATCTTTGCAACAGACTTTGCGATTTCCTGGTTCCTCTTGTCGAAGCTTGCAACACATCCTACCCAGTAAAGGACATCATACTTTGCATCCGGTGTTTTTGAAAGGTCAACGATCTCCAGGCCATCTGCCCAGTCTGCTCTGGTTGACGGATCTATGGAGTACGGGCTGCCATACTGCTCTATGTTCCTTGTGAGGTCTATGACTTCCCTTGGTGCTTTTCCCTGGTTCAGCACGAGCGACCTCCTCATGTCCACAATCTTGGAGACATGGTCGATCATCACGGGGCACTGCTCAACGCACGCCATGCATGTTGTGCAGGACCAGAGGTCCTTCTCAAGTATGGGTTCACCAATAACGGTCTTGAAGATCTGGTCCCTTTCGCCACCCTTTGTTCTGTACTCTTTGCCCTGAGCTACCACAACTTCCCTGATATCCCAGATTATGTCCCTGGGTGAAAGGGTCTTGCCGGTGAGGTTTGCAGGGCAGTTTGCGGTGCATCTTCCGCACTCAGTGCAGGCGTAGAAATCAAAGTAATCTTTCCAGTTGAAGTCCCGTATGTCAGTGGCGCCAAACCTTGTTTCCTTCTCGAAGTCTATTGGCTTCAGGATCGCCTGGTCTTCCGTGGAGAACAGAACATTGAAAGGCGCTGCAAAGAGGTGGAGGTGCTTTGAGGTGGGTATATATGCAAGGAATATGATGAAATCAGCCGCGTGTATAGAGAAGGCAATCCAGTAGACATAATATCCTGTAGAGGCTGAAATCTTCGGGAGTATTGATGCAAGGGCATAACTTATGGGTGTATTGGCGGGCGCAAGGGTTTCCCCAATGCTTCCCGGTATCCCCGCTGAGACTCCATCAAGCCTCAGGACAGAAAGCACGAAGTACGTTGCCATGAGGATCCCAACCAGGGAGAGGATGAACCATGCCTCAAAGCCGTTGTAGCCCTGGTACCTCGGGATCTTTATCCCCCATCTCCGTATGAACGCATAGATCACATCCACAAGGGCTATGAGTGCGAATATATCGACCGTGAAGAAGGCAACCTGCTCAAATGTCCCGGAAAGAAGGTGTGTGCCCGGGAAGATTGCACTGACAAAGAAATCGCTGGAATATGAGGCGAAGGCTATGAATGCCCAGAACATCAGCGCATGCATGATTCCTCCGCCGAGGTCCTTGAAGAGTTTGCCCTGTAAGAAGACATTCCTAATGACAAGGTATACACGCCGCCCAAGCTGGAGTTTCAGCCCCGGCTTCTTTTCGGGTATTTTGACGGCATTCCAGAGGAGCCTGTATATTGTGAACAGGAAGAAACCTGCAGACAATAAGAGCCCAATCAGAACAATGATTGAAAATACATACATAACTTACACCAAGCTTTCAGATTTGCTGTAATAACAGCATGCTCTTCATAAAGGTTGCAACTAAAATAATTTTTTTGGAGTGATTATGGATTATTGTAAAAATAGATTGCTTCAAAAAATTATGGCCAGTTCAGGCCCCAAGTGCCTGAACCAGTTTTGGAATTATCTGGAAAATGTCTCCAACAATGCCGTAGTCAGACTCGTCGAATATTGGCGCAGACTTGTCCTTGTTGAATGCGATCACAACCTTTGATCCCCTCATTCCAGCTATATGCTGTATCTGGCCTGAAATCCCCACAGCGATGTATAAGTTGGGCCTGACTTTCTTGCCTGAGATGCCGACCTGCCTCTCGTCACTGAGCCATTGGTAGTCCAGGCAGACTGGCCTTGATCCTGCGAGTTCGCCGTTCACGGCCTTCACAAGTGGTTCCACCTGTGCAATGTTCTCCTTCTTGCCGACTCCCCTGCCAATGCTCACAATGACCTTTGCCTTCTCCAGGTTCACGCCGCTAGACTGCTTCTCTTCCACGCTTACAACTGTTACGGATGAGGGCTTTAGGTCTGCAGGCGTAATGGGAGATGCAGAATCCACTCTCTCAGCATCCACAATTCCGGGTGCAAACGTGAAGACCTTCGAATCAGATTCCTCCTCAAGGACAGTCTTTCCACCAAGGAAGTATCTCTTTGTGTGGACGTTTCCCTGCCCTGGCTGGAACTCAGTTATCTCAGAGATGATGCCTGCATCCAGAGACTGGCTGGCTGCGCCTGCAACTTCCCTTCCAAGGATGGTTGAGGCAATGAACATGTAGTCATAACCGCCTGCCTTGTAGGTGTCTGCAAGCCAAGCCGATACGTTGTCAAACTGGGGCTGGCCGTTGAGCGCATAGGCTTTTCCGGCACCATAGTGGGAAAGTGCCTCTGCCTTTGCAGAGAATGTTGCGGCATCAACTTCACCCAGCTTCTTCAGGTATGTGACCATCTGGGCTGCCATTTCAGGAAATTCTGAAAATACCAGTGCCTTCATCTTGATTCCTCCCTTATGACCTTTGCAATCTCTGCAATTCCCTTGTCCATATCCTCAAAGACCACTTTCTTCCTCTCGCTCTTAGGGGCCTTGTTTGAAATGATCTTCACCTCCTTTCCTGCCAGTGTGGAGGCCTCAGTGTTGATTGGCTTTCTTCCAGCCTGCATGATCTGCATAACAGGCGGGAGCCTGGGCTCATTGATTTCCTGGGTAACTGAAATAACCACGGGGAAGTTTGCCTGTATTATCTGGTTGTTCTCTTCCAGTGCCCTCTTAACCTTTACCGTAGAACCGCTGACTTCAATTGAATTGGCATTTCCAAGCAGGGGGATGCCAAGGTAGCTTGCTATCTTTCCTGCAAGGAGACCTGAGATGGAATCAGCGGACTGGTTCCCAAGGATGACAATGTCATGCTTCAGTGCCTTGATCTTCTCTCCAAGGACCTTTGCCGTGAGAGACGGGTTATTGCCCTTGAATCCAGTTATTATGTAGCCTTCGTCTGCGCCCATTGCGTAGGCTTTTTTCAGTATGGCGCTTGAAAGTTCATTACCAAAGATAACTGCGGTTACCTTTCCGCCATATTTTTCCTTAATCCTAACTGCTTCCTCAACAGAATTCTCGCTGAGGTTTTCCAGTTTCAGGGGCACATTCTTCAATTGCGGTTCACCGGTTGTTGGATCAGGCTTGACCTGTTCCAGGTCCGGCATCTGCTTTATCAGAACAACAATGTCCACCATTAAACTCACCGTTTACGTATCCTGAAGCCCTTCATCTCCCTTTATCTTTTGTGTATAAATTGCAGTGCATTTCACCGTGGGAGGCAAATGCAGTGTAGCAGCAAGACAGCCTGTAAAAGGATATTTTTGGTTACATCCACCCATTGACGCGACCATGAATTCCCTGCAATGCAAATTTCTGCCCTTGATATGGCAACTGCACAAGTAAAATGGCATGGCGATTGGTGATAAACAAGCCTAAATATGTGGTTCAGTTATATGGAATGCGGGATGGAGTTCCCTAACGTCTCTGGAAGACTGATGACTCCTGGATGCCTTTGAGGGCATAATTTGATTATCACGGAAGGGAGTGGAATGACGTCCAATCGGAGCCTGTTGTACAGATCACCGCCAGAAGAAACTGAACACGAAAGGGATATCCCTGATTTCTTTGTAGACCTAAACCTGGACCAGATTATGGAAGGCATAGCCAAACCATGGCAGGATTCTCCAGTAAGATCATGGTTTCTGAGTCCGCTCAGCGATGAGGGAGATATTAGGTACAGGCAGGATGCCTTCAGGGACCTGGAGACACCTGAAACAGAAGGAAAACTGAGGGAGTTTTCACTCGGAATCAGGAGCATTTCAAGGCAGCTTGAATCTCAGGGAAACCTGTATGACATACAGAAGGAAGGATGGTTCCTGGCCACAGCTAGGAGTTATTGCAACCTGTTGAGGGATGCCTGGTCAGGTCTCCTGGGAGCGAAGCCGCAGTCGGAAGCCCTTAAGGGGCTGGCCAGCTACATCGGCGAATATATCGCTTCACCTGAATTCAAGGGGCTTGAGGAAGGCATCACAAGGGTTGAGGGCGCCCTCTCTCGGGTAAAATACAACCTCATTGTGAAATCAGACAGGGTTACTGTTCAAGCTGCGGGTGAACAGGAAGGGGACTTTTCACAGTCAGTAAGGGAGGTTTTCTCAAGGTTCAGGGAAACAGAAGGCAAACCAAGGGAATTTCAAATCAGGCAGTTCCTGGGTGAGGGATACGTACATGCCCAGATACTGGCAATGATTGAGAAGCTCTACCTTGATGAAATTGGCATCCTCAGGAAATTTGCAGATGAGCACCGCGATTTCATTGAACCCATCATATTAAAATTCTCCAGGGAAGCCCCATTCTACCTGTCATACTTGGATTACACCTTAAAGGCAAGGGAAAGAGGGCTGCCCTTTTGCATTCCGCAGTTATCAGAGAGTTCAGGAATTTCCGCCAGCCAGTGCTTTGACCTCGCTCTGGCCGTGAAACTTTCAAAGGATAAGGCAGCAGTTGTAGCAAACGATTTCAGCCTGGAGGAAGATGAACGGATCATTGTAGTAACAGGGCCAAACAATGGGGGGAAAACAACCTTTGCGCGTTCGGTGGGCCAGATTTTCTACCTGGCATCCCTGGGTTGCCCTGTTCCGGGAAATGCTGCGGCACTGGCAGTGCCTGATGGCATTTTTACCCACTTTGAACGATCCGAGAGCCTCGAAAATCTCAGGGGGAAGCTGGAGGATGACCTGCACAGGATAAAGAATATAATTGATTCTTCAACCAGCAGGAGCGTCGTGATCATAAATGAAATGCTCAGCTCAACAACTGTGAGCGACGCAACAGGTATAGGGAAAAGGATCATCGAGCTTATTGGTGAAAAAGGCTGCCTGTGCATTTTTGTAACATTCCTTGATGAATTCTCCACCTACAGTTCCACTGTGAGCATGGTGGCCCAGATAGATCCTGAGAATCCTGAAATAAGGACCTTCAAAGTAATCAGGGAGCCTTCCAACGGATTGGCTTATGCCCGTGCCCTTGCACGCAAGCACCATGTTTCGGGCGAGGAGATAAGGGGGCGTGTTGCAAATGCCTGAAGCCGGGAACAGGGAGAAAATTGCATCAAGGCTGCTACATCCGGACAGGGATTTTGATCCGGATGCGCCCCTGCCTTGGAACTGGGAAGATACCTTCAAGGACCTTGAAATGAACACGCTCATCGAAAAGATGGCTAGAAATGATGGCGAAATCAGGAAGGTGTCACAGGCAGCCATCCTTTTTCCCCTTGGTTCAGAGAATAGTATCAGGTACAGGCAGGATGTTGTCAGGGATTCCATCGCCAATAAGGATTCAATAAGAAAGATGCGCTCCATCCTCCAGGCTGCGGTAAAAAAGGCAAGATCTCATCTCTTCTGGATAACCAGGTCAGGCAGGAACCCTGAATTTGCCCTTCACGAGTCAATCTCCGTCATGGGGATTTATCTTTCAGCGCTCACCGAACTGCGGGAAATAACAAAGGGGGAGAAGCAGAATTTCACTTCTGAGGGATTTTCAAAGCTGTTTTACCTTTTTACCGAAATATTTGACGAAGAGTATTCCGCTTCTATGAGTAGCACGCTTCACAGGCTTGGTTTTCCAGGGGGCGTGAGGATAAGCGGGGGATTAGGTGTGCGAAGTGAACTCACGGGCTTCAGCCTGCTCAGGCCTGAGGCAGCAAGAGGAATGAAGAGGGCCTTGGCCCGCGTTAAGGACAGAAGGTATACCTACGTCCTTCCCCCCAGGGATGAACATGGCCCTGAGGAGCTTTCCAATATCAGGGCAAGAGGCATAATTTCAGTTGTGAAGGTTCTCGATGAGGCCGGCGAGAAAGTGTTCAACTTCATCAGGTCATTATCTTCTGAGCTTGCTTTTTTGGAGGGGTGCATAAACCTTGCAGAGGATCTTGGGGCAATAAATGCAGAAGTCTGCTACCCTGAGCCGGTGCCGGATATGGAATCGCACTTAAGTTTCAGCAGTCTTTACGATATGGCGTTGAGCCTCAATCTTGGGATAAGGGCAGTGCCCAATGATCTCCAGGCAGGAGAGAAGAGGCTGACCATAATAACAGGCGCCAACCGGGGTGGCAAATCAACATTCCTGAGAAGCGTGGGCCAGGCGGCCCTAATGATGCAGGCCGGAATGTTTGTTGGGGCAACCGAATTCTCATCTTCCCTGTACAGTGGAGTATACACCCATTTCAAGCGGGAAGAAGACAGATCCATGGAGCAGGGAAAATTCGACGAGGAGCTTGGAAGGATGGACAGGATCGTCGATCACCTGGCCACAGGCTCGCTCATCCTTTTCAACGAATCATTTGCTGCTACCAATGCAAAGGAAGGTTCTGAAATTGCAGGGGAAATAGTGGATGCCCTCATGGACAGCCACATGACTGTCATCTTTGTCACGCACCTGGCTGAACTCGCCCAGTATTTCACCGAAAGGGGCAATGGGGAAATCAGGTTCCTTGTGGCAGAAAGAACATCACATGGGGAGAGAACATTCAGGATACTCCCGGGAAAGCCTGAGAATACAAGTTACGGATCAGATTTATTCGAAAAGGTCTTTGGTGAACCCCTGGCAGGCTATACCATTCCCACTGAGGAAAATCCATGAAGCTTTGAAATGAATTCACCTGCCCTGGGGACCAAATGATTGTCACAGGGCAGGATCCAGCCTGTATTGCCTGTTTAAGAGGACGGGCCAGAGCCTTTTGTCTTCTCCATTATGATCTCGTAATATCCCTCATGGTCAATGATTGCAATGAGCCTGTTTCCGGTTCTTTTGATCCAGACAGGGGCATCGGTTCTGGTTTCGCTGTCGTACTCATCAGAGGAATATACGGAGATTACTTCTCTGGGGCTAGCATGGCTGTATGCCTTGATCAGCTCCCAGAAGGGGCCAGGGCACAGAACGTCACGAGCGTCAACAATCCTGTTCGGTTTTATTTCAGCATCCATTTTTGAAATCACCCGCCAAATATTTTGCCCCTTGAACCCGGAATGGAGATGCAGGGGCTTTTGACCTGCCAGAATCATGCTTTGTATGAAAATAATGGGCTTCCCTAATATGTGACACGAAATATGCCACTGAAGATTGGGCAGTGGGCAAGGCTGTAATATGAGAGGTGAAAATAGCACTTCAATTATTTTGCCGGCATAAAATATATGGACCAAATTTTTGCCTGAAAATAGCTATTGTATGAATGATAGAACAGGTCCATTTTAGGCAAAAGATAATTATGAACTCCTCTCTTATTAGTGGCACTGAGGGAAATCAATAATGGAAGACGACACCAATGTTTATCTGGTAAACTTCAAGAGAACTGCCTTTTCAAGGTCACGCCCAAACGATCCTGAAAGGGATGTATTCAATCCAATCAGGATGGATGAGGCACTGGGCAACCTGATCAAGTCCGCCGTTTCAGAAACGGGAATCAGGGCAGAGGAAATTAATGACGTAATCACAGGTTGTGCGATACAGGCTGATGAGAACTGGCTCTATGGTGGCAGGCACCCGGTTTTCATGGCTGGCTTGCCCTTCAACGTCCCATCAATGGCTATGGACAGGGCTTGCTCATCTTCCCTCAATGCCATCAGCATTGGGGCAATGGAGATCATGACGGGAAATTCCGATATTGTGCTTGCTGGTGGAATGGAGCACATGACTCATGTGCCGCTGTCCAACAACCAGAACGTCAAGCCCAACATCAAGCTCATCGTGAGGCCAGAATACGCACGGTATGATATGACAACATCATACAACATGGGCCTCACTGCTGAAAAACTGGCAAAGCTAAGGGGCATCACAAGGGAAGAGATGGACAGTTTCTCCATGGATAGCCACAGGAGAGCCGCCAAGTCCCAGGAAGATGGCTTCTTCAAGGATGAAATCCTTCCGGTCGAGGTCGAGCAGGGCGATGACTTTGTCACAATAGACAAAGACCAGAGCGTCAGGCCACAGACCACCATGGAGTCGCTTGCGCAGCTGCCGCCAGCTTTCATAAAAGACGGGGTCATAACAGCGGGTAACTCCTCTCCGCTCAATGCAGGGGCTGCACTGACTGTC
>JAJZLU010000011.1 GCA_021850545.1 Thermoplasmata archaeon | reverse complement strand
TGATGGCCTTCGGCATAATTGGGCCAATTGTAGCAATAGCATTTGTTGTCATCGATATTATACTATCCCCATGGTACACATGGGGCAAGAGTGCATTGAGTGATCTTGGGGTTCACCAGTATTCATTCCTGTTCAATGGAGGGCTGCTTTTGGAAGCTGCAACAAATGTTCTTTTCGTCATTGGCCTGAGGAAGCTTAAACTTGCTAGCCTGCCTGTTTCAGTTATGCTGGTCGTTTCCGGATTATCCCTTGGCCTCGTTGGGATATTCAATGAGAATCATGAACCTTTCCACCTTATCTTTGCACTTGTTTATTTCATACTTTTCCCCATTGGAATAATAGCCTTCTGTTCAACCAAGAGAACGCTGGGGAAAGGATATAAGCAGGTTGTTGGGATCATACTCTCCTTAATCGGGCTTTTATTCATAGTGGTGGGGATTATTGAGGACTTCAATATAGTCAATACAAGCCTTGGCCTGGGATTCTATGAATTCGTGGAGGCAATTATGCTGAGCATATGGCTGGTGTATACTGGAGCCGTGTTTATCAGAAAATAACGCTTCATCAACGGAGGTAGGAAAAGGCTTAATTACATTCCATCTAATTATCTGTGGCTTAGTTGAATCGATTGGTGTAAATTATGCTGCGACTTACTATATCAGTAAAAAATCTTAAAGAAATTGCAGATCTTCTGAACACTGTTGTAACGGAAGCCAAATTCAAGATTGATGCCAACGGGATATCTGTTATTGCAGTGGACCCCGCACACGTTGCAATGATTAGCATCAACATACCAAAGGATGTGTTTTCGGAATTCCAGACAGATGGCGAGGAAGAAATAGCTCTCGATGTTGAGAGGCTGAAGTCAGTAATTAGGCTGGCTAACAGCAATGACATGGTTTCCCTTGCGAAAGAGAAAGAGAAGCTTAAATTTGAAATCAACAACATTGTGAAAAGCATTTCACTCCTGGACAACAGTACTGTAACTACCCCAAGGATACCTCAGATTAATTCCGAATTCTTCGTGGTTCTTGGAAAAACCGAACTGGAGAGGGGTTTGAAGGCTGCTGAGGATGTCTCTGATTCCATCAAGTTCAGCCTCACATCTGAGGATTTCAGGGCAAGGTCCATGTCAGATTCTGAGGAATCTGAGATGGTGCTTACCAAAGACATGATCAAGGAAATTCAGTGCTCTACCCCAATAAAGAGCTCATACCCTCTTGAATATCTCCTTAAACTGGTGAAGTCCCTTGCCTCAACAGAGGATCTCAAGCTCAGCTTCAAGGATGATTACCCACTGACGATTGAGTTCAATTTTGGGCAGGGAAAATCCACCCCCAATGCAATAAAAGGTTCTTTCCTCCTGGCTCCCAGGATGGAACAGTAAACTATTTTAAAACATTTTTTACAAATCACAGGCCATTAGTATTTCATCGGCAAGCCTTCCCTGAATCTTTGCAATATTCCTGTGGCAGCCTTCTATGTGGAAACCGAACTTGTTGTAAAGCGCAATTGCCCTCATATTGGTATTCCATACGCCCAGGACTATTTTCCTGATACCTTGAGCCTGACCAGCCCATTCTAAGGCATAATCCATCAGCGCATTGCCCATTCCCTTTCCCCTGTGCTCCTTAACCAGCCACATTCCAAGGTTCATGACATGAGCGGTTTTTGGTGATCTGGAATACGGTGTCAGCACAAGCCCCCCCGTAAGTTTGCCCTCGCGTTGGGCAACGCAGAACATCATGTTAGTGCCATTGTGTTTCCATCGTTCGCTCCAGACTTCCAGGATGTCTGGAGAAGGTTCCTCAGTGTTGAGATAAATCTTCTCCCTAGACACTTCAGTGAAAGTCGCGATGGATTCCTTGAAATCGCCAGGTTCTGCAAGCCTGATGACAAATTCCTTACCGTCTTTTCCGGTGTATTTCTTTGGGCCCATCCAGTAAAGAATTTGTGAGCCTTAATAATAACCTTTCTAAATTTCACTCAGTAAAAACGGGCGGGGAGGGATTCGGACCCCCGACCTGCAGCTTAGGAGGCTGCTGCCATATCCTGACTAGGCCACCCGCCCAGATGTTAGTCCATAATTCTTAGGTAGTATTTATTTTGAGCCTTTTTGGGTCAAAAACGGGTCTTGTAGGAGGCAAGGATTGGTCGTGGTATTTTTGCTTTTATTCGATACAAATTATGAGAGTATTTAATATTTGAATCGATTCAAGAAACAGATGATGCTCAGAGTAGAAGGCACCCAGAACAGGATTAACTTTTCAGCTGCACATTTCATTCCGTCCATAGAAAAATGCTCAAGGTTGCACGGCCATGACTACTCAGTTGACCTTGAGCTTGAGGGTGAACCCAAGGAAGGCATCCTCATCGATTATGGGATTGTGAAGGGTGCCCTCAGAGGGCTTGTTGACACATTTGACCACAAAACCCTGCTCCCTGAGAGTTCCAACCTCTCTAAGGTTACGTGCAATACCAAGGAGTGCTTCGTATCATACGGGGAAAAACAGTTCAGGTTCCCTGTCAGTGATGTTTTCATGCTTGAAAGGCCAATCACCTCCAGCGAGATGATTGCGGATTACCTTGCACAGGAAATGAGGAATAAACTGAAACAGTACAAGAATCTGAGTAGAATAAGGATCTGCGTTTTTGAAGGGCCTGGGCAGTGCACTTGCCAGGAGCTGCCTTTCAATGCAGAATGATAAAGCTGTCTGTCTGCTTTCAGGAGGGCTGGATTCTGCAACTGTTCTTGCGATTGCAATATCCAGAGGGTATGAATGCCATGCAATCAGCTTCAGTTACGGGCAAAGGCACGAGAGGGAGCTGCTTGCCTCTGAAAGAATTGCAGAACATTATGGCGTGGACAGGGTGGTCTCAGAAATAGACCTCAGGCACATTGCAAAGAGCTCTCTCACCGGCCATGGCGATGTGCAGAAGAGAGATGTCCGGGATATAAGTGAAGAAATACCCAACACATATGTGCCCTCCAGGAACATAATATTCCTGTCAATCGCAGCTTCTTATGCGGAAAGCATAGGGGCAGGGCACATTTTCATTGGCGCAAATGCCATTGACTACTCAGGATACCCGGATTGCAGGCCAGAGTTCTACAATGCTTTTGAACAAGCCCTTAACCTCGGAACAAAATCTGGCCTGGAAAAGGGGTTCAGAATTCATGTTCCACTGCAATTCCTGAAAAAATCAGAAATAATCAGGAAAGGCACAGAACTCATGGTACCTTACGAAATGACAACTTCATGTTACGAAGGGGAAAATGAGGCATGCGGCGAATGTGATTCATGCATTTTGAGGCTGCAAGGATTCATGGAAGCTGGGCTTATGGACCCTGTGAAATATAAGAAATATCCTGGATTTTACCAGGAATACCTTAAAAAAAGAAATTAGTTCGATGTCTTCAGGAACTCGTCAACTTTCTTGCAGCTGGCTTTGACCGACTCTACTGTCTTCTCCCAGAGTGCCTTTTCGTCTGCGATGAAGTCCATGTCGTAAATCTGCTCAACACCCTTCTCCCCAATCTTTATTGGAAGGCCAATGAATATTCCGTCTGCGCCGTAGTGCTTTGCATGGCTTCCGGTGAGGTAAGCTGCGCATGGTATGACTCTCTTCTTGTCCTTTATGATTGACTCAACCATGGCGGTGATGGAAACACCTGGTGCATAGTAAGCACTCCCGGTCTTAAGGTAATTCACAATTTCTCCGCCGCCGAACCTTGTCCTTTTGACGATCTCGTCGATCTTCTCCTTTGAGAGGAGTGAGGTTATTGGTATTCCGGCAACGTTGGAATACCTGATGAATGGAACCATGTCATCTCCATGGCCACCGATGACAAATGCATTAACGTCTTCAACTGACACTGAAAGCTCCTCTGCGAGGAATGTCCTGAACCTCGCGCTGTCCAGTGAGCCACCGAGGCCCATTATGTTTTCTGGCTTGACTCCTGATGCTTTCTGGAAAGCATATGCCATTACATCGGCAGGGTTTGAAACAATAACCACCTTTGAATCTGGAGAGTATTTCTTCACATTCTTTGCAATGGAAGTCATGATTTCCACATTCTTGTTCAGGAGGTCATCCCTGGACATTCCTGGCTTTCTGGCAAGGCCTGCAGTGATAACAATGACATCTGATCCTTCCATATGCTTGTATGCTGAAGGATCGATGGTGGTGAATCCCTTCACCTTAACATCTGATCCCCAGTGCGGGTTTCCTTCAAAGATATCCAGTGCCTTTCCCTCAGGCACACCGTCCACAACATCAAACAGGTATATGTCACCGAGTTCTTTCAGTGCAAGGAACTGGGCAAGAGAAGCGCCAACATTTCCTGCGCCTATAAGCGAAATCTTCTTTCGTACCATGGATAAAGGATTGCTGAAACAATCTTAAATTTGTTGGGTCAAGATAATACGGGCCAATAGCGACTACAATTTAGCAAAGGCAAATAGCTTGCCTAAAAGGAATCATTCTTCAATCTGCCACTTACTTAGGCGGGATTCCAGACTATTCTTATTTTCTTGGCTTCTGGCACCTCCCTATATTGGATATATCGTATATTTTCTTCACATAGGAAGTCCAAACTGAATTTATGCTGGGAAAACCCATATTGCATGAATTTAATGGCTGCTCATGGCGAACCATTTTGCCCATACTAAGGATCCAATGCCAAAAGTTCGGCAATTTTGCATGAATTGCGGCAAATTGCACTTCCTCTACAATAGTAAAAATTAAATAAAGATCAACTTTAGTTAATGAGGCATGATATTAGTTTGCGATGGGAGCGGTAAGCAGGAAAAACTGTTCAAGGACATCATGGCTCCCACAGGGATTGAATATAAGATCATGAATAAGATTTCTAAGGATCTTATTGAAAAAACAAAGCCAAGTTCCCTTATTTACTATATTGACGGTCCCATGAAGAAGGAGGATGCGGAACTGTTCCTTGAGGAGCACAGAGGTTACCTTCTCATATTGATGTACAGGAAAGAACCAGATGTTGATGAAAAAATCCGTTACACCTCCGAAATGGTGGTCATTGACCCGGATAATATCGAGGAAACCAGAAAGCGCTTGCGGCAGGCTCTTTCGGGCCATATTATCAGCAAGCTCAAGACCATCAATGATACGTCAATTTACCTTGCAAAAAATGGCCTATATCCTGGAAATACATATTTTACCAAACCAGAATCTACCCCAGTTTTCATGTCTATGCTCATTTCCAACAGGATCAATAAAGACTCAATCCTCGTTGTATCCCGTTTCAACCTTAAGCTGGAGATGCCTGAAATCCTCAATGATGAAAATTTCATCTGGGTCACCGATTCAATGGGTGCCCAGAGAAACAGGCCAGTTAACCTTACGTTTATTGTCGACTCAATAATAAAGAGGATAAGCGAAAACAAAGCACACATTATATTTATAGATGTGTTCGATCTACTCATCGTATACCACTCATTCTATGATGTGGCGAGGGCTTTCGAACAGATTAAAAGCATAGCACTTGAGAGGAATGCCTATCTTGTGCTGGTGTTTGGCGAAGGCTCCATGGACCACATACAGTTCGGGCAGATCACGAGGTATTGCCTTGACTGGAACAGGGATGCAGTGACAGACTTAGAGGAGTGAAAGTATGAACAAAGAGGGATTGGTAGGTCTCCTGGATCAATTTTTTGATCAGTCCTATGGAAGATCCCTCATTATTAAAGGCAAACCTGGCGCAGGGAAAACAACATTTGCGCTTGAGTACATGGAATCTGTCATGGACAAGGTTCCTGTTTGCTATCTTTCTGCACGATTCTCGGATGAGTCTCTTCAGCAAACCTACCCCTGGCTGAAGGATGTTTCAATAAGGAATCTCTCAACCTCCCTGAAGGGGGAGATTGCCAATGTGAGCAGAGAATCCCTCCAAAAACTGGAACGGATGATAGAGGAAGGAAAAGTTTCCAGCGGAATAGACAATGGCCTTATTCTCAACATTACAGATCTCCTGCCCGAAGTAAGGGCCCTGTACGAATTCGTGGATTCAAATTATGGGAGCGAACCCCTAATTGTGATCGACTCAATAGAGGCCCTTTCCGAAAAGTATGACATAAATTACCTGCTACTTTTCTCAATGATCCACGCGGATCTGGTTGAGAAATCCGGTGCTAGGCTTATTTGCATCCTTGAGGCGAAGGAAAACCAGAAGCTAGAATACTTTTCTGACGGGGTGGTTTCAATGGATTACAGCATTGAGGAAGACTTCCTTGTGAGGAGGACAATTGTGGAGAAGCTGAGGGGAGTTTCACTGGGTTCTACGCCTGTTTTCCTCTATACTCTTAAGGGAGGCAGATTCTTCTCTCTGGACCAGAGGCAGATTATATATCCTGAAAAGAAAGTAAAGATAGATAAGAAAGGCAAGAGGGAGCAGTTTGAGGTGCCCCTTGAGTCAGATGATCTCCAGAAACTCACCAAGACCGGGACAAACACAGTTCCCCTGGGGTCAGTCATCATGCTGCACAGGAAGGGCAATTCCAATGTTGTCAATGATGTTGTGAACCTTGTGAAGAATAACCTCATCAAGGATGCAATCCTTGACGGAAGAGGAGTCATTGATGCCACCTCAAGCAGTTATGAAACCTCAAGGATCCTAGTTAACTCAATGGATTCAGAAACCATGAAGCATTACATCACAGCTGAGAAGTCAAAGAGAGCAAACTCATTTGTAATCAACCTTGAAGGAAAGGGAATAGTTGAGGACTTTCCCAATGATGTCATAGATTTCTTCATGTCAGCTTCATCACGGCCGGATCTCTACTTCTTCTCAACGGATTTTCTTATGTTCACGTACGGGCCTGACTTCTTTGGAGACCTTGTGAACTTAATAAACAGCATAAGGCCAACCGGTGCCATCGTCATCATTGCAGATGATGAGTACTATGAGAAAATCAGCCATTATTCAAATTTCACAATGCATTTCAAGGAAGTGAGCGGATATGCAGTTGTGAATTCGGCCCCTAAGGTCTTCTATGTTGCAACCCCTGAATTCACCAACGATGGCTGGCCATCGCTTGTAATGCATGAAATTGTGTGATCATCGAAATCTGGTAATGTCACTCTTCTGAAACATCTACAATTGTTATGTCCCTTATTGCCATAAGCGTGTCCTCGTTCTCTATGTCCCTGTCTTTCATTGTAATTTCAAGAAGTTCGGACAGCACTTCGTAAACAATATCAAAAGAGCGCTTGAATGCCCCTTTCACGCTGCCTCCAGAGATATCGCATGTTACAGTGACCCTGTTTCCGGAAACCTCAAAATCAATGGAACCTAGAGTTGTCTCCTGATCCTTGTTTGCCAGATTGTCTGTCACAGTGTCCCTTGCTATATGGAACTTGTTTCTTTCTGTGTCAACCGTCTTCAATAATTCCTGAAGCCTCTGAAAAGGGAGTACCATTGTTCCCTGGGAAGTAATCTTTACCATGCTATCAGAACCCTATTCTCAATAAGTTTAATTGCAGAAGGCAATTTATGCTTTATGTTTCCTGTTTCACGCCCAAGGCGCCTGCGCAATAATGATAAAATCAGGGACCTAGTCTCTGAAACGATTCTTGACCCCAGAAAGCTCATTATGCCGATTTTCATTGACGAAACCGCAAAATCACCGGTTCCTGTACCTTCCATGCCAGGCATCTCCCGACAGACACTTGAGAGCCTCCCTGATTACATAGGTGACCTGGATGAGGCAGGCGTCAGGAGCGTCCTGCTCTTCGGGATACCGAGGGAGAAGGATGACAGGGGGAGCTCTGCCTACCAGGAGGATGGAGTAGTCCAGGAATCCATAAGGGTTGCAAGGAAAACCACCAGGCAGGTTGTCATCGCTGACCTTTGCATGTGCGAGTATACTTCCCATGGGCATTGCGGCATCCTGCACGGCGAAGAGGTCGACAATGATTCGACGCTCGAAAGTTATGGGAAAATTGCATTGTCCTACGCCAAGGCTGGCGTGAACATTGTTGCCCCCAGCGGCATGATGGATGGGCAGGTTGGTTTTATAAGGCAATCCTTAGACCGTTCCGGCTACCACAACGTCCCAATTATGGCTTACAGCGCAAAGTACGCTT
>JAJZLU010000036.1 GCA_021850545.1 Thermoplasmata archaeon | reverse complement strand
TGAAGGAACAAGGCCAAACCCGGATCTTCAGAAGATGAAGGAGATTAGGCCGGCGTTCAGGGACTTAGATCTGATAACTGCCGGGAATTCTTCACAAATATCCGATGGCGCGAGCATTTCTCTTATTGCTTCACAGGACGCAGTTGAAATCAATGAACTCAAGCCAAGGGCAAGAGTCGTTGCAGCATCGGTGGTCGGAGTGGATCCAGTAACAATGCTGACAGGTCCAATCCCTGCCACAGAGAAGGTTCTTCAGAAGGCTGGGATGGATTATTCGGACATAGATTTCTTTGAAGTGAACGAAGCCTTTGCTCCCGTCGTTATGGCATGGCAGCAGGAAACAGGAGTCCCCTGGGACAAGGTGAATGTTCATGGTGGAGCTATCGCTATCGGCCACCCCCTAGGCGCAACTGGGACGAGAATACTCTCAGGAATGCTCAATATACTTGAGCAGCACGGGAAGAAATATGGCCTGATAGCTATCTGCGAGGGTGGCGGAATGGCCAATTCGATGATCATAGAAAAAATCTGAAGCACTTTACCTACAACTATTTCACACTCATTACACAATTTGTAGAAATAGTCCTCAATAAACTGATTTCAGTGCTTTCGAGTTGTATTGAATGAGCCAATTCATTTATTTTCAATGAATCTTGAATGGAAACTCTTTCGTCCTGTATGTTATTCTGATGATTTGCATAATACCAAAGGGAAATGAACCCTTGATCTACAAGAGAGAAGTATTCGATAGATCCAATCTCATTTGTGTTAAGCTGGGTCATAAAGAATCTGAATGAATTAATCGTTGAATTAAATTTTTCCATTAAATTCGGGTATAAAGTCTCTTCTATATTCAATTCAAATTTCAAAGCAGTGGCATAAGACTCTAATGGTTTTGTGATCACATGAATAATGGCCAATGCAAGAGAGATGGGGAAGTCTATTGATAGGAAGTCCGAGACCAATTGCGTGATCTCATCACTTAATGTGAAATCCAGATATGTTCCATCTAATCCTGACTGAGCATAATCCAATGTTCCCTTTATTCCCAGAGAAGCAGAGTCCTTAAGTAAGTACATAAGTGTTTGTAACAATATTGTTAGATCATAGTGATTTGAACTCAGAGGCAAGACGATGTTCAGTAGCTTTTGCATAAATGGATCATATGTAGAATTATTTAATCCTGATAAGCCATAAAGTGCTTCTTGCGAAGTAAAGTTGTTATTATTCACAACATTGTAACTTTCTAATACTTTTGCAACTTTCAAGTAATTGGAATTGTTGTAAGATTTCTTTACCGAAGTAGCTCCTTCCAATACATGGAATAGAAGCATAGCAGGAGGAGCTAAATCCTCTGGATTATCTACATAATTCATAAGATCTTGTATCCCTTGGATTCCTAAACCTATCAAATCCGCATTCTGAAGAATTTGGATACCTCCAAGTTTAAATTCCTGCCAAAATTCATTTTTAGACCCATTGAATGGTTTTGAAAAAGTCTTATTTAATTCATTAGGAGTTGGTATGATTAGTTGATGATAGTTATACGCTATGCTAAGAAAGGTTAGAGTTAGGATGTTTATTGTTGTACTGTAATTTTGCTTAAAACCATATAAATTAAAAGCATCTATATTTAAAATCCCGAAATTGCCGTAAAATTGTGTGGCTAAATTCTCTTTTTCCAAAATAATCTGTTCTAAAAATTTAAGGATAGGGTATTGCGGCGAGTACTTTTCAGCAGTATTGTATGTAGTCCTGTTTAATTCTAATTTTAGGGTATAATTAGAATTGCCAAAAATAACTTGGAATGAAACATTGATATCATGTGGCGGAGGGGGAGTTGTATTTTTAACAACTTTGCTAAGAACAGTTCTTCTAGTTTGATTATGAAAAAAATGGTATGTACCCGCCCCAAGAATAACTAGGACGATTACTATAGTTAGTATTTTTAAAGGTTTGTTCATTTGTAATTATTTCCACCTCACTTACTTGTCGCACTTTCCTGTGGGGCAAGCAGGGTCAAAGGTTGCATCTAGTTTCAGGTATTTGTCTGGAACTGATGTCATGAGCTCAATGGTCTGCTTCTCTGCCTCCGGCTGCTTCGGCTCAGGAGCCTTCTTCTTCTCCTGTAGCCTTGATTTTGTGCCTGAGTAGAGAACCTGCTCTGACTTGCTTCTGTCCCTGTAAACCGTGATGCCCTTGCAGTGGAGCTCATGTGCCATGAGGTATGCCTTGGCAATGTCCTGTGGTGTTGCGTCGGAAGGCAGGTTAATGGTCTTCGACACACCCGAGTCACAGTATCTCTGGAAGGTAGCCTGCATGAGCACATGCCATTCCGGGTCTATTTCATGTGCAGTGACAAAGAGCCTCTTGATATCCTCTGGAAGGTCAATTTCATGGAGATTTCCTGTCTTTGCAACTTCATGCATGAGGTCTTCTGTGTAGAGGTTCCTGTCCTTGAGGTACTGCTCAAAGATGGGGTTGATCTCCATGAGCTCCTGGCCGTTGAGGACATGCCTTACAAATGCCAGGGCAAACAGAGGCTCAATTGAGGATGAGCAGTTTGCTATAATTGAGATTGTTCCCGTGGGCGCAATGGTTGTTGTGGTGGAGTTTCTCCTCTTCAGCCCTTCCTTGTCATATGTGGATCCGTACCAGCCAGGGAATACTCCTCTCTCCTCAGCCATGATTTCTGACTCTGAGTGCGACTCATCCTCGAGGAAGCTCATCACCCTCTCTGCCATTTCAAGCCCGGCACCGCTGTTATAGGATATGCCAAGCAGCATGAGAAGGTCAGCGAATCCCATGTAACCGAGGCCGATCTTCCTGGTGGTCCTGGCCATCTTCTCTATCTTGTCCACAGGGAACTTGTTTGCGTCGATGACATTGTCAAGGAACTTTGTTGAAAGGTGTATAACTTCCTTGAGGTGGTCCCAATCAACTTCTCCGTCCTTAACAAACTTGCCAAGGTTGATTGAGCCGAGGTTGCATGGCTCATATGGCATGAGGGGCTGTTCGCCGCATGGGTTGGTTGCCTCAATGTCGGCAAGGTGCCTTACAGGGTTCTTCCTGTTTATTTCATCTAAGAAGATGAGTCCGGGATCTGCGGTCTGCCAAGCCTTGTTTATGATGGTGTCCCACATTGTCCTGGCCTTTACCCTGTTTATGCTGTTGCCGTTTCTTGGGCTCCTGAGCTCAATGTAGTCATCTGCATCGAGCTTCTCGAAGAACTGGTCATCCATTCCAACGGATATGTTGAAGTTGCTGAGGATAGTGTTCTCTGCATCCTTGCTGAGGATGAAATCCATTATGTCGGGATGGTCGTACCTGAGGATGCCCATGTTGGCTCCCCTTCTCTTGCCTCCCTGCTTGATGATGTCAGTTGTAACATCGAATATCTTCATGAATGAGACTGGGCCTGAAGCCACACCCTTTGTTGATCCAACAAGGTCATCCCTTTCCCTGAGCCTGGAGAATGAGAAGCCAGTGCCTCCGCCAGACTTGTGGATCATTGCCTGGTACTTCAGGGATTCAAAGATTTCCTCAATGCTGTCCCCTACTGGGAGGACAAAGCAGGCTGAGAGCTGGCCTAGCCTTGCGCCGGCATTCATGAGGGTCGGCGAGTTAGGAACGAACTCAAGTTTGCACATGACATCATAGTACTTTTCTATAGTGTCCGTAGCGGTAGTGGGCTTTGTGTAGACGAAGTTGAGAAAATCCTCGTACGATCCGGTTAGTTCCTTCTCGTTTACCAGGTGGTCATGGGCTCTTTCAAGCACTTCCATCTGTGTCTTGGATATTGCCCCAAAGATCTTTCCGTCCTTTGGGACCTTGCCCGTCTTCTGGTATGTCTTGTAATCGTAAAGAAGCTCTACAATGCCAATGTGTGAGGCTACTCTCCTGAACATCTGGCTCGGTGTCTCAACAATCTTTCCATCTTCATCCTTGAGCAGGTATCTCGCTTCAAGGGTTTTTATTGCGTTAATCGAGAGCTTAAGGTCATCTGTTACTCCCAGCCTAGCCTTCTCTTCCCTTATTGTTCTCCTCTTTTCTCTGTACAGAATGTATGCCCTTGCGACCTCACTGTATCTGTTCCCCTTCCTGGAAAAGGCCATGAGGACGCTTTCAACTTTATCCTGAATCTGCTCAACGGTTGGCGTCTGTGTTTCCTTCTCAATTTCGGAAACAACCTTGGCTGCAATTTCATCGGCTTCCTTCATGGAGCCGGTCTTAACAGAGAGCATTGCCTTGTAAATGGCCCTGGAGATCTTTGATATGACAAAATCAACCTCCGTCCCATCTCTCTTGATTATTTTCTTTATCTTGTGTTCATGCTCACTAATCATACTCTCATCTCATTCTCGGTAACGTTATCATCTCTTGGAGGTACAAATCTTTCTTTGACACCAGAATTTGTTACTGTTTGGTAACCATATCTGGTAATAGATTATCCGATTTGATCAACATCATGATAACTAATGTTTTACACGTTCTGATCATATTAAATTTTTTTAGTCCTGAATAAGACTTTTTTCTTATATCTTCATTGCATTTTTGTTAATAAACTTCATTCCAGACATTGAATTATGGCTATTTTAGATGACGTGTGTTATAATTTGTCATGTTCTGGAAATTGAAATTGATCGTGATGTTGTACCTGTTATGCATTAACAGGATTGACTGTCTCATTTTGAATCAGTTAAGATTGTGAAAAATCCCTTCAAATTTAATATTCGACTTTAATATCTCATTATCATGAAGACAGTCGAATGCGTTCCGAACTTCAGTGAGGGGCGCAATCGTGGGAAAGTGGAACAGATTGTTGAAGCAATTTCTTCTGTGGCGGGTGTCAAGATACTTGACATGGAGCTTGACGAAAACCACAACAGAAGCGTGGTTTCATTCACGGTTGACGTAGAACATGCAGTGGAAGCCGCATTTGCAGGTATTGCAAAAGCCTCACAGCTAATTGACCTGAACAAGCATTCCGGTGAACACCCGAGGTTTGGCGCGTCCGATGTTATTCCATTCATTCCTCTAACCGGAACCACAATAGAAGATTGTGTAAGGCTTTCAAGGGAACTTGGAAAGAAGGTAGGTGAAGAGCTCCACATCCCTGTTTACATGTACGGGGATGCTGCCCTCATTGAAAGCAGGAGAAACCTGGAGAACATCAGGAGCAAGGGTTTCCAGTTTGAGGAACTGAGGGCATCAATAAGTGAACCTGCCTGGAAGCCTGATTTTGGCCCTGCCCAGGTTGGGAGTGCCGGCGCAAGCATCATTGGGGCAAGAGATTTCCTCATTGCCTATAACATCAATCTCAATACACAGGACATGTCCATAGGAAAGAAAATTGCCAAAGCACTGAGGGCAAAGGATGGCGGTTTCACATTTGTCAAGGCTCTGGCATTCTTCCTGGAGGACAAGAAAATGGTCCAGATTTCAATGAATCTCACCAATTACAGGAAAACACCTATCCACAGGGTCTTTGAGCTAGTAAAGCTTGAAGCGTCGAGATTCGGGGTCTCAGTGGTTGAATCAGAAGTGGTGGGCCTGGTTCCGCTTGAGGCAATGATCGAGACGGCAAAATTCTACCTGCAGCTTAACGGGTTCAAGGGAGACCAGATACTTGAGAGGAAAATGTGGGGATGAATATGGAATCAATAGACAGTTTTGTGGAAAGGCTTGCCAGCCCCAGCCCGGCACCAGGAGGAGGCGCAGCCAGCAGCCTTGTGGCTGTTGTTGGCACCGCACTGACTTCAATGGTTGCTGGCCTTACAGTGGGCAAGAAGGGATATGAAAGCAGCCAGAAAATAATGGAGCATGTTTCCAAAAGATCTGCAGAGCTCAGGGATGAACTCAGGAACCTCATGAAAATGGACGAGGAAGCATTCAATAAGATCGTTGAGGCCTGGAAAATGCCAAAATCCAATGATGATGAGAAGGCCAGCAGGGAGAAGGCGCTTCAGGCGGCCACCATGGTTGCAATACAGGTCCCATGGAGAATCGCGGCTGCCTCACAGGAAGTACTTAGGCTGTCAGCACTTCTTGTAACCTACGGAAACAGGAATGCCATTACAGACGCGGGATGCTCCCTTGAATTCTCACTCGCTGCCCTGAAAGGCGTTATACAGAACATAAAGATCAACCTGAAGTCCTTGAGGGACCAGGAAAAGGTGGAAATGGAGCAGCTGAAGATCAAGCTGTTCCTTGAAGATTCAAACCAGATCTACCAGGATGCGATGAAGGAGCTAGAGAAAAAGCTTTAGGTGAATATAAGTGAAAGACGGGCTGCCGGAATTAAAGGACATAAAGGAAGCGCAGGAATATCTCAGGGGAAAGACAAACAGGACCCAGCTTGCAAAATCAACCACTTTCAGCGATATGCTTGGAGGAACCATATACTTCAAGATGGAAAACCACCAGAAGACAGGTTCATTCAAGGCAAGAGGGGCCCTCTACAGGGTTTCAAAGCTCACTGATGAGGAAAAGAAGAAGGGGGTGATCACAGCCAGTTCTGGGAACCATGCCCAGGGTGTCGCATACGCGGCGAAGTTCAACGGCATATCAGCTAAGATTGTGATGCCCGAGTTCACCACGCCTGCAAAGATCAATGCAGTTCAAGGATATGGCGCAGAAGTTGTCCTGGGGGGCGCCGACTACACGGAGGCAAAGGCCATAGCAGACAGGATCAGGGATGAGGAAGGCAGGATTTTCATCGAGGCATTTAATGATCCATACATAATCTCAGGGCAGGGGACGGTTGGCCTTGAGATCCTGGAGGATCTTCCCGATGTTGACATGATTGTAGTGCCCATTGGTGGAGGCGGCCTGATGTCTGGAATATCCATAGCGGCAAAGAGCATCAACCCCAACATCAGGATCATAGGTGTGGAATCAGAGCTTTCAGATTCCATGCTGAAATCCCTCGAAGAGGGGAAGATAGTGCCACATACCAGCGGCCAGAGCATTGCTGAGGGCATTTCCGTCAAGTACCCCGGGGAGCTGACTTTCAGGGCCGTGCAGAAATATGTTGATGATATAGTGACTGTGAGCGATGAATCCATTGCCCTTGCGATTTACAAGCTACTTGAAAGGAACAAAACCCTTGTAGAGCCGTCCGGCGCCGCCGCAGTGGCTGCCCTGATGGATCACAAGATTGATGTCCGGGGCAAGAAGGTTGCGGTGATCCTATCGGGGGGCAACATGAATTTCCTCCTGCTTTCTAAGATCATCTATAAATCCCTGGAAATCGAGTCCAAGCTCGTCAGGATAGAATTCAAGATACCGGATAAGCCCGGTACATTACACAAAATAGCATCAGTCATTTCAGAAATCGGAGGCAACATTTACCACGCTGAGGTTGACAACCTGGCCAGGAACACTCCCGTGGGATACCAGACTGTCACCTTCACAGTGAACGTAAGGGATGAAACGCACCTCTCAGTTCTCCTGGATAAGGTAAAGCTGCTGGGTTTCCACTTTGAAGTGGTTACCTGATCACGATAAATTCGCGGAGATTTTCAATTTCAGCTTCCTGGGACTGAAACTTCTCAACCTTAGCAGGGAAGAGTTCAGTGCAAGACCGGTGGATAAAGGACTGTATGAGCTGTGGCTCCCCTTCTATGTGGGCCTCTACCGATCCGTCTGCAAGGTTCTTTACCCATCCCCTTAGTTTGAGGCTGTTCCCAAGCGCTGCAAAATTTCGCCTGAAATTCACGCCCTGGACCTGCCCGTAAAACCTTACCCTTCTTGCAACTATCAATTCTACATTCACCCTAATTTCTGCTTATTATTGTGAGTACATCGCTGTCAAGGAGCTCATATTCGAGGCCGACCCTGAGTTCAGCCTGCTTCCTGTGAGGGCCGGTGATGATGGCATACCTGAAGGACTCAAGCATTTCCCTGCTAATTTTCCTTACGATTTCCCTCACAACAACTCCTTTCCTGACCACCATGGGCCTTTCCATGTCCACGTAACCGGATTTTTCCCTGAGGTATATCCGGATGAGCTCAAGAGACCTGTAAATTTCCTCTTTTAGTTCCTCGATTCCGATGTTTGCAGATGCAGAGACCTTAACGACCCTTCCGTACTGCCTGAGGTTGTCTATGTTCTCCTTGTTGTGTGGAAGCTCCATCTTGTTGACG
>JAJZLU010000003.1 GCA_021850545.1 Thermoplasmata archaeon | reverse complement strand
GGAGCCCCCATTGAAACCTGAAGCGCCCTGGCTCCGATTATTCTTGCTTTTTCAAACTTGGTGTAAGACGACATAAAAATCAATAGAATCGTTAGGTAATGAAGCCAGATATATTAAAGTTCCATGTATAAATTTTCTATTTCATGCTAACAGCCTAATAATGATTTTAAAGTATGGACATTATTGGATGTGTCCTCAGAGGAAGATTTTGCAAAGAGAATTGAAAATTGGCTCTCAGGAATTGAAAGAGATTTTGACATTGGAGTGGAGGGACTGCATGACCTTGACTCATACCTCATGAAGGAGTTCGATGACCTCGATTCAACTGTTGCCCAGGACCCTGAAGCTGCATATGGCAGGGTTGTCAGGATTGCAGCGGTGTGTGGGCATGCCGCCAGGAAGAGATCCCATCTGGTAGGAATCCTTACCAAGTACATCCACAGGTTCATATCAGTCATGAGTAAGCTTCAGAAGGAACTGGGCGCAATCTCCTTCTCCATTTCGGTTTCGTTCCCGTTCGACATAAGCCTGTCCCTGAACTTCTGAGAAGTCAGCGGATCTGCGCTCCTTCCTTCACCGGCCTGTGAGATGTAACCTGTGCCTCCCCGGCCAGTATCTCCACCCTCCTCCCATCCAGGATGGCAGTGGCAACTGTCCCGCTCAAGGAAGCTTCCATTCTGAGTTCAAGGGCCTTGAGCTTATCCAGTTCAATTTTTCCAGAATTGTTGAAACCGTATTCCCCAATCTTTACTGGGTCCCCGGCCCTGAGCTTCCCGTCCAAAGGGGCAAGCAGGGATACCTTTTCCCCGTCATCGGCTGCAAGTAGCATTCCCTGGGACACTTCCCCCCTTAGCTTTGTGGGCTTCAGGTTGGCGATGACAACGATCTTTCTCCCGACCAGTTCATCCGCGGTGTAGTGCTTCCTCAGTCCGGCTACAAGCTGGATCTCATTTGTGCCGAGGTTGACCTTGAGGACATAGAGCTTGTCTGCATCGGGGTGCTCCCTCGCCTCCATAATTTCACCTATCCTCAGGTCTGCGAAATTCGGATTCTCCTTGATGAGGGCAAGCTTTTGGAAAGGGGGCTCTCCCTTAGCGGGCTTGAATTCTGAACCCTCCTGTGAAAGGAGATCGGCGGTGAACCCCTTTTCCTGATATTTGCTGGACCCGATAATCTCCATTATCCTTGCAGATGCGCCGGGCACAAAGGGATATAGCAGGGCCGTGCTGTACTGCGCTAGCACCAGTGAGTGGTAGAGCTTTGACACGCACTGGGAGACATCTGTCTTCACAAGCCTCCAGGGCTGTGCGCTGTTGAAGTACGAATTTGCAAATTTTACAAGTTCAAGCCATTCTCCCAGAGCTTTCTTGATCTCGACCTTCTCCAGGAAGTCGTTGTAGCTGCTGATCCTCTCCCTTGCAAATTCTAGTGCATGTCTGTCGGTTTCATCAGGCCTGGCCTCAAATGATGAAATTGCCAGGTTGTTATTGGCTATGAAGCTAGTCAGCCTGTGGATGTAGTTACCGAACTTGTCTATGAGTTCACCATTGACCCTTGACTGGAAGTCCTCTATGTTGAAGTCCGTGTCCGAGCTCTCTGGCATTATGGATGACATGTAGTACCTGACATAGTCCTTGGAAGCCAGCTTCAGGATCTCATCCACACTGTACCCTATTCCCCTACTCTTTGAGAACTGCTGCCCGTTGAATGTGAGGAATTCGTTGGCCACCACTATGTATGGAAGGTTGTACTCCCCCCTTCCCATCAGCATGGCAGGCCAGATGATCGTGTGGAAGATAATATTGTCCTTGCCCATGAAATGGTACATCTTCACGTCCCTGTCAAAGTAGAATTCCTTCCAGTAATCCTTCTTCCCCAGGCGCTCCGAGAGGACTTTCGCTCCGGATATGTATCCCAGGAGGGCTTCGAACCAGACATAGATGCGCTTGTGCTCATAACCTTCCAGAGGCACGGGCACGCCCCACTCAATGTCTCTTGTGATGGGGCGCTCCCTGAGGCCTGCCTTGATGAAATTCCTTGTGAATGCAAGGACACTGTGCCTCCAGAATTCCTTTCCCTCAAGCCATTGAATGAGCCTGTCCTGGAAAAGGTCAAGGCGGAAGAACATGTGCTTTGTCTCCCTGAACTCTGGGGCGGTTCCACACAGCACACACTTAGGTGAAATGAGTTCCTGTGGGTCTAGTATCTTCCCGCAGTTGTCGCACTGGTCCCCCCTTGCTGGCTCGAATCCGCAGTTGGGGCACTTGCCTTCAATATACCTGTCAGGCATGAACCTGTTGTCCTTGGGGCAGAAAGGCGCGACCATGGTATGCTCGGAAAGAAGGCCTTTACTGTTGAAATCCAGGAAGAATTCTGCTACTGTATCCCTGTGTTCCGGGTATGTTGTCCTTGTGTAGATGTCAAATATGATGTCAAGGTTCCTGAAAGCTTCAGCATGCTCCTTGTGGTACCTGTCCGCGATTTCCTTTGGTGATATGTTGAGCCTGTCCGCAGCCAGTGTCGCTGGGGTGCCATGCTCATCGCTCCCTGAGACAAACATGACTTCATTGCCATGCATTCTCTGGAACCGCACGAATATATCGGAATTGAGGTAAGCGCCAGCAACATGGCCCAGATGTATTGGGCCGTTTGCATAAGGCAGTGCTACGTTAACCAGTATTTTTGACATGTATTGACTCCTGTGATTTATTGAAATTACGACTGTCTATTTGTTTTTGATTGGTCTGTTATAAGAATTTGGAGAATGAAATTAAAGATATCAGGGATTGGAAAGTGCATTCCTGAGCCTTTGCTGCACCATTACCCTGTCCATGTTTGAGAGGAAGTAACCGAGCCTTGGGCCCCTTTCCTTGCCGATCAGCACTTTGTAGAATGCGGCAAAGCCGGCCTTTGGCTCAAGGTTTTCCGCCTTGATAAGCTCGTGGATAGTGTTATGTATTGAGTCAGGGGTCCAGTCGATCTCAGATGCCTTTTCACTGAACGCATTGGCCAGTGATATCTCCTGCTGGCTGAGAGTTACTTTGGCCTCCAGTGGAAGTAGGGAGAATTTGACCTGATCCGGTGCATATTTCTCCAGCCATGCTTTGGCAACCGAGATCTGGTTCTTCAGGTACGGTGACAGTTTTGATTCGCCGTAACCACCCCTCTGCAATGCTGTCAGAAGCTGCTCCTCCTTCGGGTATATCTGTACAAGTGTTATGAGATGCCTGAAGCTGACAAATGTATCAGGCTTTTCCTCCTTCACCCTGGAGAGTTCATATGTCCTCGCGTCATCCTCGTTTGTTGCTTCCTCGAGGCCATAGTAGACATTCCTGTACTTCTCGTACTCGTCCACAAGGTTGAGCAGGCCCAGGCCGGGATCGAATTCTATGTGCCTTGATGGCTGGCTCCTTGCTATGAGAAACCTGAGTATCTCAGGTGGTGCGGATTTCACGAGTTCAGAGGCAGGGATTACGTTTCCGGTGGATGAGTGCATTGCCTTTCCCTTGAGGTAAATGTGTTCATAGGTGAGGGGCAGGGGCGCCCTGACCCCAAAGACTTCCTCAGCAATGGCCTTGCCTGTGTCATATGAACCCCCGGCTGCGCCGTGGTCTTTCCCGAATGGTTCAATGGTAACGCCAAGTGCGAACCATTTTGCAGGCCATTCTATGCGCCAGGGAAGCTTTCCTTCGTTCTTCCTTATGTCGGCTTTTCCTGTATGGCCGCATTTGCAGCTGTATTCAACATAAGGATAATCGTAACCTGTAACTGCAGCCTGGGTTATCCTGCCACAATTTGAGCATAACGGGTTGTAGGGTGCCCAGTTGGCCTCAAGCTTCCTTCCTGATACTGTTTCGAGTATTTCCCTGATCCTGGGGACGTTGTTCATAACAATGTCTGTCGCCTTTGTAAAGGCTCCTTCCCTGTAAAGGTCGGTTGACCTTATTACCTCCACCCTGACATCGATCTTTTCAAGGGTGTCCAGGAAAGGCTCCAGGAAATATTCTGAGTATGTTCCATTTCCCTCCGGGGCAGGTATTGAACTGAGGGGTTTGCCAACATGCTGCTCGTACTCCTCCTTCTTCAGGAATGGATATACCTTCCTTAGTGGATCAATGTCATCGCAGAGGTAGATGAACCTGGATTCAGTGCCTCTATCCCTGAGAGCTCTGTGAAGGAAGTATCCAGTCAGGATCTCCCTCATGTTTCCCACATGGATATGGCCAGATGGGGATATCCCTGTTGAGACTGTCTGCTTCTCTGCCAGGCCCTTTACGAATGCGTCCGCCCAGTGCATATTAACTAAGACCCGCCCACGAGGTTGGTCCTCAACAGTGACCTGATCTTCACGTCTGAGATCTCGTCACTGCTCATCTTGGATGCCAGCACAACAGCCAGGACTGGATTTCCACCCTCGTTCCTGGTGTCCATGATGGCCCTCTTCATGGTTTCGCCTGTGCTGACCACATCATCCAGAACAACAACATTCTTGCCCTTGACGCTGGCAAAATTGCTGCTGAAAAATCCTTCCTTCCTGGCAGGGTGTGGCCTGTAAACAATTAGCTCCTTGTCCATAAGGTAGGAGACCATTGTGGCGTATGGAATTCCATTGATCGTAATGCCTAAGATCGCGTCTATCTCGAAATCTCCCTTCTGGGATTCCTCTTCTATGATATCTGAAATTACTTCTGAAATTGAACTTATTCTATTCCCGGTTACTCCGATGGTCCTCCATCCGATCTTTACGTCCTGGACCTTGGACTCCTTGAAGAATTCCTTGCTTAACAGCCAGGTTACAGTGCCAACTGACAGGTGGAGTTCTGTTGATATTTCCTTATCTGACATGCCCTTGTTCTTCATTTCCAGGGCTCTCTTGTAAAGTTCTTCAATACTTTTCATTTCCATCCCATCGTCCTTCTTTATATGGAGAGATGGCTTTAGATAATATAATTTTATTACTCCTTTGTGGATGTGGATTAACTTTGTTAGACATCCAAACGACTCTTCTTTGGCCCTAAACTTCGAAACAGTGTGCTAAGGCTACCAATTGCAACCAGGGCAAATATGAGCAGCAGTACGATATACAAAACCCTTGCAAATATGCTGAAAAGCGGAATATACGCAGACAGTTCCATCGACGCCATGGTGAAAGCCGCAGTAGGGAAGACATAGCTCCACCACCCAATATGGAACTTCATGCCATTCCTTGCATACCGGACAATCATGAGGATGTTTACTAGAGCGCCCCACAAGCCAAACCCCCAGACTGCAATACCCAGTATTACTGCAGGTGTTGTGAGATCAGAGCCAAAGAACCTGCCCACAAGGCTGGAAATCTGGACCAAGTCCACGATGAGGATTCCTATTGGGGCCAGCATTATGTAATTTGTAGGGGCAAGATCTGAGGGTGGCAGGTCATGGCTGAGCAGTCTGAAA
Source organism: Thermoplasmata archaeon (assembly GCA_021850545.1). Taxonomy (GTDB): domain Archaea; phylum Thermoplasmatota; class Thermoplasmata; order Thermoplasmatales; family Thermoplasmataceae; genus JAJZOM01. Next base: position 34,514 of record JAJZLU010000003.1, on the reverse strand, counting down.
AACAGCACCGTGAGCACGAGCAGGAAGAGAATGGAGCCGATCCCGAAAAAGAAGAGTGAAATAGCAATGCTCATCTCGCTTAGAGGGTAAAGCAGGACGGCATCAGTCACCAATATTGTGGCCACAGGTGTTATGAACCAACCGCCATGCAGCTGGGAAAAATCGATGTTGATATTGGAGAAAAAGTGGTATGGCAGGTAAACAGACAGGGCGAATATGGCAATTGCTCCATAGATCAATAACCCAATATCCACGCCACCAGGAAGGACCTGCATGCACAATATGGAAAGGATTACAGCAGAAATGGGCTGAAGTGCGTAGAAGTTACCGGGAAGCGGATGCTGAAGCTCCTTCCTGACCACGGCCGGGAACTTGATGATCTTCAGCAAGAGGAGTCCGGTGAAAAACAGGAACAGTACAAGCAGGAGCAGGGTCAACGGCATGACTATCCAGGGCAGGAAAGGCCTGGATGCTAGGATTACACCTCCGGTGCCGAGAATCGACCCGAACACTGTGATAGGAAAATTCCCAATGTTCATGAAATGTGCCCCGTCTTCCCCGAAAATAGGAACATCCGCTTTATGGCCCTCTCAAGATGTATATAGGCAATTGCAAGTATGGGCTGAATCATGGGAATAACGGCAGGTGCCAGGGCCGCCTCAGGATTCAGTGCAAAGACTGCAATGGCCGCTGCGACACTCTGGTTCTTTGTCACAGAAATAAAGGCCACGGCCTGGTGGTCTTCATAGGATAGCCGCATAATCCTGCTGACCAATAGGGACAGGGCAAGTATCCCCATAATGATCGCAGTCTGGTAACCAATTAGAAAACCAACTATCTGGGGCATTGAGATTATCACCGGCGCTTCCTTGTCCACGAGGACAAAAATCAATGCAAGCATGGAAACCATCGTTGCCAGCGAGAGGTATTTTTTGGAAGATTTGTTTACCAGGGCTGGCCCTTTCCATTTCATGAGGGTATATCGGGTTGCCTGGCCGGCAATAAGTGGCAATATGAGTATGTATGCCACAGAGATCATTATGGGTTCAACAGGGATCGATACTGATGCCTGGCTGCCATACAACCCCAGGATGACAGGAATTGCAGGCACTGCAACCATAATGCTCACTATTGCCAGGGCAGTTGCGAGCTCGATGCTCCCACCGGCTATGAGAACATACCCAAGGGATGCGCTTGATGCAGGCACTATATTGGAAACAACGAAGCCCGTGCCTACCGAAGCTCCCATGGTAGGCCCGATAACGAATGCAAGAACCGGGGAAAGGACAAACACGTAGGAAATGGAAACTGCAATGGGTTTCCATGATTTCAGTTCCTTTGCGAAGCCCTCCGTCTTAAGCTGTATCATTGAGGGATATATGGTCATTATTGCGAAAATGATTACAAGGTCAGAGAAGAGCTCCCTGTTAGCACTTGTAAAATTTCCTGTGTAATACCCCACCGGAATCGCGACGCCTACCGAAAAAAGTGTGTATAGGATCAGATACTTCCTGATATGCTCTGATAGAGCTTTTGTCCTTCCGCCACTTTTTGATGCAGAAACGGCATCAGGTGCCATTTCGATTGACATTCTTATCGCCTTTTGGCCTTGTTCTTTGAACGTGGAATATCTGATGGCAAGATCACGTTTGCATTGCAGTCAAGGAGGTCACTTACCAGCCGCTCATACTCAGGGTTCACGGAGTAATAGCTGTATTTCCACACTTCCCTTTGCTTGAGAAGCCCGATGTCATACATTTTCCTGAGATGCGTTGTTATGGTGGTCTGTGGCAGCCCCAGGGCGTGTTGCATCTCGCAGGCACATACCTCCCCATAGTTCATTGCGGCTTCGATAATTGCTATCCGGGTCTTGTTGCTCAGTGCACTCAAAATCTTGGAAACAGATTCGTACCTGTCAAGGTCGATAGCCCTGATTTCCTTGATTTTGCATGACTTTGCTTCTGTTGACATAACCAAATGCTCCCTGTTCAGCCTTCAAACCAGTGACTTTCCTGTTATTCTGTGTCTCTGATTGATGAGTATCGCAACGTTATATTAAGATATTACGATATGACTCTTAACAAGTCTCGTCGATCAAATATCTACATAATTTTATGGATTTTCAGGAACATAATCATAAAGGCCCTCCACTATTATCTCCCCTTAGTTGTACAGTTTTTTTGTTGGAAGGTATTCCAGGAACCATTTTTTTGCAGATTCTGCCACAAGTTCAAGGGTGCCTTCCTCCTCGAAGAGGTGAGTGGCATTCCGCACAAGTTCCAGTTTCTTCGTGCAATTCAGCCTTTCGTATGCCATTTCACTAAGTTCAACGACCTGATAATCCCGTGATCCTACTATCAACAAAGTAGGTGCGGTTATTTTGGGGAGATATTCCATAGCCATATCTGGCCTGCCTCCGCGGGAAACTATGGCACCGATTGGAATGGGTGACACTGATGCGGCTTTGAGAGCAGCAGCTGCTCCCGTGCTTGCCCCGAAGTATCCAATCCCCTTCCCGCCCTCAGGCAAGTTTTGCTTAACCCATCTCGTGGCCCCGAGAAGCCTTTCTGAAAGAAGATCGATGTCGAAGACATTTTTCCTGAAAACAGCTTCTTCATCATTCAGGAGATCGAATAGAAGTGTCGCTATGCCAGCCCGGTTCAGTTCCTCTGCAACAAACTTGTTCCTGCCACTGAACCTGCTGCTACCGCTGCCATGTGCAAAAATAACAGTACAGCGGAAGCTTGCCGGGATGTTCAGGATTCCTGGTAAAGCAATATCCCCAACCTGAATAGAAACGTCGTAAGTGGCATTTACGCCCCTGGCCTCATACATATCTTTCCCCACAGTTTTTCATGTCGGCCGGGAATATTAACGATACCCGAAAGTAATCAGATGTATACGCCATAGAATGGTGTTTATGGTGCCTCTTTTCCCATAACTTCTTGTTTCAGCTTAAATGACTTTGGATAATATTGTAAAATTCTTCGGGACCATTCCAGTGGCTGCTTCCTGATTCATTGCATTCCGGCTTTTTGGCAGATGCATTCATGAGTTAGGGATTCCGGTCTTATATGGAACTGGATTTTTTACTCAGAGGTGTAGCGAATGCAAGTGCATGTGGAAACAACAAACCCATTCTCCCTTATGGGCAAAAGAGCCCTGGTCACGGGTGGAGCAATGGGCATAGGCATGGGAATAGTAAAGAGATTCGTTGATTCCGGGGCCAAGGTCCTGGTAGCAGACAAGGTAATCGGCCCTGTTGAAAAATATATCAGCAGCCTGCCTGAAAGCAACAGGCGCTCTGTATCAGTGATGGATGTGGACCTGCTGGACGTGGAGGCACCAGATCTCATGTTATCGGAGATGGTCAAGGATTTTGGCGGCATAGACATCCTGGTGAACAATGCAGGCATTTATCCCACAGTGCCGATGCTTGATATGTCACCTGAACAGTTTGACAAGGTGTACCATCTGAACCTCAGGGCCCTGGCATTCACGAGCAAGGCTGCTGCAAAGCAGATGATAAAGCAGAAGACCAACGGGAAGATTGTAAACATAGCTTCAATAGACAGCATACATCCTTCGTCTATAGGGCTGGCGGCATATGATGCATCAAAAGGCGGGGTGCTCATGTTCACTAAGAACTTCGCGCTCGAAGTTGCCAAATCCGGAATAACAGTGAATGCAATCGCACCGGGGGGCATTGCCACCGAAGGCACAGGGATGTCCGGGTCTGGGAACCCAGCATCAGAGGAAATAAGGAGAATGCTTGAAGATTTCAAGAAGCAGATACCCATGGGCCGAATGGGCACGCCTGATGACATTGCAAAGGTCGCAGTCTTTCTGGCTTCCAGTGCCTCTGATTACATGACAGGGAGCCTTGTTGTGGTGGATGGCGGAAGGCTTCTGATGTAATGTAGCCATAATCTCTTCTCAAACATTTTTTTATTATTTTTTTCTTTATTTTTGTTCAATGGATGGGGATGCACAAACAATTTCCTATAATTTCATAAAACAGGACATCATGGTGAAACCTGCAGATGGAAAATCTTCCCGTGGGAACTAAGGTAATTCTTCTGGACCTGGTTGGAACCACCACGCCCTATTCCTTTTTCAGGGAAACCCTGCCAGACTATGCACGTGGGCACCTCTATGATTTCATCAAAAGGTTCCGTTCCATACCGGAAATAAAGAGCAACCTCGCTGACCTGAAAAGAATGCATTCAGATGATATCAAGGCAGGAGAAATGCCTCCAGCATGGGATGCATATGATCTGGAGTCAGACCTGAAATGTATTGTTGAGTATTGTTCCTGGCTCTTGGGCATGGAGAGCAACGCTTCCCCTCTGAGAAACCTGGAGGATTTTGTGTGGGAGGAAGGCTACAGGAACGGGAAACTCATGGGTGAAGTATATGCCGATTTCCCTGATGCATTGGCCAGATGGAAGTCGGAGGGGCTAAAGATATGCACTTATTCCACAGAAAGGGTGTTCTCGCAGCAACTCATATTCAGCACAACAAAATTTGGAGACCTTATGCCCCTAATAAGGGGATTTTTTGACACCTCTGTGGGCACAAAGGAGGATTCTGAAAGTTATTCCCGTATTGCAAACATACTTGGCGTGAAACCGCAGGAAATCCTCTATTTTTCAAGCTCATTGGAAGAAGTGAAAGCTGCCGTAAAGGCAGGATTCAATGTGATTCTCATGGAGCGGGACAGCACTCTTGGAAGCAACATGGAAGGCATAAAGTCCATGTCTGATTTTTCCTCATACACAAGAACGGAAATTGGCCTTTAAATTGAAGGGCCGATTATATCTTGCCTCACTGGAGCTCAAATGTTTCTGGAATAACCTCTACATTCTTGCCATATTCATCACGGTTGATTCTCCTGAAGAGCCTGATAAGCAGATATATCGAAGGTATGGCAGGTATCCAGAGTAGAAACGTGTAAGTGAGGCTTACCCCCTTGGGAAGGGTCAGCCCCATTTCTATGGCTAATGATTCAAATGTGCCTGCTATGAAGAGCTCCAGGGCCACAAATAGGTACATGTAGAGTACCTTCCTGATCTTTGACCTTAGCACTTCACCGGATTTGACCAGGATATAAATCAAGTAGATGCCAGTTGCTGCGGCAATAGCATAAGACGGGAGTTCTATCAGTGTGTCAGGAACAATGAGAAGAATGATGAAATCAATAAATCCAGGCACGCCGGTGCTGTTTGCTAGTGCAGAAAGTGCCAGTGGCGTCTCCACCATTGAGAGAACATAGAAAAGCTGCCCTATTGCAGGAATGAATTCTATTGTTGCAATGAAAAGGTTGTGTGGAAAAATGGAGAATAATATGCCAACTATCCCGTTGGAATAGGTTGCATTCTCTTCTGCCTTCAGTTGGGAAACTAGCGCAGGATTGTTATAGGGGATTGCTGAAATGATTATGTAAATCAGGATCTCCGATATGAAGAGAAGAAGGAAAAGTGCCCTGAGCTTTATGATTCCATTTATGTAGAGAAATGTCTCCCCTTCCATAATATGGAAAAATTAAAATGATACTTTAAGGCTTTTATGCGCGGAAGCATCATTCATTTTCTTTCCTAAACCTTAACAGGAACCATTTTCCTGTTGGGATAAGTTGGAGGATTGGTGGTTTTACCTCTGTCCATTGCGCTGGTTTTGGAAGAGGTTTTTCGAAATGCCTGGAAAGAGGCTTAATGAAGTGCAGAGCCAGTATTATTCTGTTTTTATGATTAACTCACGGAAGAGGCTGTTTTCTGTTCAGTACAAGAGTGATGAGACCTGTACTTTCCAGGTGAATGACAGTTGCCGTGAATCCCTCAATGCTGAAGTTTTCACATTCTGCCTCAGAGAGAGTGTGCCTCCTGAACACTGGAAGCCTGCCAGGAAACTGGCTTCTGTCTAAATCAAATATTACAATACTTCCTTTTTCTGAAAGATACTTTGAAAGATTCTCAAGTGAAGTTCCACGATCCTTCCAGTGGTGGAAGGATATGGTCGATATGATTAGATCAAATTTTGCATTGAATGGGATATCCCTGCTGCTTCCAATTTCAACCGATGTCCTGCCAGATATGCCTTGCCTTGCAAACTTTTTTCTTGCTGCCCTGACCATGCCTTCAGAAGGATCTACGCCAAAGAGCCGGATTGTGGCATTCTCAGTGGCAAGATGGGCCAGGACATCCCCAGGGCCACAGCCAACATCAAGCACAGATCCTGGGGAAAACTTCAGCACCTCTTTCACGATTGCCCTATAGTACTTCCAGTAGTGCATCCCGGATAAATGCGAATAAATTCTGGAAGAACAGGTTCCGAACCTTTCCTCCCCTTCTAGATAATAGGATGGGCCTTCCATGGTATTTCCCCCTTTTCTGCAGTCAATGTTAGAAAGCCCTGCTGGCTTCAAATACCCTGTGCTTAGTTGGCGGGTTCACCTTTCCAATGAGATCCTTCAAGGAATTTGCGTCCGGTGCTTCCCAATTGCAAATAGCCCTGTTCTCCCCGTTGAGCACCGCCACAGACTTCAGATTAAAGCCCTTTGGCAAAGAGCCACCTTTCTGCATCCCTATAATGTCCCCCACGACCTTCATCACACTATCGGCATTCTTGCTCTTCCATTCATGTTCCACTATCAGTTCTGTCATAGTTGTCAACCTGTTATTTTCAGAAAAGTGATATATTTGATACCGGTCTAGAACGGTACTATGGAAGAAGTAGAACTTATCCTTAAGAACTCAACGCCTTTCTGCGATCTGTCCGCCGAATTTCCAGAGATCACCATGTTCAGGTGGTGCAGCTCAGTGGTGGATTATGTCGAGATTTACGGGGAAAGCGATGTTGTGAGAAATGCCACTGAAAAGCTCATGCTCATTACAGAGAGCATCGACAGCGAAGTTGTAACTTCAGGCATGATTGAGAAACATGTATCCGCAGGGATCTCTTGCAGATGCACCACCGCAAATTCAAGCATAAGGCTGGCAGAATCCATGAATCTGCTCTGGGAGGCACCAGCTGTATACGCCAATGGCGAGGAGAAGTTGCGGTTAATCTCCTTTTCAGGAAATGATCTGGAGGCATTCTATCAGGAAGCATCCAGGCAGGGACAAGTCGTGATCGGGAGAAAGAGGAAAATCGAGCCTGATTCCCTGAGGGATGTATACAGCATTTCCCTGAAAGACCTGTTTGGGGAACTCTCGCCAAAACAGGCCCTATACCTCAGGGAGGCAGTGGGCATGGGGATGTTTTCCTCACCAAGGGGATCAACGGTGGAAGAGCTTGCAATGGTACATGGGCTGTCCAAGTCAACCATGCAGGAGCACATCGACAAAGCAAGGAACAAGCTGATAAAGGCAATGGAGCCTTACCTCACCCTGTATATCCATTCAAGGTTGAAACCCTGACAATTCAGAATGCCGGGGACAGCTTGCAGGGAGCGAAAGATCTGATCCTGATGCTCTAATTGGCTGATGGTTTGGCTAATGGCACCATGTTAATGGAAAAATACTGGGGTTTTGCACTGAATTTAATGGCAAGGGTTGCGATGGCTACTTCTTCTCCAGCACAGCCTTTGCCTGTCCCATGGCTTCCTTCCACATGGATGAGGCCATGCCCTTTCCCAGGGAACCGAGGACACCAAGCTCCATCGATGCTTTCATGCTTATCTCAGTCCTGCCGTCCTTCTCGTTGAATTCCATGGCAATCTTGCTGCCTTTTCCGTCACCTTCAACTGTATCCGTAACCAGCTTGCTTCCGGCACTGTCTATGGACATGTTGTTGACAGACTCGATTTTCTTGAGCATGACCTTGCTTTCAAGCTTGTACTTTATTGCGCTGTCGCTTTTCTCAATGACTTCCACCTTTCTTGCCATCTTCGGGTGGTACTTGGGCATGTCCTCTACTTTCATGAAATAGGCCATGACCTGCTCCTTTGGCGCATCTATGGTTTCGGAAAGATCAAATTCCACTGCCATATATTTACAACAAAAACTGGTTGATAAATTTGGCTGATCCTGGGAGAAATGTGCCGGAATACCCTATTTCTAGTAGCCTGCCTCCGGAACGGGCCACATTTATGGAAAATCTTTGAGATTAAGAATCTTCAATGAGATAGCCTGGCAAATCTATCTTTCCCCGGTCCACGGGAGATGTTTCAGGAATGCCTTTCACGGTTGTTACCGGAACAACGCCAGACCAGAATGGAAGCTTTAGGTCCTCAGGGTTGTCAATTGGCGGACCTGATCGGATTTTTGCAGAAAATTTTGTAATAGGCAATTTCAGGAAACCCGTTGCCTTGAGTTCCCCCTCTGATGGATGCCTGCAGTCAGACCACCTGCCACTGGCTATCTTTTCTGTGAGTTTTTTTGCAACTGCCAGCCTCTCTCTGTCGTCTGTCACTGGAGACATCTTTCCAAAAACAATAGCGGATCTGTAGTTCATTGAAGAATTATAGGCGCTCTTGGCAAGGACCAGGCCATCAAGCAAGGTTGCAGTTGCGCAGGCTTCAATGCCGGATGACAGCACCTTATAGATCCTGCTCTTTATGGAGGTATGGAGATACAGATCAGAACCTATTCTCACAGGAATCATTGGCATATTGTATGGCTGGTTGTCCATTGAGAAAGCCACATGGCATATGAGTGCCTCGTCCAGTATGCCATTGAGCGTTTCACTGTCATATCTGCCCCTCTCCTGGTGCCTTTTTACGACGGTGTCTATCCCCATTTTGCTCTTATATTCCTATCTCATACTTGGAACTGTTTTATTCAAATCATTATATTGTTTCAGATCCAACTTAGACGGGCAAGTACTGGCTTAAATCCCCCATCAGCTGGAGGGCCTCAGTGCTGACTCGAATATCTCAAGGCCCTTATTGTTTAGAACTTCAGGTATATTCAGTGCCCCCATATACCTGAAAACGTTGGAGTAGTGGCCGCAGGTATGCATCATGAGGCCATTCTTCAGGAAACTGTGCTTTAGTTCCGTAACCTTTGATGAATCCATGGGCTTTCCCCTGTCCTCCAGCTCAATTCCCACCATGAAGCCTTTTCCCCGGACATCCCTGATGTGATCAGACCCAATGTCTGAGAACGATTTCCTTAGCTTTTCGCCGAGGGCATTAACCCTGTCCAGGTACTCAGGTATCTTCTTCAGAAGCTGTGCCCCTGCAGCCATGGCAAGGGGATTGGCTCTGAATGTTCCCATGTGGAATGGCGTCGGCAGCTTCTCGTCATAATCTCCCCTGTAGTATATTGCAGAAATCGGAATGCCGCCTCCAACGGATTTGCTGGAGCATACAATGTCAGGCTTTATGTTATCCCACTGGAACGCCCACATTTTTCCGGTCCTTCCCATGCCCGTCTGAACCTCGTCCACTATCATGGTGAGATCATGCTCATCGCAGAATTTTCTCACATTTTTAAGGAATCCCTTGGGTGGAACGATGTATCCCCCCTCTCCCTGGATGGGTTCCACGATCACTGAGTCTGGCCTGTCGTACCCCGCTTCCGGGTCATTCATAATTCTTTCAAGATGGTCAAAGATGACGTTCTCGTTGAGGTCCTGCCATACGGTGTAGGGATAAGGAACCCTGATTGTTTCAAATCCGGTTCCGTAAAAACTTTTCTTGTACTTTGTGCCTGATGTTGACGATATAATTGCACCGGAAACGCCGTGGTATGCCCCCTCAAATGCGATTGTGGGCGCTTTTCTCTTCCTGATGGTGTGTGCAAGATTTATTGCTGTCTCGCAGGCGTCGGAGCCGCTGATTCCAAACACGGTCTTGTAGTCCTGCATGTCACTGGGAAATGAATTTCTGAATTCCCTCAGGAAGTTGATCCTTGCCTCCGTAGGAATCTCAAGGGAATGCCAGATGAGGTCCATCTGCTCCTTCACGGCTTTCCGTACAACGCCGGAAAAACCCATGTTGAGTACAGAAATTCCTGAGACCCAGTCTATGAAGACATTTCCGTCTGCGTCTTCTATGAGTGAATCCTCAGCACGCCTTATTGCAAAGGGGAATGAATTCGGATATGTTACTGTTGCCGTCTCATACTTTTTCTGCTCCTCCAGAAGCTTCCGGCTCTTGGGCCCGGGTATTTCAGTCCTAATGAGTGGTGCATTTGCCGGATCAAGGAATGGAAAATCCTCACTTGTTGACATCGAAAGCTTCCATACCCAGGTGAATAAAAAATTTTATGTTTATTCCCTCAAAAGCCATAACTAGATGAAAAAATTTCAAAAATACCTGAAACTGATGAAATAAATTTCTCAATAGTTGTTCTCTTTAAATACTTCTTTATATATACTCCTTTGATGGATGTATTTGACAACAGGATACTGAGATCGCTTGCAAACAACTCAAAGAAACCCCTGAAGGAGATTGGGAAAGAGGCTGGCTTGTTCTCGGCATCATCCGTAAGCAAAAGAATTTCCAGCATGGAAGAGGATGGCACAATAAGGGGTTACAAGGTTGACGTGGATTATGAAAAACTGGGATTCGATTTCCTGACCATTACATTCGTCAAGGCCAATTACAGGTACAATTACAACAAAGAGATCGGCAAGAGCCTGAGCAGGATCAAGGGCGTGGTTGCGGTTTACTTCCTGCTTGGGGAAATTGACTTTGTTCTCCTGACCATGTCCAGGAGCAAGGAGGAATATTCCAAGATCCTTGAGCAGATATCCTCGATAGAGGGTGTGGAACGTTCAGATTCCAGGACTATCCTCGAAGTCTACAAGGATTATACTCTTGGCGGCCTTGAATTCTAAGGCGCCAGCATAGTATCATGCTGCCCTATGCCTGGAAACAGCTTCAGGTTGCTCAGGTCATGCAGCCGGAAATTGTTTATTACCACCCTTGTGTCACTCCTTTCGATTTCCTCGAGCGACATGAGATATGAGAGCGTTTTCTGGTATTCCTTCTGGGACTTGTTCAGTGCGATCATAATGAAATCCGTCTCCCCGAGGATTTCCAGAAGTGTGATGATCCCATTTATTTTCAGGAGTTTCTCTGCAAGCTTGCTGGTGTAGTCATGCCCGAATTTTGCCTTGACGAAAGTCACTGTTATGAAGTTGAACCCAAGCTTGTCGTAATCCACAACAGCCTCCGTCTTCCGAATGACTCCGTCTTCCTTCATCTTCCTGATACGCTTGCTGATTGCTGAAGAGGAATTTATTCCGCATCTGCTTCCAATCTGGGACAGTGGGGTTTCAGAGTCTTCAAGGAGGCTTTCTATAATCTTTAGATCCAGGAGATCCATGCCACGTTCCACCAATAATTACTATTTGTATGTTCGCAAATGGAAATTTTGGGAAATATATTATTCGAAATACTTCAATGAGTTAACTATTTTTTCTTGAAAAGCCATTTTGGGATATATGACAAAAACAAGCATATATCCCTGTCAGAATGATGGCATAAATGACTCAAGACAACGCTTTGAAGAAAAACGTTGCTGGGCTATGGGCAGGAGTCTTCCAGGCACTTGCTTACGTAGCTCCTGCGGCAACCGCCGCGTCTTTCTTCGTTGTAGAGGCCGGTGTGGCAGGCGGATCCGTTCCCCTGACATTTATCCTGGCTACGCTGGGAGTGGCTTCTGCAATGTATATGAACTATGAGTTCTCCAAGAGAATCTCTCATGCAGGTGGGTATTATTCCTACGTGTCTGCGGGCCTTGGCGGAAGACTTGGCGCCTTTACCGGCTGGCTATACTACATTAATGTGTTAGGGGCACTTACAGGCTTTTCAGTGCTGTTTTTTGCGGGAGTCCTGTGGCCCCTCGTGCCTGGGCTTTCAGCAATGGCCTATGGGTGGATACCACTGGCATTCATACCTATAGTGCTGATATTCAGCCTTCTGTACTTCGGCCTGAAACCTTCACTGTACTACACCATGATTGGTGCTGTTATCGAGATTGTATTCGTACTGGCCGTGTCATTGCTTATAATATTCAGCCCCAACACGCATAACACCATCTCGCCATTTACAACAATGGGCAACTCCTTCGGAAACCTTGGGCTTGCAACTGTTTACGCAATCCTTGGATTCGTCGGGCTCGGCTCTGTCATCACCATATCTGAAGAACTGCACAACCCCAAGAAGATTGTGCCAAAGGCCATCGTTCTGGCTCTGGTCATTGGCGCTGTGGTGTACATTTTCAGCTCTTACGCCTTCGTGGTGGGATGGGGTGTCAATGATATGTCAGGATTTGCCAGTGCGACCAACCCTGGTTTCACTGTGGTGGGGAACTATCTTGGGCCTATAGCGATGGCAATCTTCATCGTCATAACGCTGAACAGTTTCATATCCAATGGAATTGCAGAGGGAAATGCATTCAGCAGAATCGGGTTTGCCCTTTCAAGGGATAAGATACTCTTCCCTGGATCGATGTCTGAGGTCCACAAAGCCACAGGCTCCCCCAGAAAGATGATCCTTTTTGAGGGTGTGCTGGTAACAGTGATCAGTATTGCTGGAGGGGTTATTTTCGGGCCATTTACCGGTGCAGCGGTCATAACCACTCTTAACGGGGCTTGCCTGTACATAGTTCATGTGTTCGCAAACATATCCCTGCCGGTATATGGAAGGAAGACGCTCAAATATTCCGCAAGGAAGTGGCTTCCATTCCTCCTTGGCCCTCTCCCGGCAACTGCGGTTTATGCCTTTGCAGTCTTTGGCGTGTTCTCCCCGCTTCCGGCATATCCAATAAACATTGCATCGTATGGTGTGATTCTCTTCGTAGTAGTTGGATTAATACTTGCAGTCTATGTTGGCCTGAAGAGATCCAGGGCAGACGTTAAGACCATCGGGCTGCAGGGGGCAGAGCAGGTACTTGAGGAGGCATGATGTTTGGGCACAGAAATAATTAAAAATGAATCCAAAGGAGAGCCGGGGGGCAGTGAAGAACTGTCCCGCCTGGTTTCCCAGGTTTTATCTGATGTTGAAAGGGAAGGGGATGAGGCTTTACGGAAGTACACCTATAAGTTTGATGGCGTGAAACTTACCAAATTCAAGCTTTCTGAAACAGAGATCGAGGACATCATTGCCAAAGTTCCCGCTGAAACCAGGGAACTCATTGACACAAATATTGAAAGAATCAGGAATTTCTGCCTGTTCCAGAAGGGCATGTACAAAGACATGGAATTTGCCACCGATGATGGGGAAACAATTCTTGGGCAGAAGATAATTCCGATCGAATCGGTTGGCGTTTATGTTCCCGGAGGGCGATTCCCGCTGCTCTCCTCTGCACTTATGGGCATTATTCCATCAAAGGTTGCGGGAGTCAAGAGGATCGTTGCTGCAACACCACCTGGAATGAACAGGCCCCACCCGGCAGTGCTTTACGGGATAATGAGGGCAGGTGCCACTGAAGTCCTGACAGTTGGTGGGATCCAGGCCATTGGTGCTTTGGCATACGGCACTGAATCAGTTGGAAAGGTAGACAAGATCTGCGGACCTGGAAATAAGTTCGTCAACGAGGCAAAGAGGCAGGTTTTCGGCACAGTAGGCATAGACCTCCTTGCAGGGCCAAGCGAAGTCCTCGTGGTTGCAGATGAGTCTGCCAGTGAGAGCACAGTTGCCTACGATCTTCTGGCGCAGGCAGAGCACGATGTTGCAGCCAGGTCATGCCTTGTAACGACCTCAAAAGAGCTTGCGCTCGCTGTTAACGCCAACATGCAAAGGTATATCGATTCCCTTGAAACAAGAGAAATACTCAAGGAATCGTGGGAGAAACATGGGTCCGTAGTGCTGTGCCATACCATTCAAGAGGCGCTGGAATACACAAACCAGTATGCACCTGAGCATCTGGAGCTGCACCTGAACCAGGACAACACCAAACTGGCATACGAGAAGCTCCATAATTACGGATCACTGTTCCTGAATGAATCTACGCCGGTTGTGTTCTCGGACAAGCTCATCGGGACAAACCACACCCTTCCAACGCAGACTGCGGCTAGATATACTGGAGGCCTCTCAGTCGGTGCATTCCTCAAGATCCTCACATACCAGAAAATTAAAGGGGATTCCGCCCTGAAGAATATTTCAGTAAGGGCGATGAAACAGAGCCTTGTGGAAGGCCTTGCTGGACATGCAAAATCGGCTGAAATAAGAATTCCAAAATAATTTTCCCATTTTTCTCTTTTTAAGAAATTTATTTTATCAGGTCTATTTCCTGGAATGGCATATTGATAATACCGGATCAGTTTAACATGTCACCAGAAGCTTTTATTTCAGATGCCAGTGCGCGACTGCTATGAATTGCTACCAGGAAGCATTGTCGGTAAATTGGTACTGGTGAAGGTGTAAGGTTCCCCGATGGAAAACGGGGTTCCAACTGAGAAGCGCAAGAATGTATTATTATATATCAGACCTGAAGGGAACCGCGGAATCCTCTGCCTGAGTAGTATGATTCCGCACCGTTGTGGTAAATGAAGACATGATTGTACCTGCGGTCCCCAAATATTGCTCCACCTAAGTCTCTTATGGCATCTGGGGTCTTCAGCCAACTCGAAGTCTTTGTGTCAAACTTGCCTATATTCTGGAGTTCTCGGTATTGCTCCTCTGTCAAGAGCTCAATGCCCATGGCTTCGGCCAGGCCTACAGCACTGTTTTCAGGCTTGAATTCCTTTCTCTCCTCAAGGGCCCTCTGGTCATAGCAGAGGCTTCTCCTCCCCTTAGGAGATTCTGCTGAGCAGTCATAGAAGATATATCTCCCAAGTTTTTCGTCGTAGCCCACCACGTCAGGCTCCCCCCCAGTCAATTCCATTTCGTGCAGGGATCTGAGTTTCTCCGGACTGGCTTCAAGCCTTTCCTGTATCTTCCGCCATTCAAGGTCCCTGTGCCGGTTGGGATATGCTTCGAACCTGGCTCTGAGAATGCTCATCAGTTCATCCTGCTCTTCTTTGGAAAAATCTTTTCCTCTGGCACCGTTTGGGGACTTTGGCATGAAGATTGTATTTTCCTTGTGGGTATAAAGCCCTCTGTCCATCGGGGGGCATTTTAGATGCAGCATTTGCTGTATGCATTCGATCAGCTATTCCGCCCCCTTGGGAAGAGTTAAATTCCCGATGCACCTCTTGACCCGTAAAGAATGAAGCTTTCGAGCCCAAGGGCCATTTTGCTCGATCTTGACGATACCATTCTTGCCTTTGAATCAATAAAGGAAAAGTGCTGGAACATTGTTGCAGTGGATTATTCAGCACAGCTTGGCGGCATACCTCCTGGCGAATTTGTAAGTACGGTCATGAAATGCTCGGAATGGTTCTGGTCTGATGCAGAGAGAGGGAGGGCATGGAGGCAGGATCTTGGTGCAGCGAGGGTTGAAATCCTTGGCATGGCCATGGGAGAACTAGGCATATACAATGAGGACACGTGCCGGCAAATAGCCGGATATTATTCCAGGCTGAGGACGGAGAAAATAGAGCTGATACCTGGGGCTCTTGACACCGTAATGGCTTTCAGGAAAAGTGGGATCAAAACTGCCCTTATAACAAACGGAAGCTCTGAATCTCAGAGGCAGAAAATAGACCGGTTCGGCCTCGGAGAGCACTTTGACCAGATCCTCATAGAAGGTGAAAACGACTTCGGCAAGCCGGATGAACGGATCTACAGGAAGGCGCTTAACGGATTGGGAATTGAAGCTGAGGATGCCTGGATGATTGGCGACAATATCGTATGGGATGTGCTGGCCCCGCAGAAGCTTGGAATCAAGGGTATCTGGGTTGACTACAGGAATCAGGGGTTCAAGAGCAGGAATGGGAGAAGGCCTTTCCTCCGCATCAATTCCCTGCCTGAGATCCTTGTTCACATGGACCTGCACTGATTCTCTGGTGTTTCAGCCATAAGTTGGATCAATGCATAAATACCCTGATGTTTCTTATGGGTAATTATGGAACCGGATTTTGGAACCTACCACCATTCCACGCCTGATGAATCCAGGAAAATGAGGGAAAAAGCAGGGAAGGTTTTCTCCTCACTGTTCCTTTCCCTGTATCCTGCCGACGCTGAACTGAGAATCCTTGACGCTGGATGCGGACTTGGGTTCATGTCGAGCATTGCTGCCGGTTGCTTCCATAATTCAAGGATAACCGCTGTCGACATCTTCCAGCATGATAGCCTTTCAGATGCTTCACTTGAAAGGGCAGAAGCAAACATGGAAATTCTTGGTATAGGCTCAAGAGTGGAAATTCTTCAGCATGACCTGATAAACCCTCTGCCTTTTGGCGCCGATTTCGACCTTGCCATATCCAGCCTGGTTTTCCATAACCTGGGGAAGAGGAGGTTCGAAGGCTACCAGACTGTATTTTCTGCACTTAAAAGTGGCGGCTATTTCATCATCGGAGACCTGTTCCCATCCCTGAAGAAAGACATGGATTTCTTCAGCAGATTTTCATCGGCAGTCAGGGAAGAGGGTGAAGAAGGTTCCGGAGAGTGGTCGTACAGGATCCTCGCCATGAAGAAGAAATGATTTTTCAGGGATTGAGGAAAGGCCACCCCATTCCCGCTTTGTCCATTATGGTCCTGGCCAGTCTCCTAGACCCAATTCTGTTTTAAATACAAATGCCAGGGCTGCTGCTTCTGAAAAACTTCCATGCTGGCATGCATCAAAAGGCGACTGAGTGTAATCCGCTATCCTGAAATCCTTACCTCAGGGGATTCAACTTCACCCATTCTCTTGCTGAAAGGCCTCGAGATTGCCATGTAGAGGAATGCCACAAGAAGGGAGCCCACGGCAATGTAATCCCAGTATGTTGAACCAAAATTGCGCAGAGCATAAAGGAGCCAGAGGCCGACCAGAGCCCCCGCAAAAGAGCCGCTGGCGATTATGAGGTTGTACACTCCGATGTAAGAGCCTTTCAGGTAACCGGGGGCGATTGTGGTTACTATGGCCTGGGTAGTCGGAGATAGGAAATCTTCACCAACGGTGGATATTGTCATAGAAAGCAGGAGTATCCCAAGGGATGGAACTGCAGAAAGCACTACAAACCCTCCTGCATAAAAGAGGACGCCAACTCCCCTCCACACCATTGAATTACCTTTTCCGGTCATGACCCTCAGCAATGGGAGTTGCAGGATCACCACTAAGATTCCATTTAGGGCCCATATGTACCCAAGATCCATGAATGGCAGGTTTGAGAGTACCACCGTGTAGACTGTTAGCGAAGTGCCTCTCTGCCTGGTGAAGAATGCAAGAAGTATTCCAATGGCGATGAAAATGAGGAAAAACCTGTCGCCCTTTACAGTATCCCGGAAAAGGCGCTTTTTAACTTCGTTTGTTTGGGATGGCTTATAAGTCTCGCTCATGAAGAGGTACAGCATCACAACTTCTGCTGCAGTGGCTATGCTTGCTATCAGGAATATGTACTGCAGGCCGTAGCCTGCAAGGTATGCGCCAACGAGCGGGCCGGTTGCAATTCCGAGGTTTGCCATCACCCTGATCAGGGTGAATCCTGAGAGCCTGTCACTGACAGAAGTGATGTCCGCAACCGCAGCCTGGACGGCAGGGTACTGCACAGCGTTTATGACAATGGTGCTGTACCATGACCCGATTGCAAGGAAGACAAAATGCGGTATTGCGACAGAATAAAAAACTGCGAGATAGGCTATGACACCTGGAATCTGTGAATAGACAAGGATGCTCCTCCGCCCAATCCTGTCGGTCCACCTCCCTGCAAGGAACTGGACGCCGGCCATGAGAAGGGTCGCAAATCCTAGGAGCAGCCCGGTAAGAATGAAGCTGAGGTGATAAACGCTTATGAAAACAAGTGGAAGAAATACGAAAGTTGAGCCTCTCCCGAATGCCCTTACAAACCTGACTATGCTCAGGATTTTAAGCCTGGGGTCTAGGTTTCGGAAGTTAAAGCGGTATTCCATATTAAAATTGGAAGAGTATTCCTTCTCCTTATTTCTGTTTTCAGAATATATTTCAAATTTAGGACCAAAATTTTCAGTCTCGGGATGGTGACGGGAACCTTTGGAAACAAGGCAAACTGTGGAAATTCATTATGACGTGAAACCCCAAACATGGAATCGCCATTTTCTCCCGTATTTTTCCATATGATTTCGCCCTGCCAGGGCTTACTGAATTTTCATGCCGGGGCAAAAGCCATTTTGGCGGGCCTGCTGAATGGCCTCATGACTCCTAAGAAAGCCTTTAGGGCTAATTTAATAAGGTCTTGATTATTCTTTCTTAGTCTTATGGCGGAACTCCGAAATTTCTACTACAGGTACCTGGGGTCCCGCATGATTATTAGTGTCATTTTCAACGCTTTCCAGGTTTTCTTTCTCTGGAGGATTGTGGAGCAATACCACTCCGTTTTCCTTGCCGGGCTCATTGCCACAATCTCCCTTGCAGTGTCAATTGTTTCCTCCATTCCCATCGGCCACCTCATTGACAGGATGAACAGCACACTGATCAGCCTCATTTCATCTGTCGCTTCAACTGCAGGGCTCATTTTCCTGGCATTTGGGTCACAGTTGCCGTTCATATACATCACAGCCGGATTCCTCTCCCTTGGCTTCACAATGAAGGGGGACAGTTTCTCTGCAATAATGAAGAAGCATCTCCCAGAGGACCAGTTCCTGAAGGGAAATTCCCTGTCGCAGGCCGGAAGTTTCGTTTCCACCCTCATCGGAACCGTTCTTGGGGGCCTGGCAATCCTGTATTTTGGCAACCAGCTTTATTTGATCCTCATAGCCCTGGCTGTTGCATCCGCAATAACATCTGCACCAATAGCTGAGGCTTCATCCAGGGAATCAGGCAGCAGCGCAGCTAAGGAACTTGCATCCTCCATAAGTTTTTACAGGAAGATCCTGGGATTAGTTGTGGTGGCTTTCATACTCAATGGCCTGTTTGAGTCCCTTGACGTTTACTCGTCAGGGCTGTTCCACCTGATCCTGAGGGCCAGCCCGCTTTATTACACAGCATTTATAGCATCAATACCGATTGGGGGGATTTTCGGCTCCTGGCTGTCAGGAAAGCTGAACAAACGTGTGGACAAGCCCCTGGCCCTGTCCTTGCTAGTGCTCTGCTACGCCCCGATTTTCATCCTGCTTGGCATAAGCGGCAGTGCAATTTTCGATGTGGGCCTGGGCCTTTCAGTGGGGATTCTCCTTCCTGTGATCAACATCCCCCTGCAGACAAGGATTATGAAGATTATACCCAGGAATATTTATGGGAAGGTCATGGCTTTCCTGCGCATTTTCCTGGGTGGATCTACCCCTGCCATGGCAGCCGTACTATCCTTTGCTTCTATTTTTCTAAGGGTGGATACCATTTTCCTTTACATTGGATTTATAATGCTGCCAGTGACTGCACTTTCATTCTTGATGCTTCCTAAGTTGTTCGCACTTGGAGGCGGAGAATCCACTGATGCAACAATATCTCCCACAGGGTGATGGGGATGGTTTTTTGCTTTCACTGTGTTTAACAGGGAGAATAAATTTCTGCAGGACATTCATGTCACTTATTGGGTCATAATATGACACTTTCCTAGATATAACACGTGATCAGAATCCTTCTTATTTTAAGACATGATCATATTTAACAATGGCAAGCAAGAAAATAAGCAGGAGGAATTCCATGATATTCCTTTTCGCAGGGCTTGCGACATTCATTGCAGCTGAGATAATTGCTGAAATTCTGGACATATGGCTTATGGGCAATCCCTCTGTGGGCAACATGGTTGCCTTCAACAACAGGTTTTCCACAATACCTTCGGCCGTAACTATTGCTGGAACTGTGTTTCTGATGTTCGGCCTCATTTATGGAACCGGAAAGGCTGTGGCTACGGCAGTACTTGTGGGAATAGTGCTTGCTGCCCTTCCCTTTTTCCTTATGCCCTATAGCTTTTTCAGCTTCACCATAGAATATTATCCTGGTTACCACGCATCGTTTCTATATGGTTGCATTGCCAATCTTTTTAGCATTGGGGTAGGAGTAACTCTTGCCGCCGTAATGAGCCAGGTTTTCAGAAATGGGCTGGTGGAAAAGCCGGGCATTGCTTTGGCCTGACTATTTATCTGGATCAAGCGAGAACAGCAGTTATTCCCCATGCACTGACCGCCACTATGGTTATGAGAATAAGGATGACCAGGTTATTCCCTATGGTTGGACCGGCTGGCTTTCCAGTTTCCCCGGAAACCATTTCTAGAGTTCGCCGGCTCGCCATGGGCCCGGCCAGTGCAAATAAGCCTGCAATGAAGCCGGTGATTCCGATGAAAATGAACCCGGCTGAAAAGGAATAAGCGCTTACCAGAATGGGAAGCAGAATGGCACCCAGAGCACCTCCTGAGTGCCCAATACCATCGGTCAGCGCAAATCCTGAAGTCCTTGCCCTGGTCGGGTAGCTTTCAGCGGTGAAAGTGTATGCCACCTGCAGGTACATCCCTAACGCAAGCGATGCCACGAATGAGCCGGCAGTCAATGTATAGCTTGTACCGAAGGAGAAAATTACCATGCCAATGAGCCAGACAACTGTGTCGGCGCAAATTATGTATTTTCTCTCGTATTTGTCAGCAGAAAGGATCATGAGGGCTGCACCGAAGGGATACCCTATTGCGCCTATGGCAATATACAGGATAGAACTGGTAATGCTGATTCCTGCATTGTTGACAATTGTTGCCGCATCACCTAGGAAAGCGTAGTTGCCAATATACCAGAAGAACCACATTCCCCCGAGTATTGCGAGGCGTGAAGAGTATGGCTGACTGAATAGAAATTCTGTAGGGAACTTATTATCTTCCAGTTCAACCTTTTCCAGGCTGGGTTCCGGAAGATCCCCGATCTTTTTCCTTGCAGAATTTTCCATCTTTGTAACGATTTCTTCAGCTGATTTGAGGTCCCGCTTTGTTGCCATGAGCCATCTTGGTGATTCGGGCAGCTGTGTCCTCAGTGCCACTGCTATTGCCGCAATTATGCCCCCGATCAGGAACAGGTATCTCCATCCTGATCCTGTTTCGTGCACCAGTCCAAGGGCAATGAAGGGAGTAACTGCTTGGCCGATTATTCCGACAAGGAATGTGTATACGGTGATCCTGGCCCTGGATTCTGCCGGGGCGAATTCACTGATATATGTTGAGATCAGGTTCAAATCTGCGCCAAGGCCAAGCCCGGTGATGAACCTGAAAACAGCCAGCATGGGAATATTGATGGAAAGGGCATCGCCAAAGGATCCTACGGCAGTCAGGCCCATTGTGAGCACCATAGACCTGAATCTTCCATTGAGGTCGGCGAATGTGCCGATGGCATAGGATCCAATCGCGTACCCCAGGAGCCCTACTGCAAGGGCAAGAAAGAGGCTAAGGAAACTGCCTGATGGGATATGAAACTGAACATCGATGGCAGGCATTGCGAACCCGATGTCCGAGATGTCGTAAAAAGTGAAGAAGTACCCGATCCCGATGATGAGCAGGAATGAATTTGGCAGGGACCAGGTTGGAATCCTGTTGATCCTGGCTATGACTTTGCTGACGGAATTTTGGTATGAGTCTTCCCCGGCTGTCATTATCCATGGTAAATATTTTTCATATTTATTCCTTGATAACCATTCTAACAGGTTAAAGGAAATACATGATTTTCAAAAGGCATTGAAGGGCTGCATTGCTGCCTCAAACCTCTGGCAGGCCCATAATCAGCAAATCTTGGCTTTCCCTTCGATCAGATCCATTGTGACTTTTTCAATATTGGAGAGCTGTTCGTCAACCATTGCCCTGATCGCCCTCCTTGCTTCCGGGGTGATTGCGTCGATTGTGGAAACAACGGCAACCTGCGGCAGATCAATCCTTTCCCCGATCCTCCCCACGATCTTCACTGTATTGTAAACCTCTTCCGTATCGTATATCTGTTGTGCAATCCTTTCTGCAAGTATGTTGTAGAGCTTTCCCACGTGACTAACAGGATTCTTGCCTGCCACAGCCTCAAAGCTCATTGTCCTGTTTGGAGTAATCAGGCCGTTTGCCCTGTTTCCCCTTCCCACTGAACCGTCATCCCCGTGTTCTGCGCTTGTCCCTGTAACTGTGAGGTAACATCCATCGTTCCCCTGCCCCCTGTTGTCCAGATTGTTTAGAGACATCAAGAGGGAATATTCGGAAGGGATTCTTGGCTCTGCCCAGCGTGTTATATCTTCAAGTATTTTTGCCTTCATGTCGAAATAGTCATCGATTGAGGGGGTGAACCTGCCAATGAAAGCGTCGGCAACAGTGACCTCTAGTTTCTTCCTGTTTCTCACCGCCAGAACCTTCACATCCTCCCCGGAAAGGGGGAATTTGCGCTTGAATGCGCGGGAATTCATCGTCTTTTCCATTTCAAGCACGAGATTTTCTGTCGGGGTAAGGGGAGCATATCCTGCCCCGAAAGATGTATCATTAGAGAAGATTCCGTATCTTTCATAAAGGCTCTGGAGGCTTGGCGCACCAGGCTTGGTCTCAAACATGTACCGTGTGCTTTCAGGGTCAACATAACGGATATTCTTTTCAAGCCATCCCTTAGCCGTATCTATGGCTATTTCTTTTACCGGAACTGCACGATCTCCAAATTTATCGGTTGCCCTTCCGGAAAACATGATAGACATTGGGATCATGACATGCCCTCCCCCAAATTCTGGAGCAGCTTTTCCTCCGATTATTTCCAGCTTGTCCACGTTGTGGTGCAGTATTCGCCCAAAATTGTCGAGGTAGAACCTGGAAAGCCCCCTGGAAAAAGCCTCTGCAATGGAGTCTGCCATATAATCCGGATGGCCGAGCCCCTTCCTCTCCACGACCTCCACCCTCTGATCTTCGGCCCTGGTGCCTTTTACCCTCTCAACGACTATGTTCCTGGCCATGCTGGAATTCCCCTGAGAATACCCTATCCACAAGCTGGATCATTAAGGAATTCACATAACACTAAGGATACTCATTGAAAGAAGCAAAAATATTCCAATGGAGATTATAAGGAATTGAGCAAAGGTCAATTTCAGCCAGGCCCGTGTTAAGTTTCCCGTCCACAAGCAAAATTGGGCTGATTCAGCTTCTTCATCATGATTTAAGGCATTCACTCCCAGTGAGGTCACTTTATTAATATTCTAGACATAAAAGTATGTGGAAAAAAAGAATATATTCACGCGGAAGTACGCCTATTTCTTGGTTTCCATAATTTTAGTCATACTAATTGTGGCAGAAGTGTCACAGATAGAAACATATCATTCCAGCAACGGGTTTGAAGTTGCTGATCAGGCTTATGCCAATGAGAGTGTATATATCGTAGTAGCAAAGTTGCCCGGAGTATCCGTGAATGCGATAATTTTCCTTGAAGGTTCCATAGGCAATGGAAAGGCATCAGTGCTGGCTCCGGAAAACTCCTCCTCTGCCTCTATTTCCTTGAACAATTTCAACAGCAGCAGGTACTTGCCTTCCATTATAGTTGAATTCAATTCCACTTCAGCCGGAACGGGAACTATACCTGCTTCTCTTAAGAATAACTTGAACCTTAGCTTATCCCCGTCAAGCCCTGCCTCAGTTCTGATTGTTGCTTCAAACGGGCTGGGCAATATATCACCAGCCATAATCAAGACACAGTCAGCCGATTATCTTTTCATACTGGCCAGCAACGTCAACAGCATATCTTATTCGGAGGTGAGCAGGTAGATGGATGAACTGATGAAGGCCATGGATTCCATGGACGACCTTTCAGCTTCTTTGAAGAAGCTGGAGCGGTATAACTATCTCTTCAGCTTCACCGGAAGAATGATCTTCTCTGTGCTCTTGTTTCTTGTTATAGCCCTCTTCAGCTATATTCTGGTTCTCGAGAGTGATTTTCAGTCGATTAACCCGTATCTTGGAACAATTCGCCTGAGCGGTGCTTCAAACTTTGGCACTTTCATCCAGGTCTACGACTTTGTACTTCTTTTAGGTGCCCTTGGACTTTATATTACCACAGTGAACCTGAACAGGCGCGCCCTTATGAGAAGGAACTGGGATATTGTGCCCTTTGACAGGACAAAAGGCAAAGATGGGCTCATTGGGGCCATAGCAAACATTGACTGGGATAAAGCGAGAAAGGACCTGAAGGGAGCAAAACTCTCATTTGTGCTTTACAACATAACCACTGTTGGCGTATATTCATTCCTGCTGTTTTTTGCAGTTTATCTTGTTTACTTTTTTGTTGTTGGCCCATTAGTTTTCCACTCTTTGCAGGTCCTGAATATATCCTTCACTTTGACTTTCGGCGTGATGTATATCGCCATATCTCTGACTGCCGTTGCTATTGCTTTATGGGTGCTGAGAAAAAAGATAAGAAGCTCAATTGATGAACTGAGAGACCTTGACACCATTCTGAGAGAAATGAGGTGGTTCCTGGACGAATTCGAAAAGTCCGGATTTCAGGCCTGACCTCTATCTAGTGGCAAGGATAATTTACTCCCTGTCAAAAGAAGGGCAGATGAACAAGACAAGGCTTTCTGCAGCCACTGGCATGGCTTATGACAGGCTCGTGAATTACCTGGATTGGATGAACAGCCGGGACCTTGTAACGGAAGCTGACTCAATGGTACTGCTTACCCATAAAGGCTTGAATTCCTATGAGAGGTTGGTGGACTGGGTCATCGACAATGTTGGAAAGCTGGATTTTCACAGAAGAGATTCCAAGAGATAGGATTGCCGTATAGAATACGGTGAGGCGTTTCACAAATGATATATCACTTCCAACAAAATTTAAAGAACCTTGTTTCACTAGAACGCGTATGTCCAAAATCACTGCCTCTGTGGATATTGGGGGAACTTTTACAGACATTATCATTCAATCTGATGGCAAGATCACCGGGTATTACAAGGTACCAACCACTCCCAGGAATCCTGAGATCGGGGCTTCTTCTGGCCTGAAAGACCATCTTGGCAGGAATTTAGATGAACTGGTCCATGCGACCACCATAGCCACCAATGCCCTGCTCGGGCAGTATGGGCTTGAGATTCCACCTGTTGCCCTTGTCACAACTGAGGGGTTCAGGGACGTTATTGAGATCGGGAGGCAGAACAGGCCCAGGCTTTACGACCTGTTTTTCAGGCGTCCCAGGGCTATTGTGCCAAGGAATCTGAGGTTTGAAGCCAGGGAGAGGACAGGGCCGGATGGAAAGGTAAATGTACCACTTGAGAAGGAACAGCTTGAGAGGGTGGCCGGACAGATACTGGAGGCGTCCTGCCAAACTGCTGCGGTGGCTTTCATTAATTCATACCTGAACCCGGAAAATGAGAGGGAAGCCGGAGAATTCCTCTCAAAGAAACTGGATTATGTTTCAGTGTCATCCAGCGTTGCCCCGGAGCAGCGAGAGTATGAAAGGACTTCCACAGCAGTTGTAAATGCGGCCCTTATGCCCATCGTTTCCAGGTATGTGAAAAGGCTCGAGAGTTCCATGGGCAGCATGGGCTCACCTATGTTGAGCATAATGGCCAGTTCAGGGGGCCTTGTATCAACAGATGAAGTTTATTCCCGACCGGTACAGATTGTTGAATCAGGACCTGCTGCCGGTGTGATTGCGTCATCTGAAATTGCCAGGCTGCTGGGCCTGGGTAATGTAATCAGCTTTGACATGGGAGGCACGACAGCCAAGGCAGGGACAATAGTTGGTGGCGAGGTAGTGATTACTGGCGAATATGAGGTCGGCGGCGAATCACACCATGGCAGGATGGCCAAAGGGTCAGGCTACCCGGTGAGGTTTCCCTTCGTTGACCTTGCAGAAGTGTCGGCTGGCGGTGGAACAATAATCTGGAAGGACCAGGCCGGCGGACTCAGGATTGGCCCTGTAAGCTCAGGTGCCGAACCCGGGCCAATATGTTATGGTAAGGGGGGTACTGAGCCCACAATAACAGATGCAAACCTTGTTCTTGGCATAATAGGAAAAGAACTCCTTGGGGGCGAAATGACTTTGGATGTTGAAGGGGCAAGAAATGGCCTTGGCAAACTGGGGGATCCTGTTGAAATTGCGGAGGCAGCCCTGAGCCTTGCGGACATGGAGATGGCGAGGGCCATCAGGATAGTGACAGTTGAGCGCGGGCTGGATCCGTCTGAATTCGCCATGGTTGCATATGGCGGCGCAGGCCCTCAACATGCAGCAAGAATTGCTGATGAGCTTGGCATTAGGAATGTAATAATTCCGCCAAAACCAGGACTGTTCAGTGCACTTGGGCTACTTTATTCGGACTGGCGTTTTGAGGCAAGGGCATCTTTCCCAAAGGATACTGAAGATGCATTCGGGAAACTTGAGGACGACCTGTCTAATAAACATAGAGGGGCGGAGTTCCTGAGATATGCGGACTGCAGGTACAGGGGACAGGGATCAGAGCTAACGGTTGCAGTTTCGCGGGGAACCAGGATGGAAATAGAGGATGCATTTGTGAAAATGCACCAGTCAACTTTCGGTTTCATCCTTGACCGCGAAGTTGAGGTTGTTACTATCAGGGCCTTTGCAGTGATTAGGAGGGACAAGCCTGACATTTCAATAACCGCAGGAATGCCTTCTGCACCATACAGGAGAACAGCGGTACTGGATGGCAGGCAGATTCAGATGGAGGTGCATTCAAGGGCCGGAATGGCTCCCGGCAGGCCTGTCATGGGACCATGCGCCATTGAGGATTATGATTCAACGGCATTCGTGCCTGAGGGATGGATAGGAGAGGCAGGAATGATAGGGGAGCTTCTCCTGAGGAGGGCAGATTAAATGCAGCTTAAGTGGGAACTGGTCGGCAAGGCAACTGAATTCGTTGCAGAGGAAATGGGAGTTGCACTGAAGAGATCTGCAATCTCCCCAAACATAAGGGAGAGGATGGACCACAGCTGTGCAGTGCTGGACCCTGAGGGGAGGATAGTGGCGCAGGCAGAGCATATCCCTGTGCACCTTGGCTCATTCAAGATCTGCGCAGACAACATAATGCGCTGGATGAAAACCAGAGGGCTTTCCCTCGGTGAAGGAGACATGGTAATCCTTAATGACCCTTACATATCCGGCACCCACCTTAACGATGTAACGGTGATCGCCCCTGTCTATTATGGAGGGCAACTATTTGCCTATGTAATCAACAAAGCACACAATGTGGATGTTGGAGGGCCTGTTCCAGGGAGCCTGAATCCCGAGGCAAGGAAGCTCCACGACGAGGGGTTCATAATCCCTCCTGTAAAGATCATGAAAAATGGGTCGGTGGACAATGAAATTTTCTCCATCATAATGGAGAACTTCAAGGATCCTAAAACAACTGAAGGTGATATCAATGCCCAACTGGCTGCGAACAGGATGGGCATTGCCCGGATTATTGCGCTTTGTGACAGGTTTGGGCCAGAGGAGGTACATGAAAGCTGGGAAATGGCCCTGGAACATTCCAGGGAACTGGCTCTCTCTGAAATAAAGAAATGGAAGCATGGAGAATACGATGCAGAGGATTTTCTCGAGGTAAAAGGGGAGAAGATTCCAATAAGGCTGAAGCTCTCCGTGGAGAATGACAGGATCATTGCTGATTTTTCCGGAACAAGCAGCCAGGTCAGGGCACCAGTAAATGCAGTTCCCGGCGTAACCTTTTCTGCGACTGCTTTCGCCGTAAGGAGCGTGATGAAATTAGATATCCCTACAAATGATGGTTTCTACAGGACAATTGAATTAAGGATGCCTGAGGGGATTCTTCTCAACCCTGGCAAACCTTACCCTGTATCCGCAGGGAATGTGGAAACAACTCAGCGTGTTGCTGACCTTGTGCTCCTCGCACTGGGGAAGGCCATGAAAGGATCAGTCCCTGCCGCTGCATCAGGCACAATGATGAATGTCATGATGGGTGGAGTGCGTGAGGACGGCTCCTACTGGGCCTATTACGAGACAATTGGAGGAGGTAACGGAGCCCGCCCCGACGGGGACGGGATCTCAGGAGTGCACTCAAACATGACGAATACCCTCAACACCCCGGTTGAGGTTGCAGAAATGGAATACCCTCTCATATTCACCGCCAACAGGATAAGGGAAGCCAGCGGCGGAAATGGGAAATATAGGGGCGGAGACGGAATTGTCAGGGCATTCAGGGTGACTGTTCCTTCCACCATCTCAGTGATTGGCGAAAGGTTCATGGTTCCCCCTTGGGGGCTGGAGGGAGGGTATCCCGGAGCAACGTCGAAGGTTACAATCATCAGGAAGGGAAAAAGAGAAGTGATGCCGGGAAAATTCACAACAGATATTGAAGCGGGTGATGAGGTGATCATCGAAACGCCGGGTGGTGGTGGCTATGGAACGCCAGAATAACAATAATCAAGAGTTGTGCCTTCACTTAGCACACGAATACCAACCCTAACCTTCCAATTTTACAGTTATAACTGTACCCTTTGCGTAAATTGCCTTGTTTCCAGTTTACTTCAGAACTGGCATTCGGCCATCGTGGTTGCTGATCTCTGCCCTGATCCTGACTGCAACCTCCTCAAGCTCGTCCCCCTTAACCGTTCTCCTGCTCCATTCCAGGCGCCTGTCGCAGACTCTTGGTATTATGTGGAGGTGGTAGTGGAAGACACGCTGGTTTGCACATGCACCGTTGTTCTGGCCAATGTTTACTGCCTCAGCATCAACAGCCCTTATTATTGCCGGGGAAAGCATCTTGGCAATCCTGTGCACCTCGAGGTATGACCACTCGTCAATGTCCAGTATGTTCACATAATGCTCCTTTGGCACAACCAGGATATGGCCTGCCTCTACCGGAGCAATGTCCATGAATGCCATGACGTTGTTGTTTTCGTAAACTATTGAGGCCTTGTGATCCCTGATCACGTCCCTGCAGAACACGCATTGCTCCGAGTACATCGATAGATGAAAGAAGCAATGGAGATAAACATTATTCAGTGCGGTAATTGCATTGGCTTTTTGGCCCAAAAGTCCGCTGTGCCAAGCAAAGCAAGAACTGAAGTTTCATATCCAATCCAGGTTGTCATAATATATATGCTCTTACCGATACTATACCCATCTTTGATTTAAAGCCCCGTGGGGTGCCTGCAAAAATGCAGCCGATAACAAAAAATATGGTTGAGAATAAAATTATTTGATATGGTAAAAATAAAAATGAGCCACCATTGTATCTTCATGTTTCTAGATATGTTTACTTCGCAGGCGTCAGTGAGAAATATTGCAGCAGAATGCACAGAAAATCCAAGCCATGGTGAGGTCCCAATAGGGTTTCCCAATAGGCAGTGGAAAAAAAGCGGAAAATTTCGCCAAACTCAAATATTGAAGTGTGATGTGGAACCATGCCATCTGGAACCATAAAGGTGAACAAGCCACCACCTCAGCCCATTATCGGCCCACCGCCAAAATCCACCAAATACAAGGGCGTAAAGCATACCATAATGGTCATGAGCGGAAAGGGAGGCGTTGGCAAATCAACTGTTTCCGTTAACCTTTCAGTAACACTTGCAAAGAAATACAAGGTAGGCCTCATTGATGCCGATATCAACGGCCCTGATGACCCCAAGATGCTTGGGGTGTCTGATGCAGAGATCACAGCAAAGGACAACCAGATCATCCCGGTGAGCTCAAAGTACGGTGTAGATGTCATATCTATGGCCTTCCTGCTCCCGACGGAAGACACTGCGGTTATCTGGAGAGGTGCCCTGAGGCACAAGGCTATCCAGCAGTTCCTTGAGGAAGTAGCATGGGGAGAAAGGGATTTCATAATTCTCGACATGCCCCCTGGTACAGGAGACGAGGGGCTTACAGTGGCCCAGCTGGTTCCTGAGGTCGAAGGGGTAATCATTGTCGTTACGCCCCAGGATGTTGCCCTTCTTGACGCAAAGAAAGCCATCAACTTTGCAAAACAGATGGAAATCCCAG
Source organism: Thermoplasmata archaeon (assembly GCA_021850545.1). Taxonomy (GTDB): domain Archaea; phylum Thermoplasmatota; class Thermoplasmata; order Thermoplasmatales; family Thermoplasmataceae; genus JAJZOM01. Next base: position 4,679 of record JAJZLU010000003.1, on the reverse strand, counting down.
TTCTTGGCATAGTTGAAAACATGAGCGGATTTGTATGTCCGCACTGCGGCGAGACCGTGGACATATTCAAAAGAGGCGGTGGCGAGGAAGCGGCCAAGAAATATGGCGTGCCATTCCTTGGAAGGATCCCGCTCATACCTGAGGTCGTGGCCAATTCTGACGATGGAATCCCATCCGCTTCATCCAACGAAATTGTTGCCAAGGCCTTTGACGGAATAACCGAAAAATTGATTGAAGCCATTGGTAAGAAGAAAAAGTAAGTGGTCAGCCACTTATTATACCATTTTTTAGGCTGCAACCCGCATAATTCTCCCCCTCAATCACAAAGAGCCAGTTCCTTAGGGCAGTGGTTCATTGTGGTGCAAAACTGCAGGGCAGATCTTTCACATGTGATAGAGTATATATGCCAAGTGAAACCTATCTATCCTTATACCCATGAAGATACGGCCATATGTCAGTTCAGGATGGGCATTGCGCTTCCTTTATTCTCTCATTTTCCTAGACATGGTAAGCCTGCTTGGCACTTTTTATGTCGCATGGTTCCCAATTGTTTTCGCGCTTTTCATGGAATTCACAGTAGTCATGGCACTGTTCATGGCTTTTTATGGACCCCCGAGGCGGTATGACTCGGCAATCAAGTCGGTTTCTGTAAATAATCAGGGCTTTGTCATAAACCATTATGAAAAGGTGAGATGGGACCATGTTACAAGCGTTAGCCTGAATGTTGTCAGGGCCAGGATCACTACAGGGGCAAGGTACAAGACAATTGATCTGGATCCTAGGGTGGCCGCAGAGATGCGCCCAACCAGCGGGGCAGGTTATGTGCCAGAACTCACAAGGACCATAAATTATGGTATCATTACGGTGTATAAAGCCTACAGCGACAAGCCGGCATTTCAGTTCAAGTGCAGGATACCGGTTTTCCGGCCTGAAAGGATCATTACAAGAATGAAGAGGATAGGCACTAGAAGCGGATCACCGGCGGCCTTCAATTGCCACATAAACCGGAAAAATGGCGGCAGCCATAATGCCCCTGCATGAACTTTGATCATGCCGGTCTGTGTAAGTGGTCCCATCCTACAACCTTTATGAAAATCTTATTAAGTTTAAGGCATTTTTATTCTATTGCATTTTTATAAAAGTTGCGCACCGGCATTAATCCTGGCGTTTCTGATCTGCCTCCCAGCCGCTGCTGCTATGGGCCATTACACTTCCAGCAATGTTGCTTCCGGGAGTAGCTCCTTTGAACCATTAAACTTGATGCAGTATGGGCAGCTGCCTCTGCATGGCATTGCAAAGGCACACGATCATGGAAATGTGGGCAACATCACTGTCATGGTGGGCCTCAATCTGAATAGCCAAAGTAAACTTGACGCACTGCTTCATGGCATTCAGGATCCCCATAGCCAACTATACCACAAATACCTGACAAAGGAAGAATTTACGTCAGAATTCTCGCCCGCCCTGGAAGAATATGACCGCGTAATTGCCTATTTCAATGCCTTTCCTGGAATACACCTGAAAACCTATTCTGACAGGCTATCCATCCGCCTCATAGGCAGCTCGGGCCAGATTTCGAAGGCGTTCAATTCTGGGATAAACCTGTATACAATAGGTGGCCACCAGTATTACCAGTTTGAGAAACCTTCGCTCCCATTGTGGCTTGCAAAGGACATCAGCTATGTATCGGGCCTTGCGAATTACAGCAGTGCCCGTTTCCTCGCTGGAGGGGGCACTCACTCAACGGCAGACCTAGGCTCTTTTTCCTTTTCCAACGGGTACCCCCGCCCGATTGGGAGCGGACTTGACGGTTCCACACAGTACATATGGGGATCCGACCTTCAGAAGGCGTATAATGCCACAGGGATCATCAATGAAACCAACCTCAGCAGCACTGTGATTGCGGACATATTCTGGACAAATGTGAACTATGCACCTTACAACCCGGCGGACGTAAACACATATTTCAATGAGACGCTCCCTCCATGGGAGAAGAAGCCAAGAGTCCATGGAGTGCCCCTCCAGGGTGCGAACCCTCCCGGGACAAACGCCAGGAACGATTCTGCAGATATTACACTTGAAAACACGCTTGATCTTGAAATGTTGGGGAGCCTTGCGCCAGGGGCATCCATTTATGACGTATACACACTTGGAAGCACTTTTACTCAGCTTGATTCTGCCATAGCATATATCCTCAACCCCGGAAATTCCAGTTCACCGCTGAATAATGTATCTGTTGTCTCCAATTCCTGGTATGCTGCAGACATGGAGCATACTCTCTGGAACCAATACATGGAGGAGGCAGCCGCAAGAGGCATAACAGTCGTGGCCTGCAGCGGAGATTCCGGCAACAACCCTACCAGTGAAAAGTTTGTTGGGACCGGGGCAACATCCCCTGGAACTGACGCAGGGAACAGTAGCGGTGTACTGTCCGTTGGAGGTGCAAACATCACCTTGAACTCTAATGCAGGGAGCTCAGGATTCCTTTCCATACAGGATTCCCAGGCATGGTATCTTGTTTCTGATACGGAAAACAACCCCACTCCCGTAGGGACAGAGGGTGGCATCAGCCAGTTCTACCCTGAGCCTTCATGGCAGCTGAACTCTATTGCAAACAGTGTTCTTCATGGGAAGGGAAGGGGGGTTCCTGACGTATCAGCAATTGCGAACAATGTCCTGGTTTTCATTACACTTGGGAATTACACCTATTATGATTCACCATATATCTACTACGCCTGGGGAACCAGCATCGCAGCTCCAGTGGTCTCAGGCATCATCGCATGTCTTGATGCCCATTTCGCCCAGGGTAACATGAGCAGATTGGGGTTCCTTAACCCGTTGCTGTACAACCTTTCCAACATACAGTATTCATACAGGAATGTGGGACAAAGCCATTTCCCTGGCTTCAGGGACCCGTTCTCCGGTGTGGTCAGGGGAAGCAACGCTGCGTATGTTGCCACAAAGGGATATGATCTTCTAACAGGTTTGGGCCAGATCAACGCTGGGAACCTTGCCTACGACATTTCCGGAAATTATTCGTACACATATTTTACGCCAAACGCTACTGATGGAGGAACGTTTGAAAATATGCTTCTATACAGGATTTTACCTATTTCTGCAGGAGTTGTAACTGCCTCATCCTTAGCAATAGCCTGGTTCAGGTATAGGAAAAAGTAGAAAACGTGATTGTGGGCTATTAACCCAGGCTGACGATCAAATTAACCAGATTTGTTTACTTAATGTAACACATGCATTTGTTTACCTTGCCTCCTCACTTTTTGGCGAAACATCTTTCGTCAAAGATTTGCTGAGCTGAAATGGACAATTATATCTTGTTTGATTTGGATTAGCCATGAACAGCATGAAGATAAGGCATTTTAAGAACACAAGCGGGGGATTCATCCTCATGCTAATTCTTGCGTCACTGCTTATTCTGACGCTGATTGGGTCGTTTTACATTGCATTCTTTCCCATGCTGTTTGCGTTTACGCTGTGGGCCACTTCGCTTATGGGAGTCCTGCTTTTCTTTGCCAGAATCTCGAGTGACCAGGACGTTCCCATTGAATTTATAAAGGTTGACCACACAGGCTTCATAATTGGCTATAAGGGAAAAATCCAATGGAGCATGGTCGCAGGAGTTAATCTTAGTGTATTCATTGCAACATTTACTTCCGGCCCAAGTTTCAGGCACCAGCAGCTGAATCCAGTGGCCACTGCCAGAATAAGGGCCATGAGCGGCGGCGGCTTCTTCCCTGAGTTAACCAGGAATGTACCCTATGGAGTCCTGACAGTATACACCTCCCTTAATGGGAAACCTGCAATTGAGTTTAGGTGCAGACTTCCCTTATTCCGGCCGGGGAGAGTCCTCAACAGGATAAGGAGAATTGGGCAAAAAAGCGGCACAATGGCCTCATTCAGCTTTAATGTCCACAAGACCGGGAAGAGTGAGGCAGCAATTTCAGACTGAGTTAAGCCATATCAAATTAAGCCTGGTTACTAAACGTTCCATTGCGGAGATTCAGGCTGGGCGTTTTTATTGTTTTCATAGGCCTCCTGGGGTGCGTCCTCCACCACCTCGGTTTTTTCCCCGCAGACACCGCAATAGTTGCACCGAACGATTGAATAAGGAACTTTAATGTAGAAACCCAGATCTTCCTTCCAGTGTACAGTCGTGAAATACTCAGTGAAATCACAACATGGCTTGACCACTGAGTATGTTTTCCCAAAAACACCATCTTTCCTGAACTTGACCTTCATTACAGGTTGAAAATAAGCATGTAAATGATTTTACCTTTTCGTTTGGTACAGATATAAAAGGCAATGCCGCTGTTAAAAGCGTACAAAGATGTTCACAATTATCAAAACTAAGAAATCTAAATTAAAAGCATTTAGCCTTCATAATTGAAAAAATTAAAAAACGCACATTTGAAGAATTAGATTTGCCAGATTCGTTTACCTTAGCATGGATTGTGAATTCGGTCTGTTAGTGACTGTGGACTTAATACCTCGCCGAAGCTCGGCACTTACATCCCAGTTCTATCAATCTCCTCTTTTAGGAGAGACCTAATAACGATGTCTATTTTCAGGGGCGACTTCAAGCTTAGATGCTTTCAGCTTTTATTCGCGTATGACGTGGCTACCCGGCAAATGCCTTACCAGACAACCGGTAAACCAGAGGT
>JAJZLU010000081.1 GCA_021850545.1 Thermoplasmata archaeon | reverse complement strand
ACTTCTCCATTCCCGGAAGAGAGGCGCTGATCACAGCATGCACAAGAAGAACGCCAAGAGTTGCTGCGGTGGCTGCGAAAAGGAATGCGTTGAATCCTCCCATTATTATGTCAGATGCTATTCCGACAGCAGCCGAGATTAATACAACGAACATCGCCGAAAAATATGGAGTCTTATGTTTCTCGCTTGTTAAGGCAAAGCGCCTGTTGATTATCCCATCCCGGCCCATGGCCATCATAACCCTGGATGTGCTGTTTGTAACTATGACTGCACCTGTCAGAAGACTGTTGATGAAGAGCACTGAGACAAGAACTGCAGCTGCCGGGCCAATAAAAGACTTTATGATTAGAATTCCTGGGACCAGCGCCTGTGAATATGAGAACATGTTAAGAGGGCCATAGGTAACCGTGAAGAGATATGCTGAGAATATGAAGAATGCTCCCAGAACCAGCACAGTAACAATGACTGAGTTTCCTATCGTTTTCCGTGGTGATCTTGCCTCCTCTCCCAGTGGAGTGGAAGCACCAAATCCTGAGAATGCCGTATACATCAGAAGAACCCCAAGCAGAAGCCCGGTAAGTCCGTTTGAGTTGTCAGAAAGCGTGAATACAGATGGGGTGTTAAGGGAAGGGTGGGATATGAGTATTACAGCCCCGATTACAGTTATTGCGGCGATTTCAGCTGCTGCCATAATTAATGAGAATCTAGCTGAAAGCCTGATCCCAGCGTACGACATAATGAAGCCAAATCCAAGAGTCCCAAGAATAATAGGATAAAACATGATAGATGGAATGTTTATTCCGAAAGCCTCCGAAAGCATTGCTGGAACGAATACAGACGTACTGAGACCCATAAAGCACAGAGCCATGATCTGGTAAAATACGTAATAAATGCCGGAAAAGCCAGCAGTCCTTGTTCCCAGGCCCTTCTGTATGTAAGAATAGTAACCACCTGCTCCCGCTGTCTTAAGGGAGATCCTTCTTATTATCACAGCATTAAGCATTACTACCCCGAAGCCAAGTACCGCAGCCAGGGGCAGAGCACCGAGGGCAAATGCCGCAGCACCTGTGAGAGTTGCAACAGCAGCTCCCGCTGGAGCAGACCCGGCTATCCCCTGAAAACTTGTTTCTATAAAACTCAGTGAGTTCTTTCTAAGACTGCCCATCAATTCTAATCCCACTTGGTGTTAATCCTGCAATATATACCCCAATAGCAGCGCATTTCAAGCTTAGCAGTTTCATTACATACCATAATGTCATTTTCATAGCATCACGGTATACTTTTATCCATTAAAAGTTTTTCCAGTAATAAAGACAAAAATGAAATGAAAAACCACTCAGTCTGCCCGTCGGTCATCACTAATCAGACTAGGCTGAATTCATCATCGTGGCACTCCTGTAATTAAGATAACTATTTCTGATTTCTGGCATAGTTCTTTTATCAGCTTGACGATATACCATCCATGGCTGCAATTGAATATATTCCCCTGGTTGATGAAGACAAGCATTTGATTGAAATTGCCAAGGAGGCCATCAGAAAGGGATATAGGGAAAACTGGCACAGCATAGGTGCAGCATTGAGAACTTCGGATGGCAGTGTCTTTACTTCAATTCATTTTGATGCCACTGTTGGAAGAATTTCCATATGTGCCGAACCCATAGCGATGGCCAATGCAATAATGTCCGGCAGAAACAGACTTGATACTATTGTTGCGGTGAAACACCCAAATGTAAAGAGTGGTAGGCCGGACTTTCAGGTGGTATCTCCCTGTGGGATGTGCCGAGAGATGATAACAGATTACGACCCTGAAACAAAGGTCATTATAAAGACAGGAGATGGGTTAAAGAAAGTTTTCATGAAAGACCTACTCCCGTTCAAATACAAAGAGCCTTCTCTTTAGGAGTCCTTTGCGTTAATTTTTTAATGTGGTTGCACTCTACTAATCCCAATGGGGCTGTGGGGTAGCTTGGTATCCTACGGGCTTTGGGAGCCTGAGACTCCGGTCCAAATCCGGGCAGCCCCATTTGATATAAGCCAGTATTTATGCAATGGTCCTAAATGCGTCATTAATCAACCTTTTTTTAATAATCATCTTTTTTTAAACTGGCTTTCTGGAATCTTTTTTAGAACTTTCCCACCGAAACTCAGGCAAACTTCTTCATTTATCTAGTTCAGGTTAATTCGGAGGGATTTGCGAAATATTCAGAGTTCATAAATGCCAAAGAATATTCCAAAATTTTTCAATGACATAAATCATTATTATGAGGATTGAAAGATAACATTTTACTTTGTGGAAGTCCCACAAAAGTTATCGCCAAGAACAGCCAGAACTCTGAGGAAAGATGTTTGTTTGATCCACCGGACTCCTTTTATTCATAGATTTTCCTTCTTTACTTTTGAGGAATGATGCCTATACCGAGCCTTTGACTTATAGGGCAGTTTAGGAGACCTACTTGAGTTTGATGTCACCTCCATGGATAATATCGACGATTACAGTATTTATATAATCTTCCAGGGAGTCCGTAAACATGGTAATTATCGTATTATTTGGAAATAAATATCAAAACATATTAATACCCCAGAATAATCAAGGCAGCAGTGCGATGACTGTCGGAACAGAATCTGGAAATATAAAACCTATAACGGCAATAGTCGATATTTTTGTAGACACTATGAAAGTAGAAGAGGTTACCCGTGAACTCTGTCTGATCGACGCTGTCCAAGAGGTTTATGAAGTGACTGGAGAATTTGACATAGCTACTGTTGTTAGCTCCAAAAGCATAGAAGAATTCCGGGACATCCTGAAAAACAAGATTATGAAAATTCCCGGTGTAAAAAGTGTAGTCAGCTCTATAGTTTTGAGCGCTGCCAAGGGCCCACGAGCCAATCCTTCTTCCCTTGAAAACAGGGAACGATAGATTACACTATTTTAAGATCATTTTCGTTGTGAACTTGATTATGGAGGTAGTAATATGCGCCGTCGTTATAATAAAAATGCTGTACAATATATTAATATAACTATACGAAAAAGATTTTTTTATAGGCAAGACAATTTTAACTGCCGTAGGGATGTAAACTCAGAAATAAGCCCACTGCTGATCTACTTTGGGAAGAGGGAGGGTAGGCCATCATGATAGGGGCAGGTTATCTACTTATCACTGCACTAATTTGGGCAACAATAATAGCCTTCTCTTGGGGCCTCGCAAAATATTTGAAAAAGGTCTATGAAAATGAGAAGACGTTTCTTGATAAGATATTGAATCCCCTGGAAAACTTTATCTATCGTATACTTGGAATAGACAGGAGCAAACGCATGGGCTGGAAGGAGTACTTTCTCAGCCTTTTCGTATTCAGTGTTTTTTCTGCTGCAATATCGTTCGTTGTCCTTGCGTTTCAGGGAATGCTCCCCCTGAACCCAATGAAATTCCCTGGAATGAGCTGGTCACTGGCACTCAACACAGCAATGTCAATCTCGTCCAACACCAATCTCCAGCATTATAACGGAGGCTCCTCATTGTCATACCTTGGGCAGATGGTAGGAATCCAGTTCTTGCAATTCACCTCTGCATCTTCTGGCATTGTGGTGGCTGTGGCCATATTTAGGGGCTTTGCAGGTAAAAGAGATAATAACAGAAATCTCGGGAATTTTTATACCGACATGGTGAGGACCATGACAAGGGTACTTCTTCCACTGACGCTTATTCTATCATTAATTCTTATAGGTCTTGGAGTACCGCAGTCCCTTTCTGGTTACAGTCTTGTAAGGACAATTTCAGGGAGTTTTGAACTCATAAAGGTAGGCCCGGTTTCTTCACTTGTATCCATAATGCAACTTGGAACAAACGGGGGCGGATATTATGGTGCAAACTCAGCCAATCCATTTCAAAACCCCAGTCCCATTACCAATTATATTGAGTTAGGAGCCATGATGCTGATTCCTACTTCAATGCCATTTCTTTTCGGACAAATGCTGCATAAGAAAGGCGAAGGCAGAACTATTCTCATTGCTTCTTATGGCCTATATGCCATTGACCTTGCAATTGCGCTGATTCCTCTTACTACACTAGGTCCAGGAATGGAGACAAGGTTTGGCGGTTTCTCCACAGTCTTATACACAGTAACAACCACTGCCTTTACAACCGGCTCTGTAAACACAGCCCTTGCTGCAATGCATCCACTTGTGATACTAGCAGCCTTCTTGGGGATGATGATTCAGGCAACTCCCGGAGGGATAGGAGTTGGAGCCATGTACATGCTCATGTACGTGATAATAACTGTGTTCATTGTTGGCCTTATGGCAGGTAGAACCCCAGAATATCTTGGAGCAAAGATCACTGCAAATGATGTTAAACTAGCAATTATAGCATTTTTAGCACATCCAATAATTATCCTTGTCCCAACAGCTATTGCCTATGCAACTGGTGCAGTCCACACTATAGGTCTCGGGAAAGGACCTGTTGGGTTCACACAGATACTCTATGAATACACTTCTGCAGCGGCCAACAACGGCTCAGATTTCTTGGGGTCAACAGGAAACACTGTTTTTTTCAATGTTTCCACTGGAATAGTAATGTGGGCTGGACGGTTCATACCAATATTCATAATGCTTGCCATTGCAGGAAGAATGTCCGGCAAGAAGAGGAGCACAGAAGTAGCTTTGAGGACAGATAACCTGATTTTCCCCGCAATACTAATTGTCAGCATCCTCATACTTGCCGTCCTGACGTTTTTCCCATTCCTTGTTGTTGGGCCAATTCTTATGCATCTGGAGGGGATAAGAAATGCCCTTTAAGCATAGCAGAAATGAAAACATGAGTTTCAGACATGAAACTCGTGAAGAGCGAATCAACTGGCCATTTGTGTTAAAGGATTCACTCGTAAGAATGAGTCCAGTGAGGCTCATAGATAACACCGTCATGTTCGTGGTTGAACTTTCCTTCCTGATAGTTTTACTCATGACCATAGCACCAGGGGCTTTCCCTGGTCTGGCACACCAATCCGACAGGATTTTCTATGCATATGTTACGGCCATACTCTTTGTAACTGTATGGTTCAGCACCATTTCTGATTCATTTGCGGAGGCCAGATCCAGGGCATCAGCAGCTAGCCTGAAGAAACTTGAAAAAGAAGGAAACGCCAAGAGGATACGGGTAAAGGAAAACGGTGAAAGAACAATTGAGTCTGTTGGGTCCTCTGATCTGAGAAAAGGAGATATTATCCTTATTGAGAAGGGGGACCTGGTTCCAATTGATGCTGAAGTCTCAGAGGGAATTGCAATGCTGGATGAGTCCCTTCTTACTGGAGAATCTGCAGGTGTGAGGAAGTCCAAGGGAGACACTATTATTGGGGGATCCACGGTTGTCAGTGACTCCATCGTTGCTGTTGTTAATGTAAACCCTGACGAGACTTACATAAGCAAGCTTGTGAAGATGGTCGAATCCTCTGAAAGGCCAAAGACGCCAAATGAGGTTGCTCTATCAATTTTGCTGATCGGGCTTACAGGTGTGTTTACAATAATTCTAGTGGCACTAATTGCACTCTCTCTTCTGCTTAACCTTGGAGCTGATCTGTCCGTACTCATCGCTCTTTACGTCTGCCTGCTGCCGACCACTATTGGAGCACTGCTGCCGGCTATAGGCATATCTGGAATAACCAGGATGTCCAGAAATAGCATAATCGCCAAATCGGGAAAAGCCATAGAGACAGCCGGAGATGCAGATGTAATACTCCTTGATAAGACGGGAACAATAACAGTGGGTAATCGGCGTGCTCATGAGTTTATTCCCTTAGGAAGTCACACTGAAAGGGAACTAGCCGAGGCTTCTTTCCTTTCATCGTGGAATGATGATACTCCAGAAGGGAGGAGCATAGTGGAACTTGCTTTCACGAAAAAGTTCGTCCCAAAGGAGTATGACGCCTTGAGGGAGGGTGTCCATGAGGAATTTAGTGCAGTAACAAGGAGAAGTGGAATAACTCTTGTTGACTCTGATGACTTCACATTGCCAAAGGGAGGAAAGGAGTTCTTCCAGAGGCACCGGTTCAGAAAGAAATTCGAGCTCCAGACTCGTCTGAATGAGGAGACGACCATACACAAGGGTGCCCCTGAGGCCATAAAGGAATCTGCTAGATCATGCCCTGACAATTATGACGAGACAGTGAAAAAAATCTCTTCTGAAGGGGGAACACCCATTGCAGTATCCGTGAACGGTGATATCATCGGGCTTATCTACTTCAAGGATGTGATCAAACCTGGAATCAGGGATAGAATTCTGGGACTAAGGAGGATGGGAATTAGACCGGTAATGATCACCGGAGATCATCCGCTTACAGCCAGAAACATAGCGGGTGAGGTTGGGATTGATGAATTTGTTGCCCAGGCCAAGCCTGAGACCAAGTACCAGAAAGTGAAGGATGAACAGGCTGAGAACAGGGTAGTTGCGATGATAGGAGATGGCACGAACGATGCTCCAGCTCTTGCTGCCGCGGATGTTGGTCTTGCAATGGCATCAGGAACTTATGCAGCCAAGGATGCGGCAAATATGGTAGATCTAGAATCAAACCCATCAAAGATCATTGATGTGGTCATGCTGGGGAAGCAGCTTTTAATGACAAGGGGTGCCGTGACGACATTCAGCATCACAAACGATGTTGCTAAGTACTTTGCTATAGTGCCTGTAATGTTTGCAAGTATCCCTGCACTTGATGCTTTGAACATCCTTAGACTAACACCTCATATTGCTGTGCTTTCAGCTCTGATTTTCAATGCCATAGTTATTCCGGCACTCATACCAATAGCTCTACGTGGAACAAAATTCAGGCCGCAGAGCACACTCAGAATATTTCTTAAGAACCTGTTCATTTACGGAGTTGGAGGAGTTTTGCTGCCGTTTGCAGCAATTAAGCTGATAGCAATGTTATTAGTAATTATTGGAGGCATAATATGAAAAAAGGAAATCTGATCTCTAGCACGTTGAGACTGGCTTTGGTCCTTGCTGTGATCTGCGGGTTGGTATATCCCGTTGTAGTCACTGGTATTGGGCAGGCATTTTTCCCATACCAGGCAAACGGGGATTTGGCTCACTTGGGCAACGCCACGATTGGATCATACCTTATTGGACAATCTACAAACAATTCCCATTACCTGTTCAACGTGAGGAATGATTCGGCATCAGGGGTAGACCCGGATATTACAGTGTCAAGTGCACTTGCACAGGCACGGGTAATCCACAACTCGACAAACATATCCATTGCGTACCTTGATAGTTTAATCCACAACAATACCCGGTATTCAATGTTCTTTTTCGGAACAGCTTACGTGGATTCACTGAGCCTGAATATCCAAATCATAAACCATTTCCACAACAGTATTGCAGTCTACGGGAAAATATATGATAGAGTGAATCACCATTAACCAGAATACTGCAAAACCTTCAACACAATTTTTGGAGCAGCACCAAAAATTCCATTTAATTTTGGGTATTCCAACATTCTTTCAAGTTTGTAATTTTACCTGATATTTTTAGATATCAATTCATTGACGAATGTCTACTTTATTCTGCGATCATTCAGCTTAAACTACAATTGTGAGCCGAGAAGCTTCTTTCAACCTTGTGAAAAAACTGTAAGGTTTACATTATCGAACAGAATGTTTTAGGGCTTATCTAGCCTTTGTACATAACTCCCCAAAAGTTGTGATTGTTGCAAGAGGGGGAGTGAGTCTCCCTTCAGGAAACCGGATAATCATCTAGAGGATTTCCCATAACCTCTTGATTTTCATAGAGTGTAATTAGAAATCCTGCCTTTTGATTGAAATGGCATTCAGTGCGTTAGAAATACCCTCATCTCATGCCATTTTCCTTCTGTTTTTCTGAAAATTTCTATAGCTCACGCTATTCGATCAAGAAATCTTGCCCTCATGAGGTTGTAGCACATTGCCGTGAAGTATGTCTTGACCCTTACCCTCTGTACAGTTGTGACCATTGTGCGTGAGAATCCGAACATGCGCATCATGAATGCATATGGGTGTTCCACCAGTGATCGGATGCGTGATATCCTGAGATTCCTGCGGATGCTCTTCATGGGAAGCCTGTGATTCCTCACAGCACGATCCATTGTACCGTTGATCCCCCTGCATTCAGAGCCGAAGTATCCCTTGTCCCGGTAACATATGATTCCGGGAAGGGGAAGATCAATCTGCGAATCATGGACATTTGCAGGTGTAACGGATAATTTTTCAATGATCTTGATCTCATTTGTGAGTGTATGCTTCTTGTATCCGTAATGCTTCTCATGATTCTTTGTGGTGGATGCACCATCCTTGGATCTGCGGGTTTTAGCACTCTCTCCCCTGGGTTTGCCGTACTCTCCCCTGTCTGCCTCAATGAATGATGCGTCCTGCATTGTCCCCTTCTTGATTCTGATTCGTTTAGCCATGATCTGATCCCTTATCTCGTTAAATACAAGCCTGTCCTTTCCCGTTTTCGATAATCGTTCACGGAAGTACCATATTGTGTTACGATCCGGAA
>JAJZLU010000065.1 GCA_021850545.1 Thermoplasmata archaeon | reverse complement strand
ATTTTTCTTCAAATACCTGCTGCGATTCATCAGGAACGGCGACAAAATACTGGCCCTGAGCCAATATTCTTTGGAAGCCTTAAGAAGACATTGTAAAGCAGACATTGCGGCCCAGGTTGTGGGAGGGTGCTCACCACTCGTAGCCAATCCGGAGAAACTGAATGATAAGATTTCGATGTCATGCATCCCTAAGGATGTTTATAGAGTGGTATACGTGGCGGCTGATCGCCCATATAAAAATATACGGCTATTTCTCACAGTCGCTGAGTTGATGCAGAATTCATATTCCGATAAACGTTTTAAATTCGTTCTTGTTTCAAAACTCAGAAAAGAAACGAGTGAAATTCTAAGAGATTATGGGCTGAGGAACGTGGAAGTGATAGACCATGTTGATAATATTGGGCAATTTTATTATGATTCTGATATTCTTCTATACCCTTCCCTCATCGAAGGTTTTGGTTTACCGCTTGTTGAAGCGATGGCTTATGGCATTCCAATCATATATTCCAACAGGAGGCCCATGACTGATATTGTGGGCCAATACGGGAAGGCCATCGAGCCGGACCTGCCTGAAAATTGGGTGGAAGAGTTGATATCTTTAACGAATCCCGATAATTACCGGAGTGCTTCTCTCCTTTCCCAGGAAAGGGCTAAGAATTATACCTTTGAAAAATTTAAAAGCAACCTTTCCCAGGCACTGAATATTTTTGGATTTCAACACTGATTATGTACCTTATACCTTGGAGGATAAGGCGCTTGCATTGCGATGACCCCGCTAATTGCCCTGTTGACACAATGGGCATTGAACAAACCACGTTGGCAGTCAACAAAATCAGGGTGAGAAATAACTGGTGAAAGGCAATTTGTCAATGCTTTCTAAGGCTCTAATACCCCTTCTGTTGAATATACACCTTGTAAACTGAAATATCCCCCAATGTGCGGTTTTCTGAAATAAGGGGTCTGGCATAGTAAGCACCCCCCGGCAATGCTATGTTGAAAGATACATATGTTATGTTATTTGTAAACCTGAAAAAAGAACCGCTCACATTGACAGTGTCTGTAAGATTCAGATCGTAATTCAACCCAACTGCTATGTGATAACCATTTGAATTGTTTGAGGCAGATAGACCGTAAGTAATGTTGTATGTCCCCGGAACAAGAGAAACATAAGAATTTGACAGGGCAGGTGAAGTAACATTCCCGAAAGTTGACGGCAAATCATTGCCGAAAGGCAAGGCCTCACCATAAGGCTTAAAAATCTTGGGCTGGGAATGGTAGTTTCTCTCCAGGATCACAAAACCGTATTCCTCCGCCACGATTCCATATTTGCCTGAAAGCATCATAAGGGAAACCAGCTGCGGGAGAGTTGCCTCATTCTTTCCGAATTGCAGGTAATATTGGCTGGATTGCGTGAAAGCGATGAGGTAATCCACGTTGACATGCTTCACAGCCGGATATACTGGCGCAGCAGAATCCAGCGGAAAAGTGTTGTTTTTCACTTCACTGAGCGTCACGTTAGAGGATACATAAATGGAAAACAAGAAATAAGTATTATTCAGTTCCGGCCTGGGCAGCATCTCCGGCATGTCATTCTGGAACATCACATTTGGATTGTTCTTTGGAATGAGGGCGGTCAAATCAGAAAGCGCTTTGTAATTGGAGGTGTTGAAATTAACTGAGTTTGAAATCCCGTATGCAGTCGGCGTGAAATTGTTCAGCGGCCCGTACGGTTGAAATAGAATGGAACCTAATATCAGGATAGAGAAAATGGATACAGCCATCTTTTTGCTGTTTCTTTTCACATCTGTTCTGAACCTCTGCACAGCGTGCAATGCTAGCCTCAAAACACTGAGGCGCCAGATGGGATTATTGTGTGCCCTTCCTGTATTTGCACCAAGGGCATCTATTAATCCCAAGAATAATGGGGGGATGGCCATAGAAGTGTATTGAAGCTGGTAAACGCGCGGGAAGAAATAGTTATATGAGCCCGTATAAAGCCCCAGCATTATAAAGGGCAGGAAGAGAAGCAGCCACCTGAACTTGGTTGCGGGCAGAAACAGGACCGGCCCGGCAATTGCCAGCAACGTTGCCGCAGTCATCAACAGCCGAATGGCCAGCGGTGTGTGCATGAAAGATATGGCGGTCGAGTTGTGGCCGGATAAAATGAAAAAGTATCCGCCTACTAAAATAAAACCGGATGCGAAAAACACGGCTAAATCAGAAAATAGCCTTCTGCCGCCTATATTTTGCAATTTTCTGGAATAAATAATCTCCAATAGGTCGTAAAACGAAAAAAGTATGGGAAAAACTGAATATGGAAACCTTACGGTCCCGGATAAAATAAAAAGCAGGCTGGAAACCAGATATTTTTCCTTAACATGAAAATAATATCCAAAAATGAATAATGGAATAAAGAATGCTTGAATATGAAAATCGAACCATAGTATCCCTGACGATGGGAAATATATGAGAAATGATGTGGAAATCAGCAATGCGATAAACTTGCTCTTCACTTTCATTTTGCCCAATGCATAAAGAGGAATGGAGGATGCTCCGAATGAGACAACCTGCAGTATCAGAAGGATTTGAAAGCTGTGGAGAAAGTACAACGGGGACAAAACCAATTGGAATGCAGAGTTAAAGAAAATGAATTCGTAAGAGGGTAGGCTGACAACATTATAGGGTTGCCAAAGGCGTTCCATGATATATCCCAGGTCGAATACGTAGGAGTGAAGGGAGTAGAACTTTCCCAAGTCTATAATAATCCAGGCTGCCAGAAAGACTATCAGGCTCGCTATAAACAGCAGGTCGTAGATCCTGCCAGAACTCACCTCTTCCTCGTCTGTACGAGAAGGATGGTCGCTCACTGGGGCGTTAGGGTGATTACTAATTCCAGCCAATGGTCTCTGCATCAGTGTGATCTTAATTTAAACTTATCCCGTCTTCACGGAAGGCCAGACTGGAAAATGGACTTGTAATAATTCTCCATTTGACTGTTGAACCGATCCAGAGTGAAATTTCTGGATTTGGCCAGGGACTTATTCCTGATGGCACCTGAGTCATTTACGGCAGTCAGGATTCCATCTGAGATGCTCGATGTGTCAAAGGGATTCACAAATATTGATGCCCCCTCACCAATTTCACGAAACACACCGATATCCGATACAACTGTTGGCAAGCCTGTAGAATAAGCCTCCACAAGCGGGAACCCAAATCCCTCCTCAAGGGATGGAAACAACAGGACATCGCTTGCATTGTAAAGCATGTTCAGTGTCCTTCGGTCAACATTAAGGAATGATTTTTCATTACCGATGCTTTTGCCCACGCGCACAAACATGAAACCTGTGCCAAGGGATTCTACACTTCTGTAAGCCTTCTCCAGGTTTTTCCAGGGCTTGTCATTGCCGACGGACAATATCAGAAACTTATCTTGTGGAAGCCCTAGCTGTTCCCTCAGTGAAAATTTATCCGCGATGTGAAAAAAATTTGGTGATGCGGGCGGGTAAATTACCCCAATGGAGCCACTGAATCCTGCCATCTCTAGAAGCTCCTTTGTGTGCTCTGAGACCGTTATAATATTTCTAAACGCCGAATATTTGCGCATTAGGTATTGTGCATAAAGCCTTTTCAGGCCATTAGGGGTATGTGTCTTTGAAATAGCAGTCAGGTCGTGGATCGTCACTATGTCATTGTAAGGTTTGCCCAGCACGGGAACAAGATTATAAGAATAGTGCAGAATTAGCCCGTGGTGCCTTTCATTTCGTATTCGACTGATGAGTTCATGGAAATATATGCCTGGAAAGGTTCTACCCATAATCTCTAGATAATTTTGGACATGATTGCCCTTTAACAATTCAACTTCCTTGGGCCTGAAAACATTGCTGCCAGGGCATGGCTGCTTTTCCGGCGAATCAAAAAGGTTGAGCAATTCAACACTGAAAGAACCGGATTTGACCTCTTTTAGAGAGGAGGCATAGGTATCCCAGCCACTTCCGGGCCGGCAATTTGAAAGCACCAGTATTTTCATGAAAACAGAGAAGTAAATATTTCCAGCAGGTTAATTTTTCTATTGCCCGGCACCTTGAAAATAAACTCGAGGTCTGCTGTAAGATGATACTTGAAACGCTTGCATTTGGAGAAGCTGATCGCACCTTCACATTTAGGAAAAACGAAGAGGGAAATGAATCAAAACGGCATTATCTTGGAACTTGCTCGCAGAAATTCAAATCGTACAAAATCCAAACGTCGAGAATTCAATAGAACTTAACCTCTTTCCTCACGGAAGAGAGTTTTTTATGGAGGCTCCTGTTATCAATTTTGTGCCTTAGCCGCAGACCAAAAAGGGTCAATAACATCATGGCAATGACTTTAAGGCTGACAGGCAAGTTTGTGTCCTCATTGTGGGACCATTCAATCCCAACTTCCCGGACCTTTATTCCCATCAGTTTTAAATGGTACATTAGGGCAATGTTGAATGCCCTGTCGATTACTGTAACCCTCTTTGTGAGCTCGAGAGCGAGGTCCTTAGTAAAAATCTTCAAACCGCAAAAAGAGTCTTTCTCTCTAACTCCGAGAACCATAAGCGCAAGATAATGATAGACTCTCCCTCCCACAATGTTCCTTAAGCTTTCTTTCTTCAGAATTCTGGCACCTTCAGACCATCTTGAACCAATGACAGCGGGTGTCTCTTTGCTTACCATCCTGAAAAGGCGCCTTACCTCATACCATGGCGCAGCTCCATCTGCATCTATAAAGCAGACATAATCAGAACTTGAAGCCTTGAAACCCTCAAAAACTGCCCCTCCGTGACCAAGCCTTTCTTTGAATTCAAGAACCCTGACTTTGCTTCCTGCACTCCTTGAGACCTCTGCAGTATTGTCTTTTCCATCACAGACAACAATGATCTCCTGTACCTCAGGCATATTGTTTTGAATATCAGTCAGTATTGGCAGTATTCTTTTGCCCTCGTTATAAGCAGGAACCACCACTGAAAGAGTTCTATCCTCTACATAGACGGGAACTTCACCGTCACCAAGAACCGAACTACCTTGGTAAAAATCTTTTGAAGTATAATTCTTAGATTCCCGTGTGAGGAATATGAACATTGAATCCGGCATTTGATTAGAAGCATATATATTTTACCATTGTCCAACTAGTTCCCTGAGCTTGCATTGCTTTTCCTTTTGTGCAAAAATCTGTTTCTCTAATCATGGCACAATAAATGGGGAAAAGAAGAAATTGAATATTCCATCGCGTTCATGAAGTTGATGGATTTGGGAAATTTGCTGAGCATTTGCATACCTACCTACAACAGGGGGGAATATTTGCGACAATGCCTGGATTCATTGATTCCCTGGGCCAAGGAAAACGGATTCCCGATTTACATCGTCGATGACAACTCTGCAGATCATACTGAGCAAGTAATCTTAGATGCCCGGCAGAAATATGGTGGAATCCATTATCAGAGGAATTCTGAAAACTTGGGCATGTATCTCAACACGCTTAAGGTTGTTTCCACCCCTGGAACTGAGTATGTCTGGATGATGGGTGATGACGACCGTGTGATAACCCAGGATCTTCATTCAATTCTGGAATACATCGAAAATGGTGCCGATTATATAGTCCTAAATTCCATAGCCTGCAATTCAACAATGGAATCTGTTAAGAGGCCAAAGATTATAAGGTGTGATAAAGACTTAGAATATGCGGTGGGAATGCATGAAAAGTTGCTGTCTGATCTGAGCACCTGGGCCTACCATGGCTTCATGTCCTCGATGATAGCGAGGAAAGACATGCTGGTGAATGAGAGTGTGCCGTACGCGGAGGAGGCCTTTCAGTACTATAAGAATAATTGGCTGCCACTGATAATGTTCTATAGGGGTATTGTTGGAAAGAAGGGTATTTTCAGGTGTAAACCCCTTATAGAAAATAGGGCCGACAGCAGGCATCTGAAAAAGACCTTCTGGGAGCTGAGTGTGATTGGCCGAGTTACGGCCCTTGAATCACTGGAAAGTTCCGGTTACAGCAGAAATGCGTTGAGAGAGGCGGTAGGGTTGGGAGCTTTGGATATTGCTTATTTTGCTTTAAATTCAAAAAAGGTAAATAGAGAAGTCACCCTTTGCAATAAATTTGTGAAAGACAGTGATATTATAAGCAGAAGGTTTAAAGTTATCACATTTCTGATTGATCATTTGCCTTTCTTCTTCGTAGGCATTGTCGCAGAAATTATTGAAAAGTTGAAAGAATGAAGCTTTTTCGTTTACCCATATTCAGATGCGTATTCCCATCGTAATGCCACAGCCGGGGTAGAGTGCCAACATAAG
Organism: Thermoplasmata archaeon; assembly: GCA_021850545.1. Taxonomy (GTDB): domain Archaea; phylum Thermoplasmatota; class Thermoplasmata; order Thermoplasmatales; family Thermoplasmataceae; genus JAJZOM01. The sequence goes on along the minus strand of JAJZLU010000065.1, from coordinate 2,487 downwards.
AAATAAATATGGCTGAATTCTCTTCAGTCAATGATAAAAGAAATCCCAGTTTCTTCCCCTCTCATAGACGAGGATGACATTTCTGAAGTCACTAAAGTGCTTAGGAGCGGATGGATTAGCTCGCTCGGCGAAGAAGTCCAGCTTTTTGAAAAGCTCTTTGCGGAATATTCCGGTGCTTCTTATGGGGTATCTACAAATAGTGGAACCACTTCCCTTCACCTGGCTTTAGCGGCACTGGGCATAGGGCAGCAAGATGAGGTCATAATGCCAGATTTTACGATGATTGCCTGCCCCAATGCAGTTTCCTATACCGGGGCAAAATCAGTCCTTGTGGATGCCGATCCCGACACGTGGTGCATTGACGCCAACATGATTGAAGAAAAGATAACGGAAAGGACAAAAGCAATCATGCCCGTCCATATTTACGGATACCCCTCTGACATGGACTTGATTATGAAGATTGCGAGAAAACACAATCTTTATGTAATAGAGGATGCAGCAGAAGCCCATGGAGCTGAGTACAAGGGAAAGAGAGTTGGATCTATTGGGGATGTGGCTTCTTTCAGTTTCTATGCAAACAAGATAATAACCACAGGTGAAGGCGGAATGTGCATCACCAATAACCGGGAGTTGGGGGAGACCATGAAATGGCTTCGTGCCCATGCATTCGGAAAAGAGGGAAAACATTTCTGGCACGAGAGAATAGGATACGGCTACAGGATGTCTTCTCTCCAGGCCGCTTTAGGTGTGTCCCAGTCACGCAAGTTAGATACTCTTGTGAAGAAGAGGATAGAAAATGCAAAACTCTACAACGATTTGCTTTCCCCCCTTGAAAGTGAAGGGTTGCTGAACCTCCCTCCGTCAGAACCTGATATCAAAAATGTATACTGGATGTACTCCATAACACTTTCAGAGAAAATAAGCAGGCAGAAAGTAATGAGCTATTTGGACAGCAGGCATATAGAGACCAGGACATTTTTTTACCCTGTACATAGGCAGCCAGCGTATTCCAGCCAGTACCTCGATGGGAATTTCCCAGTAAGCGATCTCATATCACGGACAGGAATGAATCTGCCTTCTGGTAACACGCTCACAGATGGTGATATTCACCTGGTAGTAGAAGCACTCAAAGAAGCGGTAAGGAACTGAAGAGGGGCAAAAGACCGATGAAGAGAGCACTGATTACAGGAGTTACTGGACAGGATGGCGCATACCTGGCAAAGTTTCTCATGTCGAAGGGATATGAAGTTTACGGAACATATAGGAGGCTATCCACCCCTAATTTTTGGAGATTGAATTACCTGGGGATAATGAGAAAAGTGAACCTAATTTCCATGGATCTGAATGATACTACTTCTATTATGGAATCCATTGAAATAAGCCAACCAGATGAGATATATCACCTGGCTGCCCAGAGTTTTGTCGGTGCCTCATTTGAGCAGCCGATCGCCACCGGTGAGGTCACGGGATTGGCGACTACCAGGATGTTAGAAGCCATTCTAAAACGTGACAAGGACATTAAATTCTATAATGCCTCCACAAGCGAACTCTATGGAAACTCCTCGTCGGGCCCGTTGGATGAGGCCACTCCGTTCAAGCCACAGAGTCCCTATGCAACTGCCAAATTGTATTCTTACTGGATGACAAGGCTATATAGGGATGCATATGGCCTTTTTGCTGCGAATGGAATCCTCTTTAACCATGAGTCCCCAATCAGGGGTCTGGAGTTTGTTACTAGGAAAATAACCAACGCAATAGCGAAGATAAAATTGGGTATAGAAAAAAAAGTGATACTTGGAAACATAGAGAGCTTCAGAGACTGGGGTTACGCCCCTGACTATGTTGAGGGCATGTGGAAAATACTTCAGAATGAGACCCCTGAAGACTTTGTCCTTGCAACTGGGGAAACACATTCAGTAAAGGAGTTTTTATCTCTGTCCTGTGAAATCGCGGGTCTCGCAATGGACGATGTGCTCGAAGTATCCAGCAGCCTCAAGAGACCGTTGGAGGTACACTATCTGGTGGGCAACCCGTCCAAGGCTGAAGTCGAGTTGAACTGGACACACAGGATGGAATTTAGGGACCTGGTCAAAGAAATGACGGAGGAAGACATTGCACGTTGGGATTCTTTTATCAACGGAAAACCAGTAATTTGGGACGCACAGCACTATGATGACAACAACAATATAATTAAGACTAGATACAAAATGGATGCATGAAAAAATGCCAGACGTAAAGGAATGGAAAAACGTTTATATCGAAAAGTCCAAACTTTATCTCAGAGAATTTGAAGCAAGAGAAAAGGAAGGTAAGGAGAGTGCAGGGCACCTAGCAAGGTACCTAAGAGAAAACTACCCTGAAAAAAAGAAAGTTTTGGATTTCCCCTGCGGAAATGGCAGAATCTCAAGGCACTTAGCCGGCAAGGGCTTTGAAATTCTTGGAATGGATTTTTCAGAAATATTTATCAAGGATGCTCAAGACAAGTTC
>JAJZLU010000041.1 GCA_021850545.1 Thermoplasmata archaeon | reverse complement strand
CATCAATATCCGGGAACAATCCCTATGCCTACGTACTATCGGGTTCGCACCTTTCAAAAGTAACTGGTTCTGCCAACGCATTCGGCCTGGGAATTGACTACGGCACCGGCATGGGTATTGTTACCAACATGCAGAATTCAACTGTCATGCTTATGAACTTCACTACAGCAAGTGTGGTATACACCATTAATACGGGCGGTTCACCCTTAATGCCTCTGACACTCCCAGGTTCATCTGGCATGCTTATTATCGATCCCAATTATGACTCCCTTGACGTTGTTCCACTTGCATTTAAAGTAAGGGCAGTAACTTTCACCGAGCAGGGCATTTCTCCCTTGCAGAAATGGGGTGTATCGGTAAATGGATACACCGTCTCATCAAGCTCATATGACGCCGTGCTTTACGAGGCTCAAGGAAATTACACTTATTCACCGCTAAAAGTTTCAGGATATGCAAATGAGCCAAGCGGCAGTTTCACGGTTTACAATAGCAGCATTGCCCTGAATGTCAAATACAACAAACTGTATGATGTACAGTTTGTTGAGAGTGGCCTTAAGGCAGGATCACAATGGAGTGTCACATTTATCGGAACTTCAACATCGTCACCCTCCGGGACCCCAATTAACTTCCTCGCGGTGAATGGAACTTATGGTTTCAATGCGGGAAACGTGTCAGGTTATGCTGTATCTCCCGCGAATGGCCTGATTATAGTTTCAGGTTCCAGCGTTTCGGTAAACCTCAATTTCTCCAAGAAGAGCTATCTTGTTAATTTCACATCTGCTGGGCTGCCAGCTTCAACACCATGGTATCTCTCAATAAATGGCGTACAGCACCTTGTGCAGGGCTCTAATTACAGTTATGTTGCCACTCCGGGCACTTATGTTTATTCGATAAGACCAGTTGCAGGTTATTATCCACAGGTAGCAAGCGGCAGTGTTACTGTAACAAGCCAAAACTCATCTGTGGGCATTAATTGGCTTCCATTCCTTTACAAGGTTAATTTTGAGGAAAACATGCTCCCCCTAGGAACCTCCTGGGGGGTATCACTCAGTGATGGCGTGATTCTATCCACAAGTGCTTCCAATGTTTCTGCATATCTTCAGAATGGCACTTATTTCTATGCCTTCTATTCCTCGAACACATCATGGAAAGGATTCCATGGAGACCTGGAAGTCAACGGTGAAGCAATTACAGTGCCACTGAATTTCACTGAAGTTCTCTACAGGACAACTTTCTTAGAAACAGGATTGCCAGTTGGCACGGAATGGACAGTTGACATAAACTCCCTTACTAAGGGATCAGTATTTAGCAGTGTCAGTTTTTCTCTTCCCAACGGAACATACTCTTACACTGCGGTTTCTGGAAACAATTCCTTTGCCACCATATCAGGCTCATTGCAGGTAAATGGCTCAACCATTACCGAGCCCCTTAATTTTGCTCTGAAGGATGCAAATATTACATTCCATGAAGCTGGCCTCCCATCCGGTGAGGAATGGGGAGTGCATATAGTGCAGGGGGACAACTATACCACTAATGCCGGCAATCTATCAGTTACCCTCCCCATCGGGGCTTACTCCTATCTACCACTCATGGTGCCTGGCTTTTCCACCACAAATGTATCTGGGCAATTCTCATTTGGATCAACCACCCAGAACCTAACCATAAATGTAACCTATTTCCCGATTCCTCCGGTAGTTCATGACTACAACGTCACTGTCATGGAGGTTGGGCTACCTGAGGGCCTGGATTGGGCAGTCTCTTTCAACGGCACGGTTGAACCTTCTACACCGGGAGGAGTGTTCAATTTCCAGCTTTCAAATGGATCTTATAACCTGATTTTCATGGCGCTAAACCATAAGGGCAAGGAAATGCCCGGCTCTTTAACAGCAACCCTTAAGGTCAACGGAACTTCCCAGGACCTTCTGGTATTATTCTATGGACCTTACGTATGGATGGTTTTCGATTTTCCCATTAACGGGGGCGGCCATGCTGATCACCATGGCCAAGGGGACCATCACCATAAGCAAAATTCACAGGACAATGTGGAAGAGGCAGTCAGGCCAGACATAAAACCACTATAGTTTTTCAAAGTACTACGGGGCAAGGATCTGGATAACATTGTAAAGCACGATTCCAACGAATGAAAAATAGGATATTGTGGAAAAAAGCATCGAACTCAGGAAGAGGTTTCTGGTGGTCCTGAGTTGTGAAATAAGTGCCGCAATTATTGTGAAAAGGGCAAGGAGTATGAGGTAGATAATTAGCCTGCCGTTAAATGTGTAGAGAGATAGCCAGCTCATAGAAGGGGAAAGGATAGACAGAGTGAACACTGCCATTATGAGGCCCTCGACTGCCACGATTTTTCCCAGCGACACCCCAATTCTGAAGAATATTGCAGAAAGTATTCCTTCAAAAATTGCAATGGAGAGTACAATTGCAACTATTATGTTGTAGGGATCGTTGAAATGGGGAATGAAAACGTAAATGTAGGAAAACGGGGTTATGACAAGCATTAGGCCTGCCCAGGAACTAACTGAGAGCATTATCCTGTAAATCTGGTAAACAATAGCCGATTCGTAAACTGGAGGCTTTACATATTTATTAACTCGGCTAGAGTAGACTTTACCAGGGAAACCATTGAGCGTAAAGTAATACAGCAGCTCAAAGAATGGTTCCTGATTCTGTCTAAATCTAACTGCATCAGCGTTGAATAAAGAAAGATTGTAAGGGAAGTGCCCGAATCCCGGGCCAGATTCATATCCTACAGGCGTTGATTCATTTGAAATTCCTACCTGCCTGGACTTTTTGACATACGGTATAGTGTTCTGCCAGCCGGGATGCTTCCTTCCAAGGTAAAAATAAATGAATATTGCAATCAAGGTCGCCGTTACATATTGGGGGATGAAAAGCCTGATATTTTCAAAATGAAGGGCAATCATGAAATTACCCCCACTTCACAACCCTTCAGTAGTTGTAATCAGGAAATAAATGTAATACTGGGTAAAGACGACCTTGGAGGATCCAGGGCTCGTGAAGTAACCATTTATCTGTAGATCTAGTTTCCATGTATATGCCCCCAGGTCCTTTGATCCAACGCTCAGATAAAGACCAAGCGCAGTATCAGTCCCGGGGCTCACTGAAACAGGTGTAGCTCCAGTAATGTTTCCTTTGGAAGGTGAATAATTAAAGTTCTGGTAATATTGCCCATTAGATGCGTCACTGTAAAGTGACAGGTTAGTCAAGTGAATAGCGCCGGTGAAATTGGTAACATTGACGGTGTAATAGAAACTTCCAGTGGTACTCGACTCCAGCAAAAGAAGCTTGCTCAGGTTAACTGAGGTCTGGTGTGTTGAATAATGAAAGAATTCTGAAAGATTTGCATAAGCAACAGTGCCCTGGTGATTTGTAGAAATATTTGCGATGGAAATTGGTTGGCTGCCTTCAGTAAGATTCACCTCAGGGGTAAACGGGGAAACATGCAGGGTGTAAGTATTATTGATAATAACTTCGCCCATTGCAGTGGAAGTAAGAGCTAACGCTACCAGGGCCGATACAAGGAATAGTAGCCTCTTTCCTCCAACATTTTTCATTTCCGCCTTCTCATGAAATGGTGTACTGCAGGCTTATTGTCGCAGTGCCGGATGCTGTTCCGGTAAGCTTGAATCCCAGATATTCTGCGGCCCCATGAGTTGTAAGGTGCAGGGGTGTAGAAGTAACTCCGGAACTCAGGAGAACACTTCCTGATGGTGAAGATCCGGTGAAAGTCTGCAAGGATGAACTTCCGTAGAGAACTACTCCAATTGGGAGAGACCCATTGATCCAGACTGTTACTGATCCCGTAGAAGCGCTTCCATTATAGATTTCAAGGACGTTTGTGAGTACCACATATCCGCTGCCAGGCACTGCATTAAGGTTTATGGTGAGGTTGGTGTAATGATGGTTGTCTCCAGACACTCCGATAAAATTGCTCTGATTTGCACTGGCATATCCGGGGCCTGTTGTTAGGTACACTACATTGTTCGCAGTGGGGTTAAAGTTAACAGCAATTCCATTGTTAACTACAACAGCAGCTGTGGCAACCGCTGGAAGCAAAAGGGCAAGTGCCATTGCACTTAAAACAAGCAAGGATCGTTTCATATATATACTATTTAAATGATAATTAACTAATACTTAAAACTATGTGAATTTCTATTACACATTTTAACTCTTTGAGCCTGAATTTTAGCTGATTGCCTTATTATGCATTTTGTGAAAATTGCCCAAAAATTGACAGGTGTCGCAATTTGGTTGTTTCCCATTGATAGAGGACATCTCAAGAATGGAAGATTAAGGGGCAAATTTAATATTGGCACTAATTGTTGATAAGCCAATGCAAAACAGATTCTCAGAGATTTTCCTAAGCCATGGCGTAAATTACTATGATGCCGATAAGCCTCTTCAGGAGGCAATCAAATACTTTGGAATAGCAACCGACAAGTCGCTTTCATCTTTGGGCAAATATGTCTCCACTAATTTGATAGAATCTCTTGATTTTATAGACCATTATGCTAAGCCAGTGCTTCAGACCTGGAGTTTAATGGGCGAAAGAATTGATTATGTAAGGATCTCACCCGATCATGCTTCTGTCCTGCAAAAACTGCAGGAATTTGGGACAATTCGAAGCCTGGAAGGTAAACCAGCTGATCTGATGCACCATTTTCTGTCAGGATACCTCATATCAGATTCCGGAATATTCTGCACGCTTACTCTTACAGCCCAGACAGCCTACATAATTCAGAAATATGGGGGGCATGAACTGAAGAAGAAATTCCTGGGCAAATTTTTCCAAGAAGATCATCCATGGTATGGTGCGACCTTCTACACAGAGATCCAAGGCGGGAGCGACCTCGGGGCAAACAGAACAATTGCCCGTGAGGAAAATGGAAAGGTCATGCTTTCTGGCCAGGACAAGTATTTTGCGAGTGACTCCGGCATAGCCGATGCTGCCCTTGTAACGGCAAGATTCAATGGGTCCCCAGACGGAGCCAAAGGGATATCCCTGTTCCTAGTGCCATCGCATCTAGAGGATGGAAAGCCAAATTATGAAATAAGGAGGCTCAAGAACAAACTTGGCACAACTGCAGTCCCAACAGGCGAGGTCGAATTCAACAGGTCAGAGGCATACCAGATAGGCAACGGCAGGAATGGCATCTATCTCGCAATGGAAGCCCTTGTTATATCCAGGATAGATGATGCCATAGCTGCTGTAGGAATTGCAAGAAAGGCCCTCTGGGAAGCCTGCCTATATGCGCAGAAGAGGACTGCATTTGGGAAAAGGCTCATTGAACACCCACTTATGAAACGGGACCTGATTGAACTGGAAATATCACTGGAATCAGCTCTGATTTTATCACTGCTTGCAGCAAATGCCTTCAACAGCGTGAGCAAGGTTGAGCCACCGTATAATCCTGAGTATCAGCTGGCCAGGATTCTCGGCAACATAGCCAAGACAATCTCCGCAGAGGTCAGTGCCAATGTAACAAGGTATTCCATGGAAATCCTTGGGGGAATAGGATTCCTGGAAGAATTTCCAATGGCCAAATTCCACAGGGATTCCATAGTAACATCCATCTGGGAGGGGACAAGCAATATACAGGCACTGGAAGTGATGGAAGTGTTCCTGAAACACAGGGGGATTGAGATAATGGAAAATTATTTCAGTGAAAGGGCGAGTAAGATCGCTGACCGGGAATTTGCCAGGAAGATGGAGGGCCACATTTCACTCGGCTTCCAGAACATTAGGGAGTGGATGTCATCCGGAGAACCAGAATTCTATGCAAAGGAAACATTATTTGCAATTGGCAACCTGGTGGCGGCTTGTGAGATGGAGTTGGCAGGGCAGGCCAATCAGGGCGGATTATATGCAAAGAGCTCAAGGGCTTTCTTTTCAAGGTATATTCTTGGCAAATCTCAACCTCATTCACTGATTTCAGGGAATATTGTATTGATGGAATGGATGTGAAGAAGAACCTCATTTCACTAAACTTTTCCCACTAAAAAGGTGCCTGAGAATGGCAGTTTCTTTCACCAAGATTCCAGGAAAGTCGACCGCTGTAAAGGGGCTGGTCTTCGGGTTCATTCTCTGGATTCTGCTTAATGTACTGTTTGGCATCCCGAACATTGGAACATACTGTTTGACTTACTACCTGTTTGGAATCAGTGGCGGTATTATAGCTGCGCTCGTCTTTGGATACCTCATAGGAACTCTCTTTGGCAAATGGAATTTTTCTCCAATCAAACAGGAAGAAGAACTTCAGACATTCCCATAATTTCCTTTTTTTATGTTTCAGGGGAAAAAAATTCATAAACTCATTTGATTATTGAAAGTTCCTGTGGATCAGAAACCGGATCCTGAGATTCTAAGACATCAAAGCCGTTTTTGCCTGAACGAAGCCCAGAGATTGATCGGCGAAGGCAAACTAGTACTGGCAGCCATAGCTTTGCATGACCACTGCGAATACCTTCTGAAATACAGGATCTGCTTAATGACAGGAAAATTGCCTGAAACCAGATCAATAAGGGCTCTCCTACAATTCCTGAGGGGCAATTCGCCAATCATGGAAAGGCTTGTGATAGACAGGAAGAATTTTTTCAATCTGGTCAAGATCGAAAAGGCGTACATATACCCAAAATTCTTTGCCACAAGCTATAGCCCTGAACAGATAATCCCGCTTCTGGAATTTACCAGGGATGTATTTGACAAAGCACTGGGGGAATACTCAGTAGCATAAACGTCATTCTTCATCTCAGGGAGACAGGCTGGCTTGCACTTTCGTCCTTCTCGACAACCACTGCGGTTCCATATGCCAATACTTCAGTCGTTGCTGTGCCGATCTCGGATGTATCAAAACCTATTGATAATACGGCGTTTGCCCCTAGGTCCCTGGCATGCTGGCATAGCCTTTCGATTGCCTGGTGTCTTACCTGTTCGAGTAGTTTCGTGTAAATTTTTATCTCCCCTCCTGCCCAACTTCTGAAGAATGCGCCAATATTTTGACCGAGTCCTCTAGATCTCACAACAAGCCCGAATGTGGCGCCTATGACCTTAGTTACTTTGTATCCGGAAATATATGGTGTGGAAACTACTATCAAGTCAGATGGCGGTGTAAAAAGATCCTTTTCTGGTATTTCCTCTACCATGCCAAATATAAACTTAAGAAATAAATAAAATTGCCTATCTTCCTAAGAAATCTTTTCCTGCTCCCGAAGTTGACAGTTCTGGAACTGATGCTTTTGCAAGGAAATCCCGATGGAATGCTCCAATCCAACCCAAATGAGACAGAGTTCAAAAAAGGCTCTTTCCGTGCTATTTTCCAAAAATTGATCAAAGGAGTGACATCCCCGGGAGGATTACACTAAAGCGTGCAAAAATCGCCCCTAAAATCTAATCACAAGAAAATGGAAAATTAATTTCTGCAACAAACCTAAAAAATGGGTCTGCCCGTATTCGCTATTAGTTGAGTTATAAGTGTTTTATACGCATATGTCGTATTTTATGGGGGATGCTGATTTTTGAATCTCATTCTTGAAGATAACCATCCTAATTAGTTAATTAAAAGTTTCAAGCTCAGAGTAATTTAATGAATTCTTCCACAGTGAGACCTGCTTCTCGAATGATTGCCCTCAAAGTACCATTTGGGAGCTCAGAATGGTTTGGTACTGATATCCTCTTGCCATCAGACTTCCTCTTTATTATCATGTGACTGCCAACTTGCCTACGGAACTCAAATCCATTCTTAGCAAGCGCCTTAACAGCATCTTTGCCCGAGATCCTAGGAAGCTTAGGCATTTAGTTCAACGTTTCCAATAATTTCAATGTCCTTAGGAATTGGTTCACCATCTGCCTTCATATCATCAATAAAACCTTGGATGGCTTCCCGAATATTAGAAAGTGCTTCTTCAACGGTTCTGCCATCAGAGATACATCCAGGCAGAGCGGGAACGGTGGCAATGTATATCCCATCTTCATCCTTGTCGAGGATGACCGTGTATTTCATAAAGTCTAGATAATTGCTTTGTCTATAAGCTCTTTGATTAGTCCTTGATTATTCCACTTAAAATAATGCAACACAGTTTGGCAAGTCATATCTCTCCACTTATGAGACCGTAGGAAACACAACCTATACTGGTAATCTCGCATATTACATGAATCCCAATATCAATACACTTTGAGCAGGTGTTTACACCTACTTTCCATCCAATATGTCTGCAGACAACAATGTCATCATTGTTTTATATCTCCAGGTCCGCACATTATTCTGGCTCCATCCAATGCCTCTTATGGTTCATTTGGTCTAGAGTTTGAAATAGCCATGCTAATGGGAAGCAATTCGTGGGATTCTAAAACAAGTTTCTCTTTTAACAATATCTCATTTTGCGGGTATAATGTATTATTCCAAGGTAATGTATTGGGAATATACCAGTTAACCCCCAATGGCGAACTCAACTTGCGGTATGCTTAAGTACCTTTGCTTATGGTTCTGCCTATATTGTCGTTGCGGCTTTTCACAATTTCACTGGAAGCCCTTTGACGCACTTATCACCTGGTACCTATATATTTGAAGCTAAACTGTCAATTTACTTGTTCCATTTTTTTACAAGACTTTTATGGGAAACATGCACCTCCCATTTCCCTTGGTTATTATCAAAGTAAACTACGCCCGGCAGTCTTATGGTTATGAAATGGGCCATTCTACTAATAGAGTTATACTTACAAACAGTCGTTTTATTGAATAAAATTCTTTCTATATAAATAGTGGGTCTGCCCGGATTTGGACCGGAGTTTCCAACTCCCGAAGCTGGAAGGATACCAGGCTACCCCACAGACCCTTGTAGTGGGGAAGCATTTTGCACGTTAAAATTTTGTGCATTGCT
>JAJZLU010000028.1 GCA_021850545.1 Thermoplasmata archaeon | reverse complement strand
CTCATCCTCCTTTTTCCAGTACGGTTCCCTTGCTTTGGCAGCATTTATGAAAATTTCATCTAGCACCTGGTCCGGTTTGCCATTCCTTATGCTTGAGATTATGTTCGTAAGGTTGTCATTCCTCATGAGGCAAGGTTTCAGCAAGCCAGTCGATGTTAGCCTGATCCTGGTGCAGTTGTTGCAGAACTCGGAATTCCTCATGGGCTTCACAAACTCCACCACTGCAGTTTTGCCCTCAAGTTCCATGTGGTACCTTGGCCGCCTGTGGAGCTCATTGAATTCGACCTTGCTTGATCTGACCGCCACTTCTTTTTCAATTCCATCCAGAGGAATATGGTACCTGAGGAAATCTTCTGATTTCTCCATTTCCCGGGTGGTCTCATATTCAATAAGCTGGAGGATAACATTCTCATCAGCTGAAAGCTTCATCATAAGCGGGAGCTGGTCTACATTGAGGCCCTTGAGAACCACGAAATTCACCTTAATGGATTTGAATCCCGCCTCGTGTGCTGCCCTGATCCCCTTAACAACCTGGTCAATGGCGTCAACTCCGGTTATGAACTCAAATTTTTCCCTTTCTATGGAATGAAGGGATATGTTAATCCTGTCAAGGCCTGCCTCCCGTAGATCTTTTGCTATTTTTGGAAGCATAACGCCATTGGTGGTCATTGAGATGTCCCCTGTGATGTATTTTCTGGTTCTTCTCACAATATCAAGAATATCCCTTCTCAGGGTAGGTTCTCCACCTGTGAACTTGATTTTATTTACTCCCCACTTGCTTGCCACTGAAACAATCTTCTCTATTTCATCGGCAGTCATAGACTCTGAGTGGACACCTGTTCCCTCCATGTGGCAGAAGAAGCAGCTGAAATTGCACGTGGTATTAACCTGTATCCTCATGCTTCTTACTGATCTTCCAAAACTGTCGGTTACCAGTGCCATTGGATTTTAATGCGTATTCAATAGTTAAGTCTTTTCTAGTGTGGGTGTTGAAAACAGAATTGTTTTCATGATTGGGTCAATGCCTTATATAGAGGATATATACACATATTTTTTCTGCTTGGAAAAAAGCGATAAGTCTGTAGTTAACATACTTTCAAATATGGAGCGATCATAAACCCAAAAGTGCAGGAAACTGAAACCGGGTTAAAACATCTTAAAAAGGATCAACTTGGCCTCAGACACGCAGTTTCGCAGGCTGTAGCATTAAATGCTCCCGCCGGAACTATTGTTTTGTATGTGACAACAACCGCGGCACTTATGTTTTTCACCTTTGGAAGCGTCTATCCGAATGGTGCATTTGCAATTCCGCTGGTCCTATTACTGTCACTTGTTGTCTACGGGCTCATGAGTTTTTCCATGTATGAGTTTGCAAGAGAGATATCAAGTTCAGGGGGTTACTACACCTTTGTATCACGGGGCCTGGGAAGCTCCGCTGGCTTTCTAACTGCCATATCATATGTGTCCTACCAGGTTCTGAGTTTTACGGGATTCGGAATCCTCGGGTTCATTGGATTCATTTATGGTGTACTCCCTTCGGTTGGTGTCAATGTGCCGGACGCCGCATATCTATGGATACCAATAGTTCTTGCTTTCATTGTCTTTGTTTGTGCATTGATATATAGTGGGATTAAACCATCCCTGAGATATGTATTCTACACAATCATCATTGAGATCTCCTTCTTCATCATCACTTCGATAGTGCTGCTCGGAGTGTACCACAATTCCCTCTCTATCGCACCTTTTACTGCAAGCCCTGTAGGCAACAACCCACTCATACTTGCCTCCATGATGGTATATGCAATAGGCACATTCGTCGGGATTGGCGGAGCACTGCCTGTAGCAGAAGAAACCAAGAACCCGAAGAGAAACGTTCCACTAGCCATTGTTGCAACGATAATCGTGCTCGGAGTTACTATCATCCTCTCCTCTTACGCACAGGTAATCGCATGGGGTCAGACACAGATGTCAACTTTTGGGGTTTCAGTCTACTATCCGGTATTGAACATATATGGCGACAGTTTTGGTTCTTTCAGCCCGCTTCTTCTAGGCATAATGATCATCATTGTGGCCAACTCCTATTTCACAGCTACAGTTTCACTGGGCACTAATGCAACAAGGGTGCTTTTCTCAATGTCAAGGGAGAAGGTTATTGACGACAGGATCTCAAAGACACACCACAAGACAGGAGTTCCCACAAATGCCGTAATACTGGTTGCCATAATTTCTGCCGTCATAGTGATAGTAACTGGCCTTGTATTCCAGGGACTTTATCCTGGGCAGCCAGTCACGGCTTTATCCTATGCTGCCCTATTCCTGCTAATTCTTGAGAGCCCGGTATCATATCTGATACACATCCTGACAAACACTTCGCTGTTCGTTTACAAGAGGAAGGAGGGGAAGAAAATCAACTACTTCAGGCACCTCATAATTCCAAGCATTTCTACTATTCTTCTGATATTCGCAATATTTATTGCGGTTGATTACAATCTTAGTGTGCCTTATGTCTATGGCATATACGGTGCACTTGTATGGATTGGGGCAACAGTTATTGTTACCGTTATCGTCAGGAAGAAATACAACAAGAAACTGGAACTAATCGGAGATTTCTCCCTTTAATCTCTTTTTTGAAAATTCAATTTTTATTTTTTGGGAACTCCAAAATCTGATTTTTATAAGAAACATTTTTTTTAAAACTGGAATAATTTAAATACAAATTCTCGATATCGATTCGATATCGAATGTTTCGACATGATGATGAAAAGGATATGGGATTCAACAGGGACTTTTTCAGGAACTTAGATCCGGGCAACTTCAACTTTGCCAGGAATTTCCGAAGGCACGGCGGCATGAGGTATTATGTGCTATGGCTGCTCAGCCAGAGGAACATGAGGGGCTCTGAAATGATTGAGACAGTACAGAGGCAGACTATGGGGTGGTGGAGGCCCAGTCCAGGGACAATCTATCCACTCCTCAACTCACTCCTGAAAGATGGCCTGATAAAGAAGGAAGAAGATCTCCGGTATTCACTCACTCCGGAAGGGGCTGAAGAGATTGGGCTCAAACCCGGGCAAGCCAGAAAAGTAAATACGGAGGGCTGGGATGTTGAGAAAATCATAACCGAAATGGAGGGTTATGTCTCCTACCTTGAGGATGAGCAAGGCGGCCTGAAGGAATACAGGGAGAGAATCCAGGAACTTTCTCTGAGGCTGTCAAAACTCAATTTGGAATAATAACAAAATAATAATTAACTGGAGATTGAATGAAGAATTTCAAGGAATGTAAAGGAAGGAACAGATATGGCAACAATAATTGAAACTAAAGACCTTACAAAGATTTACGGCGGAAAAGTGAAAGCCGTCGACAAACTCAACATCAAGATAGAAGAGGGTGAAATTTACGGCCTGTTAGGCCCAAATGGTGCAGGGAAGACTACAACAATCAACATGCTCACAACAAGGATAGCACCTACCTCAGGCACTGCCAATGTTGGGGGATTTGACATAACGAGGCGCTCCTTGGATGTGAGAAAGCTCATAGGGGTAGTGCCACAGGATTTTACCGCAGACGAAGACCTGACGGGAAGAGAGAACATGATGATGGTCTCCCAGTTCTACGATGTGCCCAAGGCTAAAGCCATCGAGACATGTGGCGTCCTCCTTAAGATGGTTGAGCTGGACGATGCTGCAGACAGGCTTGTCAGAACATATTCTGGAGGGATGAGGAAAAGGCTTGAGTTGATTATAGGGCTGATCCACGAACCAAGAATCCTTTTCCTGGATGAGCCGACCCTTGGACTCGACGTCCAAACAAGGACCCAGATGTGGAATTATGTCAAGGAAATCCAGAAAAGGCTCAACGTTACCATAATTCTCACCTCACATTACCTCGAGGAAATTGATGAGCTTGCAAACATGGTGTCGATCATAGACCGCGGAAAGGTACTCATAACCGGCACACCCACTGAGCTCAAGGAATCACTGAAGGGAGACATTATCAGCCTGACCCTAGTCGACCAGAAAAGTGCTGAATTGATGAAAACAGTCCCAGATGTTCTGGAAGTAACAGATTCAGGACCCAATACGGTGAAAATAAAAGTGACAAACTCAGATGAGTCCCTCCCGAAAATTATAAACTTCATTTCGCAGCATGAGCTTTCAACAGTTAGGCTAACGGTAACAAAGCCAACACTCGATGAAGTTTTCCTTGAATATACCGGAAGGTCCATTCGGGAAGAGGAAGGAGGGGCCGATGCCAGAAAGTTCGCAATGAATATGAGGAGGGTGAGAAGATGAGCGGATTATGGCCATTGACTGTAAGGGAACTAAAGAAATGGATCAGGAACCCAACATTCCTATTGACTGGATTAGTGCAGCCAATTTTCTGGATAGCGCTGTTTGGCAGTGCCTTTGACATCACAAGATTCTTTCCGGGGGCCAGTTCACTGGTACTTGGCGGTGCTCCAAACTACATAACCTATATTGTGGGTGGAGTCCTGACAACGATGGGGCTCTTTACAGCAATGTTTGCGGGAACTCAGATCATATTTGACAGAAGGCTTGGTCCCATGGGAAGATTCTTGTCCTCACCAATAAGGAGGAGTTCCATAGTCTTTTCTAAAATTATCTCATCGGTTATCAGGATTATGCCACAGGTTGTAATCCTGCTGGTGGCTGCAGTTCTAATACCCAATGGCCTCAAATTTGTTCATGGATTTACAATTCTCGATGCCCTGGTGCTTGCAACTGCAATAGTTCTTGTAGCATTCATATTTTCATCCATTTTTAGTGTGATAGCGACAAGAATGACCAACATGAATTCCATATTCGGAATTGTTAACCTGGTCAACCTTCCTCTTATGTTCGTGAGCTTTGCCATGTTTTCCTCCCAGATGATGGCTCCCTGGCTTGCCAATGTGGCACAGTACAATCCAGTATCCTGGTCTGCTGAAGCAATAAGGATGGTAATAATCAATGGAAGCCTTACAGCTGCCCAGTGGACACAGATAGGAAAATGGCTTGGTGG
This sequence comes from Thermoplasmata archaeon, assembly GCA_021850545.1. Lineage (GTDB taxonomy): Archaea > Thermoplasmatota > Thermoplasmata > Thermoplasmatales > Thermoplasmataceae > JAJZOM01. The sequence goes on along the minus strand of JAJZLU010000028.1, from coordinate 4,017 downwards.
TCTCGCGGCACTTGCTGCTGGCCTGCTACTGTTGACGGCATATCTGGTGGAGAAGGAAATAAGGGATTAATCTCCACTGCAAAACGAGGCAGGAGCCTCATTTTTTTCATTTTGCCAAAGACTATCCCTTTCCCGGGTAATCAAAACTCTGGACAAAAATAATAAGTGGACACTCCATAAAGATGGGAATGAATCGCAACCTGTTCAGGATTAACAACGGAATACTCACCATAGCAAGCGGAAACGAAGAAGTTGCCAACTTCGATTTTGAGGGCAGGATTCTCTTTTACACAAAGAACGGAGTGATGCACAGGCGTTCATCAGATAATTCCCTATTCAAGCTTGGATGGGATCAGGAAGTAAGGACTGTTATCCAATTGGACAAAGGAGAGGCAGCTGGAATTTACGGCAGGTGCTACCAGATGGCCAGAGAATTTCCTACAGAGACACTGAACGTTGAGGAGAAGGGAATACTCAGCAAGGTATCGTCAAGGGATCCCTCATGGCTTGAACAGGATGCACAGTCCATTATATCGATGTACTCAACCAAACCAATTATGCCTCCTGACCAAGGGTCGGCAGTATATTTGGAATTAACTTCAGGGGCAAAGTGGAACAGGTGCTCTATTTCACGCTCTTACAGTGGAAGGACAATAGAGGGCAAGGACAATGATGCATTCAGGGCCCACATAGAGGAGCTGAAAGAATACTTTGGAGAGGGCATCAAAGCCAAGAAAGGATTGTTCCTGGGAGATCCCGGTGCACTGGACGTGGATCAGAAAGAACTTCTCCCCATCCTCGACGGGCTCAAGAAAGACTTTGGCCTGCCGGTTTTTGCAGCATTTGATATCTTTTCGACTCCCAAGAGAAAGAACATGATCAACTACAAGGATCTCAAGGCCCATGGCCTTGACAGAATCTTTGTTTTCATCCAGTCAGGCAGCTACAAGGTGATTAAGCTGTTCAATGAAAAAATAAATGTCACTGAGACACTGAACATCGTGAACAACATAAAGGACCATGGCATCTCTGTCTCCATCGTTGTGCTTGCCGGTATGGGCGGAAAAAGGTATGATGAAGACCACGTTGAAGGGTCCGCCAACATAATTTCACAGATGTACCTTGAAACCGGAGACATGATATTCCTGTCGCCAGTGGTTGAGGAAGATGACCCGGAATACCTTAAGATAATTGAGAAGGAAAAACTTGGTAGGCTCAGCCCAACGGAAAAGGTTCAGCAGATGGAACGACTTGCCAAATCAATCAAGGAAAGCTTCATGGACATGAACGGCAGGGAACTGACCATACCAATAGTAAAATATGACCTTAGGGAAGCTTTCTTTTAGGAGATCAGTGTTCCCCTGGTCTTTCCGTGAAGGATTATATTCTCATATTCCGACAAATCCTTTCCATCCGTAATGTACAATTTTATCTTTGCCCTCTTCGCAATGTTAAGTGCAGTTAGGTCCATAAACACGTTTGGGCCTGCGCCGATGGACTTTTCAAGTGCAAGCGAAATGGCCTCATCATAGCTGAGGTCGGTGAGTTTCCTGGCGTTGGGATCCTTCTTGGGGTCATCTGTGTACACGCCGTCCACCGAAGTGGCATTGATCAGGATCCTGGCGCCTATTCTTTCCGCCAGCAGCGTTGCAACCGTATCCGTGGTATGTCCAGGCTCTGTGCCGCCCATGACTACGAAGGGGTAAATGCGAAAAAAATCGGCCGCATCATTCACCGTGGTTGGGACCTTAGAGTTTGAGTCAGGCAAAAACGAGGAGAGGGCCAAAGCATTCATCCTTGTGGCGTTTATGCCTATTTCGTCCAGGATATTGTCGTTGACATGATACTCTCTCAGTGCAGAAATATAAGTTCTGGCAAGGCTGCCCCCACCCACCACTATGCCGAACCTGCAACGGTTCTCTAGCTTCTTAATGGTCTGCACGAATTCTTCCATGAATTTGAGGTTAAGGCCATTCGTTGATATTATTGAACCGCCGAGGGAGATTACAACTGATTCCATCAAAACCAAGCTGAATAAGGTTATATACAATTATAAAATTTTGTCAGGATGGCAACAGACGATCTCCAGCTAAGGAGATATGAATTCAAGAGGGCCCTTCAGGAATTGGAAACATTGAAGGGCAGGGGCACAGAGCTCATCTCACTTTACATTCCACCTTCAAAGATGATATCAGATGTGGTACAATATCTGCGAGAGGAGTTTTCCACCTCGTCCAACATTAAGTCAAAATCAACCAGGAAGAATGTCCTTTCTGCCATAGAATCCATAATGTCCCGGCTGAAAAACTACAAATTTCCCCCGGAAACCGGGCTGGTGTTCTTCGTAGGCCACATTGCCACAAGGGGGGACCAGACTCAGATGTATACAAGGATCATTGAGCCGCCGGAGCCAATTCAGACTTTCTCATACATGTGCGATTCAAACTTCCACCTGGAACAGTTAAAGCTGCAGCTTGCAGTGAAGGAAGCCTACGGGCTCGTCGTTATTGACAGGAAGGAGGCCACCATCGGTTTCCTCAATGGCACAAACATCACCATGGTTGCCAACGAGCAGTCCCTTGTGCCAAGCAAGCATCATCAGGGAGGCCAGTCATCACGAAGATACGAGAGGCTCATCGAGATTGCAGCCCATGAATTCTTCAAGAAAGTTGGAGAAATCGCAAACAATGCCTTTGTGCCTGTCATAAAAGACCTCAAGGCAGTTTTCATTGGAGGCCCGGGAGCCACAAAGGAATACTTCTTTGAGAAGGACTACCTAAGAAATGAGGTAAAGTTCAAGGTTAAGGACCTTTTTGACATAGGCTACACGGATGAAACTGGCCTGAAGGAACTTGTGGACAAGGCCGCGGATTCCATGAAGGAGATGCAGATCGCAAGGGAAAAGGATCTGATCAACAAATTCATGATGGAAATACGTAAACCAGATGGTGGTCTAGGGGTATACGGCGAGGCCGCCATAAGGTCAGCAATGGAACAGAAGGCTGTTGACCTGCTGCTTCTTTCCGAGGGCCTCAACAAGGCCCAGTATTTCTACAAATGCCCCAGCGACGGCAATGAAAAGGTCCTTGGCAAGTTGGCCGACGATCCCATCATGTGTGAGAAATGCGGCACCCAGATGGAGCTGGACCATGAAGAGGATATTGTGGAAGCTTTCTACAAAATGGCAGAAGAAGGAAACACAAAGGTCGAAATGATCTCAGGGGACAGTGAGGAAGGAAAACTCCTCCAGAAAGCCTTTGGGGGCATGGTTGGAGTTCTCAGGTATGTGCCGAAGGTAATGGGATAAATTAATCCTTTAACTTTTGGCCCCCGGATACTTCGACTACAAATACATCCTTCATAGATTTCATGGCCTTGAGGGGAATCATGTAACGCCCCTCCTTGTCAATCTGGAAATCCGAATACTTGTTTCCGCCCTGCGGTTTGACCAGTACGGACTTGATCATTCCCAGTTCAGTATCCACCACAACATTGTTGACTGTGCCTATCAATTCCCCATCCACCGTCATGACAGACTTCTTGATGATGTCGCTTGCAAACTTTTTCACAGCCATTGTAGTTTAAATCGCCATACAGATAAAATTCTTTGCTTCAGGCTATGGATTCGTGCATAAAAATTAAGAAAAATGGCAGGTAATTTCAAAAAATGAAAAGGAAGTTGGAGTGGCGGGTTTACTGGTAAAGGCCCAGTTCCTCAACCACTCTCTTCTTTTCTTTAACGCCCTTGCTGATTGTTTGTGCAAGGTTCTGGTAGAACTTTATGACCTCTTCGTCCACTGATGGCCTGATGTTCTTCATTGCATCGATGAAATTCTTCTGGGTGATCTCAGTTGCTTCTGCATTCTCCCTGTAAGCCATCATCCCTGCTTCCCTGCACAGGTTCTCAAGGTCAGCGCCAACGTAACCTTCGGTCTTCTGGGCAAGGTCTTCCAGCGAAACGTCTTTGGAGAGGGGCATCTGTTTCGTGTGGACATCCAGGATCTTGAGCCTGCTTCC
>JAJZLU010000049.1 GCA_021850545.1 Thermoplasmata archaeon | reverse complement strand
GAATCACTGTTGGAAAGAGATTCCAGTATTTCCTGCAAGGTCGCATTCTCCAATAATAAAGCATCACTTATTCCACCCATTGCCGGGCTAACTCCATCAATGCCATCCGTCCCGAGGCTGGCAAACATGAAATCCTCTTTCTTTTCCATTTTCAGGGCTACCCGTAGGGAAAGCTCGCAGTTCCTGCCGCCAATCCCATTGCCATGAACCTTCGCAGTGGTTTCACCTCCACCAACAATCCAGACGGGCTTTTTCGCCATGTTATATTGCTTTCTCATCCTATCCGCAAACCTTTCTGAAATTTCCACAACGTCACCGGTTACTGGATCCGGCAGTGCCAGGACATTTTCTCCCATATCATGCAACAAGCTTGAGATCAGGTTGACAAAATCACTGTTTTTCAGGACCAGCTTTGTTGTTGCATTGCTGAATTTCTTCATGTGCATTTGCTTGGCTGACTTGAGGAGAGTTTCTTTATCCGGCAGATTGCAAGAATTTTGGTATATGTCATAGACTTCTTCCAAAAATTTAGAATTCTTGGAGGGTTTGGTCAGGGGCCCAGATGCAATAATGGAGACATCATCTCCCGGGACATCAGAAATTATGAAACCATGGACCTCAGCAGGATACAATCGCGCTGCCAATTTTCCGCCCTTAACTGAAGACATGGCCTGCCTTATAGAATTCAGTTCATGTATGTCAGCGCCAGAATTCATAAGGCATTTCGCCGTTTCCCCTATCATATCAATTGTGAAACCGTTCTCAGGGATCTCAAAAAGAGCGGAACCGCCCCCTGAAATTAAAAGCAGGACAAGGTCATCTTCCTGCAAATCGTGAAGGCAAGACATGATTTTCAATGAAGAATTCAAGGTTTCATCTGATGGTATGGGATGATTACCCCTCAATATCTCAAGTTCCGGAAAGTTTTCATCGACTTCCTCTCCCACTGGAATGATAATCCCTGAGTATTTTGCCACCTTTGCAGTTATCCCTCTGATTCCCTGGTACATTTTAAGTGACGCTTTCCCAAATCCAACGACAAAAATGTTCCTGTATCCTGTGCCCTTTGAAAGAATATCCTTCAGGTATTCCTGCATCAGATGAGCAGGATCAAGCCTCTGGAAAGTCTGCTCCAGAACTGAAAGAAGCTTATTCCTGTTCTCAGTGGTATTTATCTTGCCAATGTTGCGGATTTTCAGCCCTTCATTTTGATTAATCATACTCTACATCCAGGCCGGATAAATGCCACTGAATCATCCCTCCCCTGAGGTTAACGACATTTTCAATCCCCTGATCTTTAAGGAACGAGCAGGCATAATAACTTCTCTCACCGCTGTTACAAACAAAAACCAGCTTTTTGTTTTCATTGCGAAGCTTATCAAGGCTATCTTTTAGTTCCATGAGAGGAATATGGAGGGAATCCCTGATATGGCCCATATCTCCGTAATACTCGGCGGGTTCCCTAACATCTATGATTGTGTATGATCCTTTTCCCCCGTCCTCAAGCATCTCTGACAGTTCGCCCGGGTTCACTTCCTCAATTTTTCTTGAAAACATTATTTTTCCCAATTGTCAAAAAGAAATAATTATCTTTTGTCAGTACATGCAATAACTACATTTATGGGATAGTTTTTATGCAGGCCAAGTATGAAACGGCCAGTCAGATTTTTATAGTAATTTAATATGTCGAATTCGACATATGGTTAACCGGGATTATGCCACAAGGGTCCTGTTTGCACTGAGCTTCAAGGACCTGTGCGGCTACCAACTCTCAAAATACATTTCAGCAAAAGAAGAGAGGATTTCAAACGGGACCATAGCCCCGGTGCTGAAGCATTTGGTAGAGAATGGCATGATCGCATTCTCCTTTTCAGGGAGGAAGAAAATTTATACCATTACGGAGAAGGGGCAGAGGTATGTTGATGAGGTACGTTCAATAAGAAATACCCTCAAGAAGAGGATATTTGTCGACTCCCTAAATGAGAACGCAATTTTTCTAGACTTTCTATCAAATCTCGATGATGCAACCCTTTTCAGGGAGCTTCTTGAGTACATAGGGGACGAGATAATGTCCATAGTTATATCAGGCTTTCAGATGAAGAAGAGAAACGATACGGGTTCGCTTCGGGACCTCAAGGCCCTTTTGAAGGAAATGAGCATGGAGGTGAACTCACGGCTTTTACAAGAAACGCAAAACTGACCATAGGCATCATGGCAATGATGGGAATTCTCATCACCTATGTTGAAACAATGGTCACCCCTGCACTTCCTATTCTTGTCAAGGATTTCGATACCAATTACGACAGCCTGTCCTGGGTAATCACAGCATACATCCTTTCGGGCACGGTATCTGCAGCAATATTTGGAAGGCTCGCTGACATCTACGGAAAGAAAAAGATATTTATCACCCTTGCAGGCATCTATACAATAGCTGTTGCATTCGGCGGATTCGCAACGGACCTCAGCCAGTTCATACTCGTGAGGACTGTCCAAGGGCTTGGAATGGGCATGTTCCCCGTAGCATATGCCCTCCTCAATGACGAAGTTCCAAAGGAGAATCTTGCCTTGGCCCAGGGAATAATAAGCTCCACATTTACTGGAGGAGCCGCGGTGGGCCTTGTTGCCGGCGCTTATATTACACAGTACTACGGTTGGCAATGGTCATACCATTCTGCCATTCCAGTGGCCCTTGCACTCTTCATATCTGCCATCATAATAGTTAAGGAGAGCCCTTACAGGAGGAAGGAAACCATTGATTTCGCCGGTATAGCAACTCTTTCCCTCTCCGTGATATTCCTCATACTAGGGCTGTCAGAAGGGCAGTATTGGGGCTGGACATCAGTTTCGATCCTCGGGTCATTCACCCTTTCACTGCTCAGCCTAGTGGCATTTGTGGCAATAGAGAAACATGTCAGGATGCCTTTCATAAACCTTGAGCTCCTGAAGATAAGGAACATTTTCCTTGCCAATGTTGCCGGATTGTTCGCAATGTCAGGGATGTTTTTCCTCTTCTACACGGTTCCAGTTCTGTTACAGGACCCAAGCCCAGCGGGTTTCGGCATGACGATATTCAGTTCAGGCCTCGTCATGCTCCCCGCAGCAATAGCATCAATGGTATTTGCGCCGCTTTCCGCAAGGGTGACCAACACTAGGGGGCCAAAGGTTACAATCCTCATCGGAGCCATAGTTCTCCTGCTGTCCTACTTTGCACTGCTTTTCAACAGGCAGACTTCCATATCCATACTGGAGGACACAACCCTGCTTGGGATAAGCCTTTCATTTGTCTTTGTTGGCGTTATCAATATCCTGCTCATTTCTACACCGCAAAAAGACGCCGGAGTCTCAACCGGAATGAACGTCGTTTTCCGGAACATCGGCTCCGCAATAGCGCCGGCCATTGGCGGTGTGCTTGAGACCACGTTTGTAATCCCTGTTCTTCTGGGAACATATAACTATCCGGTGGGAGGCTTGCCGTTCTTTCCCATCTTTGAGACATTCCCATCTAGCCAGGCTTTTGATTACATCTACATCGTTGGCCTGGGGTTCCTGGCCATAATGGTGATTTTGACCCTATTTATGAAAAATGAAATTTTAGGAAGGAAAAAAGGTGAAACAGTTGAATAAAAACAGAATAATCGTTTCTACGCTCGTAATGCTAGCAATATTGGGAACACTGGGGATAGCTGCTCCGGCCCACGCATCTTCGCCACCTCAGGTATCAGTTACAAACACCTACTGGTACAGCGAGAACAGCACGCAGCTTGTTGCCCCGGGCTCAAACTACACACCACTTTTCGTGCAATTCACAGCACTCACCAACCTGACCGGATATTATGCCTCTATCAACCTGAGCTATTACAACAATCTTCCATTCAGTTATAGCTACATTTCCGGCCCCAATGTACAGCAAAGGGATTATTACAACATGAGCCTGGTATCTGCCGGCCATAGTGTAACTATCTACCAGCTTGTGAATATTTCATCCAATGCAAAACAGGGCATTTACCAGATTGCATTAACCTTGAACAGCAGCAATGCGCCCGGGCAGGCCATAAACATACCCATCACTGTGTCTGTACTTGGAACTCCGCAGCTTACACTTGTGAATTACTTCACCAATCCCCCTGTTATATACCAGGGTGAAAAATTCATTCAGTTCACAGCAGTGGTCTCAAACACTGGGGCGGGCCCGGCCAAGAACCTTCAGTTCTCCCTGGCATCCAGTGATTTCAACGTACTCACCGGTACATATAACGTGGCTTACCTTCCTTCTGGATCGGTTACAAACTACACTTTCCTCATGGACGCCCACAATGTTACGGGGCAGACTGCACTGAATTTCCAGATGGGACCACAGGCACTGTCCATACCCGTATATATCCATAATTATGGCACCCTGCAGATAACCAGCTCAATCCCAACGCTTACTCCTGGTTCCAGCAAACTCCTTGAGACTTTCAACATCACCAACACAGGAAACAAGACACTTATGGGTGTGAACGTTCACCTCCTCTCACCGAGTGTCGTGTCCATACACATATCGTCGTCCAACCCCCTTGGAGCACTCACTGCAGACAACTTTACTCTTGCAGAGCTTACTCCAGGGCAGAAGATTACGGTAACCTACCTCGTGGATGTCAGTTCAGCAGCCCAGGCAATTTCCTATCCAGCCCAGCTGGTTGTGCAGTGGCATCTGAACAATACGCCCGAGCAGTTTTATAAGGCATACAACTTCAATGAAAAGGTCTCTCCTACAATCATTCAGCAGTTCACGTCAAACTTCACTTTCACGCCTTTGAACATTGGGGTCCTTGGGCTCATTATCATTCTGATAATAGCTTTGATCGCCGTATCTGCCAGGTCCAGGAAAATAAGGAAGAAACTCCAGACCCAGCCAGAGCATAAGGAGATGCCCCCATCCCTTATACACAAGGAAATTCCTGAAAAGAACGGTGAGGAAAAGAAAAATTAATCACCCACCATTCCCTTTTTTATCGTGACATTTTCAGTAGTAGCTTTCGATCCAAATGAAAAGAAATGGGGAGTAGGCGTTGCCAGCCGGTTCCTCTCAGTGGGTTCTGTTGTTCCGTGGGCAAAGGCTGGCGTAGGATGCATTGCAACCCAGTCATATGCAAATTATTCATATGGCCCTGAAGGGCTCAGCTTCTTGAAATCCCACAGTTCAAAGGAGACTATCCAGATGCTCACTTCAAAGGATGCAATGGCACCCAAGAGGCAGGTTGCAGCGGTTGACTCGAGCGGAACGCCATTTGCCTTCACCGGTTCTGATTGCATGGATTATGCAGGGCATATAGTCGGACAGAATTATTCTGTACAGGGAAACATTCTGGCAGGGCCATCGGTCCTCGAGGCCATGTCTGAGGAGATGTCCAAGGAAGGAAAGCTGGAGGAGAGGATCCTATCCGCACTTTTTGCAGCTGAGCGCCAGGGCGGAGACCGGAGAGGCAGGCAAAGCGCCAGCATACTGGTAGTATCAGATGAGGACCATTTCGAGGAAGGGTCAGATATATTCATGGATATCAGGGTCGAAGACGCAAAGGAACCATTGCCTGAATTAAAGAGGATCATGGAGGTCTGGATGGCTACTTTCTTTGAGAAGGAGTATGTAAGCATTGGCGACAACAAAGAAATCATAGAGAGGGCCCTCAGGGAAAATGGATTTGAAAGCCTGGAAAAACTGGCAGAATTCAGGAATGTCGAATTCAACATTAAGGATGGGAAGATCGGCAGGCACACCATCAAGGTTATAACATCAGGACTTTGACTTCATGGAACAGTTGAAATGTACAATATAGGCGTAATAGGCGGCGGAAGCGCCGACGAGAAATATCGCAGCATGTCGGTAGAACTGGGCAGGCTTCTGGCGGAAAGGAAGGCAACAGTATTCTGCGGGGGCACAACCGGTGTAATGGAATGGGTTGCCCAGGGAGTAAGGGAAGCCAACGGCATTATTGTGGGCATCCTTCCGGCCATGGATATGTCAACAGGAAACGGGCATCTTACAGTGAAGATGCCAACAGGCCTGGGATTTGCAAGAAACGTGCTTATTGTGAGGGCATCAGAGTCGCTCATTTCCGTTGACGGATCCACAGGAACACTTTCAGAGGCGACATTCGCGCTTTCCGAGGGCAAGTCTGTCATCGTGCTCGGCGAACTTCCCCTTGAAAGAAGAAAGAAGGAGGATGGGCTTGTTTTCAGGGCAGAGACACCCCTTGAGGCGGTTGAAATAGCCATGAGGGAAGCCTCGAAAATGCGTGAAAAAATTTCCTCTGGTTGGCGGCTGCCCGGGACCTGATCACGCACTCCTGCGGGTGTAATTGGTTCTCTCGATAACAAATATGTCCATTATGACATTTATCAAGACCGTAAACGCCCCAATAAGCAGCAGAAACCTCAGGTCATAATCGGGGATTATTGTCCTTCCCAATATGGAATGCAGGAAATAAGGAACTGCGAGCGTCAATTCCGTGGGGAAAGCACTGACCATCAGGAACCCTGCCAGGTCAAAGAATATAACAAATATCTGGAGACCAATGGTCCCCGTTGAAATAATATCATACATCATGAAACTGAGGACTATTGCCACTACCCCAAGGAGCACAACATTGGGGTTTTGCGGGAAAAGAAGCAGGTCAACCAGAAAGCAAATGGAAGCCACTACCAGTGAGGTGGCTGCTGTCCTTTTAGAAATCCTTCCCGTAATTTTTCTCAGCCATATTGGTGAAAGTGCAATCATGCCAAGTGCAATGAGAACCATGAAATCCGTTATATTCACCAGGAAACTTGGTTGAGTCAATGAAAAGAACATAATCAGGACTACGGTGAAGACCCATGAAGAATTCTTCACTGCCCTTGGGAAAAAACCCTCTTCAGCCAGGGACCTGAGGTGCCTGGATGCTGCAATGAATGCAGGAACAAAGGTTGTTATCGTGGACAGCAGAAATGCCGTGATAGTTACGATCTGGAACCTCGGCCCAAGGAAAGTTGAAACAACATACAGGGCAGGTATGGTCGAAGAATTCAATGCATTAAGGTTTGGATGCACTGAGTAAATGGTAAGCGCGTTAAATATCATAATTGCAAGGGAAATCAGCACTGTGGCCTGCATTGATATTGCCAGGTATTTCCCCTTGGGCATCGGCTTGAGGCCAAGCAATTTTGAGACCACTGGAATGCTGGAATAATCCATGGATTCCCTGACCATTGCCTGAATCTCCTGGAACCCGAAAAACAGAATGAAGAGAAATCCGGTATTTTCGAGGATATCAAGCGGTATGTTCTCACTGCCGGGAGAGAAAAAGCCTGTAAAATTCCATTGCCCAACTATACCCAGCGACACGCCCTGGTAAATTATCAGGATGACTATGGCAGCAATCATGACTATCTGGGCGTACCCTATGGTTTTCAGGTACTTTCTTTCGTAGAAGGCATTGATCACGAACCAGATGCCAAAGAATCCCATAAGCAGGGATACAGTGGCATAGGTCCACACATCAGGCAGCCCAAGGCTGTTCAGAATTGCAGGCATGGTTGAAAAGGTAAAGGTAAAAAGGAAGATGGCTGAAAAAGCAGCGAGGGCTGTATTTGCTATCCACATGGAAAACCTCGAAATGAAATACCTCAAAGATTTCTCCCGAGTTACCATCTTGACGAATCCTGGCCCCCCAACTACTTCGACATTGTTGTCCACGGAATACCTGTACATGCCGGAATAAATCCTTGAAATGAGGTATGAGAGGGAACCAGCGATGACCAGTGAAACGGTGGAAACAAAGGCATATTGCACTATGTTTACGGGCAGGATAATGAACAGCGGAGATCCGATCGTTGCTCCTATGCCTATGGCCAGCAGGGTTACAAATCCATAAGTGGGTTTCATCTGAGGCTTGAATGGCGGCCTTCTGAACTTGACCCTGAAAGATTCGGGAGCGATGGACACCAGGGTAATTCCAGTTACTATTGCCGCAATGGCAGCTATGATCTCAGTATTGCCTGAAAACCTGGCTGTGGATGGGCTTCCATAATGCGCGAAAACAGCATATATCATTGTCACTGAAATGAAAATGAACAGGAATCCCACTATTGCAGTGAGCAGCTTGAACGCCTTTACAATTGAGTTGGTAGTTCGCTGGCTGATTTTCAATTTGCATCCGTCACTGTCAGGCCTGCTTCCTTCATGTTGTCAAAGGCGTAGCGGATAATCTGGAAAGCGGAGAGCAGCATTATAACAGATATGATAAAATCGACTGCAAGAATCACTGTTGCCTCAATAGAATCTGGCTGTACCGAGACTATGTAGGACCCAAAGTAGTTCAGCATCACCTCAGGGTTTGCATAAAAGAAAAATGTCGGAAAAATGAGGACGAGTCCCATGAACAGTAGAATAGCTGAAAAAGCCATTTGCCCCGCTGCCACTATGAAAAGCTTTCTGGGCTTTCGCTTCATGCCAGAGGATAGCAGATCTACAAAACTCCTTATTTCCGGATCTGGGTTTCCCATAATCTCGCTTTTCAGGGTCTCAAGGTATGTTTCACTGCCTTTTGCGAGGGACATGGTAGCTTTCAGGTCAAGCTTTAGCTTTTCCAGAAGCAATTTGTAATTCTCGTTTCCTCCCTTATTGCTTTCTTCCACGTTTCTCAGTTGTTAGAGAATTGATCCCAATATATATTTAGCGCAAAAACCACGAAATGATTTTTAATATGGATGGGTTAGGGAGTCCTACTGTTATGCCCGAAAATTCAAATCCAGATGTATCAAGGTTACTGAAACAGGTCTTCACTGAACTTGAAGAGTCTGTGCTCAATGCCGACAGGGTGTCTGACTGCAAAGTGGAAATGCAGGACCTTCAGTCAAGGAAGGAATTGCACATCAAAAGGGAGAAAAGGGTACTGGACGATGTGCGGGGAGTTCTCGATGCCTACGTCAAGGAAGAAAATTTCGACGATTTCAAGATGTATTACGACTCCATTTTGAGCTATGTTGGGTCAACCCTCGACACTTATGAAAAGGCATTGTCGGACCTTCTGTCTAAAGACATAGCCAAAAAGGAGGAAGAGATGGAAGCTTACAGGGCAAAAAGCGTGAGGTCACTGGAAACTTTCCTGTCCAGAGATCCGATGGAATCCCTGGAAACTGAAATCAATGTGAAATACCTTGAGGGTGGTTATGAGGCCAGGTACAGGTCAGTTTGCCAGAAAGAAGTTGAATATGAATTCATCCTGAATGCATCCGAGGTTGAATTCCTCAAAAACAGGCTCGAAGGGGACATTCTAGTGAAAGGCCTCAAGCTTCCGGTAAGGTTTGCAAAGGCGTGGGTAAGCAAAGATCCTGTACTGGATTACGAGAAACTTGATGATTATTTCATGTCGCAGGCATCGATTTCTGACAATCAGCTCTTTGTGACATTCGTAAATGAAGAAACAGGGTCAGAATTCAAGTTCCATTCGTCAACCTCTGACGGTGCTGTGTTCCTGGAAGTTGATTATAAAGACTCCCTTCAGTCCGTTTCCCTCACCACTCAACCTGCACTGAACAGCAACTTAAACCGTGAAGCAATTAATGAACTGATGAACCATATAAGGACTGCACTGTGGTACCTAAAGGACCATAAGCTCAGGCTGGTCAGCATCACCCTGAGGAACGTTGACATCATTTCAAACCTGAAGATAACTGACCTTTTCTACACCATCCTGGAGATCCTGGCGCCAAAAATCTCATCTGAAGTTGCAAAGGTGATCGCTGAAAACGAGCCAGAATCACCAGATGGAGACAAGCCATTGACAAGGGAATATCTTGCCTCTAGGCTAGCACTTCTTGGAGAACGGGCACAGACGGTGAGTGCAATACTAGGTGTCTCGGGCTTTACCGACTCTTTTCCAAAATCCTAATCTTTTCTGAATATGGCCCTGTATTTGGAAATGTAAATTATGATGTATGCTGCAGGAAGCAGGAAGAAACCAAGCACCTCACTGGCAACCAGCACCATAAATTGCGCATTCATTAATGGATGCAGGATCGCATCGATGTGGGTTGGCTGGGAGAAGTTGAAAATGATCGATATAATTCCCAGAGCCAGGCCCGCATGAATGGACCATTTTTTCCCAAGATTCACAAAATGGGCCACAGCAAGTATGAGTATAATAGTGCCAATCGTTGAGAATGTAAGCAGGATAGGCACAAGGTTTTCCATTCTAAGGAGAAGGCCTCCGATTGCCAGAAACATGGCAGAAAGCACCATGATAGCAGACATTGCTCTGAATATCTTCACGGCCTGAATATGTCAATAGAGGCTTAAACTTCAGTGGTTGGGAAGGCGCCTTGAGAGCAAGTATCTCGAGGAAGAAATCCATACGTAAAGTGGGTCTGCGATGGAGAGAAACCTCAGGAGCAAGACCAGGAGATAAATGGGAAAGGCAGGAGGAGAGTGGCGCAACAACAAAGAAATTCCTTTCATTCCCGGGAGTGCCCTGCCATTATTTCTGTCGATGACATGTATGCTCTCCTGCAGCATCTCCAATGGAATCTTAGAGCCGGGCCGCCTGGAATATTCCTGAAGCGTTAGGTAAGAGTACTGGCTGAGGCAATCTATCCGCCTCAGAAAATCCACAGATGCCCTGCATATTTCGCATGCGCCGTCGTATATGACAAGAAACCTTTTGCTTCCTATGGGAAGTGAGTCGGACTCAGCATAATGGGGACGGAACTCTGGCATACGATACTATAATACATTTCACTCTGTTTTAAAATCGTTGTCATAGAACCGCATTACTTCATTTTCCTGATTTTATCAGAAGATGTGTAGTATGACCTTGCCCCAAGGGTCCTCGCCTCGCTTGCTGCGTAGGCGCTCTGCAATCCCTTCTGGCAGTAGAAAACATAAATCTTGTCCCTGCCGTTTTCCTCTATAATTTTCTTTACACCCCCAAGGCCAGTGTTAATAGCATTGTCATAATGCCATTCATTGTAGCTTAGCCTGCTTCTGAGGTCAACAACCACGGAATCATCCGGAAGCGCAGTTATCTCATAATCCTCATCGGATAGGCCCTTGAGGTATGTCTCCACATCTCCGCCCTTGAGGATAATCCGGTTTTGGAGGAGCTTTTCCTGCAGGTCATAGCTCAGCATGTCTTTATCAATGTCATCAGGCGAAGCATTCAGGACAACTGTCTGTGAAAAGAGGGCACAGAATTCTCCCTTGTTTGAAACTGGAAAAGTTCCGATAGACCTTGCGATGTCAGAAATCTCGTCTTTGTCCATCCCTATCAATGGCCTGTAAACAGGAATATCAATGCCATGGCTTATGGCAAGGAGGTTCTGCGGGGTCTGTGAGGAAACCTGGCCCAGCGATTCCCCCGTGATGATTCCATAAGCACCCCTATCCTTTGAAATTGCCTGGGCCAGGCTATACAGGATCCGCTTGTATGTGACTCCCGGAATCTTAATCTTGTGCGAGAGGACAAGCAGGTCAATGAGCGGCTTGCCATCAATGATATGGATTGTAGGCGAATACCCTAAAGCCCAGTCCCTTACAAGGACGTTGGCTGCCCTGAGGAATTCCACAGTATCAATGGGATGGGAAAGTGACATGAAAACAAAGTCCACCGGCGACCCTCTTTTCATGATCATCCACGCAGCAACAGGAGAGTCTATCCCACCGGACATCAGGGCAACCATGGAAGCTTCGGATCCAAGTGGCAGCCCGCCTGGCCCCTTGTAGACTTCGTTGTAAAAATAAGCACGCTTGTTCCGCACTTCGATATTTACCTCAACATCCGGGTTGTTTAGGTTTACACCCGCTGAATACCTGTATAGGGCATCGCCTACCATTATGTTCAGGTCCCTGGTGGTAAAGCTCTGGCCGCCGACTCTCCTGGACCTCACTGCAAATTTCTTTCCACCCAGGATAGGAGAATAAAGTTCAACAGCTTTGGATGCAAGCTCTGATGGCTCTTCGTAAGTCACGGATACGACAGGGGAATAACTCTTGACCCCCATGGTCCTCCTGAGAACATCAAAGGCCTTTTCCAGGTCCGAGTACCCACTCAGGTATATTCTTCCCCTTTCCGTAGTTATCCTGGCACTTTCTCCAATTCGCCTGAGCCCTTCATTTATGTTGGACTTGAGTTTGCTTATCATCATGCTCCTGGCGCGGTTGCCCTTCAATCCTACTTCAGAATAGCGGACTATGATCAGCCTGTTATCTTCCACGCCATTCATGCACTCACCATTTCAGAACCTGAAAGGTTCAGCCAGCAGTCCTACGAAAATCGGGTACTCCTTTGTTACCCACTTTCTCTGCCTTGCTTCCCTCAGTTTCTGGGTAACATGGGACCAGTCAGCCAGGGAATCAGTTTCATACATGACAACAAATTCCTGGTCTGAGATGCCGTAAGAGTAGGTGGTGTATGACCTGATATCCTTGTTTTCCGGGTTGGAGGTTGCCATGCCAATATGCTCTCCCATAATGGTTTTCCTTTCCTTCGGGTCGACCAGATACCACTCCGGGTCCTTGTTCATAGGGTAGCAGACAAAATACTTCAACGGGGGAAAGTTGAGGGAATTTGAGAGTTCCTCCCCCGCTTTGAGATACGGTGAATGTTCGTAAAGGGATAGCATGCTGTACACTTCCCTGCCAAGGCCTCTAAGGGCACGTTTCAGGTTTTCCTTGAAGGAAACCAGCTTTTCAGGGTCAAAGGAGGACAGCCACAGCAGAAGGTCACAGTCATGCCTGATGGACCTGTACGTCCTCAAGTGGATGAGTTCTTTCCTTGACATGCTGAAGAATCCCTCAAGTTCTCCAAAAAGGGAATCCTGAGACTCCCTGGACGAATTCCAGAATTCTCTGCTGAATTTGCATGCCAAAACTGAGATATATATTTCCCGGGTCACTTCTTTCCTGCAAGAATTTCGACAAGGTAATTATGAGTTTCCATAACAGGCCCTTAGTGAAACCCAATGGAAAGCACTGTTATTCAGTGACACGGAAAAATACGGGATTCACGGAAACTTTTTATAACCATTACTTCATGATAACCCATGGATAACGAGAATCTTTTTGACTCACTGAATGCAGTTGAATATTATGTCGGTTCCGCCAAACAGTGGGCATATTACCACCAGCATGCCCTTGGATTTGACCTCAAGGCATATTCAGGACCGGAAACAGGAGTTAGAGACCGCGTATCCTATTTAATGCAGCAGAACAATGTCAGGTTAATTTTTACAAGTTTCCTTAACCATGAATCCCCGATCGCAGATCATGTGCGCTTACATGGGGATGGGGTGAAAGACGTTTCCATGAGGGTTGAAAATATTGGGGACACCCTCGATTTCGTAAGGAAAAAGGGGGTAGTCAAGGTCAGGAATGAGAACAAAGTGAAGGGAAACTCTGGAACATATAAGACAGCTGAACTTTCATCATATGGTGAGACAGTCCATACCCTAAACGATTTCTCCGAAGCGGATTCAGACATACCCCATGGTTTTGAAGAGACCAACCTCAAAGGCAGGCCTGTGGGCCTTAAGAAAATTGACCATGTTGTCGGGAACGTTGAAGACAGGATGATGGACTCCTGGGTGAACTATTACATAAAAGGGCTCGGGTTTGAACAGCTCCTGAGCTTTGACGACAAGGACATTAGCACAGAGTACTCTTCCCTGAGGTCAAAGGTTGTCCAGTACGGGAACAGGAAAATAATCTTTCCAATAAATGAGCCAGCCCTTGGCCTGAAGAAATCACAAATACAGGAATACCTGGATTATTATAACTCACCTGGGGTGCAGCACATTGCAATTGAAACAGACAACATAATCAAGACCGTATCTGAAATGCAGAGCAGAGGTGTTGAATTCCTTTACACGCCTCCAAGCTATTATGAAACCCTGGCTGACAGGGTTGGAAAAATAGATGAAAAGATGGACGATCTCCAGAAACTTAACATCCTTGTGGACAGGGATGACGACGGGTATCTCCTTCAGATATTTACAAAGCCAACCGGGGACAGGCCAACATTCTTTTATGAAATCATACAGAGGAAGGGAGCCACTTCTTTTGGCAAGGGGAACTTCAGGGAGTTATTCAAGTCAATCGAAATTGAACAGGAGAAAAGGGGCAACCTTTAAACATGAAGATCGGTAGGGCAATTACGGATGACGGTCCCAAAACAGTGATTCTGCACGAATCTAGATACTATGACCTCAGTGAAATAACAGGGCAAGACCTTGAAAACGCCGGCCCATCCTTTTTCTACATTATCCAGAAAAATATGGAAAAGATAAAGGATTTTCTTGCCCAGGGTAAACATGAATCACTGCTGGAAGTTGCCCCCAAATCTTTCCTTCTTCCCATCCCGCATGTCAATCAGATCAGGGATTTTTACGCTTTTGAGGAGCATGTGAGAAATGCAAGGGCCAGAAGGGGCTCTGACATCCCCAAGGAATGGTATGAGTTTCCGGCCTATTATTACTCGGGAAATTCTTCACTTTACCCAAGCGACGCCGGCATACCAAAACCGGAATTCACTTCTGAACTGGACTTCGAGATAGAACTTGCCGCAATAATCGGGAAGGAAGGCAGAAACATCGGCAAGGCCGAGGCATGGGATTTTATCTTCGGGTTTGTGCTGATGAGCGACTGGAGCGCGAGGGACCAGCAGAGGAAAGAGATGGCAATCGGGCTCGGCCCATCAAAGAGCAAGGATTTTGCCACCTCTTTTGGCAGGTATCTGGTCACAGCGGAGGAAGCCTCCAGCATACTTGATACGCAGGGCAAGCTTAATTCTGAGGTGTGGGTAAACCTGAATGGAAGCGAATTTATGCGCAACAACCTTTCCACAATGCACTGGTCATTCCCTGACCTCGTATCCTGGGCCTCATCTGAAGTAACTCTAAGGCCTGGCGACATAATAATGAGCGGCACTGTTGGAAATGGGTGCATTCTTGAGCATGGCCCTGAAAAAACAGGGTGGCTCAAGCCAGGTGACATTGTAAGGTTTGGTTCTGACTTTTTCGGGGAACTTGGAGCTAACATCATTTGAGGGTATAATCATGGCATTTTACGTAAAACAGGGGAAGGTAACTGAAAGCAGGCACACATTCGATGATCCGGATCACATAATGAAGGAGGAGCTGTTCGGCGAGGAGAGTTTTGACGGCCCTTACTCCCTTCTTTACCATGAAAGGGAGCCCACTAGGGTGAAATCGATTAGGAGAATCGAAAAATCACCAATTAGCGAAGGTTCAGAAGAAGAGCTCAGGCACAGGCACCTGAAGGGATTCCAGTTAAAGGCCAGGGGTGACTTCATTACAGGCCGCACATACCTGATGTTCAACGATGATGTGTCCCTGGGGCTCATTAAGCCTGTGGATGATATGAAATACTTCTTCAGGAGTGCACTCATGGAACAGCTTTTCTTTATCCAGAATGGTGAAGGGGAGCTGGCCTCATCATTGGGCACCATAAAGTTCAGCAAAGGAGACTATGTCTATGTGCCCAAGGGAACGACGTATATGATGAAATACAGAAAGGGCTCCGAATTCTTCTTTGTTGAATCTGCGGAAAGAATGGGCATTCCAGCCAGGTACCTGAATATTTACGGGCAGATCAAGGAAGGTTCTCCTTACTACACCAGGGACATCAGGCACCCTGTGCTTGGAAAGCCAAATCTAGAAAATGGCGAATACAAGGTTCTGGTCGATTTTGGGGCTTACTACCTAGAGGAGACCAGGGACCAGCACCCCTTTGATGTTGCAGGATGGGATGGATACCTCTTTCCATGGGCCATAAATGTTTCACTTATGGCACCAATCGTTGGAAGGCTTCACCAGCCTCCGCCCGTCCATGAGACCATGAATGCAAAGTCATTCATGGTGGGAACTTTCCTGCCAAGGAAATATGATTTCCACCCTAGAGCAATACCAATATCATATTACCATAGCAATATAGACACAGACGAAGTGCTGTTTTATTCATCTGGTAATTTCATGAGCCGAAAAGGCATCTCTGAAGGATCACTGACACTCCACGTGAGAGGCCTCATACATGGCCCGCAGCCTGGTGCTGTGCAGGGTGCAATCGGCAAAGATGGCACTGATGAAATTGCTGTGATGGTGGAAGCCTACAAGCCGCTCAAGCTCACCAGGGATGCCCTATCCATTGAAGACCAGGCTTACATGTCATCGTGGTATTCGTGATCTACAACTACCTTCCACTGGAACGTGTTTACCATGGGATAGATTGCACAAAAGACATGCATGGGCTCCTCGGGGATCTGAAGAGCACAAGGGCCCTTATTATCACAAACAAATCTGTCTCCAGTGGATCATTTTACAGGGAACTAACAGGAAAACTGCCCATCCCGTTCACCGAATTCAAGGAGATAACTCAGCATTCCCCAATGGAGGAGATAGAGCATGCAACCGAATCCCTGAGGAACCATAAGTGCGACATCGTTATCTCCATAGGAGGAGGCAGCGTTATCGACGCTGCCAAAGTGGTCAGGTACTACTATGACCTCTCAATCAAGCATATTGCCATTCCAACAACACTATCTGCTGCGGAATTCTCGCACATTGCAGGCTATACCATTGGCGGCGAAAAGACAGGCATTAGGGACAGGAGAATTACGCCAACTTACGTTTTCCTTGACCCAAGGGCAGTCCTAGAGACACCGCAGCAGCTCTGGAGATCAACCGGCATCCGGGCACTAGACCATGCAATAGAAACCATTTACTCAAACCCGAACAGTGAAGTAGCAAGGGCCTTTGCAGTGTCTGCACTCAAGAAGCTATTCAATAATCTCAGGTTCGACAACCTTGAATCAAGATATGAATGCCTCATCGCAGCCTGGTTCTCATATTTTGAGGTTTATGATTCCCCAATGGGCCTCAGCCATAACATCGGCAAAGTCATTGGCGCGAAATTCGACGTGCCACATGGAGTCACAAGTTGCATCACGTTGCCACAGGTTTTAATGATGTACGCAAATGAAAATCCCGGATTGATATGCTCAGTATCCAGGGAACTGGGATTCACGGAAACCACTGTAAAAGAATGTGCCGAAGGCTTTGCACGCTATGTTGAGAATTTCATCGATTCTCTGGGGCTTGCGAAAAGGCTGACAGATTTCGGAATAACTGAAACTGATCTGGACTACATTGTAGGAAAATTAAAAGGAGATCCTGATAAGCTCAGGAAGCTCCTCTCAGGCATGTTCTGATTTATTCAAGAGATAATTCTTTCAGGCCGCTTGCAGGGTTGACTTTCCTTACCGCCCTTATTTTTTCGAAAACTGAAATGCTCACTTCCATCAGCGGATCAGCCATTCCTCCAAAGAAATGGCCGCCCACGACCCCATGGTTCTTGCCCGCGCATGAACTGTGGATATGGAATCTTGGCTCATTCTCGGCAATGCTCCCATGGAATGACACCACCTCAAGATTCTCGCTGAACGTCTGTTTCTCATACTCCTTGCCGTTGAAATATCCGACCTGCAGGCCCTTTATCATTCCCACAGCCCATAGTATTTCACCGTTCTGGACATTCTGCTCCATTGTGATCTGGCCAAGTTTTTCTAAAACATCCTCGCCTTTCTCTAGTTTTGCAAAAATCCTGTTTCCTTCCCTTCTTACCTGCATGAGGGGGAAACAACTGGGCAAACATTAACCTTCAGATGTTCTCGGTATTGTACCTGCTTATAATGTTCCATTTGCCGTTTTCTTTCACCGTGGTTATCACAGAACAGTTCTTGAAAACCACACCTACCGGAATAGGATTTATCTGCTCATTGTAAAATGTTCTCATTACGCCGCCATGGCACACTGCCAGAACCTTCGCAGCCCCATATTGGTCATAAAGCCGGTTGAACGTTTCCACCACCCGTCTGGAGAAGTGGCCATAAGGTTCTGCACCCGGCACTTCATCAAGGGCTGTGCTGGTCATTTCCATCCTGAAGCCGTAGCTGCGGAGTATATCATCTGCGGTGAGTCCTTCTGCCTTGCCACAGCCCCTCTCCCTTATTCCCGGCTCAACTTTAATTTCCACGCTGTCGAGGTAACTTGCCACAATCTGTGCGGTTTCCCTGGCTCTCTGCAGGTCACTGCTTACTATAACTTCCGGCTTAAGGCCCTGTATGAACGATGCGGCCAACCTGGCCTGTTCCCTGCCATTGTGGTTCAGAGGTTCATCCATGGAGCATTGCCAGATATGCATGCGGTTGGTTTCAGTTTCACCATGGCGCATGATGAAAAATCTTGGACTGGAAGGTTGCACAGTTAAAAATAAGGGTTTTATTTAAGTTATTTGCTAGGTCAGTTATCGGAAAGGCCCAGCCAGAATTTTTCCTCCAGGTTGAGGATGCCGTTTGCCCCCTTCATGAACTGCTCCCTTGCAACTGGATCGCTAGCATGGGTACCAAGAACATTTTCCATGGCCTCTTCATGGTGTTCCTCAAGTTCCCTGTGGAAGGTGAAGTATTTGATATCCATATTGCTGTATTCTGGATGCTTCCTTTTCCAGAGGTCCATTCCTGCAAGTATCTTGTCCCACATCGGGATTGCCATATTCTCAAGGCCGAATTCTGCACCCAGGGCTTCAAAGTGGTCCCCGCCAAAATAATTCCTCATGCCGTCAAGCCAAGCTTTCGTGGTCTTGAGCTGTTCCCTCTTCACTAAGTCTGCTGGCTCAATTCCTATGCTTCTCAGGTACATTCTGTAGAGAAGTTCGTGCCTGTGGTGGGGATTTTCGTCGCCAAGCTCTGATACAAGTATTGTAGTCAGGTTAGCGGCATCATTTTCATCTGGGGTGTTCACGAGAAGCACAGAGAGGATAGAAACCCATTCCCTCGTAAAATGGTAGAATTCAATAGAAAAGCGCTTGAATTCCTCCTCTGTAATATCTCCCTTTGCAAACCTGTTGATGAAATCATTGTCAATGGCCTTGTGTGCCTTTACAAAGTCATATGTCTCCTTATAGAAGCTATTTTCCTGAAACATGCTTTTTCCTCAGATAAATAAAGGAAAAAATAATATTTAAGTCTATCTGATATAATATATCATTTAAAATTTCTGAAAATTTAGCAAGAGCAGCATTTCATAAAATGGACCCAATAAGCGTGGCACCGCCATGGAACGTGGAGGTTGAGAAGAATAAAGGTGCGCCTACCAGAATTGCAACCAGGAAGGAGATAACATAGGTTATAATCGTTCCCAGCACAGCTATGGCAAACCCTCCCAGCAAGCCTGTGTCAAATATGGAAGCGTAAACGTAGCTAAGCACTATTATGGCCATTATGATGCCAACCACCACTGAAAAAGGGCCGAGGAAGGCTGCCAGCACAAAAGTAACTATAAGGAAGAATATAATAGTAACAATTGGGGCTGCAATCGCCGCAAGCATTGCCTTTCCAAATGTAGTGTGCTTTCTGGAAATGACTTTGGCAGCTAGGTAAATAGGAATAGAGATTAGAATCCATGCTATTATGAATGCTATAATCAGTGCCAAAATAGACCCCGTGCCAAATGAAAGCGGCTGTGCCATAATACCATAACAAGGATTGGGATATTTTATGTTTCCTTAACGGATAAGGATAGGAATTGCCCCAGACAGCAGATGAATGGCCCAAACTCGTGAACGATATTGAGAACTGCAAGCGATGCCCCAGGCTTGTGAAGTTCAGGGAAGAAGTCCTTTCCAACTCCAGGAAATATGAAAACGTGAAATTCTGGAGAAAGCCGGTTTCGGGGTTCGGCGATGTTGAAGCAAGATTTGTTGTTGTGGGGCTTGCCCCAGCTGCATCCGGGGCTAACCGCACCGGGCGGGTGTTCACAGGAGATAAGAGCTCGGAGGTGCTAGTTTCAGCATTCCATGACATAGGGGTTTCAAATCTTCCAAATTCGGTGTCCAGGGATGACGGGCTTGTTTATTCTGGCCTTTATCTGTCGCTTGCAGTGAGGTGCGTTCCACCGGACAACAGGCCAACCAGTTCAGAATCAGAAAATTGCAGGGATTTTCTGGTAAGGGAATTGAAGCTGCTCAAAAATGCAAGGGCAATCGTGGCCCTCGGCTCAATTGCACTCGAGGCACTGAAGAAGAGCCTTTCGGATTTGGGATACAAGGTAAACGGAATGAAATTCCAGCATGGCAAGTACTATGAGATTGGGGAGATCAGGCTTTATTGCTGCTACCACCCTAGTCCCAGAAACATAAACACTGGGAGAACTACTGTGGAAAATATTACCGATGTTCTGAGGGAAGCCTACAGGTTCGCATCTTCATGAGGCACTGACTCACTGGTTTCTTTGAGTGTCACTAGAATTCCATCGAGATTGGAGACGAATGACGAAATATCTTCCAGCACTATCCCAGGTGAAAAGCCTGCTGTTAACACAAAGGAACCCATGTCTGCTTTCAGGACACCTGGCCCAGAAGGCCTCCTGAAAACCAGCAGGCCCAAGTTTCCCGCCAGTTTCACCTCTGTGTCGAATAAGCCCTTTCCCTTTCTGACATCATAGATTGCGTGGTCCATTGCAATGCCTTTAGAGGCCTTTTCTATCCAGATCGCCTTTGAATAGTTACCCTCCTGGAATAGGTAGATTTCCTGTGCCTTCCCTTCCACATCAATGTAACCGAGCCCGCTGGCCTTGTATTCTAGGTTATTGACAACAAGGGAATTTGATGGAGTGCGCCTCCAGTTAAGCCTGGCAATTCTCCTGTCCTCATACCACTGGCTCCCATAGCCGCCGGCAAAATGAGATCTGTCCGGAAACTGGTATTTGCTCAACGAGGATGGATCAGGTTGCTTCTCCAGGATGTCAAGCAATAAATTCTCGTATTCTTCGTCAGATATGGTTGAAGGAGAATCCATTTCAACCGTAGTGCCATGAATCCAGGCTGAAGCCGCATGGTTTTTGCGGTAATTCTTGCCAAGGAACAGAATATATCCGTTGACCTGCCTTGATCGGATATCTGAATATCCCGCAGAGAAGTCACTGAGCATTGATTTCGGGAATCCGGGGAAGAACCAGTCAAGGAAGAATTGCTTTAACCTTATTTCCCTGCCTCCCAACCTGACACGGTATCTTAGCGTAGGCCATTTCAGGTCGTGTATTCGCACAGAAATATCGTATGCTTCGTGGGCTTGCGGCGTATAAGCTAGAAAAGGGAGCCTATACTGGATTAGCTCATCAAATGTCTTCAGTACCTTGATCAAGAGCTCACCCCAAATAGATCATGAATGGACACTATTGAAGAATTTCCGCAGATTTTCTTTTGGGCTTTGTCGCAATTTGCCCTTCCGAACACTTTCTCTACTTTATGGTATGGAAAATCAATTCTTGTAGTTCCTCCCTTTATCATGAGACCATAGATGAAGGAACGGATTTCTCCATAGGGCATCTCACTCAATGAACGGAAGAACGTTCCCTGTGAGATGTGCTCAATCCTCAAATTCCTGAGGTTTCCAGAGGCCAGGAACCGGAAGCCGTTGTCATACTCCAATATGCTTATCTTAGAAAGCAAGTCCCGGTTGCCCCTCTCCAGCCTATCCATGATCCTGAGGCCATTGCCGGAGATATACTGAAGTATCTTGGCATAAAGAGATGATGATGCTCCCGGTGGTGTGATGAAAACCAGGTTCTTCCCGGAATAGTTGATGATCTTTTCCACAACCCGTCCGATGTTCACGAGGTCTGAAACTTCAACTTCAACAAATACCGTGCTGTCATTAAGCTCGAAATAGAGGTCGGGGTATATTCCATTATACAAATGGTGCCTTTGGCTTTCAATGCCTTTTTTCAAAAGATAATCCTGGAATTTGAGGATGAGGAATTCGTGGAGATCTGTATCGCCTTGTGAGTCCCCATCTTCTTGATGAGCAGTCCCAAGGATTAGAAGAGATTGTTTTCTTATTCGCTGGAAAAGATCGTCATCTTCACTGGACAATTTAACTATTGGTGAAAAGGAAAGCGGGCCAGAAACCCCCCGGTCATCCTGGGACCATATGACTGCCTTGTGGACAGGCTGTGATTTGAGCACTTCCCTGAGCCTCCTGTCCAGATCGCCGTTGAAGAAGTTTGAAGAGATTTCCCGGGCATCCTCTTCGAAGAGGTTGAACGAAACTATATTCCCAACATTTCCCCTTATGGTTTCCGAAAGGCTTTCAAGGCCCCTCCCCAAAAACTGGGTAGCCATGATCACACGGAACCCGAATTTACGCCCCTCCCTTAGGAGCCGATCGAGTATGCTGCCGGGGACGAGTTGTGCTTCGTCAAAAATCATGTAGATGGGCTTGTCCTCATTCCTGTCATACAGGTGTATTCTCTGAAGCCAGAGCTTCAGAATCAGTAGCATCCCTATTACCTTGAAAGAATCGTCAGGCACGACATTCCTCCATATTTCTGGAATTATAATCGTGCTCTTTCCACTGAAAAGTGATAGAAGATCAAAAGAATCGGTCTTTCCTGAAATCAGATGCTTTATTCCATCATTGGTAAGCAGGGGCAGCAGCTTGTTTATGGAACTTGTAACGTACTGGTTCCAACCTCTCCAGTCCGATACTTGCATCTTCAGGAAGGCCTTCAACTCAGCATTTTCCGTATTGGATATAAATTTCCTGATCCTGCTGCTATCAAGCAGCAAATTGAGAAGATCCGAAAGGTTTGATTCAGGGTCCTTGCGGATCAGTTCCTGCAAAATGGAGGAAAAAACAACTTCTAGCCTTGGTCCCCAGGTCCCGTGGGAAAAAACGCCTTCACTTGCAAATGCATCCTTGATCCATCCCGCGGCCAGGCTTCCAGATTCTTGGTAATTGCCTGCACTGATTGCATTGAGGCTGATGTTTATTCTCTGCCCCTCCTCCTCCATTCCCGTGGGAGATATGACCACAGTGTTGTGGGGGCATCCTGATGCAACTTCTCTGGCCAGGTTTCCATGCGGGTCTAGAAGTAAAACAGATCCTTCATTTCCCGATATTATGCCTTCAATGAGGACCTTCAGGAAATTTGATTTCCCGGACCCAGTCTTTCCAGCCACCAGGAGGTGCCTCTGAAGCCTTTCAGCATTCAAGTAGATATCCCTGCCGGTGGTGGATTTCCCTATGCTTATGCCCTCCTCAAGAATAAAATTAAGTGGTGAATTGGAAATTATGCTGCTGTGCCTGTACATCAGGAACCGGTTCCGGCTGGGTCCTCCACTATGCCATGCTTGAGTGTTCCAATGCCTGCAATTGAAATTTCCACTTCATCTCCGGGTTTCAGGTATTTTTTCGTTGTGTATTCGGCCACTCCGGAAGGGGTGCCTGTTGTTATAAGGTCTCCAGGGGAAAGGGTGATGACTGTCGAAAGGCGGGAGATGAGTTTCGGGATTGAAAATATCATGTCATCGGTAGTGCCATGCTGGACAACTTCCCCATTGACCTTTGTTTCGATTGTGGTTGGAAAACCTGAGAACTCTTCCTTCGGTGTAATCCATGGTCCTATTGGCAGCGCAGTATCCGCATTCTTGCCCAGCACCCAGTCCTTCCCATAAGGGGCCTGGCCAGCGTTCTGGTAATCCCTGAGGCTGATGTCATCAACTATGGTATACCCGAAGATTAAATTCTCTGCATCCTTTTCATTGATGTACTTTCCCTTCTTACCTATGATGATTCCCATTTCCCCTTCATAATCCAGCCTCTCCACACCCCTAGGATAAACGACATTTCCCTTGTGGGGAAGATATGCATGGGGAAATTTGCAGAAGAAGTAAGGCTCCTTCAGGGAGGGCATTGATGTTTCCGTTGAATGGCTCCTGAAGTTAACTGCTGGCAAAAATGCCTTCTCGGAACGTATCGGCAATGAATATTGTGACGGCCTCTTCGCTTCGGCAATATCCAGGTTGCTGATTTTATCCCAGTTCATGATCGCTTCAAGAGAACTCCTTGGGGCTTCCTGCTTGTCAACGAAGGTGTAGAACCTTCCGTTCTTTTCAAGCATAAGGGTTTCTTTGCTTCCCACGTATGCGTTGAGAATATTCATGCCAGGGTATCCCCTTCAGAAATATCTGAATGTCGATCTGTCCAGGACATCCACAAAATCAACAGCGACTTTCCTGTCTATGTCAGGGTTGATTTCAATGGAATCCCAGTTTATTGTGACAGTGCTTTTCTTTTCCGGATGAAGCCCAACCACCTCAAAATTCACAAACTTGATCCGGTCCCTTTCATCATCCTCTGGAAAGCGTTCTGCTAGCTCACCTTCTGACGATTCCGGCCCATCCATGATGAAACAGGACACGTATCTTATCCGGAACCTGTCCACCAGGATTTCCGGAATCTTCTTGATGCTGAACAGGCCAGTGAGATAGGTCACCAGATCAGAATAGTCTTCACCTGTAAGTAGCATTCTGCGTCTCTATATGGTTCAATTATGTAGTTTTTGCTATCAGAAAATCGCATTTCTTAAGTGATAAATGTCAGCTTATGGCGAAATGAGTGCGCACCATTTCTAGGCAAAATTTCTAAAGAATCATGCCATCCACCATAGGAGATTCCAATGTACGACTGCAGTAAAATCAAGCGCTTGACTGTCCTGTACACATCTAAGGGGCCGGGAACATATGCTGGGGAACAGAGGAAAATCCTTGGTGAGGAGGAATCTGCTTCAATTTGCCAGGAAGCCAACAGAAGGCAGATCTCCATCGAAATGCTCCTTAAGTCAAGAGAAAATGTGGAGGCAGTTGTGATAAATACAATTATTCCTTTTGAACACCCTGTTAAGGCAGAAATCCCCGATTCTGCAAAGAAAGCGAAGGAAGAGGAAGCTGCACACGAGCAAAAGCAGGCAGTGGCATCCGCCCCCGCCGAAGCGAAGGATACTCCGACCGGGATATTGAAGGAAGAGCAGCCGAAGCCAGAGGCCCCCAACCAGGAATGACTTTCCAACTTTGTGCCAACTTTTATTTTTTAAAGTCCAGTTTTGCCATCATTTAACCAGAAGATGCTAAAAGATAAAGCATTCTTTTGCCAACGGTTAAATAAAATCCCAGATTAGGAAAGCATGACTGACGACTTGCCGGAGGTTAGAAAAAGCCATCCGTACCTTATGTATGAAATGCTGAAAAGCACACCAGCGGGCATAAGGAAAACAATTGACATCATGAAAGGCGTAGATTACTCGTTTCTCACTGACAGGCTTTGCCTTACGGGAAATGGAACTGCCTACCATTCTTCGACGTTAGGTGCGCAGGTCCTTTGGGATACAGGCAAAGACTGGAAAAGCATTCAGGCATTTGAGCTTGAACATTACCACCATATCAGGGGAACACTTGTTGGCTTTTCTCACACAGGCAAGACTAAATCAACGGTTGATGCTGTCAACAGCGTCGGAAGCGACGTGAAAACTGTTGGCGTTTCCCATTACCCCGACACTCCCATAATAAAGGCTTCAAGGCATGGCATTGTCATCGGGGATTCCCCAGACCAGTCTTTGTGCAATACAAAGGCATTCTTTGACAATGCTTTTGCTTCACTGGAGATCGCCAAGGAATTCGGAAGCCTTGAAATAAATACCACTGAATTTGCAGCCCTTATTGAGTCCGAGATCAGGAAACAGGAGAAGCCTGTGTCAGAAGCTATCAGTATTCTTCCAGAACCCAGAGACATTTTCGTCCTTGGGGCGGGGCCATCGTATATCGCTGCCAGGGAGGCCGCCCAGAAGATCAAGGAGTCAACACATCTACACGCTGAGGGGATAGAGCTTGAGGAATTCAATCATGGCTGCACTTCAGTCATCGACGACAGGTCGCTTGTAATAATCATAAATTCGCCTGAAGTGAATAAACGCTCCTCTGACATAGTAAAAGCATGCAAAACAGTAGGCACCAGTACGCTGGTCATTAATGGAACTGGAGACCAGACTGTTGAAGTGCAGGTCCCCGAAAACAGGTACCTCTATCCCATATCAGCCATGGTTTCCCTTTACTATGCAGCGTATTTCCTATCCCTCAAGTTAGGGATTAATCCGGACTATCTCAGGTTTGAGGACAGTAGATACCTGGATTATGACAATATAGTGTTCCCCCCTGGGGCACACTGATTATTTTCCAATATAATCCATGTAGCTTTCCCTTATCTCTTTCCCAACTGAAGCAACAATTTTCTTAGCCTTTGTCAAGTCACTGCCCCATGAAGAAACTTCAACATTAAGTGAGGGATTATCAACTTCAGATCTCTGTGGATGGCTCTTGATGTAAACCTGCCCATTCCATTTCTTCATGATCCTTTCTGTAAGTGGGGCCAGGGAACTCTCCATTATGCCCTCAAGGGGAAAGGTTTCTTCATAGTACACTCTTTCGGCGGTTTTTATCTCCGGCAGGGCAATGTCAAGGATGGCCTTCATTTCCCCCGGAACTCCTGGCAGAATTATTATTGTCTTTCCACCATGCTTCAAAATAACGCCAGGGGCAGCGCCAACAGGATTATGGATTGCCCTGGAACCAACCGGAAGGCGTACCATCTTGAGCCTCTCTTCGGTTAGCTCAATGCCTCTTCCAATGTATCTCTCCTTAAGATATTCCAGTTCTTCCTGGTCTATCTCAGTCTCCAGGCCAAGAGCTCTAGAAATGGATTCAACCGTCATGTCATCAAATGTAGGGCCAAGGCCCCCTGTGGTTACTATTATATCTCCACTTTCCAGGGACGTTCTGATCCCCCAGGAGATTTCATCGGGATTGTCACCCACAATGAGGGCTCGGAAAACTTCGTGCCCTGCATAGGTCAGGACCTGTCCTATGTGGGCCATATTTGTATTGACTGTCTTCCCCTTCAGAATTTCATTGCCTATTGTGAGGATTACAGCCTTCATTCCAAATCAGCTAATGGGATGCCTTAGCCATTTTCCTGGCATGCTGGTCAATTTTGTCCTTGAGCTTCTTCAGGCCATACACGTCCAGGGGTTCCTTATGCTTCTGCACCCAGACAGCTAGTTTTTCCCTGAAATCGGGGTCCTTGCAGACATCGAGGGCATTCTTTTCAAATTTCTCAAGAGTTCTTAACTGTGCCATTATTTTTCACCTGTGTGAACAATTTTCAGTGAATGTAATTGATGCGATTATAAAAAAAATTTCTCATCCCCGTATATTGCATCAGTGAATCATACGGTTACATTGAGGAAGGCAATGAGGATAAGGAAAACCGTATTAATGGCTGCTATGATGAAAACAACTGCCAGTGCTTTATGCCTTGTGTCCACTGAATAGGTCATTGCTTCTGATTAATTAATATTAGTTATTTTCATCACGTTTCGGCTCAGAGGTCTCCCTAATAATTGCGCGAATTCTGGCTATCTCATCCCAAAAGGTTCGGGCAATGCCATGATCCTTCATGCTAAAGAAATTAATATGCAAGGATATAAATTTTGTCAGACAACAGCATACAGAATATTTAATTTATTCATAATCGATATATGGCTGGAATTAATGCTGGCTTGATATTGTGTCTCATGCACGAATATTCCTTTGATTTTTTGTCAGACAGTGCATTTTATTGTAATATAACAAAATACATATATTATCTATGTATCAATTTAAGATATGGTTTCATTTTCTGAAGAGACTGAGTTATCTGTAACGGAAATGGGTTACACTAGGAGCCCACAGTCAAGCATCGGGCCGGATGAGATGGTCTTCAACCTTAAGGACTGGAACCTGAAGCAAGAGTACACACTGCGCAGTGACGACAAATTAGTACACCATTTCGACTACGCGCTGGTTTCTACGGCCAATGAGAAGGATGTCATTCCAATAAATGTGCTGAGTGGGAACAAGACTGAGAGAATGGACCAGATAGTGATCCTATACCTCAGGACAAAGAACCTTTCACTACAGAAAAGATATGCACTATCTGCAATCAACGTTACTCCATACGAGAACTTCCTTTCCGGAATATTCTCTGTACCTATTGTTAAGTCAATTGTTCTTAAGGACTCTGATGGCTTCCTGAGGATCACACCCGACGGGATAAATGAGGTTGAAAAGACCAGTTCTTCTCCTTTCAGGTTCAACAAACGCGATTCCTTCGAGCAGGAGATCTCTGCTGCACCTGATGAGAAACGGGACAGCATAAACCGCAGGCGGAGGGACCACACAAAGATCATACACGACATTCTTGCCCTTGCGAAAAACAGCGGTGAAATAGGGATCACAAAGATCATCTACAAGTGCAACCTGAACTACCGGTCGGCACTTAGGGCCGTCAATGAACTCCTTGAGGGAAAACTCCTGTCTATTGGGGAATCTCCTGGCGCCAAGCAAAAATACCAAATTACAACTGAGGGATTACTCCTCCTTGACGATCTCAAGAAATTTAACTTCATAAAAGGTTAATTTTCGCATCGTAAGGAAACCCTCAATGTAAACATTTTTTAACTAGAATGTGAGTTATGTTCCGTTAATGGAACTAATCCTCTATCTGATCCCGACTGCCATAGTTGTACTTACGATCATAATTTCCAAACTTGTACGTGGTAGTTTCACCGATTATATCGAGGATCTGGAGACCAAGGTTCTTGAAATTGAGAGTGTCCTTAACCTTTCTTTCATGAAGGAGCTCCTGGACTTCTTCGTCAGCAGCCAGGCCAGCAAAGCGGCAGAAAGGCTTGTTAACAGTGCAAATGACGCCCCCAACAGGGTTTCCGAAGCCGTGAGTGGCGCTGCACGGTCATCTGGGTCTGAAATCGAAAAACTATACGGTTCCATGAAAAGAACCCTTCAGCCATCAGTGGACCTGGAAAGAGTGAAGTTTGTATCAAGAATGATTAACCAGCTCGTATACCTTTACGGTTTCTCAATAGCAGCCATTGAATATGGCCTCATTTCAGCAATTCTATTCCTTCCATACAATTCTCTCGCCATCACACTTGACGGTGTGTTTTTTGGAGTGACTGTTATTTTCGGAATATTCGTTATTGTGATTGTCATAGACCTGATGCGGTATTCCGGCAGAATCAAGAATGCAATGAAGAAGCTAACCGGAGAGTATTCACCCCTATAGTTCCTATTCCTGTTGTTTCAAATGGTTTCCAGACTTTTCATTGGGAGTAAGAATTAAGAAGTAATATCTAATATGGACATATAAGAGGCTGAATTGTCGAGGGACATGCTTAGTGACAAGGATGAACCTGGTAGTAGTCTAGTACTATTTTCTTTCTGGTTAGCGAAAGCCTTGCCAAATTGTTTTATCCCAAGAGTAAGCCAAATGAATTTGTTATTTAGACCAGTGATATAGAAATGAATGTTCGAAGAGTAGTATTAGATGTCGACAAAGGATTAAACAGGCCTACCCTGCTTGAATTGGCTCTTGCCATAGAGAGGGTTCCAGGCGTGGATGCAGTTAATGTAAGCGTAACAGAAATGGACATGGAAACCATGGGGACCATCATTACTGTTGAAGGCACAGCCATAGATTACAACATTCTCATCGAGAATATAGAAGACACCGGGTCCGTCATACATTCAGTGGACGAAATCGCGGTGGGCAAAAAGCTGATAGAAAGTATAAGAAGGAATGAATAACCAAAATTTGCTTTTCCCATTCACACTGGGATTGTCAGATGGAATTATAACGACCCTGATGCTCATATCAAGGTCTCTGCTTGCCGGTGAAAGCATAGGTGCCGGCCTTGCCCTCAGGGTAGCATTTGGCGCAGCCTTTGTGGGTGCTTTCAGTTTCTTTATAGCGGAATATTCCCGGTTAAGGGAGGAGATCTCAAGAACTTCAAGGCAGCTCAATCTCCGTTCACCATCTTATCTTATCAAGGGAAAGATCGGCAGAGACATAATGATGGAATCGGTCATTGGAACATCAATTTCGGCAGTAAGCGGTTTTACAGGTTCCATGATACCTCTAGCTTTCTCTGTTCTGCTTCCGCAGGATGGCCTTCTTTCAATCATAGTCGCAATAATTGCCCTTTCTGCCCTCGGAGCCGGGATTGGACGTTCAGTTAAGGGGAATTATGTTTTCTGGGTCCTTACTATGGTCATACTCGGATTGATGGTTTCGATTATAGGGTTTTATCTGAATCTGGTCTGATAATTTCGGAAGAACCTTTCTTAAGTTAAAGCACAAACTTATTATTTTTTTAGCTCAAATACTGCGTTGGCATCAAAGCTAAAGAACTATGAGGCATTATTGGGCAAATGGATGTCCAGGCCGGAACAGATTTGACAGTTCTTGAGATGCTGACTGCGGAGCATGGCAGGAAACTAAAGGACATAGCTGCAACTTCAATGAAGTCCCATTCTTCAGGGATGAAATACAGGCCAAGGATCCGTGACCAAATTCTTAAGGAAAAAAGCGGGGTCTACATAACGCTGAAAAATGGCAATGAGACCAGGGGAAACTCAGGTTTCGTTTATCCTTCATATGAACTGTGGAATGCCACAAGGATGGCTGCAGTCAATGCTGCTTATATGGATGCCAGATTCAAGCATGTATCGAAGAGTGAGATAGATGTCCTGGACATTGGAATCTCTGTTATAGGCCAGGTTGAGAAAATTAAGGATAACCACTTAAAAGATTTGTCATGCCTGAGAATAGGAATAGATGGAATAATGATAATTGGCTCTGGCACTTCAGCGGTGATGCTCCCTCAAGTAGCCCTTGAGATGGGACTGGAACCTGTAGAGTTCCTAGATGCCGCGTGCGAAAGCGCCGGCCTTAGGGAGAAAGCCTGGGCCGATAAAGTTGTTTCAGTATACAGGTTCTCCACCAGGATTTTCTAACAATAGGATTAAAGGTTGAATTCCTTCTTCCTTGTTTCGACCTGTTTTGAGAATTCTCCTTTAATATCAGTTCCATGGCCAAAGAATGCCGTATTTACTCCGGTGGGGAGTACTTTGACAATGGCTTTCAGGGAGGCCAGTGCCTGTTGCCTTGTATTTCCGGGTATAATCCCCTCAGGGGCGATGCTAAGGCTTCCACCGGGCTGGCCATAACATGCGTCGCAGATGAAAATTCTATTTTTTGAATCCAGGAGGGCCATTTCATGTATTGGGTGATCTCCAAAGACCCCGATTTCAGTTTTCAACTCAATGGCCTTAAAGTCACCTGCAAGTTTTTCGCCATCTTTGTACGATTTCACATTCTTGCCCTGTATCTGGCCAGCAGCGAATTCTGGCACGTACAGTATTGTGCCAAGTGCATTTGAAGCCATTACACTACCCCTCTTATGCGAGCCGCTAAGAAGAATCACCCCATCACATTTG
This sequence comes from Thermoplasmata archaeon, assembly GCA_021850545.1. Taxonomy (GTDB): domain Archaea; phylum Thermoplasmatota; class Thermoplasmata; order Thermoplasmatales; family Thermoplasmataceae; genus JAJZOM01. The sequence continues at coordinate 11,963 of JAJZLU010000049.1, read as the reverse complement.
CCGAAGACACCCAAGCCCTGGAGCAATCCTGGCATAAGCGGAGGATCTATCAGGACAAAGCCGTCATCCTGGATATATAGATGACCATTCATCATCTCGCCAAATTCGGCATCCGGAACTTCCCATGAGTATACGTCTCTTTCTATTGGCTTGAACATTTCTGATCGAATTTTGAAGTGCTTAATAGATATAAGAATTTATTGAGCATTTGACAGCCTCTGGGTCTAATTTAGATCGTAATTCCAATTTTTACCAACTTATTTATTGTGGAAATGTGGTGAAAACAGACACATGTCCGCACCTTCCCTGAAGAGATTTATACCCTGTCATACATTAACTGTGCAGAATGAAGGATAAGAGAGTCATAGTTACAGGCGGGGCAGGATTCATTGGCACAAATTTAGTGTCCAAGCTTGTTTCAGAAAACGAGGTTCTGGTAATAGACAACCTGCATACCGGAAGCAATGATAACCTGAGGGAATTTGAATCTGAAAATCTTAAGGTTCTTAACAGCGACGCAAAGGACATCAACAATGTGGATTTTGAAGCTGATGTTGTTTTCCACCTGGGATTTTACTCTGCTTCCCCAATGTACAGGCAGAATCCACAGCTTGTTTCCGAAGTAATATCTGGCATGACCAGTGTCCTTGAATATGCAAGGGAGAGAGGATCAAGCATAGTGTTTTCATCAACTTCATCAATTTACAATGGTGTAAAGCCACCACATAGGGAAGACATTATACCAGCCGTTACCGACCTTTACACGGAAGGCAGGATAGGTTCAGAGAGACTGAGCGAACTTTATAACAAGCTTTATGGCCTGAATGTTTCTGCAATGAGGTTCTTCTCAGTGTATGGATACCACGAAAAAGCCAAGGGCGGGTTTGCTAACCTTGCAACTCAGTTCCTTTGGGATATGAAGGCCGGCAAGGCTCCTGTCATATATGGCGACGGGGAACAGAGAAGAGACTTCATATTTGCGACCGATGTAGTGGACTGCCTCATTAAAGCATCTGAACATAAGGGATTTGATGTCTTCAATGTAGGATTTGGCAAGAATTATAGCCTGAACGAGCTGGTGGAAAAGCTTAACCGCCTCCTCGGCACAAACATCAAGCCAGAGTACATTGAGATGCCGGTAAAGAACTATGTAATGGAGACACTAGCGGACACTTCAAAGGCTGAAAAGCTCCTGGGATTCAAGGCGCAGATCGACCTTGACAAGGGACTAAAGCTCATCAACGACTACTATAGGTGATATAACGAAAACAAGAATGATAATGTCCAGAACCCCACTGCGCATTACATTCGTTGGTGGAGGCACCGACATACCTTCCTATTATAGGGAATACGGCCCGGGCGCAGTTGTTTCAGCCTCCATAAACAAGTATATTTACGTAGCGGTCAACAAGAAGTTCGACTCAAAAATCCGTGTCAGCTACTCAGTAACAGAAATGGTTGACACGGTCGATGAGATCAGGCATCCCACCGTGAGGGAAGCCATGAAACTCCTTGGGATTGATGGCGGTATAGAAATTGTCAGCATTTCTGATATACCGTCAAAGGGCACTGGGCTCGGATCAAGCAGCACTTTTCTTGTTGGCCTGCTGAATGCACTCCATGCATTCAAGGGAGAACACGCATCTCCGCTGCAGCTGGCTGAGGAAGCAGTAAAGATAGAGAGGGAAATCCTGGGAGAGCCAGGAGGCAAGCAGGACCAGTATATGGCGGCCTATGGAGGCATACAGTTCATGGAATTCCACCAGGATGAGAGGGTCTCCGTCAAGCCTGTTATCATGAATGAAGAAATGAGGGCTAAACTGCAGTCAAACCTTCTTCTCATGTACACCGGCAGGGAAAGGAGCTCAACTGAGATACATAAGGTGCAGGCCAGCAATGTAGCCAGCAAGGTTGAAAGCTACAACTTGATGAAAGGCATGGCTTATGAGATGTTCGACGCAATGTGCAAGGGTAATACCGATGAGATGGGAAGGCTTCTTCACAAGAACTGGGAACAGAAAAGGCTCCTTGCAGATGGAATTACGGACGGGAACATTGATTCCTGGTACCAGAGCGCACTCTCAAATGGTGCCATTGGAGGAAAGATGATAGGTGCAGGTGGTGGTGGTTTCCTGCTGCTTTTCGCCAACCCGGACAACCATGAGAAAATAGTAAAAGGCCTACCCGGTCTGAAGCAGGAAAGCTTCAACATCGAATATGGCGGAAGCAGAATAATATTTGTGGGAGACTGAAAACTCCCCTCAGCAGCTTCTATCTCATGGGATGTCAGGCTTTACTGCAACCCCCCTATCCGCTTTACTGAATATTTGCCTTTGAGGTAATCTTTATCATCAGGAAGATGACAAGGGCTATTATGATGAAAGTCAGTAGTGCGCCTGCAAAAGCACCTATCTGGAATGGCCCAACCGCAATGCTCTGCCAGTTGGTATTAGGCATTGCAATCTGAACTATAGGCATTATCAAGTCATTGACAAGGGCCTGGACAAGTGCACCGAGGTATAAGCCCAGGATAAAGGCCACAGCCATTCCCATTACCTTGTATTTTGAAAGGAAGTCTCTGAATTCTGCCCTGAAGCCCTTAGGTGGAGGCGGAGTCGGAGCAGGCTCAAGCAATTTCCTTATCTTTGTGAGTTCCTCAATAATTTGATCATCTTTGTCCAGAATATCACCAATCAAATAGGAACAGGTCTCTATTTAAACTTTGATCCTAAATAAAAATTGATTACTGGGCATATCACCTGATGTAAGAAGACACATAATGTTCCAGCAAAACCTCTCTCCTTTCAAGATGGTAACCATTCCTCCCGAATATGTTGTCAAGCTCATCCTGATCGATCTTCACATATTCCGGTGGGCCTATGGAGGCTTCCTTTTTGAATTCAATAAGGATGAATTTTAGGGGATTAACCGAAGCTTCACTTAGCCTGCCAATGAGATTTTCCCTGCATCCTATGTCATGGAAGCTGTTTGAGAAGAATACCTTGCTAATATCATCAGGGAGTTTCATGGTACATATGTCTTCCTGCATGATCTCAATGTTGCCCGTAGTTCCAGAAAGTCTCCTCTTTACCAAATTCACCGCAGGATTCGACGGGTCAACATAGTAAACCTTCCTGCATTTCTCGGCGAAAAGGGTGGAATAGTACCCGTCTCCTCCGCCAACGTCCATTATGACATCTGATTCACCTGGGTCCACCAATGTAAGGACCTTTTCGATTGGAATGTACTTTTTGCGCATTTCCGCAGCTGCCTCATAGTTATGGTGATGCCACATGCCTTACAGGATTCCTTACACTGTGTAAAAGGTATGCCAATAGGAAAAGATTTCTTTAGCCACACAGCTTACCACACAAGATGGTTTCACGTTTTATTGACCTCCATGAGGATTTCGGGATAACTTCTGCCAACCATGATGTATTTGATGGAACCACAGAATCAAGCATCAGCGCACTCTCTGCCTTTCAGGATGTGGTAATTTTTTCAGTAGTATTTCCACTGACAAAGAAGTGGGCCAGGGACACAACCAGCCAAGGTTACCGGTCAGACTCATCTGAATATTATCCAGACCAGAACAGCCTTCTCAGGCAGCTTAAGTTTTACCAGTCATTGGAGAGAAACGGATACGTAAAACTGGTCAGGAACAGGTCAGACCTGGACAGCCATGGATTAAAATTTCTCATGGCCATGGAAGGCTCAGATACAATTTCCGGGGAAGAGGATGTTAGATTCCTGAAACAGAATGGACTAAGGTCCCTGGGGCTCACATGGAACATGGAAACAAAGTTTGCTGCATCTTGCACTTCGAGGAAGGATTTCGGCCTTACAGGCTCCGGGGAAGACTTGGTTAAACTGTGCAACGAATTGAATATTGCCATAGATCTTGGGCATGCCAGTGACCAGACCATAATAGATTCGGCAAATATCTCCAAACACCCGGTGGTGGTTTCCCATACGAATCCTAAATCGTATTACAAAATCTTCAGGAATATAAGCGACGAGGCCATTGAGGCCGTGGTGAAGAACAAAGGAATCATCGGCCTGACCTCAATTCCTTCAACCCTTGGTGAGAAGCCAACGCTTGGCAATCTTGTGGAATCCATAACTTATGTTGGCGAAAGCTACGGGTGGGAGTACCCAGCCATAGGAACAGATTTTCTCGGCATTCCTAGCAATCTGAAAGGCCTGGAAAGCGTCAAAGAACTGCATACCCTGGGCGACAGGCTCGGTGAACATGCGGATGAAGTGCTTTGGAAAAACTCATACCGGGCTCTCTCAGCGGTTTTGGAGTGAAGCATTTTATCCCACATTTTTTATTTTCCTCACCGAAATTCGTGACATTCCAATGAAAAGTTTTTCTAGACATTAGATACAGTTTCTGCCTTTCTCATATTCAAGTTTCACAGAACATTTCATAGGGTGTAGAGATTATTCATATAATCCATTTAACCGAAAAATGGCATTGTTTAATGAATTTTTTATAACCGATTTAAAATTAATAAATCAGCCTTTGTCTTCCTAATTCCTCTCCTAATTTGTAATCACTCTTATTTCCTTACATGTTACACATATTGCCGGGTGAGTTTCAATGGGATTTTATAATTAATTTGTTAGATGAAAGCTTTATATCCGAAATAAGGGTTTTTAAAAAGTCTCATAAATTGGGGCGGAATAATATGGAGAAAGATTAAATTGGCTAGCACTTGGCTTGAAAGGGCAGAACAGAGCAGTAATGATGGCGAACTGTTGAGAACTATAGCCAATACAATGGGCATAGAACTCATTGAATGGAAGTTCCTGCGCAATTTCAACATCAAGGGTAAGTCCGATACCATCCATTCCTTTGATTATGCGCTTCAATCCATCAAGAGCAGCAACATTGTTCCAATCCTCAATCTCAGGGACTTTTCGGGGAATAAATACGAGAAGATTCTAATGCACCGGGTGAAATCTGCAGACATAGAGTCTTCATCAGGAATTATTCTGACGTCTGAAGATTTGGAACCAAAGGAAAAGAATCTGTGTGAAATCTGCAATTTCAATGTCATAAAAATCCCACATGTGAATTCTTCCATCGCCAGCTACAATATAGGCAAAAGCCTTGCAAGCAGGCTCATTGCCATGGACAGGGAACCAAGGAACCTGGCCAGTTCCCACTCGAAACGCCATAACCGTGACAGAACTAGGATAACTCAGGAAATCCTTGAAACTGTATATACTCTTGAAGGTGCGAGCATAACTCAGCTCATCTATAAGTGCAATCTCAACTATAAGTCTGCAAAGGAGATCATGGGGGACCTAATCAAAAGGGAAATGGTAAAAACGGCAAGATATGGTGAAAGCAACCTGAAGTACGAGATAACGGAAAAAGGGAAGAGGATACTGGAACGTCTGAGGGTCTACGAATCAGTGTAATTCGTACTCTCACTACCAATTATATAATAAAATTAGTATGTTATATTAAAGGTTTACGACAATAAGTATTTTAAGTTCATAAATTATAAATGTAGAAGGAGAAACAGAGATGGATTATTCTGGATTGGTAATACCAATACTTGCCCTTGTCGACGGGTTGCTCTTTGGGCTGGCCATAAAGAAGGGGTTAGTATCGTTTGTATTGCTTCTAGTTGCCTTTGTAGTTTCCGGTTATGTAGGGTTTTCTTTTATCCCTAAGATATCGGTTACTTCATTGCTGAACAGTGTGGTTTCATACGTTACAAACCACATACAGGCTATGACTGCATTGATTCCAATAGGCAGCACTGGGGCTATTTCCCTTGTTGTTGTGCTGTTCGTGGTTGGGCTCGGCGTAGGCATCTGGAAAGGATGAAAGCTTTTAATTAATTTGCCTGGCCAGTCCTTTTGATGCATAAGGATTGGCGTTGATCACATTTTTACTTTCCAACCATCCTCTGCGGGCTATGGCAGTTGCAAACCAGAGGTATTTCAGCTGATTCGTGCTGTGGGCATCGCTCCCCAGGGTGAAGCTGATCTTGTATGATTTTGCTCTCTTTACCAGATCATATGGCAGATCCGACCTGGTGGGAAAACCATTTATTTCTAAGGCAACATCATTTTCCTCGCAAGCTTCGAAGACCGCATCAAAATCAATTCTATAAGCATCCCTGGTTCCCAACAGCCTTCCAGTTGGGTGGGCTATAGTCGTAAGCATACCGCTTCTTATGGCCTTGATCAACCTCAGGGTGTTGGTTTTCATGTGGTCACTAATCTGCTGGTGAAGTGCTCCTATGACCACATCCATTTCATTCAGCAGCCTGTTGGGAAGATCAAGGCTGCCATCCTTGAGGATTTCAAGTTCCACGCCCTTAAGAATTCGTATGGAGTCTGTGGTTTCATTGTACCCATCTATCTTTCTGTTCCTCGCCTGAAACCTCTTTTCGTCCATTCCATTTGCCACCTTCAGACTTTTGCTGTGATCAGTGATCGCCATGAATTTGTATTTGAGCTTCTTTCCGGCTTCCACCATTTCATCAAAAGTTGAATGCCCATCTGTTGCATCAGTGTGGGTGTGATAATCACCCTGGATTTCTTCAAAACCAACAATCTTTGGCAATCGCCTTTGCAGGGCAGCCTCAACTTCCCCCATGTTCTCCCTGAGTTCCGGCGGGACCAATTCCAAGCCTAGTTTGCTGTAGACATCTTCCTCTGTTAGAGATGCCAATGAGTCGTTTCCCTTGAATAATCCGTATTCGTTCAGTTTCATCCCGCCATCTATTGCCATGGCTCTAAGCCTTATATTGTGCTCCTTGCTTCCTGTAAAATACTGAAGGGCTGCCCCGAATGAGTTGGAGTCAATGATCCTAAGGTCGCAGTTCAGCCCAAGTGATAGCAAAACTGAAATCTTTGTCTCACCCTTCGCGATCACATTTTTGACTTCCCCTAATCCTGTGAAATAATCTCCTGCCGCCGAAGGGTCATCGCTCGAGCAAAGCAAGTCTATGTCTCCAACCGTGTCCCTGAGCCTTCTTGCTGAACCTGCCAGCTCAAGTCGCGTGAATTTTCCGCTTGTCCGGAGCTTTGACAGGAATTCCTGTATATCATCATAACAGGTTGCCAGGGGTATTCTATCCGCCCCAGATGATTTGTAAAACTTAATTGACTTCTTCAAAGCATCCTGCGACTTAGGGCCAAATCCTGGAACTTTTGAAATTTGATCATTTCTGATTGCTTCAACAAGGTCATCAAGGTTCTTGATCCCAAGGGAAAGATGAAGTATGGCTATTCTCTTTGGCCCCAAACCTTGAATTTTCCTTAATGATTCAAAATCTATGTTATATTTTTCTTTCAAGTCTTCGCGCTTAGAAATTTTCCCTGTTTCAATGTATTCCATTATTTTCTTTTCTATTGAGGAGCCAACTCCTTCAATCTTCCTGAGTTGCTTGCTGTGGTATAAATCCAGTACATCGATGGCCAACAAGGATATACTGTTGGCTACTCTCCGGTAAGCCAGTGATTCCCAGCGGTTTCCCTCTATATCTTCCATATCTGCAAGATCCTCGAAGATTCTGGAAAGCTCCCGGTTAATCATGCAAATAAAAGGGTCAAACCATGTTATAAACTGAATGTTTCAGAACTGAAGACTCAAATTATAATAGAAAGACAAAAGGTACTGCAATTATCTAAAACTGTTCGGTGGTACCTTGCTAACAACAAGCTGCCATTCTTATTACTTCCGTTGATTCCAGAATTATTCTGGAAAAATTGGAATGGCATGTTTTTAGAGTGACATTTCAAACAATTTACGTTGTCAGATTACCTTGTGCCCCACTTCGGTTCCTTCCAGAATGTAAAAGCCCCATATACAGTGGTAACAAAGAGAATCCCCATGGCCACTGCGCCGTATGCCATGGTCCTTATTCTCTCCTTGCTGATCTTTCCAGCCACTGTTAGGATGAAGATTCCCGAGCCGGTGGTGTTGACCCCAAATAGTGCAAAATTATAGAGTGTCCTTGTGGCACTTGCATAATGGGGATTGCTTAGTAAGGCTGCGGTTCTGATGAAATCGAAGAGGCTTGGATCAGGGTGATGGAGCTGTATGAGGAATATGGGGATAGTCCGGAGGAAAAATGCAACAATTGCGATGAAAGGGAGCATATAGGTGTATATCAGCTCAAATGTGTAGAACCTGCCTTTCTTCAAGGCGTTTCCTGTCCTGAATTCCATCCCGAACCTTACCCACTCAGAACGGGACCAGCGAAGGCTCTGCTTGTAGAATTTTTTGAAAGTCTTCTGTGGATACGTTTCCACGCGCACGTTATAATCCTTCACCAGCTTGAGGTCAGAAGTAAGTGCATGCAGAGCCATAAGCCAGTCTTCTCCAAGCTGTGTGGCCTTCCCGAATATCTTGAAGTTCAGAAAGTCATCTGACACTATGAACGGTTTGATGAGATCAGTACGGTACATAACGCAAGCACCGTCGAGATGCATGACGCTTCCATGGGCAGACATCGCGCGATAAACTACTTCCCTAGTTCTTTCTACAAATTCTGCCCCGTATGCTACTGGAGTTCCGGTGTTCTTGATGCCTATGTTAGGCCCGACGCCACCGACTCCTTCAACAAAGTGCGAAACCATGCTTGAGACAGCGCCATCTGGTAGGATGGTGTCGCTATCCATGATCAGTACATATTGGGTTTCGACAAACTCCATTGATCTGGCAATTGCCTTTTTCTGCCCCTCCCTAACAGGCTTATGCACAAAGGTGCCACCATGTGATTCCACAATGGATTTGTAAGGCTCATAGCTTGAGTCACCTACCACAACAAATTTGCTTCCCTGGGATGAGACTGAATCAATGCATTCCTTGAAGATTTCTTGATCCTCATTGTAAACAGGAATGCATATTGTAACATCATTCGGGCCCAGGTCGTCTCTGGTATGTTCCTTGGAAAATTTCTTAGAACCTAGAATATTGATTACATAATAAGTAAAGGTCGTAAGGGTCAAAATCCCTATACCTAGAAATACGAATAAGAACAAAGGGTGCATATGTTAAGTTGGCAATTTTTAGAATATAGTTAAACCTTACTCATATTATATTTATCAATTTCGAATTACTTTCATCTTTTAGTGAGTAATTATGGCATTTGACCTGAAGATTTCCGGAAAACCCAGAATTTTCAAAAATATTCCGGGTCGCCTATGAATATATGGCTTCAAGCACGCCTGTTTTATCTGACATTCTCCCACCATTAAGTAAATTAATTAGCCCATATTTTACAGCTTATTTTCTTGCCATTTCGATTTGAAGCTTTACTTGCCTTCCTGTGGTTTAAGGTCGAAGATTAACACAAATAGTTAACATAACACTTAACTAGAATGATTAATGATCTGTTATGAGGATAAAACATGCGAAGTAATAGCGCAGAAAATACCGTCCACAGGCGATTCATGTCATTTATTTCGTATGCATTTAGTTCAATAGTTTTTGACATATTCGCCTACACCATGAGCGGGAAACTTGTTGGGTTGTTCAATACCCAACAAAATCTCCTTTTCTATTTCCCGTCTCTAAGCTATAACTTGTTTAGCACTTACGCCCCAAATGCAGACTCGGTTAACCTGAGTCTAGTAAACTTAAATGATTTCATTGTTGTTCTTCCAATTATTACATTCCTTGGAGGCATGCTGCTACAGAAGGTAGTATCTCGTAAGGCAGAAAATTATGAGGTAGCATCCGGTGCCTTGGCTCAGACGACTGCGGAATAAATGAGTCTATATCACCTTTTTTCTAGATACCTTTTTTATTCAAGTCAGTTATAATTCAATAAAATGTTGAGTAGAAGGCGTTCCTTCTTGCAGTTACCTTGCTTTGTGCCTTTATCGCCCAGGAACTTGTCAGTGTCCTGGTGCAGTCTTACGGATCAATTGATTACTTTACCTATCCTCAACAACTTTCCAGACTGCTAGTTTTGGGTCTCTCTGTCAATTCATTTGCTTCAATCTTAATAATTGCCATCCCGCTGACACTATTCTTTTTTTTGATGATCAGATCATTCTTGCCAAAACACAATTTCAATAGGGCTGCGCTCTTATCATCTCTGGTTATAATATCTGTTTACTTCTTTTCTTATGCAATGTTCTTAATCGCATTGTTACTTTCCCGTGATAGCTCAAAAAATATCGAAAGGGAACATAAGGCTGTTTGCAGGCCATTGAAATGAAGACGGCATATATCGCTTGGACTGTTCCTACAAATGATCTAACCATTTACGGGATGACAATCACCGGGGCCTTACAAATGTGTACCAGACTTTGTTTATGGTTTCCTCACCACATAATGGGCAAGGACAGTCGCCAATAAAGCTTAAGAAAAGCATACAGATTCATTAGGGCAGCAAGAAGAGGATAGGATGATAGTAGTTGAAAGGCAATCTACCTTTTTGCTTTAGATTAAACAGTTGATCTCGCGTTTCCGCCAGAATTTGGAAGCATATGAGTCAATAGTTGTGGCATTTGCACGATGTCATACTTGTATGAACTATATTGTGAATATTCAATAACTATAACATACAAACTATTGTTATGGTTGAATCATGCCCACTGGTGTAAAAGTCATAGGTACCTCAATCTTCCCAAATTGACCAATGCTAATACTTCACCTTGAAGTTATAGTGACATGTCCTGAAAAACTCACGACTTGGTTTCTGATAATTAAAACCCATCCTTATCGAAGAATTTAATCATGATTGGGACTAAAATAGATTAGGAGTCTAAAAATTACCATCAATTAGTCAACATTACATTTCTATCTAATAAAAAATGCCAATTCTAACTAAATTACACCAATCCCAATTATAGTGTAATGTATAAATCGCTATACTATTGATTAAATAATTGAAACATAGAGTCACGTAGTTCAACTGACTTTTCATGGCACAATTGATATTTCAATTTCCTTGCAGGTATGATAAAATTATCCAAAGGTCTAACTAAGGTGACCTAAAAACGTTTTAAAAATAATGCATTATAATTTACATGATAGTCTAAAAAGGTGTTATGTATAGAAAATACCACAGAGATGCCCATAAGAAACTATTAATTAAGAATTGAATCACTAGTGACACGGAATACCAGTTATGTAGAAACTATTGAATAGAACTTTGATAACATTTTTAAAAAATTGTCAAAAGGACCTACCTTAAATCTCCTCATAATTGTCAATGAAACGCAGATACCAATCTTCAAACTGAGTACTGCTTATTATATGTAGTTCTAAGGGGGCATCTATTTCTTTCCAAACAGCAACGGTTATTTTGTCTTTAAGCGAACTGTCGCTCGGGATTACAATCAAGTCAATATCGCTGCAAGCATTATAGTCGCCTCTAAGAACTGAACCGAAGAATATTATGCGTGAGCCAGGATCTATTTTTCTGATGATAGTTTTTGCCTGATGGAGCACATCTCTAAAGTTCCGTAATTTATGAAGCCTGAGAATTTCATAATCCTGATAATCGCTCATCGAAAATCTCCTTGGTAAACCTTAGCAATGGGACGACATCGTCTTCATCTGCCCGAACAGGAAAATATCTCGCGCTTATATAGGCATCTTCGATTCTCGCGAGCCTCAGTAAGTTTGTCTCTTCCTTGACTAGAGTATTCAGATCAGGTTTGTGTTTCACAAGCAGTCTTATCAATTCCCGAAGAGAATGCGTTCTTGGGTATGTCCCATTTAATTTCAATGCATAATACTTCAGAAGAAGATCACAATGCTGGTGAATCGCGATAAGGGCCAGGTCCCATTTTTTCTCTGATACCAGATGATCAGCCTACTCCAGATATTCTTCGCTTCTCAGCTTTAAAATTTCAATGTCTGAGGCCGGCATTTACAACTCATTTGACATGTACATAATGTTATTAATTCTCTCTTAAACTAAAAGCAATAGAGAAATAAATTCGAATGCCGTATAACAACAGTTATACGG
>JAJZLU010000060.1 GCA_021850545.1 Thermoplasmata archaeon | reverse complement strand
CTCTCCGTTGGTAAGGTTGTAAGGGCCATAATTGGCCCCTAATGTTGAATTGAAAATGGTGATGCCAGAATTTGAAAAACTGTAGGAAAATAAACTGCTCCCGTATCGGGACACCGTATCATTGGAAAGAAAGTATTCACTGAGGTTGAGTATGTTGATGGGGTCCTGGCTGTTCACCATGGGCATGAGATAGAAATTTGTGTTATTTTCCATCCATTTTAGGCTATGCGCCATTCCAGTAAAATTCATCTGGATAGTCTGCACCGTCTCCTTTTCTGAGAGGTTGAATGGAAGGGCAAAATCATCCAGGAACTTTCCATTATAACCAATTTTCAAGAAGTTATTGCTTTCGTTGTACGTCGAAGTATATGTGACATTTACTATTGCGGAATTGACAATGGCATTTTCGCTGAGATTCATTGCAGGTGCCATGGGCATGGTGGCATTGCTGGAACTGTAAGGTGTCATATGAGAATACTGAATGCCATCAACAAATTCACGTGATCCGGCCTGCCTGTACAACCCATTTATGGTGCTGTTCAAAATGCTTATTTCAGAATCGTTTGCATCCAACCTAAGAGAAGAATCATAAGGATTGCCTGATTGCGAAATTGAAGTATTCAATGTGGAATTCTCTATTTCCACTCTGGAATGGATGAAATTAAGTGTGCCTGGAAACCTTAGGTTAGAGCCTTTTACCAAGAAATTAGACCCGGGTTCGAGAAAAATCGTAAGGTTCTCAACTTTGGAATAGGTTTCCCTGTTGAGGGAAATATTTGAGTTCACTATTGTAAAGTTTCCGTATACCATTATGCTGAGGGTGTTATCGTAAAGGCTCTCCACCACCAGGTTCTCATTGGCAATGGTATAATTCTCTCCCCCAGGCACCGTTAAATTTCCTGTGAGATAGAAAGTGCCCTCACTTTTTGTGCTGAAATGTGTGTTTCCCAACTTTGAGTGTGACTGGGCAGAAGAGGCCATATCGTGACCCGGATGAAGATAGGGAGGAATATGGAAACATAGACATGCTACTAAAAACGAAACTAGCAATAGCTGAGGACCAATGCCCTGAAAATGACATCTTTCCATAGTGATGGATTCTCAATTTTGGTCAGTTATTTTACATTTTTGCACAGGGAACCCATATTATGGCTATGAAGTCAATAGTGTGTGTTTACAAATTGAGCAAATAAAAGGCTTTCCAGATAAACTTTTTTCTTTGTACAGGAAAATATAGGTCCAAGAAAGGATTGGATTAGTTTTAGATCTGATCCTTGAGAATCATCTGTGTTGAGTCTTTCATTTCCCGAAAGAGTTTGCTCTTCTGTGAAAGGAACCTTATGTGTGCGCGGTCAATATTCCACTCCATATGGTTGCTCACTTCAGCCATTTTCAGGTATTCTTTCAGGATGATTGATTCCAGAATTGATTCCATGAAGATGATGTAATTATTCCTGTTGTAGCTTACCGGCTTTATGTGGGAGAACCTTGAGCCAAAATATGTAAGCAGAAATAGCCAGTAGCGTGAATTTTCCCCAATCTCCCTGAGTATCTGGTTCATGGCCATGAGATCCTTTAGGGAGTGGTTGCAGGATATAATGAGGTCCCTGAGGTGCCTGTAAGCTTCGCCAAAAGCCAGTTCCTGGCCCAGAGGGAATTCCCTGATGCTTACGATCTCCCTTTTGAACCTGTCATCGCCAGTGAGCAGGTCCGTGGGGCATGCGAATACACCGTAATTTATGGAAATGCGCGAAAAAAGGTCAATATCCTCACCGTTTGAAAGGTTTCTCCAGCCGCCAACTTCAGTGATTATATCCCTGCTTACCAATGACAGTTCAGAGTAATACAGCCTCTTGAGCTTGAATCTCAGAAAATTGTGCAGAACATCAGAATAGGCGATTGGATATGTTATGCCAGTATTGAAGGGAACAATAAATTTACCGCTGGAATAGTTGAAGGCAATGCTCTTTCCCTGACCGAATGACTCGAGTCCAGATTCCAGCAGCACAAGATTGGGGCAGGACTTGCGCAGTTCCCTCATGGCAGGTTGGATGGCTTCTGGAGACCGCCTGTGCGAAACAACGATCTCAAATTCCCTCCCAAGTTCCTCAGCTATTGTGTTGATGCTCCTGATGGAATCCATGAATGCATTGTCGACTTCCAGGGCTGCGCCTATGAAACTGATTACGTAGTTGTAGTCAGTTGGCTTCAGAATGTCAGTATCACGTTGCAGCAGAGCCTCTTGAGCATCCAATGTAAAACTTATTGCGTACGTCGATATAATGTTGGCTCTTCAGTCACATGAATAGATCTGGTACATGCATGGATACATAGAAGCCTTTTATAGAGCGGCTGTTTTTTTAATTATTATGCGCACAGTGCCTGACAAGGTTGCATTTGCTGCAACAATGGTTCTAGGTGGAGTTTCTATCATCTTATATTCAATTATTTTTTCGGTGATGGCAAACCTCTCCAGCTTGGGGCCCTCTAATCCTGGTGGCACACAGATACCTTTTAACGGCCCGTATCCTGCTTACTTCAAGAATCTCCAGGCTTTTAACCAGTTCCCGCACCTGGGTTTTTTTGAGAACCATGTATTTTATCCGCTTGGATTGGTATTGATAATTTCCGGAATCATTTATGCGTGTTACAGGCTCATGAAAAATGGGGGTTTGCGGAGAGCTTCTTATCAGTAAAAGGAGAGTTCGTTCCAGACCCTTTTGAGGTTTTCCTCCATTTTGGAAAAGATGTCTGAAGTATGGGGGTTGTTTCTGATGAGATCCCTCATGTAATCCACATTGTAATTTGTAACCGATCTTGAAAGCTCAAGCATCTTCTCGTACTCTTTTGTCTTAGGTATGTAATCGAGGTCAGATACCTTCCTTGCCAAAAGGGATAGAATATATGGTTTTACCAGAAGCTCGGAAACCTGGGAATCGAATTTTGTTGATGCCTGGGTGATGAAGTTGGCACCGCTGAAAATATCCTGGACAACTTCGTCATAATCTTCCCTGCAGATATCAGTGATAATGCTGACAGTTTTTCTCTGCTGTTCACCTGCTTCCGGAATCATACCCAGTGATATTACCTGGTTCCTGAACTGTGCCATTGGAGCCTTGGCCATCGAGAACTCAATTATTTTCTCCCGGTTTTCAATTGCAGATATTATCCTGCGGTTGACAGTCGTGGACTGGTTAAGGATGACATAATCAAACCCATCGGCCATTTCCGAGAGGCTTGTGGGCCTCGATTCTTCTGTCTCAGTTAGCTCATGCTGGTTGGCCAGAACCAGCTGCCCGATGGGTTCAAGTATTTCGTTTTCTGAGGATGAAATGAGTATTTTCAATTGTACGCCCGCTAAAACTTCAAACGCAGGAGCTTTAGGTCTGGGTAAAGCTCCCTCTTTATTATGTCGTCAATTCCTGTCCCCTCTTCCTGTGACTTGAGGCAGAATCTGACAGTGTCTTCATGGCCGATCTCAACCTGAGTGCCATCCTTCCTGTACACAAGAAGGCTTCCAAGGTTCTCGCAGTCAATTCCCATTCTGATAGTGTATTAGTAATATGAAATCAAGATTATGCTTTATCTTCCAGAGTTCACTTAGAAAATCATAGAATGGGTCCCGCCAAATTCATCACTTTTGCTTACTGCTACCGGAAAACAATGCTTTCTGGCCCTTTGCTGCAAGAAGCAGCCCCAGTGCCATTATGAAATTGCCTATGAGAATAAGTGCATTCATGGGTACCATATACTGGGGAGTGCCAGTAGAGGCCATCTGGTAATTGAAGCCAAATACCGGGAAATCTGTGGGGAAACTGGTTACAATAGGCTGCAAATTATAAACTGGAGGGAAGAGGTTGTGGTTGGTAATGTTTACCTGAGGCAGATTTATTCCAATGATAAACGTGATCCATACAATGCCGAATATTGCCAGGGCATAGGCACCTCTTCCTGATCCCCGGCCGAGGTAGAGCATAAACCTCATCATTGCAAGCACATAGAAAACAATAGCAAGCGCAAGCTCAGTGAAAGGGAGAGTGCCGGAGAACAGTGAGATTTGTGAAATGTTGAGAGAATTGGCAACATAGCCTGGCAGGGAACCTGAAAAAAGCTGCAGCAAAGTCAGTGCTATGAAAAGCAGTATGGACGCCACAACCAATGCAATTGATCCTTTTCTTTCATTGCCAAGGCTGATGGCACGGCCCACAATAGCCGCGATTGATATGAGGAGTATGATAATAGGAAGCGGCAGGTATGTCCCGTAGGCTGAGTTTATGGAAATATAGCTGCCAAAGATTGAGTTGATGCCGCTGGCGAGGAATGCGATTGCAGCCAGGTAAAGGCTGATTGGCGTTGCCCTGTTTCTTTCAGGCCTTTCTGCCTCTTTCTTCCCAGGGGCAGTGGTTTTGCCTGTACCATTGTTCTCAGATAGGCTCTGGGCATAGCTCTGCAGGCCAGTTTCACCATAAAATGCATCTGTAACGACCACGATGAGGACTGGCGCTTTCAGGTAAGACAGCATTGAATTGTTGAACAGCTCACGTATTGGGCGCTCTGACTCATTTATCCCACTGCCAAGAATTTCCTTTATTGTTGGTTCATCTATGGTGTAAACGGTGAGGGAATCGGTATTGGACCTCTCAACCTTCTTGTTGATATTATCCCTGTCCAGGGGCTGCAGTTTGTAACCATGGAGCTTCAAGACACGGTATACCTTTTCTGCGAAACTCTTAGCATTCCTAAGCTCCCTGCTCTTGATGACCTGTATGCGGGGTCCCTTAGAAGCCTGGAGCGATTCCTCTATCTTTCGCACAACTCTCAGTTCATTGAGGCCCACGGCTTTGTCCGCATCAGATGCGGGCCCCTTTATGTTTTCTTCACGGGGCTCTTCAGGAGCTGGGCCATCCCACGGTTCCTCCAAGTCCTTTTTATCTTCAGAATGGTCTGGTTCCAGCCTCTATCATCCCCGACAAAGAATTAATATTGACAATTATTAAAATGTTAACTACCGTGCATTTGCGAAAAAAAAGATTATTGGGTAGTCTTTTGCTCTACCTTCACCGACTTCCAGTCGCTTTTCACTGCAGTCTTTCCAAGCTTTTTCTGGATGTAGTTGTATGCGGAAAGTGCAGCCGCAGATCCCTGCCCGGCAGAAATCACAGCCTGCTTGTACGGGATATCGGTGACATCCCCTGCTGCAAAGACCCCTTCCTGGCTGGTATGGCCAAGCTTGTCTGTTATAATCTCATTGTTCTTTGTAAGTTCCACGAGGTCCTTGACGAAGTCTGTCCGTGCCACATATCCCATCTCGATGAAGAGCCCTTCTACTTCCAGATCCCTTGACTCGGGGTTATCCTTTGAATTGCCCTTTACTGACACGGTCTTTACGGTCATTTCACCTTCTATCTTCTCTACACTGTAATTGACAAGGAACTCTACGTTTTCCTTCTCCATGAGCTGCTGGTACAACTCATCGTCCGGGTTTATCCTTGAACCCTTGTAGACCACATATAGCTTGGAAGCCAAACCTGAGAGGTATACAGCAGCCTGCATTACATGGTCGCCGATGCCGACAACTGCGATTGGCATCTTCTTGTACAGTGGCCCGTCACAGACAGCACAGTATGAAACACCTCTCCCCCTGAACATCTCTTCACCTGGGACATCAAGGTTACGCGGAGTCTTCCCGAATGCAAGAATGAGCGCGGTGGACCTGTATTCCTGATCCCTGACCTTCACAGAAAAACTGCCGTCCTCAAGCTTTCTAGCCTCGGTGACTTCATCATAAACGAACTTTGCCCCATAGGCAGCAGCCTGCTGCTGGAACTTGTTCATGAGCTCGAATCCGCTGATCTGGGTGAAGCCGGGATAATTTTCTATGTCATCTGTAAGAAGGGCCTGGCCTCCAATATCTTTTGAGATGACCAGGGTTTCTGCTGACTGCCTCGCAAGGTAGAGAGCAGCGGTCAATCCAGCCGAAGCTGCACCTATAATGATGCAGTCGTACTTATCCTGGGGCAAGTTTAACACCAGCTGCCCTTAAAGGGCCATGTGCTTCTGTATCTTCTGTTCCAGGAATGGTTTTGGCACTGCGCCAATCTGGGCGTCCACCATTCTTCCGTTCTTGAAGAACATTATAGTGGGGATGCTCCTGATCATGAACTTCTGGGAAACCATCGGGTTCTCGTCCACATTGAGCTTTCCGAAGGAAACCTTTCCTGCGTAATCCGTAGCCAGTTCCTCTATGATAGGGGATACGTACTGGCAGGGACCGCACCAGGCTGCCCAGAAATCAACGACCATCAGGTCTGCCTTCTGGACTTCCTGCGTGAAATTCTGATCTGTAAGTTCAACTGGCTTCTTGCTTACAGCTTTTGAAGTGTCGTTTTCGCTCATCATGTTGTGTAATACTTTTTCCCTTATTTGATCTATGTTTCTGTCATCCATACAATTAACCTCCAATTTCTGTGTTCCTTTTGCAGGACACTACTCTGTATGTCAGTCTATATTTAATATTTTTCGAAATTGCCATTTTACCACAATATCGATATACCACCTGTGCATTTACCACTCATGGTATCATTTTCATCTCTGATCAGGAGCAAGGCGAAATGTTCAGACCTGCTCTCATGTTTTCTTGACCTCAATGAACTGGAGGTGAGAATATTTTATTCACTGCTTGACCGTGGGAGCGCCACCCTGGACGATATAGCTGAGTCAGTGTCCAGGGACAGAAGCACCGTTTTCCGGAATCTCCAGAAGCTGGTATCCCTCGGGCTGATTTCTAAGGAGATGCCTTCACTTGAGAAGGGGGGCAGGATCTCAGTCTTTGTTCCTTCGGACATTCCCGCTATCAAGGAAATCGTATCACAAAGGATTGACAGCCTGAAGCGGAGCATGGATTCCTTCCTGAACGAATTCGAAGACAGGATTAACGTTGAAATGGTCATTTATGGAAAGCCGAAAACCCCGCCACAGGTCAAAAGTGTAAAAGAACTCTAGAACAAAAAAGTTTATTGTGCAAAGGGTTTCCCAGTGGATGGACCCCCAGCATGCAATTACAGCAGAGAATATCCACAAGTCCTATGCTGCCATCAAGGCAGTCAACGGCATCTCCTTCATTGTATACAAAGGTGAAGTTTTCAGTTTTCTTGGCCCAAATGGCGCAGGAAAGACTACCACTGTTGAAATGCTGGAAGGGATCCGAAAGGCCGACAGCGGAAGGATTAATGTGTTGGGTGAAGACCCTTGGCATTCGGCCATAAAACTTAGGGACAGGGTTGGCATAATGCCTCAGGATTTCAGGTTTATTGAAAGAATTACGCCAAAGGAGGCCATCAGGTATTACTGCTCCCTTTTTGGAATGCCCGACAAGAGCAGTGAGCTTCTTGAACTGGTGGAGCTTTCTGAGGTGCAGGACGTGTATTTCCAGAACCTGTCTGGCGGACAGAAGCAGAAAGTTGGAATCTGCCTTGCTCTTGTCAACGATCCTGAGCTGGTTTTTCTGGACGAGCCCACAACTGGCCTGGACCCAAAAGCAAGAAGGAAGATCTGGGACCTGATCAGGAAGCTGAAATCTGAGGGAAGGACTGTCATTCTTACGACACATTACCTGGAGGAGGCCCAGATGCTTGCTGATCGCGTTGCAATAATGGACCATGGAAGAATTATTGTGGAAGGGAGCCCCGCCGATATCATACAGAAAATGGGAAAAGGCAGGAAGCTCATTGTCCAGTACACAGAAGAATTATTCAGGCATCTAAGTGAAGTGCTCGGCCTTGAGTGCTCAAGATCAGGGGACAGCCTTTCTGTGACGGTGCACAGCAACAGGGACGTCATGGATGTCCTGGAGTTTGCAGACAGAAGCCGCATTGAGCTCACAAGCCTGTCACTCAAGGAGGATACTCTTGAGGACATATTTGTTGACCTAGTCACTGAGCAGGAGGAGAGCCAATGAAATTAAAGAACATAGTTGCTGACTTAAAGATCTATTCCCGGAATTATATGAGAAGCACCACTGCCATTTTTTTCGTGTTTATTTTCCCGCTTATCCTGATGCTACTGTTTGGTTCCATCTTTTCCGGTAGCACTACTTCGGCAGTGCCCCTTTACGTGCAGAATCTGGACACATCGGGAAATATGTCCAATACCTTCATTGAGACCCTCAATTCCACACATTTCGTGGATATTCACATGATCCCGGACAATGTAAACATACAGGCCTATATCTCGCAGCATTCAATTACTGCAGCGCTTCTGATACCTGCCAACTTCACCTCTGACTATAGCCAGGGGCAGCATATTTCTCTGACTTATTACAACAATCCAGCAGTTTCTACCAGTTCAGTGGCACAACAGGCCATATCCGTGACAGTGCAGCTCTTCAACAGCCACTTTGCCAACAACAACCAGACAGTTTCCGTAGCCAGCACATCTGTAACTACCCATGCTGCAAACTACATAGATTTCCTTATTCCAGGGCTCATTGGGCTGGTAATACTCACTTCACCAATGTTTTCGATGACCTACATCGTGAGTTCATACAAGAAGGACAAGATATTCCGGCAGCTTTCCCTCACTCCTCTAACAAAATCTGAGTGGTTCCTCTCCAAGTTCATCTGGTATCTCATCATTTCAGCCCTCTCAGCGATAATGATCATAGCTGTGGGAACCCTGTTGTTCCACTCCACACTTTCCATTTCGCTGCTTGTAATACCGTTCCTCGTCGTGGGAGTTTTCATGTTCACTTCACTTGGAATACTTGCGGGATCAGTTTCCAGGTCAGAGGAAAGCGCCTCTGTAATCGGCAATATCATAACATTCCCCATGATGTTTCTTTCAGGCACCTTTTTCCCCATTGCAATCATGCCATCCTGGCTCCAGAGCTTTGCACATGTGCTCCCGCTGTTCTATATCATAGACGGGCTGAATTCCGTGACCATATACTCCAACTACAGTTCTGCTACCCTCGATCTGGCAGTGAGCATAGCGGTGGCCGCTGTGATATTTGTCTTCACCGTGCTGAAGTTCAGCTGGAAGGAGCAGTGACCTCCCATAACTTTCTTTCAATATAACAAACCAATTTTATTATTGCCCATTGCATCTATTTTCTAATGAGAGTTCCGGTTCTATATGGCCATGATGTTGAGGGCGGTTTCCAGCGGGAGGTTGAATACATTTCCAGCCGATTTTCCTGGAATCTTT
>JAJZLU010000079.1 GCA_021850545.1 Thermoplasmata archaeon | reverse complement strand
CCGCTTAATGGATACGGGGGATGGGCCAAAACCACTCCTGAGGCAGATATTAAGGCTTGGAAATGTTTAAGTGCTGAAGGCTCTAAATGCCACTCCTACGAAACCTCATTTAAATTCAAAATTGAGAAAACCTTTATAATTGGTGTAGCTTATGGAAGCCAAGGTGAATTAGATGCAGCAGGGCCAAATGGCTTACGATAGGGCTATAACCGTTTTTTCTCCAGACGGGAGGCTCTTTCAGGTTGAATATGCAAGAGAGGCTATAAAGAAAGGATCAACAGCCCTCGGCATACGATTCAAAAATGGCGTTGTGCTTATTTCTGACAAGAAGGTAAGAAGCAGGTTGGTAGAACAGAACTCAATGGAAAAAATTCAGCTCATTGATGATTATGTGGCCACAGTAACATCAGGCCTTGTGGCCGATGCCAGGATTCTTATTGATCTTGCCAGGATTTCCGTTCAGCAGGAAAAGATTACCTATGGTTCCCTTGTGAACATAGAGAATCTTGTGAAGAAGGTTGCAGACCAGATGCAGCAGTACACACAGTATGGCGGAGTTAGGCCATATGGTGTGGCAATGATATTTGCAGGGTCTGACAGCATTGGCCCGAGGCTCTTCGACTGTGATCCTGCAGGGACAATCAACGAATACAAGGCAGTAGTAATAGGCGAGTTCAGGAACCAGGTCCTTGAAACACTCGAGAAGGAATACAAGGAAGAACTTTCAGAGAAGGAAGCGGTTGCCCTTGGTATCAAGGCACTCAAGAAAGCCTACGAGGATCCTGCTGAGTTCAAGGTCCCGGAAGTTGCCTCTATTGTTGAGGGAAACAAATTCAAGATCTTTTCAAAAGAAGAAGTAGAAAAGCTGTTGCAGTGATTTTTTCGCTGTACGGCCAATCCAATATTTTTTTATCGCCATAGTCCATTTCTGTATCATGGTCCGAGTTGAAGACGCAATTGTTGCCAGACTTGAGTCCCATGGGCACAAGTTCGAAATTTTCCTAGATCCTGAGGCAGCAGATCGCATCAAGGAGAAGGGAACGGTTGACCTGGCAAACGATGTGGCACTCGACGAAATCTACAAGGATGCAAGAAAAGGGGAAAAGGCAGGAGAAGATTCCCTCAAGGAAGTATTCAAGACAACAGACACATCGGAAATAATTGTTGAAATTGTCAGGAAAGGCCAGATACAGCTCACCACAGAACAAAGGCACCAGATGACTGAGAGGAAAAGGAAGCAGATCATAGACACAATTGCCAGGGAATCAATAAACCCCCAGACAAATGCGCCCCACCCCCCGGTCCGAATTTCACAGGCTATCGATGACGCCAAGATACATATTGACCCTTTCAAGAGCGTCAGTGAACAGATCCAGATTGTCCTCAAAGCGATCAAGCCGCTTCTTCCTATAAGGATGGAAAAAACAAGGCTGGCTGTGAAACTCACAGGCGATGCTTATGGCAAGGTGTACGGGGAGATTGTCAGGGAAGGCTACCTCATGAAGGAAGAATGGTCGAAGGACGGCTCCTGGATAGGCCTTCTTGAGGTTCCCGCTGGCATGGCGAGCGACATAATGGGTGCCCTAAGCCGAAGGGGCCAGGATAACATTGAAATAAAGGTTGTCAAGGGAAAATAACATTCTAATAATGAAGAGTGCCTTGCACAATTCCCACGAGCACATCCAAATTAATGTTGGGTCGGATCTTTTCAGCATTCATGTATGGATGGACGTAAGCTAGGGAAAGACTAAATATTCCTTAAATATGGTATGGCGAGTAGAGAAAGCATATCAAGCCAGATTCCTCAAACAGCAAGAGGGAAGTGGATACCGGAGAAATCTTGTACGACTCCGAGCTTTGAAGCACTGTTCAAATAGCGACAGGGGAATTGATGCTTGAGATTTCGAAGGTGAAGAAATGGCAGAGACAAAACAGATAGTTATGCCGGGAGACCTCTTGGACCCTAGTCTGGGAAAGCCCAGGAACGGAGCATACAAGTGTGGTGAAAACCAGTTCTGTTCATCATTTTTCGGCATAGTTCAGGTAAGCGACCAATTCGTAGACGTAGTCCCTTTTTCGGGGCCGTATTACCCAAGGAGGGGAGACAAGGTTATTGGAAAGGTTATAGAAGTAGGCCCATCAATGTGGGTCGTTGACATAAATTCTCCTTACAGCACCCTTCTCCACATGAACGACACACCGTGGAGGACACAGTCAGGAGACATCAAGAAGTACCTTGGCCCTGGAGATTACGTATATGCAAAGGTAATGTCACTCAATGAGATCAAGGAAAGCTGGATCACATTGAAGGATGTTGGCCTCAGGAAGCTTGAGGGAGGACACATAACGTCAATTCCGGCGCCAAAGGTTCCTAGAATTATCGGAAAGGGCGGTTCCATGGTCAACATGATCAAGGATGCCACCGAGACGAGGATTGTAGTCGGGCAGAACGGCCTAATATGGATTGACGGGACCCCTGAAAATGTAATGATTGCGATAAAGGCAATCAAGATGGTAGAGAAGGAAGCGCACACGACAGGTTTAACCGACAGGATTCAAAGTTATCTTAAGGAACTAAAAGGTGAATAAATTGGGAACAGCAAGCGATATTAAGCTAATTGACGAAAATGGGCTGAGAATAGATGGCAGGTCGCCAACGGAACTCAGGCCAATAAAGATAGAGACAGACGTGCTGGATAGGGCCGACGGATCAGCATATATAGAGTGGGGCGGCAACAAGATCCTCGTTGCAGTTTACGGGCCGCGGGAAGCCTATCCTAAGCACACCCAGGATATAGAGAAGGCAATAATCAAGGCAAGATACAACATGGCCGCATTCTCAGTTGACGAGAGGAAGAGACCGGGGCCTGACAGGAGGTCAGTTGAGATCTCAAAGGTCATATCAGAGGCGCTCTCCAACGCAGTCATGGTCGAACAGTTCCCCAGGGCACAGATTGATGTATTCATCGAAGTGCTCCAGGCAGATGCAGGAACAAGAATAGCCGGCCTCACAGCAGCTTCTGTTGCACTTGCATCAGCAGGAATCCCCATGAGGGACCTCGTCGTTGGATGCACAGCAGGAAAGATTGACGGGCAGATAGTCCTGGACCTTGGAAAGGAAGAGGACAACTTCGGACAGGCCGATCTCCCTATGGGAATACTTGCCAGATCAGGCAAGGTAGTCCTAATGCAGATGGATGGCGATCTTTCAATCGAAGAGTTTGACAAGGCCACTGAAATGATACTTGACGCAATCAAGAGAGTCAACGACATCCAGAGGGAAGCGCTCGCTGGAAAGTTTGTGGCCCTTGCACTTGAAAGGGGTGGTGAGTAATGCCGAGAGATGAGGCAGGAGTTCTCTCCGAGATTAAGAGGGACTACATAATCAGAAAGCTAAAAGAAGGAAAGAGGGACGACGGAAGGGGACTAACCGATTTCAGGGAGATCTCAATCCAGACAAATTATGTGCCAAGGGCTGCAGGTTCAGCCTTTGTGAAGCTTGGCAGAACAAAGATTGTCGCAGGCGTGAAAATAGAGTCTGGGGAACCTTTCCCAGACACACCCAACCAGGGTGTGCTCACAACGAATGTGGAACTTCTCCCAATGGCATTCCCGACTTTCGAAGCTGGCCCGCCAAATGAAAATTCAATTGAGATAGCAAGAGTGGTGGACAGGGGAATAAGGGAAAGCAAGATGATCGACCTGGAAAAGCTGGTCATTGAGCCAGCGAAGAAGGTCTACATTGTGTTTGTTGACATCAACGTCATTGATTACGATGGGAACCTCATTGATGCCTGCTCCCTCGGCGTACTGTCCGCACTTAAGACAGCAATAGTCCCTGGATCAAAGGAGGGCGGAAAGGACTTCCCGCTTCCGATCAGGAACCTCCCTGTATCAGTGACCATGGTGAAGATTGGCGATGAGATTATAGTTGATCCATCAGTTGAGGAGGAACAGCTCTCATCAGCCCGCGTTACAGTCAGCATCAGTGAGGATGGGCACATCAGGGCTATGCAGAAAGGCGACTCCGGTTCGTTCACACTGGATGAAATCCGAAAAGCTATAAAGATATCAAGCGATACAGGGAAACTAATCCGCGAAAAATATCTTCAGTGATTGATATGTCCAAGAGAACAATTAAGGTTGGCGCAGCAGGCAGATTCGGGCCAAGGTACGGAGTTACTGTCAGAAAGGCATGGAATGAAATATACAAGCAGAAGATTGCATACTACACCTGCCCTTCATGCAAAAAGAAGAAGGTCAGGAGAGTTGCCGCGGGTATATGGGAATGCAGGCACTGCCAGCACAAGTTCGCCGGTGGCTCCTATACGCCTGATCTTGGCAGAGTAGTGTTGCAGACCGAGGAAACCAAAAATGTATAAATGCATCAGATGTGGAAGGCCCTTGGAAAAATCCTTCGGAACAGCTGAGATTGAATGTGAATGCGGTTCCAGGGTTTTCATCAAGGAGAGGCCCGGAATCGAGAAAGTAATCATAGCAAGATAATGAGCCCTGAATCCCCTCAGGCTTCCCGTGCCACGAAGATATGTGAACGCTGCATTGGACGCGCTTTCGCCAGTGTTGGCACAGGGATTTCTAACCCTGAGAGGGGACACAACTTTTTGCAAGGAAATGAAAACAATTCTCTACCTGAAGGCCTGGCAATAGTCGGTGAAGACGCATGCCAGATTTGCCGGGGTGTTTTCCAGAGGCTGGACGATTACTTCCAGGAATTCAATGAGCAGGCCAGAAGCATAGAATTCAAAACATATCTTGTGGGCTCAAGATTTCCGAAAGATGTCTCAGAGATGGACGAAGCCCTCCAGAGATCCCTAGGAAGCGACCAGGGAGAACCAATAAAGAGGGAATTCAATCGGGAATTCGGCAAAATCATATTGTCAAAGACAGGAAAGGAAGCAGAATTTTCAGAGCCTGACCTTAACATCGTCGTCGATCTCAATTATGACTCATTCCAGCTGAAAACAAGGAGCATTTACATTTACGGCGTGTACAGGAAAATGAGGAGAGACATACCCCAGACACGCTGGATCCATAAGAAGGACATCAGCACATCCATTGAAACGGTACTGGGGGAAATTCTTAAGCCAATGGCCCAGGCGAGGAACTATTTCCTCCATGGTGCAGGAAGGGAGGATGTGGACGTGCAGATGCTCGGGAATGGCAGGGAGTTCATAATGGAAGTTTCTGAGCCGAGAATCCGGACATTTTCCCTCGGGGAGCTGGAACAGAAGGTCAATGGGTCCAGGGAGGGAATTGAAATCTCAAGCCTAAGGTTTGCTTCAAAGGACGAGGTTGCAACCCTTAAGGCCGCCGCAAATGACAAGACATACCTTGTGAAAGTGAAAGCCCTTAAAGACATAGATAGGGAAAGGCTGCTCAAAGCTGTGCAAAAATTGTCTGGAAAACATATTTATCAAAGGACACCATTAAGGGTATCTACCAGAAGATCTGATCTCATCAGGGATAAGAAACTTCAGGAAGTCACTGTCGAAGAGACTAATGGCAACATTGCCGTGGTAAAGGTGAGGGCTGAGGCCGGAACCTACATCAAGGAATTGATTCATGGCGATGATGGAAGAACCAAGCCAAGTTTGTCTGAAACCTACGGTGAACAACTTGCAGTTGAGAGCCTTGATGTAATTTGGATTCACAGGAACGGTGAATAAATGGTTAAGATGTCTCATGGCCCAAGAGCGGGCTCCAGAATGAAAATGACAAAGCGTGTCAAAGACAGAGGCCTGCCCCCAGTTACTAGATTTTTCAAGGACTTTGAGGTCGGGGACCTTGCAGCAGTTAACATTGAACCATCTATACACGACGGAATGCCTTACCATGGATTCCAGGGGCTCACCGGCAGAATAACCGGCAAGCAGGGCGACTGCTATTTCCTTACTGTTAAGATCGGCGGTGTATCAAAGGAGATTCTTGCAGCTCCAGTTCACCTCAAGAAGATAAAAGGATAACAATGAAGAGCAAATTCATCACCATACCGGAAGTTTTCGACATTCTCTCCAAGAAGAAAGAGCACGATCCAACTGAGGCCGACAACCTTGGTTACTGTGAAGCCTTCCTCAAGATGAAGGGCAAGGATGCCAAGAAAGCAGCCGCTGACCTGGTAAAGGAATTCAAGCTACCCGAAAAGGTTGCTGTGAAGCTTGTTGACCTTGTGCCAAAGAGCAAGGAAGAAGTCACAAGCATTGTATCAGGATACAGTATAATGCTCTCCGAAAAAGATTTAAATAGCCTCGTTAGTTATTTTATAGGCGAATAAGGCGGGGAGGCTTTGATTTTTGGAAGAATTTGCATATGTACTAGACTATCTGCCACAGGGAAGGGCAGATGACAAGAGTTACCATAAAACCCCACTGGCCATAGCAGTAGGCGAAACTGAGTTCAAGCTGCTTGAAATAATTCCGAAGACCAATGCGGTGATCACCATTGGTGAGAGGATTTACATCGGCAAGGAACAGGAAAAGAGGGATAAGGTAATGTCCGTGAAGAGGAGAATTTCATACGCTGACCTTACCAATGCAGCGCAGAATGAGCTCCCCTTCACCTTAGAGAATATCATCAATTCTAGGGAAAAGGATTTCATAAAGTTCTTCAACCAGGCCGAGTCCATTTCAACAAGGCTGCACTCACTGGAACTGCTTCCCGGGCTTGGAAACAAGACCATGTGGAATGTTCTCGACGAGAGGAAGAAAAAGCCATTTGAATCATTCCATGAGCTCACAGAGAGGGTTAAGACCGTACACAACCCCCAGAAAATGATCGCCGGAAGAATTGTGGTGGAGCTCCAGGAAAGGTATGAGAAGCACAAGCTCTTCGTGGCAAGATGAGTCCGGGTCAAAAGGGGCTTTACACAAAGAAATATGGTCAGGTTCTTTTGCGCAACCCCAAGGTTGCCAATTTTGAAGTGGAGGCGCTGAAGCTCCCTCCCGGATCAAGGATACTTGAAATTGGCCCTGGACGGGGTTTTCTCACAGGCATGCTCCTCGAGAGGGGATACGTTGTAAGCGCTATTGAGCCAGACCATAGGTTTGTAGAGGAACTTCTGGGCACTTTTGGGGCGCAGGTGAGATCAGGTTCATTAACAATAACAAAAGCCAGTTTTCTCGATACCCCGGGACAGGAATATGACGGGATTATCGGCAATGTCCCCTACCATATTTCATCCCAGATCATATTCCACATTGGCAGATTCACATTCAAACGCGCAATCCTGATGCTCCAGAGGGAGTTCTGCAGCAGGCTTGTCGCACAGGCCGGCACTGAGGATTATTCGAGGCTTTCCGTAAATGCCCAGCTAAGGTTCAGGATAACTATCATTGCAAAGGTTTCCAGGAATTCATTCAACCCTGTTCCGGATGTTGACTCATCTGTCCTAGAAATCATTCCAAGGAACCAGTACGAAGAAGAGGCTATCCAGAAAGCGGATGAGGTATTCAGGCTACTATTCTCCAACAGGAGAAAGAAACTGTCTTCGTCGCTAAAAGGGCTTCCCGAAGAAATTGGAAATAAAAGGGTAAATGAGCTATCTCCAGAAAAATTGTTGGAGTTAGCCCTAAATGAAATTACTGGCTAGACTTATCCCTCATGTCCCTGTTCTTTTTTGCAATCTCGTCCATGCCAATAATGGACATTGGGTTGCTCACTCCCACAGGCGGGGTATTTGCAGGGATCATCATAAGCGTGCCCTTTCCTTCAAGGCCGATTTCATAGAGGATATTCATCCACCTGAGCTGGAAAGCTGTGGGGTTGTTAGTGTACTGGTTTGCCGCATCAACCATCTTCTGTGCGGCCTCAACCTCTGCCAGGGCAAGGGTAACCCTTGACCTCCTTTCCCTCTCTGCTGAGGCCTGCCTAGACATTGCCTCCTGGAGGTTCTGCGGCACAATTACATCCCTTATCTCCACAGATGAAACCTTGATTCCCCAGTTTTCTGTCTTCTCATCGATAATTTCCCTGGCTGCTTCGCCGATTTTTTCCCTCTCTGATAGAACTTCATCAAAAGAGCTCTTACCAAGAACTTCCCTGAGGGTTGTCTGTGCAGAATAGTTTGTTGCTGCTGCGTAATTTTCCACATTCAGGACCGACTTCTGTGGATCAATGATCTGGAAATACATGACTGCATCAACATTTATTGGCACATTATCCTTGGTGAACGTGCTTTCTGTCTTGAAGGAAACAACCTGTATCCTCGTAGACATGATTGACGATACTCTGCTTACAATTGGCCATACGTATATGACACCGGGGCCTTTTATCTGTGAAAATCTTCCAAGGGTAAAAACTGCTCCCCTCTCCCACTCCTTTAGAATATGGAGTCCAGAGAGCAGGATAAAGACAATTATCAGGAAGATAATTATTAGAGCTATATCTAAGCTGCTCATTCTAAGATCACCGCAAGAGAATATAAAAAGATTTGTAAAATAGAATTAGTTGAATAAATAGGCGTAAACCCATTTTTCACGCAATATGCAGTTTCAGGAAGTTGCCAAAAGCCCTATATTTTCAGGCTCTCCAGAAATAAGCTTGGATGAAATATGTTTAAAAGGTATAGTATATACTGTATCGGTATTCAATGGAGTTCAGAGCACATTTAGTATCATGGCCAGACATAGAAAAGTGGTGCAGCGCCATCAGGACGCAAGTGGTTGAGAATTTTTCACCAGAAGTAATCATTGGGCTTTCAAGAGGAGGCTTAGTGCCTTCCAGAATACTATCAGATTCACTTTGGATCAAGGATCTCCTTTCAATAAAGACAGAGCACTGGGGCATAACCGCAACAAAGAGCGGCCAGGCTGTGCTCAACGATCCGGGAAAACTCAACCTTAAGGGGAAGCGAATTCTCATCGTTGACGACATTACTGACACGGGGCAGAGCATGAAGCTTGCCTATGATTTTGTAAAGAGCCAGGAACCGGCTGACATCAAGACTGCAACAATGCTCCACATCACAAGGTCAGAATTTGTGCCCGACTTTTACGGGGAGCTTGTAGACCAGAACCAGTGGACATGGTTCATTTTCCCATGGAATGTGTATGAGGACCTCGACAACCTGCTAATGAAGGCCATGACAGCCAAGCTTAACCTAGCTGGCATAAAGGCGCTCCTGAAGGAACAGTACGATCTGGACATAGCAAATGGCCATCTTGAAAGGGTGCTCAAGGACTTCGTAATATCCGGAAAGCTCAAAGAAGAATCACAGAATTACCTAAAGGTCCAAAAATAGCCGGATCACTGTATTAGTGTTCCGGTTTCTCCCTCAATAACTTTTCCAGCATCATCTAGAGATCCTATTACTGCCTGCTTTCCTGTTGACCTGGCAAAGTCAAGTGCAGCCATAACCTTTGGTCCCATGCTTCCCTTTGGAAACATTCCGGATTCCAGTTCTTTTTCAAGGTCCTTTGCGCTGATTTTAGAAATAAGTTCCTGGTTTGGGTTACCATAATTCCTGTACACACCGTTTACATCAGTAAGAATCACGAACCTGTCCACTTCAAGTATCCTCGCCAGTAGAGATGAAGCAAGGTCTTTGTCTATGACTGCATCCACTCCCATATAGCCTCTCTGCGACTTCACAACAGGTATTCCGCCGCCTCCTGTGCAGATTGGCATGAAACCATCATTGAGGCAGTTGAATATGGCAGAACGCTCAACTATATCCATTGGCACTGGGGACGGTACTATTCTCCTGTATCCCTTGTTGGGTTCCTCCTTCATCTGCCACTTCCTGGTTTCCATGAGGTGATCAGCTGTTTCCCTGTCATAGTAAGGGCCAATTGGCTTTGAAGGGTTGATGAATGCCGGGTCATCCTTATCCACGACGGTCCTGGTGAGTATCACGGAAGCCTCTTTCATAAGGCCATGTTTCAGCTTAACACTGTCATAGGCCTCTGCAAGGATTTCCCCAATGAGGCCCTGGGACATTGCACCGCACGCATGAAGCGGCATTGGCTTTGTCACCTTCTGGGATGTTTCGTTCTGCAGGAGGATGTTTCCAACCTGTGGCCCGTTTCCATGTGTGATGATAACATTGTTGTCAAGTATTATGCCTGCAATCCTCTCAAATGCCTCTGTGGCCCTCCTAAGCTGGGAGTCAAAAGTGCTATCATCTCCATTTCTCAAAAGGGCATTTCCCCCGAAGGCAATGAGGATCTTCTTCATGAAATCACCAGAATTTCAGGTGTATGCCATTCCTATCCATTATATAATTTCACTCCCTGTTATTATCAAGGATATTTCGAACTGTTTCACTTCTGAATTATTCGCGAATAAAGCGAAAAGCAATTCTTGAATGAAGTGCTTCCCTTTTCATGAAACTCGTAATAGCGCACACCCCAGACCCGGACGATTCCTTCATGTTTTACGCAATGTTCGAGAAGAAGATACCCTGTGCCTTTGAATACGACCAGGTTGTAAAAGACATAGAGACACTCAATAAAGAAGCACCAGGAGAGCTCTACGATGTAACTGCAATATCCGCAAATGGTTACGCCAAGGTGCATGATAAGTATTACCTCACAACCTCGGGAGCAAGCTTTGGCCTCAGTTATGGGCCAGCCGTTGTGGCCAGGAAGAATGTTGACCTTTCAAAGGCAGTTATTGCTGTCCCGGGAAAATTCACTTCCGCCTACCTGCTGTACAAGATGTTCGGCCCGGAACCCAAAGAATTCAGGGAGGTAAGGTTCGACAAGATCCCTGAGGCGGTGCTTTCAGGGGAAGTTGATGCTGGCATTCTCATACATGATGAGCAGCTAACTTTCCAGGACAAGGGGCTCATCAAGGTGCTTGACCTGTATGAGAAGTGGAAGGAATACGCAGGCGACCTGCCGATTCCACTTGGCTTCAATGCAATCAAGAAATCCCTTGGAAAGGATGTTGCAATGAAGTACAAGAAGGATTTCGAGGATTCAATCAAATACTCCATGGACAACGAGGATGCTGCAGTGAGGTATTCCCTCAAGTATGCCAGGTACGCTGACATGGAGCTTGAGAGAAAATTCATCAGAATGTATGTGAACCCACTGTCAATAGACTTTGGGGAAAAGGGAAGAAAGGCTCTGGAACTCTACTACAAGAGGGCAGCAAGCATGAAGCTCATAGAACCCTTCAACCTGGAAATCATCTAAACCGGTTCTAACTTTAGGGGAACCTGAACAAAGGTGCCTCTCTGAGGCACCCCAAATTTCATTCTGCCTCCTTCATGCGGATTGCCCCAACTTTCTCATCGAGCATCAACACTGGATGTTGGCACAACTAATGCCTCTCCAGGGCAAATGGCAATTTCCGGTTATTCCCGATACAATGCAAAAAAGTCCACTGGAAACACTTTTCTGAGGGAATGGTGAAATTTAAACCATTTCCATGCATTAATGCAGTGATAAATGTGACTTCTTTACAATGGGTGAGGGATGAAATAAAGGCGATGAAGGATGCAGGAAGATTTGTTCCCATTAAGGTTCTACAATCGCCGCAAGGCGCTTGGGTCAAGATAGAGGGCAACAGGGTCCTTAACATGTGTTCCAATAATTACCTAGGGCTGGCAAACCATCCGGAGGTAAAGAAAGCTGCAATAGATGCGATTGAGGAATTCGGCGTCGGCGCAGGCGCTGTAAGGTCCATTGCAGGCACAAATGAAATCCATTTCAGGCTGGAGGAGAAGGTAGCAAAATTCAAGCATATGGAAGCAGCCCTTGTCTATCAGGGCGGCCTTCTAGCGAATTCCGGCACAATACCATCGCTCGTAAGCAAGGAAGATTATGCCCTTAGCGAAGAACTGAATCACGCAAGCATCATAGATGGCGTCAGGTTGAGTGGCGCCCAGAGGGGGGTCTATAAACACCTGAACATGGCAGATCTTGAAGCAAAACTGGAGGAGAATGTGAAAAAATACAGGCGTTCGCTTGTCATATCCGATGGGGTTTTCTCAATGGATGGCGATCTTGCTCCGCTTCCTGAAATTGTGGAATTAGCCGAGAAATATGGGGCAATGAGCTACGTGGACGATGCCCATGGAGAAGGTGTGCTGGGAGACCACGGGAGAGGAATCTGCGACCATTTCGGGGTTTCTGACAGGATAGATGTAGAAATGGGCACATTCTCCAAGGCTATCGGTTCAATGGGGGGCTTTGTGGCAGGATCAGAGGACCTTATTGAATACCTCAAGCGGAAAGCCAGGCCATTCCTTTTCAGCAGTGGCCTGAACCCAGGGGACACTGCTGCTGTGCTAAAGTCCATAGAGATAATGGAGAAGGACGACTCGCTGCTGAAAAAGCTCTGGGATAATGCCAGGTTCCTCAGGGAGAAGCTAAACGAAATAGGCTTCAATACTGGAAACACCAAGACACCAATCACTCCAGTCATGGTTGGTGACGAGAAAAAGACCCTCGAACTCAGCAGGCTTCTATATGAAGAGGAGAAAGTGTTTGCATCTCCAATTGTCTACCCAACAGTGGCACTTGGAGCTGCACGAATCAGGCTGATGCCTTCTGCTGTCCATTCGAAGGATGACATCAACTACACGATAGAGGCATTCCGCAAGTCAGGCAGGAAGCTTGGGCTCATCAAGTGATTGTGAATGTTCTTTCCGCCTCCCTACACTTCCTTTTTTTAAGGCCGCAGGCAACAAACTCGCAGTTAAGATTCAAATCCTATATACATAGAAACAATCCTGTAAACTATGTGCATTTTTTGCAAGTTAGAAATAGGCAGCCCGACGTGTGAATGCGAATGCGAGGTAGAGGAAGGCCAGAAATATTGCCCCGAGTGCCAGCACACGCTGATGTCTTCACCTTCAAAGTCCTAGGATGCCAAGTGCGAAATGGCGGGATTGGAGGAAATCATCCAGGTTCCAAGAATTGGGGAGACCCTTTACAGCTTTTCTGAAGCGCTTGTAAAGGGCACTGTCATAGACAGGCCAAACCGGTTTCTTGTCAATGTAGGTTTTAATGGAAACATTGTCGCTTGTCATCTCCACGACCCGGGTCGCCTCCGTGAGCTGATTTTTCCCGGTAACAAAGTTCTTATCAGGAATACAAAAGGCATCAGGACATCCCACTCAGTCACCGCTGCCCTCGACGGCAATGACTGGATACTTACCGACACCAGGGTACACTCCCAGATTGCATCCAGGTTCCTCCCTGTAGGCATAAGGAAGGAGGTGGCGGTCGGAAACCACAGGATTGATTTCCAGTGGCAGGATACTCTCATTGAGGTCAAGGGTTGCACCATGCTGAGGAACAATGCAGCTACATTCCCTGATGCTCCCACTAAGAGGGGAAGGGAGCATCTGGAACTACTGAGGAGGCACCTTGCCAATGGAGGCAAGTCCGGGCTCATTGTCCTTGCATTCCGGAAATCCGCCAAATGCTTCGTTCCAAACAGCGAGACAGACCCTGACTTCTCCAGGGAATTCTATGGTGCATTGAACGATGGCGTTGAAGTTTTCATCCCCCGCCTTTTCTTTGAAGATGGAAATATCAAGTTTGGCGGCCCTATTGGCGTATGCAGGCATTGATAAAACCTCAGATTTCAAAAGGGGTCCAACAAATTGGGCCAGTTTTTAGGAGATAGCTTAGCAAAATGGTTTTATCTGACTCTTGTATCTTCAAGCCCGAACAGTCTTGGAATACGGAACCGGAAATGGAGTTTGGAGCGCAGTATTTCCGTCCGGTTTATTTGTTTTGATACCAGGATGCAAAACAGTCAAGTTGATTTTCATGAAATCCAGTTTGAATATATGTAAGGAAAGGAAGTCCGTGGGGGCAATGAAATGAACAGGTACTTGATCCTTGAGGATGGGACGGTCCTCAAGGGAGTGGCATTTGGCTACGCCGGGGATTCCTATGGTGAAATTGTTTTCACAACCTCCATGACAGGATACCTGGAGTCCATAACTGACCCGTCCTACAGGAACCAGATTCTCACCTTTGCAAGCCCTACCGTGGCAAATTACCCCCTGAGAATGGGTTTATTTGAAAGCGATTCAGTGCAGGTGGCGGGAGTGGTTGCAAGAGATGCGCACGCGAAGCTTGTCATAGACCAGAGCTGGCTCTATTTTAACCAGTTGCTGGAGGAGCATAAGGTACCTGGCATAGACCTGGTGGACACAAGGCTCCTGGTGAGAAAGATAAGGGAAAAGGGCGTGATGCGTGCATACATGTCCTCTTCACCTGAAGTCCCTGGGGAATTTCCGGACCCAATGGACGAGGATGTGGTTGCAAAGGTCAGCTGCTCGGAACCTTATCATGTCAAGGGCGAGAGCGGGCACAGGGTTCTTTTTATTGACGTGGGGGCTAAGAAGAGCCTGGTGAAGGAACTGTCAATGCTTGCAGATCTATATGTTGTGCCATACAACTCGGACTTTGACAGGATTGAATACGATTACGATTCAATCTTTATCTCCAATGGCCCGGGAGATCCTTCCCACCAGTCACTTTCAAAGGTTGCAGATTTTATCAGAAAGCGGTCAGTGGACACCCACATCTATGGGGTTTGCCTTGGGCACCAGCTCATTTCCCTTGCACTTGGAGGGAAGACCATGAAGATGAAGTTTGGGCACAGGGGCTCAAACCATGCAGTCACGGACGGAAAGAGGATATTCATCACAACCCATAACCACGGGTATGCCGTTGACAGGGACTCCCTAGAAAACACTGGCCTCATGGTTACACAGTGGGACATCAATGATGGCAGTGTTGAGATGGTCCGGCACGAGGAAAAGCCTATATTCAGTGTCCAGTACCATCCAGAAGCCTCTCCCGGGCCAAGGGACGCGAAATGGTTCTTTGAGGACATCAGGAAGGATCTGGGGGTGCGCTGATGCCCCTGGATAAGTCTATAAAGAAAGTGCTTGTCATCGGATCAGGGCCAGTCGTTATTGGCCAGGCCGCTGAATTCGACTACGCAGGCTCACAGGCTTGCCTTTCCCTGAGAGAGGAAGGCATTGAAGTGGTTCTGCTTAATTCAAACCCGGCAACAATCCAGACAGACCACAGCGTCGCGGACAGGATATATATAGAGCCTATCAGCGTTGAGGCTGTGGAGCGGATCATTGCAAAGGAGAAAATTGACTCTATCTTGCCCACAATGGGTGGGCAGACTGCACTCAACCTTGCACTCAAGCTCAAGAGGGAGGGAATCTTCGAGAAATATCCGGTGAGGATCATCGGCACCCCAATTGAGACTATTGATACCGCAGAGGACAGGGAAAAATTCCACAGGCTCATGCTTGAGATAAACGAGCCGGTGGCCCCTTCTGCAAGGCTTACGGTTCACAACTATATGGATGATATACCCAAACTTGACATCTATCCACTCATAGTCAGGACGTCATTTTCGCTCGGAGGGTCAGGTGGTAAAATCCTGAGGACCAAGGAGGAACTCTCTGCACTGGCCAATGAGTTTTTCAGGGTTTATTCGGATGAAGTGCTCGAACTTGAGAAATCCCTCGAGGGAATCATGGAAATAGAGTATGAAGTCATCAGGGACAATGCCGGAAATTGCATCACCATATGTAACATGGAGAACCTGGATCCAATGGGGGTGCACACGGGTGAGAGCATAGTAGTAACTCCGTCGCAGACCATGAGCGACCAGGAATACCACAATCTCAGGGACTCTGCGATAAAGGTCATTTCGGCCCTGGGCATAAAGGGGGCATGCAACATCCAGTTTGCCCTCAACCAGGAAACTGAGGAATACTACATAGTTGAGGTCAACCCGAGAACCTCAAGGTCGTCAGCACTTGCATCAAAGGCAAGCGGATACCCCATTGCAAGGACTTCAAGCAAGATCGCTGTGGGATATAATCTTACGGAAATTATCAATCCAATCACAAAGAACACCTACGCCGCCTTTGAACCGTCGTTGGACTACATAACTGTGAAGATACCAAGGTGGCCATTTGACAAGTTTGAGGTGGAGAGGAAGATCGGGGTCCAGATGAAGTCGATCGGAGAGGTGATGGGCATTGGAAGAACCTTTGAGGAGGCTTTCTTCAAGGCCATAGCCTCCCTCGAGACAAAGGAATCCAAATCCCTCAGGCTTCCGGTTTCAGATGAGAAGCTGAGGGAACTCATAAGAACACCATCTGACCTTAGAATATACGCCATTATCGAAGCCCTGCTCAGGAAATGGAGCCCTGAGGAAGTCAGTAGCCTTTGACATTATGCATTATACTTCACAGAGAAACTGAAAAACGTAACCGACAAGCTTGCGGATCTCAGCCCCGGAATAATGCCAGAGAATCTCAGGGAACTCAAATATTCTGGAATACCAGATTCCATTATTTCTGCATTTACAGGCCTGGCTGAAACAGAGATTTACATGGAAAGGGAAAAGCAGGGGATTTTCCCTGCTTACAAGGCCATAGACACCTGTTCTGGAGAATTCTTCGCTGAAACCCCCTACCTTTATTCCACTTACGACCAGGAAAGTGAATTCATCGATATGGACAGGAAGAAAGAGACCGTGGTGGTCCTGGGCTCCGGCCCTAACAGGATTTCCCAGGGGCTTGAGTTCGACTATGGCTCTGTAAAAGCTGTGCTGAAGCTCAGGAAAAGCGGTTTCAGGACGGTAATGGTCAACAGCAACCCTGAAACAGTGTCAACGGATTTTGATGTCTCTGATATCCTGTATTTTGAGCCCCTTTCCCTTGAGCACATCTGCAACATTATAAGAAGGGAATCTCCTTGCAGGCTCATAATCCAGTTCTCTGGCCAGACAGGGCAGAACCTCGCCATGCAGATCAGGGAAATATTCGGGGATGGGATATTCCTCGGAACCACACCGCAGAGCATAGAGGCGATTGAGGACAGGAAGAAATTTGCCGAAGCTCTCAGTGAATACGGGATTAAGCAGCCTGAATTTGTAACTGTCACCACCTTGCAGGAGGCAGTGGATGCGATTGAAAAAACACCACTCCCAGTCATTGTTAGAAGCAGCTTCATAATCGGGGGAAGGGCCATGGATATCATAAATGAGAAGGAGGAAGTCTATGGCAGGGTATCTGCCCTCCTTCAGGAAAGGCCAGGATTCCCGGTTCTACTGAGCAGGTATGTGGAGGACGCAACGGAAATAGATGTGGATTTCGTTTCAAACGGGGACAGCTTTGTCATCGCAGGAATCAGCGTTCATGTGGAGGAAGCTGGTACCCACTCAGGGGATGCAACAATGGTTCTCGCCCCAGATGCACCAGATTCAGGCACAAGGGAAAAAATCAGGGAACTGGTTTCATCCTTTGTCAGGAAATACCGCCTCAAGGGTTTCTCAAACCTTCAGCTGGCACTTAAGGGCGATGACCTTTTCGTGATAGAGCTCAACTCAAGGGCAAGCAGATCCCTCCCCTTTGTGAGCAAGGCAACAGGCGTGGACTGGATATCGGTGGGGATAGACGCCATGCTTTCAGGGAGCCTCCAGGCGAAGGAAAGGGGGCCAAAGAACTACTTTGTGAAAATCCCCGCCTTCCCGTTTAACAGGTTTTTGGACCTTGATGCAATTCTCGGCCCTGAGATGAAGTCAACAGGGGAAGGAATGACTGCGGGCCGCACCATTGAGGAGGCACTTGGGAAAGCATTGAAAATGATGAATGTCCGCATTCCCAGCATGGGATCAATTGTTTTGTCCATAAGTGACAAAGACAAGGAGCAGCTGCTTGAAATTGCGCGGTATTTCTCTGGGCTTGGGCACAAACTCGTTGCGACCCCGGGAACAAGGCATTTCCTGAGGGAAAATGGGCTGGATGCTGAAGTAATCTACAAGATGGAGGATGTGAGGGAACCGCGGATTGACCAGTACGTGAGCGAAAACAGGCCAGATCTCATCATCAACACCCCCAATTCAAGGTCAGGCTCAATTAAGGATGGATACCAGATAAGAAAACTGGCTATCAGGAAAAATATCCCGCTCATAACAAACATCAAGCTGGCAGATGCCCTTGTCCAGACACTGAGGGCAGGGGAGAAGTCAGATTTCAGGGAAATCAGGGAATACTGGGAGGCCTGATGAATCTCAAGGCTGCGCGGGATTCATTTCCGGCAATATATGAGGGAATAAAGAGCCAGGCCCCACCTCACCATTTTGAGTTCCATGACCCATTCTGGGTCCTCATAACGACAATTATGTCCCACAGGACAAAGGACGAGGTTACCGACGTGGCCGCAAGGAACCTTCACAACAGGTACATCGACGCAAAGGGGCTCTCGCAGGCTAAATACGATGATGTACTCTCCCTAATTTCAAGAGTGGGCTTCAGCACAGTGAAGGCGAAGAGGGTCATCGATGCAGCCAGGATTATAATGGAGGACTATGGCGGAAAGGTTCCGGAAACCATTGAGGAACTGACAGTGATTCCCGGGGTAGGCAGAAAAACCGCAAACGTTGTGCTCGCCGATGCACTTGGCAAGCCGGCAATTGCGGTTGACACACACGTACACAGGATAAGCAACAGGCTTGGCTGGTCCCGGACAAAAAATCCTGATGATACGGAAGAAGACCTCAAGAAAATCATACCGCAGGAATACTGGGTTGGGTTCAACCCCATGCTGGTGGAATTCGGAAAGAAGATATGCAAGCCAATTGGCCCTAGATGCGGAGAATGCTCCATATCAGCATATTGCAGATTTTTCAGTGACTCACAGAAGAAGCGGGGGATAAAGCCTAGAGATAAGCCTGGGAAAAAGCCCCTTAAATCATAATATTTCCAATTCTGCATGAAAAGTATCCTGTTCAAAATATTTCCCTATGGTCATGTTTAAGTATCGCCATAATTATTTATCTATTATCAAATAAGTTGCAAACACCTTGCAGAGATATGAAATGACAATAACGAAGAGGGGCTACCTTTTGCTCGGCATCTTTATGGCAGCAGCGTTCCTGCCTTATACTATTATTGTTTATTATGCAATTATATACTTCAACCTACCCCATGGGAATTTCATCATTTTCCTTATGGGCGGCTCAGGTTTTGTTTTTATATTGCTTTCAGTGAATTTCTTCGCCCTGGCATTCAAAAACAGGAACGGAGCAAACCAAACGCCCAATCACTCCAAATAAGATAAGGGCCATCCTATCCGGGCGGCTCTCTTTCCTTATGCCGTCGCACTCTTTTTGGTGGAAAAAATTCAGGTGTGGTATGTTTGGTAGAAAAAATTAGATTGGTGAAGAGGGGAACCTTTCCTTCGCCTCTTCGACCATGTGGACAACCTTCTGTTTGAATGGCACGAAAGTGTCAGGGCTCTCAGGGTAATGCTCGTATATTTCATTCATGGCCTTCATCCTGCCAACTACATAAACGAGGTTGGAGAATGCACTCAGGTTCCTGGCGCCCTTAAGGACCATCTTGAACTTCGACGCTACGCTGAGTTCAGGAATGAGACCAAGTGTGATATCTGATGCCTCCTTGGTGGTAAGGAAGGATTTCATTCCGTAGTTCAGTATGTCATTATTAAGGGACTGGAGGTAAATCCTGAATATTTCCATGCCAGCCATTTTCTTTCCATATGCCTGGTTGTAGTCAATGTTGTACTGCCATAGCCCTTTCACTGAGGTGTCGTTTGCTTCTATTGCCCTTGAAGCATTCTCTCCAGCGAGAATGCCTGAAATCAACGCTGGCCCTATGCCACCCGCGCTAATGGGGTTCGGCATGACCATGCTGTCTCCTGCACCCATGTATCCGTCGTAGACAAGGCTCTCCATGTTCCTTCTCACTGCAACAGACCATGAGCCCTTTCCGTTGTTGTTCTTGTTCCAGAGCTTTAAGTTCTTGAAGAGAGGATTCCACTTAACATATTCATCAATAAGGGTCTGGAGGTTATCCTTCTTGCCAAGTTTTGCATTCCTTATGTCAAGGCTCTTCTTCTGCACTCCAAGCCCGATGTTTACTCTGTTTCCACTCTTGGGGAATACCCAGCCGTATCCGCCAGGTGCCATAACATTGTTCAGGTGGATGAGTGCGTTGTCCGGATCGAAGTATGCAAGGTCTTCGCCCTTGAGCTCAAACTCATAGATGTATCTTCCAGTTGATTCGATGTCGTCTGTGTCGATTACCCTGTCAACATAAGGGTTTTCGGGGAGGTTTCTCCTGATCACGGTTGAAATTCCAAGGGCATCAACCACAACCTTTGACCTGAAAGTGAATTCTTCCTTGTTCTTGTCCCTTCCGTGAATTCCAACAACTTTCTTGTTCTCAATGATTGGGCTCTGGACCTCAAACTCACTCATGTAATTTGCACCAGACTTCTTGGCAATCTCTAGGAGTTTTGCCTCAAATTCCGGCCTGTCAAGAGTATATCCCACACCTTCAAACATGAACTTGGTCTTGAGGTCGGGCGACAGCGCGTAAACACCGTCAACTCTCCTGTCAAGTTCGGGCTGTCCAAATTGAACGCCCATTTTTTTCTGAACGAAATCAATATGTGATCCTGCAACTGCATCGCCGCAGGTCCATCCCCAAACAGTCTTTTTTCCAACCTCTGCTTCAGGGTTTCTGTCAAGCAATAAAACATTCTTGCCTTTTCTAGCTGCGGCAGCCGCGGCAAGGGTTCCTGCCAAACCTGCACCGGCAACAATTATATCGTATTCTCCGCCACTTTTCATGGGAACCTACTAGATTCTCTGTATATTCGACGGTATTTAAACATTGTTTAGCAGAAGCTATTATGCACAGTTCTGTGCATTGCGGGATCTTTTCCCGTTGCACTAATGGTTATCCATGGCTTCGGTACAGGTTTGCAA
This sequence comes from Thermoplasmata archaeon, assembly GCA_021850545.1. Taxonomy (GTDB): domain Archaea; phylum Thermoplasmatota; class Thermoplasmata; order Thermoplasmatales; family Thermoplasmataceae; genus JAJZOM01. The sequence goes on along the minus strand of JAJZLU010000079.1, from coordinate 22,818 downwards.
TTCACGGCTGCAAAATAGTAAATCCAGCTTACAATCATGTAGCATCACTGGTATCCCATGAATGGGCAAAATGAGCAGGGCATGACATATGACGTTGCAATTGCAGGTGCAGGGCCAGCAGGTTCAGTGGCAGCCAGCAAACTTGCAGAAGCCGGCATGAGAACGTTTGTCATCGACTCAAAGATGGAAGTGGGTGCCCCAGTGATCTGCGCTGACCTGGTGAATATTGGATTCGGCGAACTTCAGGAATTCATGGAGGATCCAAGGATCAGGCTTGCTAAACCGGAAAGCATTGAGCTGAAGGCAGGCAAGGCATCAGTGCACATGTTCCCTTCTGGAAAAGAGGGTGATGCATTCAACACTGTGGTTGAAAGGGACCGTCTTGACAAGGAGCTTATATCTGGAGCAGTTCTTGCCGGGGCCAAGTTGACGATCAGGGCTGAACTGATAAACTACTTCCAGGAAGGCGACCTCGTAAGAATAACATATAGGGCTGCGGGAAAGGCGGCTACCATAAGGGCCACTCATGCCGTTATTGCCACGGGCAATCCCGGAAGCGTCACCGAAAACTCATCCAATACAGCTACAGAATTCAGTTACCAATACGGGCGGTTCACTTCAAAGGCTGCCGGGTCAATTCCTGTCATAGAGATTGGCAAGGAACTTTCAATGAATTATCTTGTGCCGAGAGGGCATGGCCAGTTTAACAGGCTCCAGATTAAGGAGTTCACTGGAGAAAATGAATCCCCTAGACAAGGCATAGACATCGGGAGAGCGTTCATATCCGGGAGCAGAAGAGCCATCCATAGCGAAGAACCCGCTCTTGGAAGTGGCAGGATATTGCTTGCTGGTTCAGCTGCTGGGCTTTATGACCGGTTCTTTATGACAGGTTACAGGGAGGCATTTATCTCTGGAAAAATTGCCGCACAGGCCATACTGGGATCAAACGGGGAAGGCGGTGACGCAGTGAAACATTATGCAAAGGCAGTTGATGAAAACCTGATTCCAGGAATGGATCAGCAGCTTCTCCTTAGAAAGGCTATGGCCAAATCAGATATCCGCAGAATTGAGGAACTTTTGTCCAGGCTGTCGGAATATGAGTTCAATGAGGTTTCAGTCAGGGAACTTTTGGGAAAATCAGGGATGTCCATTAAGGACATTGAAGAAATTCTCGGCACCGGGAGCTAATTCATCTCTTCAATATTCTCAAGGCCGAAGTTTCCTGATTTAATCTGTGCCCTCATCATCTTCTTGAAACCACGGTTTCCTTTCATGGCCTTGAGATTGTTCTTCATTGCCTTGAATTCCCTGAGAAGACCCCTTATGTCTGCTTCAGTTCTTCCTGATCCCCTTGAAATCCTGGCAATCCTTTTGGCGTTGATCTCATCGGGGTTCTCCAGTTCATGGTAAGTCATTGAATCCATTATGACCCTGTAGTTTCTCAGTTTTTCCTGGGCGCTCTCTATCGCATTGGAATCTATCTTGTTCCCCCCGGGCATTCTGGCAAGGGGAAGTGAGTCAAACATCTTTGAGATAAGCCCGGGCTGGGCAAATTTTTCCCAGATTTCGTACATGTCCTTAAGGTTGAACTTCCCGGACATGAGCTTGTTTACGGATTCCTCCGCCTCTTCCTCAGATATGTTGGTCTCCTTGAATGCCTCGAGAAGAGTTTCAAGGTCACCGAGGCCAAGCAGCCTTGAAAGGAATTTCTTGGACTGGAATATTTCCAGGTCTTCAGGATGTTCTCCTGTCCCGATGAAGTAAACAGGTGCGTGGATCTGGGATACAGCGCTAAGGGCGCCACCTCCCTTCCCAGTTCCATCCATTTTGGTGAGTATCACGCCTGTGATGCCAATGGCATCGTTAATGGTCTGTGCCTGCGGGCCCGCCTGTTGTCCCACTGTCGCATCTATCACTAGAAGAACCTCGTCAGGGTTGAACGCATTCTTGATCTCCTTAATTTCCCTTATCAGGTCATCATTGAGTGAGTCTCTCCCACTTGTATCAATAATCTTTACCTTGAGTTCACCGTGCTCTTTCAGGCCGTTCCTGATGATCCTGACAGGGTTTTTCTCTCCCTTTTCGCCGTAAAATGGGACATTGAGTTTCTTTGCGAGCTGCTCAAGCTGGTCGTATGCACCAGGCCTGTGGACATCTGCTGCAATAACCCCCACACTGAGGCCTTTCCTGTGGAAAAATCTGGACAGTTTGCCAGCTGACGTGGTTTTCCCCTGGCCATAAAGTCCAACGAGCATTATTGTCTGCTCCTTTAATGTGAGTTTGGAATCCTCACCAAGAATCTTCAGGAGCTCCTCATAAACAATCTTGACAAGATAGTCCTGTGCAGTCATGCCTGCCGGGGGTTTTTCCTCGTTTGCCCTCCTTTCAAGTGCAGAGGAAAGCTCAAGGACAAGCTTCACGTTTACATCGGCCTTGAGGAGTGCCCTTTGCACATCCTTTGCGACTTCCTTTATCGTCTCCCTGTCGATGTAACTTGAGTGGGATATCTTCCGCAGTGTTTCCCTGAGAGATCCGGCAAGACCTTCTAGAACCATTATGACACCAAATCAATCATGTAATTTTAACCTATTGAGGCAGCATAGATTCTGGCAAATTGATTGTCAGTATTCTCTCCATCTGTGCCCGCAGGCTTCGCAAGTGTAGAACTTAGTCTCAGGCTCATCTGCTGAACGCGTTTGCTTGAGGAGATAATAAGCACCCAAGTGTTTGCACTTTGGGCACACAGCATCTGAATCCAGTGGTTCCACTGCCTTTTCTTCCTTGATCATTATTACTTCTTTCTGGGTGCTCTTGCTGACGATCTGGCTTGTTCCACTTTCCGAAGGATTCATTGTAAAATGGCAACTACCGCAAACCAGCTTTCCGCCTGAGGGTGACATCAGAGAACCGCACTTAGGGCAAAACATCATCGCCATGGAAGGTGAGTAATTGTAGAACCTATAAATACATTGACTAAGGGACCTATCAAGCTTAATATGCCAGGTGGAATTTTTGGCTATGGCATCATTTGATGAGGACAAGATCCTGTCCATTCTGAAGGAAAGCAAGACTGTTGCAGTTGTGGGGATTTCCGACAAACCGGAGAGGGACAGCTACAGGGTTGCCAACTATCTCCGGGAGAACGGATATGAAATACTGCCTGTGAACCCTGGCATAGAACAGTGGGAAGGCCTCAAGTCATATAAGGGCTTGATGGACATTCCCGGGGACAAGAAGGTGGATATAGTTGACATTTTCAGGAAATCCGATGCCGTTGTGCCTATTGTGCAGGAAGCGGTCAAAATCCACCCAAAGACAGTATGGATGCAGGAAGGGGTCATAAACGAGGAAGCTGCTTCCCTGGCTAAGAAAAACTCAATTCTTGTAGTCATGGACCGATGTATGATGAAGGAACATGCCAGAATCAGTACATCCTGAAAAGTTTAATGTGTACCATAATAATGCGTCAATGGAGCCGGGGTAGCCTAGCCCGGTATGGCGATAGACTCGAGATCTATTGCTCTTTGTAGCTCGGGAGTTCAAATCTCCCCCCCGGCGTCCTCATGTATACAAGGGCACAGCATTGATTTGGCACAAGACTGATTCTGAAGAGTGTTGCTTCGTGATGCAAATGAGCCCGGATGTTTAAGTAAATATATTTTTAACGGTCATAGCTGATGCTTGAATAACTACAATACACGTCGAAAATCCACTAAAAGAAACATCTCTGTATAGAAATATGCATCAATGGCTGTCTGTGCCACCCGGTTCCGGAATTTTTCAAAACCCTATTTAAGTATTGTTTTCATTTTGCGCCATTTTGTAAACATTGTTTTATATACTCAGAATTTTTTTAACATTAGTGCAAGGAAAATTGGATAGCAAGGATCTTCAAATTTTATCTTACCTGCAGGAAAACGGCAGGGACAAGATATCTGAAATATCCTCCAAGCTCGGGATTCCGAGGGCCACTGTCTTTGAAAGGATGGAGCGCCTCAGGAAGGATGGATACATTCAGAAGTATACAATAGACCTGGACTATGAGAAACTGGGATATTCCATCATGGCCTACATTCTCATTGAATACGATTACAAATCGCTGGTAAGCCAGAGGGAGCTATGCAGGAACCTGTGCAAGATGGACAACATCCTCACTGCGTCTATCATTGCTGGCCAATGGGACCTCATACTCCTAGCAATAGCGAAGGACATGAAGGAACTATCGGATTTGGTTCTCGGGCGGCTGAAGGGTATGGAAGGCATCTCTAAAACTCTGTCAGTGCCTGTATTCGATCATGTAAAATAGCTGGCACCATCAAACTCTTATATAATCCGGATAGATTGAGGTTCAGAGCTGGGATAGCCTAGCCTGGTAGGGCGCAGGTCTGGAAAACCTGTTCTCTTAGTAGATCGGGAGTTCAAATCTCCCTCCCAGCGCTTGTATTTTATTAATTGAGCCAGGGAACATATTTGCACTATATTACTCAGCCTTTTGCTCGGATCTATGATTTATACACTTTGAAGTCTGAGTGACAGCCGCATTTCCCATGTTTCAGAAAATAGGCAGAATTTCAATTTAGACAAATCTTAAATAATATAATTCTTTGTTTATTTTATGCGAAAAGGAATTGCTATCCTTCTAGCAGTCATTGTAGCAGTCCCGTCCTCAATTGTGTTGTACCAATATATACAGAGTGGGGTTATGGTAAATTCTCCCATTGATTTCAACAGCGATGCTGCAGTGCCACAGAAGGTGGGTGATTTTATGAGCTACAATCAGTCATCAAATGCATCCAGCAATTTTACTTCTATTCCTGACAATATTGCCATAGTCATTTACTCAGGGGCTAACCCAAACAATGAGACACTGCTGAATATCAGGTCTCTTGAAAGGGCAAATGTATCTGTGCTATATTCAGTGAATGAAAGCCTGGACGCCTCACAGGTGCAGGTTATTGCGGACCTAGGATTTGATGGGCTTCTTCTCAATGGAAACCCGGCAGGATATAGATCGTTAAACCTAAGGCACCTGGTTCAGAGGATCGAGAATGGCAGGGGCATTGTGGTGGCAAATTACAGTTTCAAAGGCACTCTGAGTGGTGAAGTTAATACATTTTACCTTCTGAGCGAGCCAAATTATTCATCATGGGCCAATTTTATAAACACCCGCAATGCAGAGGGGCCGGGAACATCACATCTTCTAGTTAACATTGAAAACTTCAGCAATTTTTATCTGAGAAGTGCATTAAGGTCATTCTTTGCGCTTGGGGTGAAGTATTATGCAACCAACTATGGCCAAAATCCAGATGCACAGTACAGCGAAATGGTATCTGACTTGGCTCACTTGTTCAATTCTTCGGGGTTGCTTCCATCCCAATGGAATCTCACTGGGCGGCAATATGCCCAATTCCTGGTCCAAAACAACACAATTTTTGCCTTTGTCGCATCCGAATCCCCAATAAATAGCATCCTTGGCTCATACCCAAGGTATGAGTGCGTACAGGTTATAGGCCTTAACCTCCAGTACGGCTATATTTCCTTTATTAGCCAGAATGTAACTCTGTATGTTCCATATGGTGATTATGGAATTTCATCAGTATTGCCCGATGCACATGTCCAGTTGCTTTTTGCTAACAGTACAGCAATCTATGCAACATATATCACCCAGGAACTTGGAGGGACATCCTCAAGCATAAATGTGCAGACATTAGGTTTCAACTTTTCAACAGGCGACCTATCATATGAAGCTAACAGGACCTTTACGTTCAACGGCTCCAACGATGTTTTCTACTACTCCTACGAACCAGATTCTGCGTACATCTCTGTGGTTTACGGTCAGATATCTCCTGGCATGGTACATGTAGCATATATTGATGCCAGTAAAGAAACAGTGAGGGTGGCTGCCAACATCACGACTTCAAACAGCAAATATGCCCTATCTGCGTGGGAATTTGGCTCATTAACAAACAATCTTTATTATGCCGCTATCGAGTTTATTGACAACTCAAACGGCCAAAACCTGAATTACAGGCTTTTTCTGCAGATTCCTACTGGCAAGGTACTTCTCAACAAGTCTTTCGGGGGCTTCACTGTCCATCTCAGCTATGGCAGCAATTTTGAACAGCAGGGTTCCAATGTATACTACACAATCGGAAATAACTCGGGTGGACAGGATATAATGGAAGTGAACACAACAACTGGAGCAATCGTGAAATCTGCAACGGTCAACCTCACCTCCGTTAGCGCTTTATTGAGTTATGATGGTGGCTTCCTTGGATACAATGGGTCAAACGCTGTTTATGTCAATAGCGATGGTCGGGTTTCCTGGAGCCAGCCTATTCCGCACCCAATGAACAGCAGTACATTTTCCCCATTACTTCTAGGAAATAATGAAGCCCTATTCGGTTCCAGTGTAGCCTATGAGTTCCCAGTCAACAAATCATACTCACAGAGTTTCGACATACTCAATCTCACCACAGGCCAGATTATTTCGTCCTACTTCAACAACTTTTCACTCAATTACACACAATATGGCGCCCTTATTTCTGACCCGCATAGTGTATATTCTCCGCTCGCAAGCACTGACGGTTATGTTGTTTATACATCCATGTATGAAAATGACGGGGTCTACGTGGCCCGCGTATGAAACAAGAAATGCTGTTTTCCCATGCTTTGTAGCAGTAACATGGCCGTGAGAGCCTTAATTTAAGGCGCAATTGAAATACATAATTTGCCAAACCCATATTTTAAGCTTGCAGAGTTTATACTTGTTCTTTATCATATTAGGGTTTCTATAGAAATATTAACTGCATTTTGCCAAAAAACTTTGAATTTTTGGCAAAATAGAAAATCAGCCTATTAATCAGCCTCTGGAAACCTCTTTTTACTACTTGGGCCAATTCATACCTTAACATTTTAGGTATGTGCTATTTGTTAAACCACATTTTTTCCTAGTAAATGTACGACCAACTAGTGGGAGGACAATAAAGATGAATGAGAGGATTTTCTACGCAGCCATCACGGCTATAATTGTTCTTGGCGGAATTGGAATAGGGGTAGCATACCACGATAGTGTGGCCGCAGCACCCTCGAGCCCATCCAGCCCTGGATCCAGCAGTACTCAGGCCACAACTGTGCAGCCTTACCAGTTGACACTTGTAATAACTACCCAGAATTACTTCAACGCAACCGCGGGCCAGCAGCCAGCCTTCTTTGTGCTGCAGAATAACACCCTTCTGTCTTCTGAGAACATAAAACTGCCAGCCAATGTTCCAATACAGCTGACCATAAGGAATTATGACGATGGAGCTGCCGCCACCAACAGCACTTACAGCAAGGTGGTCGGAACCTACAACGACCAGGTGTCTGTTTACAACGAGACACTCATACAGTCTTATGCAATTGACCCCACTTCTACAGCAGCATCAGGCATAGCCATTACAGGTGGGATTACCACAACATATGTGGACAACAACTCCATTTCACACACATTTACAATATTCAGCAACACAACACACAACGTCGTTGTAAATGTTCCAATAATGGCTTCTACAGTAGAGCAGACGACTTTCATCCTCAACCAGCCTGGAGGATACTACTGGCAGTGCGAGGCAGGATGCGGCGATCCTAATGGCTTTACAGGCGCAATGTCGACCCCTGGATGGATGACAGGGTACGTGAACGTTGCTAACATGAGCCTTTCAAAACAGCCATATAACTTGAATCTCATCGTGGTCCCGCACCAGCCTTGGAATGCCAGCGCTGGTGAGCACCAGCCAGCATTCATTGTGCTGTCCAACGGTGCACTTTCCTCAAGCGCAAACATTTCACTCCCCGCCAACACTGAGATTGAAACCAACATATTCAACTTCGACACATGGGGCCCGCTTGCACAGGACTCATATGCAAACGTAACTGGCACAGTTGGAGGGAAGGTCTTCTACCTGAACGACAGCATGGTTAATTCGACTGTGACAGGAAGCCAGGCAAACCCAACGGGGATATCAGTCAGCGGAGGCCAGTGGGCATCTACTGTGCCAGTTGCACAGGTTTCCCACACATTCACTATAGCCCTCGGCTCCAGCAACATCAACATCCCAATTGCAGACAGCTCAACCGTTTCCACATCATTCTACATAAACCAGACTGGCACTTTCAGCTGGGCATGCTGGGACGCTTGCGGTTCAGGGACGAACGGCATGGAGGGAGCCATGGTTTCGCCTGGATGGATGACCGGTTCGGTATACGTTTACTGATCTTTGATCAGTAACCCATTTCTTTGAGGATTAAGCATGACAGAGGAAACAAATAGAGAAATATTGGAAGTAGAGGACCCATCTAGAAGGACTTTCCTGAAATACATGACAGTTGCGGCATTCGCTGCGGCTTCTGCCGGCGCATTGAGGGTAACGCTCCAGAACATCATACCAAAGAGTGCTGGCATAACAGGGTTTCCCCAGCTGCTACTGGTGGATTCCACTTCAGGGAAGCCCATAAGCACTTCCGATCTCAAGGTAAATGACAGCGCGGTCGTGAGTTTCGACTATCCATTACAGGGGGAACCTAACTTTCTCCTGAGGATGGGGGATGCCGGCGGGAATGACGTAAAGGTCAGTTCAGTGAAGGTAAGCATCCCTGCTTCCGGTTCGTCATTCCAGTCTCCGGCTGGAGTTGGCCCATACGGTTCTGTTGTGGCATCAAGCGCAATATGCGAACACCTTGGGTGCGTCCCTCCAATCATTCACTTTTACAAGCCTGGAACCAGTATTCCCAATGGGCCATCGGCTTCGCAGAATACAGGGCTAATCCATTGCAACTGCCATGGCAGCACATACGATCCAGGGAAGGGATTCGGCATAGTAACAGGGCCTACTCAGAAACCGCTTCCCAATGTTGCACTCAAATACGACAAGGCCAGCGACCAGTATTATGCTGTTTCCATGGTTGGGCCTACAATATATGGGCACAGCAGTGATCTGTCCGGCGGGAATCCGCTTCCCTCCAATTCTCAGACGGGGGTTTCTACCCAGTCTGCCTGAGGTGAATGAAAAATGAGCGAAAAAACTCAGAAAGAAACACCCATAATTATAAAGATGCTCAACGAGCCAAGGCCAATCCCAAGAAGGGTCCCCGACTATATGAGAAAGAAAGGCGGTGCCTGGTACTGGACCGGGGCAATGGTAATGGTGGCTTTCCTTTATGAGGTCATAACAGGCCTTGTGATTCTGATGTACTACCAGCCTTCACAGGCATATACAAGCACGGAAAACTTTGTGAACAGCGTTCCATTTGGCTCGCTTATACTTACAACGCACCTCTACGGCGCATATATGATGATTGTCCTGGTCTACGTTCACCTGCTGAGGAACCTCTTTGTCGCAGCGTACAAAAAGCCAAGGATGATGCAGTGGCTCACAGGGGTGTTGCTGCTTGCCCTCACAGTCGGAATTGGATTTTTCGGCTATTCCATGAGCGGAGATGTACTGTCAGCAGATGCGACAGATGTAGGCACGGGCATTGCAAGGGGAATCCCGTTTATTGGAAACTACCTGTCACTGATATTCTTTGGGGACGGCACGCCAATTTCCCTGTTCCACAGGATGCTCGGATGGCACATTGTCCTGGCGGCTGGAATTGGGATACTGTTCCTTGGCCATTTCATAATGGCGGAATACAATTCCATCATGCCATCCCACAGGGAGGCCAATTACAAGGCTCCGGCCATTGATGAGGAGAAGCCGGAATACAAGCCGTGGTATCCGCATAACCTGCTCTATATGCTTGAGATCGGAATGCTGACTCTTGCTGCGATCCTGATAATAACATCAGTGGTTGCAGCACTGGGCTCCGCAGTTCCCGCCCTTTTCTCGCCATTCCCACAGGTATCGCCCTCAAGCCCGCTGGCACAAAATGTGCCGGCATATCCGCCGTGGTTCCTCCTCTTTGTATATAAGGCAGTGGACTTCAGTTTCATGGCTGGCCCCGGGCCGTTTTACGCCACGCTGATATTTGCAGGAATTCCGGTTATGTACCTGCTTCTTCTCCCGTATCTTGACAGGTCCCCGAGCCTTAAGCTCACAGATAGGCCCATAACATTTGGGCTCGCAATTCTAGGAGTAATATTCTTCATCAGCCTTTCTGCGTGGGGAGCCCTCACTCCCGGCGTTGCCATACCGACTCCACAGGTTCTGGCATTCTTCCTTTTTCCAATACTGACAGTGCTCCCCCTGGTCTATTACCTTTCCAGGAACTACCAGAAATCCGGGATGGATGCCAGACACTTTACTCAGCTCGCACTTTCCCTGAGTTTCCTCGGGCTTTCCGGATTCGGGCTGGGAATGCTTATTGATGCACTGGTCAGGACCAGGAATCCAGTGTATTACATCCCTTCTGTGGTTATGGCAATGGTTGTTGCACTGCTTGTCACGCTTGTGGCCTACACGATATGGGATTCAAAGCATGCCGCTGAAAGGAAAGCTTCTAGGCCCATCTCAAGAAGAATGAGGAATACACTTGGAGGTGCGTTCACACTGGGTGCCTTCATCATTGTAACTGTGATCCAGCCTTTCAGTGCAACTTCTACTTTCCAGGAAGCCCTATTCGGGATTGGAATTGGAGTAGTGTTCCTCATCGCAGCGGCCAACCTTAAGCTTTACAGGTCAGTGGTCCTGGAAGAATAAGCCAAATTTCTTTTCTCAAATTTAAATTCTTATTTCTCAATCTCTTTTTTTACTTTTTTTCATGAGTCTATGAATATTATTTTCCTGAAACTGTGACTGGCAGATGTTTCACTCCGTACACAATAACGCCTGATAGTGGCTCCAGTTTTGCATCCTTTTTTACCATAACCTTGCCAGCTTTCCAGATCAGGGTTTCCAGCGCAATCCTTGCCTCTAGCCTTGCCAGAGGGGCACCGAGGCAGAAATGGACACCTTCTCCGAAGGCTATGTGCCTGTTTGGGGTTCTGTCGATGAGAAATTCATCAGCCTTGGCGAACTCCTCATGGTCATGGTTGGCTGAGCCAATCCATGCTAGCACAGGATCTCCTCTGTGGATGGTTTTCCCTCCTAGCTCTGTGTTCCTGACGCAAGTCCTGAACATTGACTGTACAGGTGACCTGAATCTCAGGACTTCCTCCAGCATCCCAGGGATAAGTGAGGGATCCTGAATGGTTCTCCTGTACTGTTCTTCATTGTTTGAAAGCGCAAGGATTGCATTTGTGATGAGGTTGGTTGTTGTCTCATTTCCTGCAACAAGCAGCAAAACACAGAACCCAAGGAGGTCAAACCCTGAAAGTTTCTCGCCGTCAACTTCAGCTTCAAGCAGGGAACTGATGAGATCGTTGCCAGGATTTCCCCTCTTCACCCTGATGACTTCACTGAAGTAATTCGCCATGGCCACCTGGGGATTGAAATATTCTTCACTTGTTTCGTCCATGCCCTCGCTGGTCCCAGAGATAAGGTCATCAGACCATTTCTTGAATTTCTTCCTGTCCTCTGCAGGTATTCCCAGAAGTTCTGCAATTACAATGACAGGCAACGGGCCAGAATAATCCTCAACCAGATCGCATTCCCCATCCTCCACAATCTTTTCAGCAAGCTCCTCGGCTATTGCCCTTATCCGTGGCGCAAGTTCCTGGACACGCCTTGGCGTGAATGCCTTGTTTACAAGCGACCTAAGATGGGTATGCCTCGGCGGGTCAGTTGAAATAATGCTTGCCCCAATTGGGTTGCTGCTTGATTCGACCCGGCCAGCGGAGGATGAGAAAGAATTGTAGTCTGAAAGGACCTTCTTGACGTCACCATACCTGAACACATGCCATATGCCATTTTGCTCATCATAAAAGACAGGCTGTTGTGACCTCATTACTTCATACCATGGGAAAGGGTCCAGGGGATCCCTTGTAACATTATCCATGGAAGATCAGACATTTATCAGGCAAATACTTACCTTATATGCAGTGCATTTTCTTATGCATACTTGAAGTAAATCATACAAAACCTTTCTGGACAAGCTTGTTGACCCTGCGTTCCCAGTATTCCCTCCTCGTAGACAGTAGACCAAGGATCAGGGCCGTTGCAATGGATGTGAATATGATGAGTAATGGCACTATTATTGAAATGATTACAACAATCATGAAGAGAATAAGGGGAAGGGCAGGTATGAACTGAACAAGGCTCATCCTGGTGCTCAGGAACCCTTCATCCGTAATCTGGTAGGAGCTTGCTGAGAACACTATAAAAAGGTAAAGCCCTATGAGCAGGGGATCGAGAATCATGAAAACCATGATGGCCTCTATTGAATTCTTCACTCCCAGGTAGTAATCGGCCAGGCTCACTGCCACGAAGGGTATGCTTGTGAGGACAGATTGTGCGACCTTGGAGCCTATTATGATGGATATGTATTTCCATGGCTCCATCGAAGTGAAGGATAGCCATGCCCTCTCGTAAGTCATGACGCCCGAGTTGAAAACGAACTGTGGTATGACTCCCACATAAATGGAACCCAATAGGACAACATAGTTGAAGTACTGGTCCTGTGCGCCAAAATCAATGAGGTAGTATGCGAGGAATCCATACACCACGGCTATTGCAATTATAATCATGTAGTATGTTCTCAACCTGATCCTCGAGGTCATGGTCTTGATCCCTCCTGCCATCATCGAATTCGTGCTGTAGGAAAGGTTGGTGAATCCATTGAGGAATACGGATTTTTCTGGAGAATAGTGGATGTACCTCACCAGGGACCGATACTCCTTTTTCCTCTCCTTTGGCACGGATATCCTGATGGGCAGGTCTTCGCTGGTAAGTGAATTAATTGCACCTAGAAGCGAGGCCGCAGCTATTGGCGCCGTCATGGCAAGGGAATGGAGGGGATTGCCGTTTATGAAAGCCTGCGGGGCATAGGGAAAGCCAAGGAAGAATGAAATGATCCACAGCCCAATGCCAACCGCAATAATGATCCTGTATCTTTTCCTGAGGTGAAAGGTGGCTATCCCTATTGAAATAAGGAAGAGATCCAGCACAACTAAGTTCAATGCGGAAAGGGCCATTCCCAGCGGCCCATAGTGCACAAGCGCCAGGACGAACACGCTCACAGCTATGAGGAGGAGCCCAGCGCCGATGGCCTGGACTAGAAGCAGGGCGGTAACAAGATCCCTCCTGTTTATGGAGGAAACAAGCAGGTACTCCTGGTCAGATTTGGATACTGAAATTCCTCCGGCAACTGCAGATATGATTGAATAGCCACCGACAATTCCGCTGAAATAAAGGGCACCATATCCATATGTCAGGCCGGAGATCTGGTATGGTATGGCGTAGAGGGAGTAGATCGCAATTAGCACTAGGATGAGAATGTAGTACCAGGTGAATCTGGTGCGCACAAGAAGCATAGCTAGGCTACGGTGCACTTTTCATCAGCCTCGACACTATTGACTCAATGGGCTCACTCTGGGTCCCCCTCTCCCTGAGCTCCTCAATTGTGCCTTCCCATATGTGGTGGCCCCTGGAGATCATCACTACTCTGTGGGTTAGACGCTCCGCAATGGACATTATGTGTGTGGAAACCAGGAAAGTCGCTTGCATGTCATTGAGCAATTCCATGATCTTTTCCTGGGATGGGATGTCCAGGTAATTGAGCGGCTCATCCATGATAAGGATCTTCGGGGAGTGGATGAGCGAAAGTGCCAGTGCAAGTTTCTGGCGGTTTCCCCTTGAAAGGTTGTTGGTTCTGAATTTCCTGTAGCTGCCAAGGTCAAGGAGATTTATGAGGTATTCAACCCTGTTTTCCAGGTCGGGGGTTCCTCTGATGCTTCCTATGTACTCAAGGTTTTCCTGCACTGAGAGGCTTATGTACGGGCTAGGGTCCTCTGGAAGGTAACCGATGAGCCTCTTTGCCTCTATGCTGTTTGGGGGATTTCCCCTTATGGACGCATCCCCGGAGTCCGGTTTAAGGAGCCCCGCCAGGATCTTGAGCGTGGTCGATTTTCCCGCACCGTTAGGGCCGAGCAGGGAAACCTTCTCGCCGCATTTTATGCTGAAAGTCAGGTCTTTTAGGGCCTCCGTGGACCCAAAGCTTTTGTGTATGCCTTCAAGTTCTATGCAGTTGTCTCGCCTGCTTAGAAAAGGATTTTCTGAGTACAAGAACCATCCCCAAATCAAAATAGTTTAACTTGGTCTATTAACGTAATGGCTAAAAAATATGATTTTTCCTCTTCTGTAGTTTAAACTGCAAAAAGAGTTATAATAAATATGGATATTGAACAGGACAGCGCATTGAATAGTCTCTGCGTGCGCCTATCATGAAGGGAGAAAATTTGCTGAAAGCACTTGATGACAGCTCCGTTTCGCCTTACATATCCTTCAACAGGGAGGAATGGAGCAAGCTGAGAAATTCCACCCCAATGACAATCAATGAGGAGGACCTTGCGACTATACGAGGCATCAACGAAAAGATTTCAATCAAGGAGATTGAGGAAGTCTATCTGCCTCTTTCAAGGCTGCTCAACCTCTATTATTCTGCCTCAAAAGGCCTCTATGATGCCAGGAGAACCTTCCTGGGCGCAAGAGGCCAGAGAGTTCCATACGTTATTGGCATCGCAGGCAGCGTCGCGGTTGGAAAGAGCACCACTGCAAGAGTCCTCAAGACTCTCATATCGCGGTGGCCCGGAAATCCAAAGGTTGGGCTAATCGCCACAGACGGTTTCCTTTATCCAAACAGGATACTTGAGGAAAGGAACCTCATGAACAGGAAAGGGTTCCCGGAAAGTTATGACCTGAAGGCACTCATACGGTTCCTTTACGAGCTCAAATCGGGTAAGAAGAGCATTGACATTCCCCTTTACTCGCACCTGATCTATGATATTGTGCCCAACCAGCACCAGACCATTGAGAATCCAGACGTCCTCATACTTGAGGGCCTGAACGTGCTTCAGACTAGAAGAATGGACGCACTTCCCCCATCAGGGGAACTGCTAGTTTCAGATTTCTTCGATTTCTCTATCTACGTCGATGCATTGGAAAAAGACATCATGCAGTGGTATATCGACCGTTTCCTCATTTTCAGGGAAACAGCGTTCAGGGACAGCAGGTCGTTCTTCAGGAAGTACGGAGACCTTCCTGTTGACAGCGCTGTGGAAACTGCAGCAAGAATATGGGGCGAGATTAACGGCCCTAACCTTAAGCAGAACATTGAGCCTTCCAAATTCCATGCCCACCTGATTCTCAGCAAGGACAGGGACCATTCCGTCAAGGAAATTTTCATGAGGAAAATATGATTTTTCAGACCGAAGGAGCCTGTTTCCTGACTTCCCTGAATCTTGTCGGTATGTAAAGGAGAACCAGGGAAGCTATCACTAAAATGGAGAGGAACAGTGTGGTCCTCAGCACGGTGGCTTGATCCAGCTTAAGTGTTACAAGCACTCCTCCCGCAACTCCGCCTAGAAACTGCCCAAAAAACTGCATTGTGTTATATATCCCGATGTTGGCCCCGTAACTGTCCTTTCTGGACATCTTTGAAAGAAGTGGGGTGAAGACGATCTCATATATGGAATACCCGGCAAAGAAAACAACAGTTCCGATGATGAAAAGCTCCCGGTTTCCGCTTGATGTTGGAAAGAAGAACACAAATGGCACAGCTGCTAGCATGACCACAAGCGAAATTATTGAGAAGAGTGTGCTGTGGTTCCTGTCAGCAAAGCCTGAGGCAGCCACTGCTATTATTCCCCCAATGATCACAGGAATTAGGAGAAGGAATTCATAGCCGTCTGCGCCGAATGCCATAGTGCCATATACCGGGAGATAGAAGAAGAAAACCATCATGTATAGGGAAATGAGGAAACCAACACCACCCACAAAGAATGCCTTTCTTTCGATCCTGCCTGCATTCCTGCGCTCTTCTGCAGAATAATCGGGCTTTTGGTACCTGACCCTTGAAAAGGGCACGAGTGAAAGGGCACCCAGAATGGCTGAAAGGAGGAAAAGAGAATCAGTCCCGAGTTCACTGGATATAATCGGGCCAAGTATTATTCCTGCCATAAAGGCAAATCCTATTGGTATTCCAAGAAGTGCCATTGCAAGGTTCCTCCTTTCCGGAGGGACGCTTTCCTGCACCATTGCCATTCCTGAGGAAGTAACTGCACCGGAGCCAGCTACGAGCCTACCAATAATCAAGCCATAAATGTTGAAAGGATGCCAGGCGATGAGGTTTCCAATTATGTACGGTATCATCCCCAGCAAGATAACATTCTTTCTTCCAAACCTGTCAGATAATATGCCAAAGGGAGCCTGGAAAAGGGCCATTGTCAGGCCGTAGGCTCCGAGTGCAATGCCAATCAGCAACGAAGATGATGTAAATTCCTTTCCGTAAAGCGTGAAAACAGGAACTACAAGAAAAATCCCAAACATACGCATGACTTCAATAACGGCTACTGAACCTATCATGTGTTTCTGGTTGGAGTCAAACCCTGGCATCATTTTTAGTTCGCGTAAGGGATTGAGCTATTTTATTAAAGGTTGGTTTTACTGAATTGCATTAACATTGCAGTTTTTATGGAATTCTACACACATTTCTATTTAAATTCGAATCGGGCTCTTAATCCATAGGTCGGGGGTCCGAACACCCTCGGACCCGCTTAATCTCTGGTTAGTCCTGTGAGGACTTTTGTTTCTTGATTTTTGGATATTGTGGGAAAGGTGTCCATCTCTCAGTTTTTAATGTGGGGGAAATTAGGATAGCATCCACATGAAAGTAATTCTTTTATTACAGGTAATACGGGTAATGCAGATTAAAAGGCAAATTTGTGCAGAGATTTCATGATGGAGTGTCCAAGTTTATGGCTTCACATCTCAAATAGTTGGCTTGGCAAGTGAATAAGCATAATCGAAGGGCCTTGAATAATCATCTGGTTCAACATCTATTCCAATTGTTTCGAAACCGGAATGCATTAACAGCTCCCGTAATTTACTTGGAGAATAGTAATTTACAACCATCTTTCCCCCTTCTGTTGACTCCTCCACTATGCTTACGCTGGCGTCTTTAGTTCTTGTGGCTAGATATAGGATTCCGTTAGCCTTTAGAACTCGCCTGGATTCCTGAAGTGTCATCTTGGCGTGATATTCATCTAAATGAAGGAGAGTTGCAACGTTCCATATGCCATCAAAGTAATTAGACGGGAAATCCAATTTGCATATATCCATGACCTTGAATTCAGCCATTGGGTTATTCTTGACAGCTATTTCGATCATTGAGCTTGAACTATCAATCCCAGTCACTCTAAAGCCATTCTTGATGAAATACTGCACAAATCTACCAGTGCCACAACCTGCATCCAGAATGTGTCCACCCAGATTCAGCCTAGAAGTGAACCTGACATATCTTTCAATTGCTTTTCTCTTAGATTCTGGATTGTCCATGTCATTTGCAAATGCCCTGTGATAATCTTCAGCTACTTTTCTTGAGTTGTAATGTTCCATTGGTTGTTCAAGATCTGGTTTGATATGTATTATTTGTTATAGCTAACAAGAAATTTGTCCAACCCTAGAAATTTACGGTTTAAATAACATCTCTTAATAATATTGCATTGCAAAAGAAAAGCCTACAAAAGGAAATAGGCAGTCGAAAAGTCTTATGCATAATTGAGCATTGTTATACGCATCATATAGTTATCAATAATTGCTATATACGATAATGGGATGTGTGCACATGGTGCAAACTACCATCCAGGTGTCCAGGGAGACAAGAGAGAAACTCAAGAAGATAGGTGGCAAAGGCCAGACATACGACGAAATAATAGAGAAACTTCTGGAGATCGGCCAAAAAGTATCATTTTTCAACGAACTCGATAGGATTTCTGACGATGAGGAGTTCATACCTCTTGACGAACTATGAAATTCTGGTGTCCCAGACTGCAGCAACAGAGTTGAGAGCTCTGGAGAAATCTCTGCAGGAAAGGATAAAAGAAAAACTCAGGGAGCTTGCAAATGATCCCAGCAACAAAAATGGAAGGTTGGACGTAAAGAAGCTTTCAGCAACTGGAAGAAATTATAGCAGGCTCCGCGTAGGTGAATATAGAATCATATTTTTCCTGGAGGAAATGAGCATAAAAGTTGTAAGGATAGCTAAGAGATCTGATGTCTATTCCTGGTTGGATTAGTAATTGACAATATTTTAACACAAAATGTACGCTTAATGTTTTGACCTGACTCGTTCGGACTCGCTAAACCCCGGTTTGCTTCTGGGAACTTTTTCTATATTGGAATTTTGTAGTTTGTCAGGAAGGTATCCATCTTTCAATTATTAATGTGGGAGGATATAAGATGATGTCTGCATGAAAATAATCCTTGTATTATAGGTAATACGGGTAATACAAATTAGAGAGTAATTTTATATGAGAACTTCTCAACAGTTTGTCTCGCCCCAGAAAATAACGGTTTAAATATTGATTGAAATCATAAAATTCGAGTAGGTTTCCCTGATGCATTACAGATTAGAAAATCTTAATAGTACACACACATATGTGTATGATAGCATGGGAAGCAAGAATATTTCTATCTCAGACGAAGCTTATTCCAGGTTGAAAAAGTTCAAGGGAAAGAATGAGAGTTTCACAGATGTGATAAACAGGTTGACAAACAAAGCCACTCTGCTGGACCTCAGGGGAACACTAACACAAGAAGAGGCAGAATCAATGCTGAAAAATATAAACGAAGCTAGGAAGTTGAGCGGAAAAAGATACCAAGACATGAGCGAGAGGCTGGAACGTTAATGATTGCTGATACCACTTTCCTTATAGATGTAATGAGGGGCGACCGTTCAGCCATAGGAAAGGGAGAGGAATTGGAAAGAGAAGGAGTGCAGGTCAACATAACTACAGTTTCCGTCTTTGAACTTTATGTGGGACTTAACTTGAGTATCAGGCCAATAGAGGAGAAGACCAAAATCGACAAAGTTCTTCGAAATATTGTCGTTCACCACTTAGATTTTGAATCTGCAAGAGAGGCTGGAGAAATATTTGCAGACAAAAAAAGCAGGGGACTAACCATTGATCCAGAAGACGCCATGATAGCAGGGATATGCATCTCCAATGAAGAACCCATTCTGACCAGAAATGTTAACCATTTCTCAAACATTGACAGACTCACCGTTGAGTCTTATTGAACGATGGCGGTCATTCATATTCTGCCAATAATTTTAGGGCTTTTTAGGTCATAAACTGCCTCCACAGGTCGGGAGTTCGAACTTTTCCGGACCTGCTTTTAGTTTTGATCAATCCCGCTCCAACATCACCTGGAAGCATAGGACTCTCCTTCGCCATGTGTTGTTAATCCAACCAATACTATACCGAAACATCAAAGGGGTGTGGCATCCTGAGTTCTTTTGGAGTAAAATAGAAGCTGTCTCCCTGAAGCATGATCACGACATTGTTATTTACGGAGCAATTTAGTTTTGATCCGTTTTCTGCTCTAGTGATAGATAGCAGAATGAAAGCATTCAAAATGCTTCTTTCAAACTGCACAAAAGGTTATAAGCAAGTACTTAATTAAGCAAATGCTTAAATGACCACTACCAAGAGAGTGAAACCTGAGTCTGTAAACAACCTGCTACGTGCATTGGCAGACCCGACAAGGCAGGAGATCGTTCAGATCTTGTCAAACGAAGGCCAACAATCTGCGGCCAAAATATACGAGCACTTCCGTGTAAGTCAGCCTGCCATTTCGCAGCATTTGAGTGTACTGCGGGAGTCGGGAATATTGAAAGTAGAGAAGAAGGCACAATATAGGATGTACAGCCTAAACGCGGAAACTATACTAGAACTTGAAGAGTGGACGACACAAGTCAGGAAAATGTGGGAAACCAGTTTCAATACTCTAGAGAAGGTCCTTGAAGCGCAAAAAAGAGACTTAAACAAAATGGGAGTTGACAAAGAAGTGAACGAAAAGGAAGTGGGGCTGAAAGATGTGGAAATAGTGTGGAATTTTAATGCACCTGTCGAGATGGTATGGAACGCATTCACTGACCCAAAGATTGAGGTACAGTGGGCGCGATGTCTAGTACCAGTTGGTTCCACAGAGTTAGAATTTTTGGAGCACGATCTAAGGGTTGGTGGGAGATATCTTCTCAGGTCAGTTACTCCATGGTCAAAAGTGCAATACCTCACAGGCATTTACAAGAAGATCATCCCTCTAAAAGAGCTGGTCTACACGAACTCTTTTGCTGATGAGAAGGGAAACATGATTTCAGGACCCGAATTTGGCTTAGATTATGACATTCCCACTGAGAGGCTGTGCGAAATAACATTTGAGCCTTTCCAGGATTGGACAAGGATAAACCTAATTTATAGGGGTCTGCCATCAAACGGACACAGTGACTGGGCTGCAACAGAAATTGGAAAATCACTTACGCAGTTGTCCGGCATGATTGACCAACATTATTGAATGCCCAGAACCTTTGAAACAAATCCAATTTCATTTTTTATTGATTCAATAGACCATTTTTCAGCTTTTCATTCTTTCTTACAAATTGCACACAGATCTTCTGCTTCGCCAGTATATAGAGTGCCGGTCAAATTATCGAAGGACTTTTCGGCCTTATCTATACCCCTAGAACGGAGTGGGGCCGACCGGATTTAACCCCGGGTTCGTCTCTGCAATGCGATTCTTTCCTTCAATTCCAACTTATAAGACTCGGTTTCGCTCCATCTATTGCCTCCTCCGTTGCAGATTATTATCCTGATGTAGAAACCTTTGCAGAATTGCTGGAGGTCCTTGAATGATCTCCGGTCAGGATAACTTGATTCAACAGAAGATCACCGGTGTCATCCTGGTTGGGAGAATCTATTCACTTTCTGCCAACAGCCCTGAAATAATGGGAATAGTGGAATATGATCTTCCTGAGGCTGAAAGGCAATTATCAATCTGGCAGTCAAGGCACCAGAATGATTGCATCATTGTAAGCAAGAATCCTTTGACCCTTGATATCAAAACAACATTTTTTCCGGATCCTGAACAGAAAGTCCAGAGGGAGAAGTACGTTCAAGAGAGACACTTGAAGTATGGGAATCATAAGGCAAACCAAAGCCAAAGGAGGTTTAGACATTGAATTCTGATGTCATCAATTTCAATACATATCAAATTTCAGGATTACTTTATAGCACACAGAACCGCTCAGAGATTGTTTCAGGAATTTCAATACATATCGAAATTCAGGACAGCACTTTCCAGAAATCCCGCTCTACTCTCTTTTTGCTTGAATTAAATAAATATTTAAAATATTTATTTATTTTTCATTTTTCTTTTTCTTATCTCTCTTCTAGAAAAGGAATGGAAGGTGATCTCTCATGAGGGGAAAGTCAAAGAAGAATGTCGGGAGACCTTCCATGGGAGACAAGAAGGCACCAGTAAGGCAGATATCAAGCGACTATGAAGCCGAACAGTTCCTCAAGGAGCATCCTGAGATAAATGCATCACTGGTGTACAGGCGTGCCATTCATGCAATTATGCCAAAGGATCCTGATACCATAAGGCTCAGCAAGCTAGCCCAGGAGATCTCCGACTTGAGGGTGGAACTCTCAATCAAGGAGGCAGAATACAACAGCCTCAAGACCAGAGTGGATGACAGGGAAAAGCTCCAACTGGACATGAAGCTTGAACAGGATTGCCATGCCTGGTATTTCCGTTCACTGGTGCAGGCAGGCATTTTTAGAGTTCTGAAAAGAGATCCAATAGATCCAACACCAATCGTGAAACAGCTCATGGCTGAGAAAAGGATCCATGCCTATGAGGTAGAAGAAACAGAGGAAGGTTTCAGGTTAACAGATAAAGCATCTAACAGCACATTCAGGATACTTAGAAGACACATTGGAAAGAACAACCTATTGATTCCAAGTGAACCTGAAACATGGCTTGCACCGTCTGAAAATGACCTCTATGACAGATATTCCCTCAGGCTTGATTATAAGATGTTTGAGAAGGAATACGTCAACAATCCGCACATTGACGACCTTCCACTTGATTACTTCAGGCAGTTCTCGCCAATGATTAGGGGAAACACACAGGAAAGAGAGGACAGCATCAAGCGTGAGACAAAGCAGAAGATGATGCCATTCTACCAGAATCCTCCAGAGATATCGGTGGATGAAGCTAAGACCAGGATAGAGAAACCGTACAGCGGAGAGGATTGATAAGATGACAGGAGAATATGTATTTCTTTGCGACAAACACCTGGCAGAATGCAAAAAGGAAGGCAAATTCATCGTAGAGGATCACCCGGCATTGCAGCATTGTTCCCCTGAGGGGATCGGGTGTGACGTTGACGGATGTGAACATAAACCAATCAGTTTCGTTATGATCGATTCCAGATTTTTTGAGGAGGACTGAAAATGGCAATTACGAAACGCAACTGGCTTTGTGTCCTGCTGGGAATAAAGCAGGTATGCGAGATAGAAGGCTGTGATTCTTTTGCAACAGGATACGTGCATGTCCCGGGCTTTCACAGGGTATTGTGTGAAAGCCATGCTCAAACATTCAGCAACGCAGTTCTCAAGACATACAGTGAGGTGCTATCTTGAACGACAAATACGAGTCCACATCCGATGAAGCATACCTTGACCGCAACCTTGCAGTCCAGGTTCTGGCAGCCCTGGCCAGGCAACTTGGATATCAAACAGGGATCAGGAACCGGGAGGATGAATGGTCCATTCTTTACATCGATCTCCCAACAGGTCAGGTTTCCTGGCATATTCCCAAGGATGAAATTGCTGCATATTTCCCTGATTATCCTGGTGAATGGGACGGCCATGACTTGAGGGAAAAGCGTGATCGT
>JAJZLU010000064.1 GCA_021850545.1 Thermoplasmata archaeon | reverse complement strand
CATGACCAGGACCATGAAGGATTCAGTTCTCAGGTACCATTACATGGCAGGATATGACATACACAGGAGAACTGGCGGATGGGACTGCCATGGGCTGCCTGTTGAAATAGAGGCTGAAAAGCATTTTGGTTTCAAGACTAAGAAAGAAATAGAGGACTTCGGAATAGCAAAATTCAATGAATATTGCAGGGAAAGCATATTCAGGTACATAGATGAATGGATGGAAGCAGACCAGAAGATTGGCTTCTGGGTTGACCATGAAAAGGCGTATGTTACTCTCAGAAACGAATATATAGAGAGCGAATGGTGGGCTTTGAAGTCACTGTTTGACGAGGGCCTTCTCGTGAGGGATTACAAGATTGTTCCATACTGCCCCAGATGCGAAACCTCCCTTAGTTCACATGAAGTATCACAGGGATACGATGATGTGAAGGACCCATCGGTTTATGTTAAATTCAAGGAAGAGGGAAAGGAAAACACTTATTTCCTTGCCTGGACAACTACGCCATGGACTTTGCCATCGAATCAGTTCCTTGCCGTGAACGAAAATATAGAATACTCCCTGGTTGAGCATGAGAATGAATTCTTCTACATTGCATCAGCAGTGGCGAAGAAAATATTCGGCCCGGACGCCAAAATAGTCAACACACTCTCCGGGAAGGACCTTCTGAACAGGAAATATGAACAGCTCATACCCTTCCTGACTGCGCCGGATAATACCATGTTTGTGGTTTCCGGAGAACATGTGAATGTGGATGAGGGAACAGGAATAGTACACACCTCGCCTGCATTTGGCGCAGAGGACTTCGAGGTTGGAAAAAGATACGGCGTTGAGATGCTAAATCCCATAAATGTATCAGGGAAGTTCAGTGACGATCGTCTCCCTTGGAACGGGAAATTCTTCAAGGATGCAGACCTTGAGATAACCATACTCCTGAAAAAGGAAAACAAGATCCTCAAGTCTGAGAAAATAACCCACTCATATCCATTCTGCTACAGATGCGGCACACCACTCATATACTACCCCCTTCAGGCCTGGTTCATAAAGGTCTCAACCATAAGGAAGAAACTTCTTGATAACAACCAGAACATAAACTGGCTTCCGGACCACCTTAAGGACGGGAGATTCGGGAATTTCCTTTCGGAAGCTAAAGACTGGTCCCTTAGCAGAAACAGATACTGGGGGACAACTCTTCCCGTTTGGACATGCAGCAATGACCACATGAAGGCAGTTGGCAGTATAGCTGAGCTTGAGCAGCTTTCAGGTAAGAAGCCGAAGGATCTGCACAGGCCATACATAGATGAAATTACATTCAAATGCTCCCAATGCAATGAAACCATGCACAGGGAACCTTATGTCATAGATACCTGGTTTGATTCAGGAAGCGCGACCTATGCTGCACTGCATTATCCCTTCGAAACCAAGAGACTTGACAGCAATTTCCCAATTAACTTCATAACTGAGGCCATAGACCAGACCAGGGGCTGGTTCTACACGCTCCATGTAATATCCTCCCTGCTTTTCGACCAGAATGCTTACAAAAATGCTCTTTCAATAGACTTCATTCTTGATGAGCAGGGCAGGAAAATGAGCAAGAGCAAGGGTAACTCGGTTTTCGCTCTTGATTTTCTCAACGAACACGGGCCCGATCCAGTCAGGGCATTCTTCCTTACGGGGGTCCCTTGGAGAGCCAAGGCCATAGACAAGAAGCTCATAAATGAAACTTCCAGGAGGATATTCGGCACCATGGCAAACATATACTCCTTCTTTGCATCAAACGCAAACCTGGACGGATTCCATTATGACAAATACGATGGGTCTGACAACGTTTTGGACAGATGGATTGTGTCCAGAACCAACTCAGTCCTGAAACAGGTTGCTTCGCAAATGGACACTTTCAACATGCACCTGGCCCTGAGGAGCGTAACGGAACTCATAGAAGACACATCCAATTTCTATCTCAGGCTTTCGAGGAGAAGGTTCTGGTCAGACGAATTGAATACTGAAAAGGCGAATGCCTACTCTGCCCTTGGTTATGTCATGGAGAGAATCCTCCTGATGCTTGCACCATTGACCCCATTCTTTGCGGACTACCTTTACCTCAAGATCAGGCCAGGATCTGGCAGTGTTCATCTGCAGAAGTATCCTGAGGTTGAGGAAAAATTCATAAACACGGAATTGCAGGCAGAAATGGGTGTTGCAGCGTCCATAATGGAAATGGTCAGGAGGCTCAGGCAGGAGAATTCCATAAAGGGAAGGCAGCCTGTGACTGAAGTTCTGGTCAGATCTGGCACAAGGTTGTCTGAGGAAATCCTGTCCGCAATATCTCCCGAACTGAATTCCAAGGATATACGGTTCATAGAGGACTATGAGAGGCCAGTAACAAGGAAACTGAAGCTCGTTCTTCAGAAAGCTGCCCCTGTCCTAAAAGGAAAACTCCAGAAGATCAAGGCTCAGGTTGAGGGAGATCAGGGGTCACTGGTTACCTTACTGGAAAAAGACGGGAAATTGGAGCTTGAAGATGAGACGCTACCTGCAGAGTTTCTTGAAGTCCTAGAGATTCCCAATCCCGGATTTGCAACTTCGGGCGATACAAAACTTTCGGTTGAAGTGTTCCTAAACCTGGAAATAGACACGAAACTCCAGAATGAGGGTTTTGCAAGGGAGATAGTGAGAAGAATCCAGGTGATGAGAAAGGAACTGGACCTGCAATATGATCAGAAGATAGATTTATCCGTGAATGGAGATAGTGTCCTTAACACCATATTGAGCGAATATGGTGACTGGATAAAGAGTGAGACTCTCGCCGCAACACTTACGAATGAAAAAATGGATGACTCGAGAGAATGGGACATAGACGGCGATAAGGTCTTGATATCGGTGAGGGCAATTTAGATGGCAAAGATACCGGACGGAAACAGGGCATTCATTGTAGGAAGGTTTCAGCCATTCCACTATGGACACCTCAAACTCATCAAGCAGATACTGAAGGAGAATGATTCAGTAATCATAGGTATCGGAAGCGCACAGTATTCCCATACACTAAAGGATCCTTTCACTGCCGGTGAGAGGCACCTTATGATTTCCTCCACGCTTGAAACCGAGGGGATTTACCAATTCTACCTGGTGCCAATAGAGGATGTCAATTCAAACCCCCTTTGGGTCGCCCATGTTGAATCACTGACTCCCAGGTTCAACAAGGTTTACACAAATAATCCCCTGGTAAGAAGGCTCTTTGGGGAAAAAGGTTATCAGGTTCATTCCATGGAACTGATGAACCGCGATTCATGGTCCGGCACCCACATAAGGGAGAAGATCCTGAACAGGGAAAACTGGAAAGATGATGTCCCCCCGCCAGTTTATGAAATAATAGAAGAAATAGACGGAGTGAACCGCCTTATTGACTTGTCAAAAACAGATGAAGACATTATCTAATCTTTGGATACAATCTTCATTATCACGTCCCTGTCCTTGAGGACATGGGAGACATGAACGTATTCATCTGCCTGGTGGGCCACCTCTGGCACTGTGGTGCTCCAAACAACTGCGTCGAAGCCTTTCCTTCTGAAGAAAGCCGCGCAAGTCCCACCGCCAATGCCTACAGCTGAAGGTTCTGCTCCCCTGAGTTCCTTGATTGCATTCTTCAGTTCAACGACCACTGGGGCATCCATCCTCGTAGGCATGGGGGCTTGCTCTTTCTGCATGAATTCGTAAGTGATGGTAGCCTTGCTTTCCCTCTGGAATTCCCTGATCTGGGAATCGATGAAGTCAATTACCATGTCAAGGTCGTATTTCGGTAGGATTCTGCAGTCCAGATACTGGATTTCTGTTCCCGGAATTGTGTTGATATTGTCTACGTTCTTCTCGTGTTTTGTTGGCTCAAATGTTGAATCAGGAGGTGAGAAAATCTCATTTGTTGCATCAAATTTCTTGTGAAGGGCTCCATCCAGCTTCAGTATAAATCTCATGGCCTCCCTGTTTGCGTTTACCGCCATGAATGGCATGCTGGCATGGTACTGTTTCCCCATGACCTTGAACTTTATCCACAGGATACTCTTCTCAGCAACCTCTATCTGAAGGCCATCGGCAGTGCCTGCGTCAGGAACAATAATTAGGTCATTTTTCTTGAATAAGTCCTTCTCTAGAAGATGCTGTATCCCATAAGTGCTGCCAACTTCCTCATCTGCAACGAATGCGAATCCGAGATTGTATTTCAGATTAGAAGCATCCAGGTTCTTGAGTATTAGAAGTGAAAGCCAGATTGCCTGCCCGTCGTCTGATGTACCTCTGCCATAGATCTTGTCGCCCTCGAAGGTGGGCTTGAATGGAGGTTTTGACCAGAGTGCGGGGTCTCCCACTGGAACTGTATCTGTGTGCGGAATGATCCAGAAGGTCTGTTTGGAATCACCTATCACAAGAACTACGTTGGACCTTGTTGCTCCCCACTTGTCCTGCACGTCGTACCTCTTGAAGTTCTGGTATCCAAGCTCCTCCAGTATCTTGCAGAGCTCGTCAACCCTCTCCTTTTCGCCATGTCCCCCTGAAGCTGGGGAAATTGACTCGATGGGAATAATTCTCTTTATAACTTCCTTTATAAATTCTTCATCAGTTAAATCCTTTAAATTCACGGGCATACATTGGTATAGCACAGAAACCATATAATCTCTTTCCACTATCCAGAGACCATGAGTCATATGCGGGGAATCACCTTATAATTGATGGCAAAAATCCCTTGTTCATTTATTTAAAGTGTGAGTCAGTTTGATATTGGGCTAAAATTCCTCCCATTACCCAGTCTTCATTCAGTTGCTTAAAAAGATTATTTAGCGGGTTGGCATTGATCGGCTGCACATGGAGAACAAGAAAAGCAACTTCAGCGAATGGTACAATGAGATTATTGAAATCAGCGGCTTGAGTGACAAACGGTACCCCATCAAGGGAATGAATGTCTGGATGCCGTATGGCCTGAAGGCAATGCAGAATATAGACAGGACCATTCGGGAAAGCGTGGATTCAAGGGATTTCCAGGAAGTCCAGTTCCCTGTCCTCATTACTAGGGACCAGCTTTCTGTAGAATTCGAACATGTGAAAGGATTCGAAAAGGAAGTTTTCTGGGTTACCCGTGGAGGCATGGATCCACTTGATGTTGAAATGGCCCTTAGGCCGACTAGTGAGGCTGCCATGTACGGAATGTACTCCCTGTGGGTAAGATCACACGCTGACCTGCCGTTGAGGCTATACCAGATCGTCAGCGTATACCGGTATGAAACGAAGCATACAAGATCGTTCATCAGGATAAGGGAAATCCACTTCTTTGAGGCTCACACTGCCCACGACACTTATGAGGATGCTGAAAGGCAGATGCAACAATACATGGACATTTGGGGAGAGATCAGCTCCCGGCTCTGCCTGCCTTTTGAAGTGCATCAGAGGCCAGAATGGGATAAGTTCCCCGGAGCAAAATACACTCTTGCATTTGACACTCTCCTGCCCGGTGGCAGAAGCCTCCAGATTGGGACAATTCACCAGTACGGGACCAATTTCTCCAAGACATATGACATAAAATACCTGAAAGATGACGGGGAGCACGAATACGCAAGCCAGACAACCTTTGGCCTCAGCGAAAGGCTGCTCGCAGCAGTCATAGGCATACATGGGGACGACCACGGGCTTATTTTCCCGCCAGAAGTTGCGCCTACACAGGTTGTCATAGTGCCCATTCCATCCAAGAATGTTGACACCGGGGCTTTTGCAAGGGAAATCCAGTCGAAGCTCCTGGCAGAGGGCTTCAGATGCAGGATAGATGACAGGGAGAACTATACGCCAGGCTTCAAGTACAACGACTGGGAAATGAGGGGCGTCCCCATGAGGATTGAGGTCGGGGAAAGGGAAGTCGTCTCTGGCACTGCAGTGCTTGTTTCCAGGAATGACAGGAAGAAGGCAAAAGTCCCAGCTGATGAGGTTGCATCTTGGACTAGCACCATACTTCAGGGCATCAAGGCTGCACTTACTGAAAAGGCCACCAAGTATTTCAGGGAAAATCTCCACCAAATAGAGAAATTCGAGGATATTGCGAAGGCGGAGGGCTTTGTCATAGCGGGATGGTGCGGCAACAGGGAATGTGCTACGAAGATAGAGGACCGGTTTGAGTTTGGAACGCTGGGCATATCTCCTGATGACACCGAAGAAAAGAATTGCATTGTCTGCGGAAAGCCTGGCAGGAACTGTACCTTCTCCAGGTCATATTAGATTGAAATGAACAAAACGGGATTCAGGCTGGCAGTTTTCGACATGGACGGGGTTCTTACAGCAACCCCGAGCAGCTGGGAATTTGTCCACAGGAAAATAGGAGTGGACAATATGAAAAACCTCACTCTGTTCAGGGAAGGTGCAATTACTTACTTGGAATTCCTCAGGAGCGACGTGGTTCTCTGGCTGGACAAAATGGGAACCGTTCCTGCCAGCTTCATTAAGGAAATACTGGACCAGGTGCCACTGAGGAACGGCATAGCAGAAACGATGTCTTCCCTGAGGGCCATGGGAATAGAGACAGCCATCATTTCAGGCGGCATATACTGGCTCGCTGAGAAGATTTCCAGGATAGGGAGTTTTTCAGAGATTCACGCAAACAAGATCAAGACCAATGAGAGGAATGAGATAATACCGGATGGAACCGTATTGGTGGATCCCAGGCGAAAGGACCTGATACTGAAAGATCTTCAGAAGCGCCTCGGCATCAGCGAGGATGAAACCTTCAGCGTTGGAGACACTATGCAGGATGTTGCCCTCTTCAGGCATTCCCGATTTTCAATCGCCTTTAACCCCCACGAAAGTGCCATGGCCAGTAATGCCTCTGTTTCCCTTGAGGGGAATGATCTTGGGCTTATCCTCGAGCAGATCCAAAGGCAGTAATGGGATCTTCCCAAAGCATTATTTATACATACAGTCAATTTAGTAAAAGATGGAAAAAGTTGATCTAACCTCCCTGCCCGGTAAAGTGCCTCTGGGAATAAGCTGCCTGGATGAACTCACAGGAGGCGGACTGGAAGCAGAAGTCATAACAGAGGTTTATGGTGAGGGTGGAGCAGGAAAGACCAACCTAAGCATGCAGTTCGCCATTTCCACAATTAGAGACGGGGGGCAGGTCCTCTATCTTGACACCGAAGGCTTCTCGGTGGAGAGGTTTCTCCAGATATCAGGAGGAGATCAATCAATGGCAGACGGGCTTGTCCTTTACAGGGTCTCATCCCTTGAAGACCAGGACCTCGCCATCCTGAGAATTCCAAAGATACTCGAGAAGTCGAGGAAAGTCAGGCTCATAATTGTAGACTCATTCACAGAGTACTTCAGGCTTGAAACATCCGGTGATCCTGCGGCCAGGGCAGCTGGATTCCAGAAGGAACTCAGCAGCCTTGCTGCATCTGCCCTAAAATTCAAGGTTCCCGTGCTTCTTACAAACCAGATCTACCAGAGCCCGGATTCGGGTGACCTGCACCCGTTCGGCGGCTACGTGATTGACCATGTCATGAAGGCCATCTACAGGGTAGAAAAGGCGAAAGAAGGGAAGAGAAGGCTTGTGGTGGTGAAACACAGGTCGATAAAGGAAGGCACATCGAGGGAATTCAGGATAACTGAATATGGCCTCTCATGTGAGTGATTTCAATGGGCGTAGATATTTCTGGCATTCTCGTAAAACATCAGACATCCCTGAAAGAACAGAGCGGATTGACCCTAAGCATCGACGGCTACAATATACTTTACCAGTTTCTAAGCAGCATCAGGCAGCCTGACGGCACCCCGCTCATGGATTCCCAGGGCAGAGTAACATCTCACCTTTCTGGAATCTTCTACAGAACCATTAACATGATTGAAGCGGGCATAAGGCCTGTTTACGTTTTTGACGGCAAGCCTTCTGATCTTAAAAACAGAACCATTGAAGCAAGGAGCATGATGAAGGAGAAAGCAAAGGCAGAACTTGAGGAGGCAAGGGCCGCAGGAAATGAGGAACGGGTAAGATCCTTGTCAGCGAGAACCAGCCACCTCACAAGGGAGATGGTCCAGGATGCAAGAACTTTACTGGATTACATGGGTGTGCCGAATATGGTTGCACCTTCAGAGGGAGAGGCACAGGCCTCCATGATGTCAAAGAACGGGCTTGTGGATGGAGTGGTGTCACAGGATTACGACTGCCTTATGTTCGGCGCCAGAAGAGTTTTCCGAAATTTCACATTCTTTGGAAGGAGAAAAGTCCCAGGCAGAAACATGTACATAAACGTGGTCCCGGAGTACATAGACCTTAAGGAGAATCTTGAGAACCTTCAGATAACGCATGAACAACTCATTCAGATAGGCATATTGGTTGGCACTGATTTCAACAGCGGGCTCTTCAAAGTAGGTGCCAAGACTGCCCTGAACCTCATAAGGAAGCACGGAGACATTTATGGTGCCCTTAAGGCAAAGGAGGCGAACATAGAAAATCTTGACAGGATACTGGAGCTCTTCATGAACCCCCCATACACGGAGAAAGTGGAAGTGCAGCTACGAAAGCCGGAGCCATCAAAGATTGTGGATTTTCTCTGCAGCGAGCATGATTTCGCCCTGAATCGCATTGCGAATTACATAGGCACATTGCAGGAAGTTCAACAGAAACAGTCCCAGAAGAACCTGGATGCTTTCTTTTAATACCCAAAGTGAACATTATGCCTATATGCAAAATTAACCATAACTGGAATTATAAGAATTAATATATCAATACAATAGTTGCATACAACTAAAAAAGATGCAATTAGTTTATATACCTTTATAGGGATACATTCTTTACGACTACATTGAAAAAAATTCTGCTTGATGTTTCCCATGTTTCAAAGAGAGGAAGTTCACTGAGGATAACCCTTCCCAAGAAAGTCTCTGAAAAGCTTGGAATAAACCCAGAAGATATCCTTGGATACTATTTTGATGGCGAAAACGTCATTCTGGAAAAAATGAAATAACTATTTACCTGAATACTGCCCTTCCCGGTTCAATTAATTCATTTATGGATTCTGCCGCTGCTGATTTGAGGTCCATTGGATGGATCTCATTTCTCATGAACTTCGTTTCCAGCTCCGCGAACGCCTTAACCTGAAGCTCTCCACCCTTGTTTGGAGGCCTGTGTATTGTCACTTCATGCCCGATGTAAGGGAAAACGACATGCCTGAACAGGTCCATGACAGGGTTGCCCTCAACCTGGCCCTGCGGGCAGAAAGCCCCTTTGAGCTTTCGTGCGACATCCTCTTTTGAATCGGAGATGAATATGGCTGAATCCGGATCGCTCTTTGACATCTTCTTGAATGTGTCCATCCTGCCAGATCCCTTCAGGCTGCCAAGCAATGGGCCGTGAATGGATATGACCTTCTTCTTGCCCATCTTCTCAGCTATATCGCGTGCAAGCAT
>JAJZLU010000019.1 GCA_021850545.1 Thermoplasmata archaeon | reverse complement strand
GGCAGGATGAGTAGGCATTCTGGAAGGAGCGAAAAAATAGCGGACCAGAGAAAGGTAATTAAATAGCCATATCTTGGCGGGTAAACCAATGGACAAGAAAAACTGCCACGCCTTCAGAGGGCTTAAGAAAATCCCGGAAGTGCTTGATTTTGAGATACTCATTTCCCGGCCGGGCGTTGGTGAACCAGATTCAAGCTTCATCTGGGCTTCTACTTTCTTGGCTCCAGAGAGCATTGCTTCGATTGACGGGCAGATGTTTATAAATCTATTCCTCCCTGAGGGCTCGGAGAACGATCCTGAGAAGAAGATTTTCCTCAACAGGGTGGGCGCGAAATTCCAGGACGGCCTATGGCAGGTCAGGAGAAGAATGGACCAGCTGAAGGGGAAGTACGGCGCTCCTCTCCAGGCAACACTTTCCACTTTCAGGACTGCCATCAATGACCAGATTTACGCCAAGAACGGCAGGAATTACGGACGACTGCTTATCAACCATTCTGACCTGGAACTGTACTCAAGGATATTTCTAAGGGTACAGAAGGAAAGGCCGGACTTGAGGGTGGAGCATTACAGGAAATACGACGGGAATGGAATCCCTTATCTAATACCCGGGCTGGAGGATGATCTTGCCTTTGTTACCATGGAATTTGGATCCGGGAATGCACCTATACAGCTTCAGGACGAAGAACATGGCTTCTTTTATATTCTTGCCAATTTCGTAGAGGGGGGAGTCAAGGCAGTGGCCTGTTCTGAAGACGGGAAAATTCCTGAGCTGATGGTTGCAGAGGATATATCCAGCCCTGAAGAAAACCTCTTTGCATTCAGGTCGAACAACAAATTCATACTTTCCCTCATAAGATCCCTTGCCAATCAGTATGTTGTGGTCTTCGGGTTCTTCGGGACAGTTGGGCAGGAGAACGCAACCTTAACAGTGGCAATGCCAAGGGAGCAGATCCAGGTATTCCTGAGGACTCTTGCATCTGTAGCAGAGGAGATGGAGGATTTCAGTCCCATTATTACAGAAGTGGTGTCTTCAAAAGACTTCCTATAATGACCAACTGGGCAACGTGCCAGGCTTCCGGAGTCAGGTCAATCTACTTATAGAACTGGCAATAATTTAAAGTGGGGAAAACTAGAAGAACTTACGAAGACTCTTTTTCCATCTTACGGAAAGTACGCAAAAGGAATAGCAACGAAATGAGAAGGAATAGGAATCCTGCTATGCCCGCATCCCTCTTCTCGTCATTTACAGCAGTTGGATTGAGGCCGCAATCAATACTGGGCATTCTTCTTTAAATTTCTATCTGAATATGTGTGTTGGGGCTTATATGTTAGTTATGTCCACATAAGGAATGTGGAAGAATATCCTGTTACTTTATGGGAATCATTATGTACAGCTCTTTCTGGCTTCTGTAACAGAAAAATTTCAATGAGCCGCATTTAAGCTAGAAGCCCGGAAAATCAATCAATGAAGGTTCAGGCACTGACCTCCATTTCCTTCTTCTTCTCCTTTATTTTCCTTATCGCCTCAATGAATTCAGGCACAGCCTTATAGAGATCATCATTGATGAAGTAATCAGAGTACTTTGCAATCTCCGCATCCGGGTCACTGTTTATTGCTATGATCACATCGCTCTGCTTCATCCCAACGATGTGCTGCGCCTTCCCGGATATTCCTGCTGCTATGTAGAGCTTCGGCCGCACGGCCCTTCCGGTCTGCCCCACCTGATGGTCCCGTTCAATCCAGCCAACATCCACAGCAGGCCTGGATGCCCCAACCACTCCTCCAAGTTCACTGGCAAGCGATTCCAGAAGTGTGAATCCCTCCTTCTTTCCAAGGCCCAGCCCTCCAGAGACTATGATTCCTGCACTAGTGATGTCGAACCCTTCCTTCGGCCTGAATCCAACAATCTCCTTCCTTATGAGCGATGGATCGACGTTCACTTTCCTGATGTCCATCTCGCAGTTCTTCCCATCTAGTTGGTCAGGCACCTTGAATACCCCGGGCCTGGCAGTGGCCATCTGCGGCCTGTGGTTCTTGCAAAGAATTTCCGCAAGTGTGCTTTCCCCATATACGGGGCGGTTAGCCAGGAGTATCCTCTCCTTGGTGTCCACGTCTATAACTGTACAGTCTGCGGTTACTCCGGTCCTGGACTTGACAGCAATTCTCGAAGCCAGGTCCCTGCCATTGTGGGTTGCTGCTATGAGGAATATGTTTGGCTTTTCCTCAGTTATGAACTGTGCAGCGTAATGGGCATATGGCATGGTCTTGAAATCCTCAAGGTCAACAGACTCCGCGCCTACAACCTTGTCGCAGCCGTACCTGGCGCCCTCCTCCGCCATGGGTTCCAGATGGTCCCCCACGAGAAGGCATACCAGCTTTTCTCCCACTTTGTCGGCGATCTCCTTTCCAATTCCAATCATCTCAAGGGAAGATTTCACTATAGCCCCATGCCTGGTTTCGAGGAATACAAAAACATTCCTGAATTCTTCAGGCTTTTCCGTCGGAGCTGCATTTATAAGGCCTGTCATTTTTCCTCAGCCTCCACATTTATGATCCCGTTGCCGGCAAGTTCCCTTACCAGTCCTCCGATCTCCTCAACCCTTACCATCTTCGCTGCCCTTTCTTTCTCCTTAATGGTCTTCATGGACCTGACAATAGTAGGCGATCCCTTGAAGCCAACCCATTCCGCAGGGATTCCAAGATTCTGGATAGTCCAGGTCTCCACGCCTTTCCTGATGGCATCTATCTTCTTCCTGAGGGTCTGGCGCCGGGGTATGTTTGCACCCAGAAGGACCGTCACCACAACAGGAGGCTTTGCCCTGACAATTTCCACGCCATCCTCCAACTCCCTCTCTCCAATCACATATCCATCCTCGAACTCCACCGAATGGGTGTAAGTGATCTGCTCTATCCCCAGGAATTCAGCTACTCCAGGCCCCACATGCCCAGTGCTTGAATCCGAAGTCTCCTCCCCTGCGAAAATGAGGTCATACTTCCCAAGCTTTGTGATTGCAGCCGCAAGTGCAAGCCCTGTTGGGTAGGTATCCGCACCAGCAAATGCCCTGTCTGTAAGCAACACTCCACGGTCTGCTCCCTTTCCCATGCATTCAAGGATTGCCTCATCGGCCATGGGCGGCCCCATGGATACAATGGTGATATGGGCATCCACCCTGTCCTTTATGCTGAGGGCTGCTTCCAACGCATTGTCGTCAGCAACATTAAGGACATTCCTGGCCTTCATTCTGTTAAGGGTCTTGGTCACCGGGTCTATCTCAACTTCCTGGCTGTCTGGGACCTGCTTTATCATTACAACAATTTCCAGTGTCATGGGCTCACCGTTGATACGCTGATTTCTCAACCAAGCCAGAATTAATAAGGCTAGCAACTGAAAGTTTAGGGTATACTTCCCTGAAGCCCAACTAGCTTCAATGCTGTCATTTCCCTGAAGCAGTTGTAAGTTTGCCGCCCAATGACCTTTTGACAGCGAACAGATAGATGACGAGCATGGCTGCTAGAAGTAGCCCACCAATCAAAGTTATTGTGAAAAACGCACTGGCCATCGGGCCGGAAGTGGTGACAGAATCCACTGGCAGGGCCTTTCCGAAAGCTTCTGGATACACAAGGAAGTTCAGGGAGAACAGGATCACGACAGAAACCGTTGCAAACACAAGTTTGTTGGTTACAATGGAATAAGCCTTGTCCACACTGAATAGCACCGGCACCAGCAGTGTAAGTATTGCAGGAACCAGGATCATGGGTGAAACCAGTGAGGGGAGATAGAGGTAGTATGACAGTATGGAGAGCGTTACGCCGGTTGCAGTTGCCGGCAGAGCTATGAACCGAAGCGGTTTCAGGCCATAGAACACAGGCGCCAGGCCGACGCCTATGAGGAGCGTTCCAAGAATGAATGCATAGCTTCCTCCGGATGACAGCCAGGTTCCAATGTTGAACACTCCGCTTGCAAGGTCCACACCACTTCCGCTGATGATGGATGAAAGCATCACAAGGACCACAATCCCAAGTGCAATGGTTGAAGCAGAATATGCCATGTAAAGCTTCTTCTCATCCAGCCACCCTCTCTTTATTATGTATTCCCCGAACACTATGGAGGCATTCCTTGCCACTATGAGAATGAGGAACAGCATGATTGCAACAGCATATATGTGTGCTGCAGGGATGAGTATGCTCGGAAACGAGAAATCAACCACCACGACCCAGAAAACGCCAAAGGTGCCAGTAACTTCCCAGATGGGCACAATATATTCCAGGACTCTTGATTTAACGTTGTCCCAGGAAATGAGCATGAGCACTGATCCCATGATCTCAGTGATCAGAAGGGTTGCAAATACGGCAAATATCAGGAATGATGCATAAAATATGAGGCTAATAGTTAACACCACCCGAAGGTTCCTTCCCAGACAGGTCCTCTGAGAGGCTCCTTGAATTGAACACCCTGGCAAAAAAGTAGAACGTCAGCGGTATAAGCACGGCATAGAATGCAATAATGAGCAGGCCTGGCACAAGCAGTGACGGGGTCAGGTTGGCGGCTGCACTGGTTCTCATTACATTGTAGACAATCCATGGCTGCCTTCCGACCTCGTCGGTCATCCATCCCAGCTCATAGACAACCAGTGCAAGGATGCCGAGGATCCCCTGCGCATACAGCATGTACTTTGATCCAAAGGGATTTTTCCTCGCAATCCACATTATGGCAAGAATGAAGAGGAACAGGCCAAGCAGGAGGCCTCCTGTTACCATGATGTCAAAGGAGGTGTGGATGTACAGCGGAGGCCAGTCCTGGGCCGGAAACTGCGTCAGGCCGGGGAGTTCCTTGATGCCTGTCTCAAAGGAAGCGAGCAGGGATTGAACATTGGGTATCTCGAGGCCCCAGACAAATTTCCCATTTTGCAGGAAGCCGAACAGCCTTTCAGGCATGTTGGTGCCAGGGAGGTAGTTCAGGTCCAGTGCAGCATATTTGAGCGGCTGGCTTGTGAGAAGGGTACCCATTTCGTGGCTTCCCGTTAGTCCGGAAAGGATGATCCCGACAATTGATACAATGCCGGTGAGCTTGAGTCCCTTTGTGTAGAATGCCTTCTCCTCATTTCCCTTTGACCTGAGGTATTTGTATGCAAAGTATGTGCCAACAAGCATTGCCCCTGTGAAAACTGTGGTTGTAATGACGTGGGCAACCTGCGCGAAAGTTGTTGGAGTTATGAAAGGGGCCCATGGGTTTACTCCCGTTACCTGGCCGGTGGCTATAAACTGTGGCAGGTTGAAGCCATTGGGGCTGTTCATCCACGCATTGACCATGGTTATGAAAACCGCTGATCCGATGGTGCCCAGCGCAATGAAAATTGACAGGATCCAGTGTGTATACTTTCCCGTGAATGCCTTCCTGTAATACACGTAAATAACAAGTGAAATGGTTTCCAGGAAGAATGCAAAGACCTCAGCATAGAAGAGTGCAATTGCCCCTGTCTTTGACACCAGGGTCATGAAGGCCGGAAACAGGTTAATCATCTCCACCGCCATCACAATGCCGCTTGCCGTGCCTACCCCGAAAGATATGACAAAGACCTTGGTCAGCCTCTCGGACAGGGTCAGGTAATGCTGGTCATTCCTCCTAATCCCTATGAATTCTGCAATGGAAATGAGCACTATCAGTGTAATGCTCATGGTCACAAGGATGATGTGGGTTCCAATGGTATAGGCGAACAGGAACCGATCAAAAACGTCCATCGCTACCATTGTGATATGATTTTCAATACTTAGAAATAACCTAGACCTAAAATGTAAGACATTCTGCGGAAATAGCCTGTTGGGGAAGAGTTAAAAATTTATACAGTTAAATAAATTACATTGTAGTGAACAATAGTTATATAATTGTCAAAATGATGGCACTGATGAAATGAATTTCACATTTACACTGAGATCCGGTTTCATATCTGACAGGATCAACTTAAGAGGAGGCAACTGAAATGGAAAATTCCCTGAGGAAGGATTCCATAGGAATGAGGGAAACCATGCTGCAGGGCGTAGCCAGCGCCGCACCTGCAGGGGCTGCAGTTTCAACACTTACAGGGGCCGCCGCATTTGCATTAGGTTCGCTTCCTTTAACTGCTCTCTTCGGGTTTCTTGTTGTCCTGCTCAATGCCATTGTCATAAACAGGATAGCCTCAAAGGTTTCAGGGGCCGGCGGTTACTATGAATACGTCAAGACTGGATTCGGGCCAAGGGCTGGGCTTTTTGTTGGCCTGTTCTACGTTTTCTACCAGATAATGGCTTTATGCCTCATTGTCCTCAGCATTGCGGTTTTCCTCCCTGCCATATTGTCCATTGGATTCGGGATCAACATCCCGGCGATAATCTGGCTGCCGCTTCTTGTTGCGTCACTGCTCTTCGCCTTCCTGGTGTCCTATTCCGGAATCAGGGGTTCCACAGGCTACACCACTGCAATGGCACTGGTTGAGATTATCATTATCGGTGCATTCGGCGCCTATATCATACTCTCCCACCCTTCAATCAACACGGCATCCGTGTTTACCCCAAGGTACGCAGTTGGAGGCTTTGGAGGCGTAGGACTCGGTGTTCTTCTGATGTACACCGCCTTCTCGGGCTTCGGGGCCTCAACACCCCTGGGTGAGGAGACAAAGGCACCAAAGAAAGTCATAGGAAGGTCAGTGCTCTTTTCCGTGGTCATATTGGGTGCATTCTTTATATTCGTATCCTATGTGTTCACAGTTGCCCAGGGGCCTGCAAATATGAAAGGCTATGCAAGCGCCGTTGTTCCGGGCATAACCATTATCGGCACTTCCATAGGCACAATCGCTGCCGTGATTGTTTCGGCGCTCTTCATAAACAGCCTCCTCACAGGTTCTGTGGTTCTCATAAACGGGGCATCAAGGGTCATGATGGCAATGGGAAGGGACGGAATACTTCCTTCAGGACTCTCCAAAATAAGCCAGAAGAGAAAGACTCCCTACCTTTCCGCAGGCTTCATCACCCTTGCCTCTTTTTCCATTGGGCTGGTTGGAACTATGGTTATTGGCGGATTCAACGCATTCATAATGGCAGCCATAGCAGCAACTCTTGGCGTGCTCTTTGTGCATGCAGTGATAAACGCCTCCCTACCAAGGATCGAGAAGAAGTTCGACGGGAAAATGAGCTTATCAGGATTGGCACTCTCCGTTGTAACGGTGGTTATCTTTGCCCTGATATTCTACAGCACTTTCCTGCAGGTTTTCCTTCCAGTGATAATTGGGACAGGCCTCTTCATAGCCTGGCTGATCTTCAACTTTGCCTACGTGTTCCTGGTGAGGGAAAGGCTGTCAGAAGTGCAAACCACAGAAACTGCCTGATTGAATTCAGGCAATCTATTTTTTGTCCATGGGAAACCATCCTTCCCTATTTTCAGATTCAGGAGAACAGTTCTCTAATACGTTCCTCTGCAGCCTCATCAATTCTTGGCACTTCAGGAGTGGGCCGATCTGCACGGATAACCATTCTGCCGTCTGAGAATTCAATATCCGTGTCAGGGTTTACCCTAGTTGCAAATGCCCACTCCACTTGCTTCAGGTTCCCCGGGTCAATGTCTTTTCCCACTATGATGTTCAAGCGCTTGTCGTCACGGTATCTGTGGGAGATCACCGCTTCTCCGTTATGAGCTGAAAACACGGTGTCTTCCCCGGATCTACCCAGGGAAAACGCCTCATCCGTGCTGTTAGTGATTACGATTATTTTTCCAGCGTTTCCGTCTTTGCCTGCAGTGAAATCTGAGCTGATAACAAACACTCCAGGCACTCTAGTGACCATTTCCTGCAGGTTTTCCCGGGTATTGAGAAGGCGCGCAATGGCATAAGGAAATTCCAGAGTGGCATGGCCCCGGTTGATTATCACGAATTTTCCCCAGAGGGGATCAAGGGCCATTATTCCTAGACCTAGCTGCCGTGCCAGCCCAATGTTCGGTGGGTCAACGTATCCTATGGAAAGGAACCTTGCTCCGGCATGTGGCCAGGCAACACTGAAACTGGTGCCTTGTGGCATGTAGTCTTTGAGAGTTCTGGTGAGGCGTGCTGACCTTGGCATGGAAAAGGTGTTAACATGTTCGCTGGAATTTGAATTCTGTATGTCA
The DNA here is from genome assembly GCA_021850545.1 of Thermoplasmata archaeon. Lineage (GTDB taxonomy): Archaea > Thermoplasmatota > Thermoplasmata > Thermoplasmatales > Thermoplasmataceae > JAJZOM01. The sequence continues at coordinate 1,394 of JAJZLU010000019.1, read as the reverse complement.
AGGTAAATTGGATCTTTCCTCATCAGGATGGATTTCACTTCAGCGGTGTACTTAGTCGAATCATGTCCCATATATCCGGTATATTCTGCAAATGGGCCCTCCTCAAAAGTTTCCCCTGGTCTGAATCTTGCCTCAATGACAATCTCTGCATCGTTTGGAACGAGGATATCATTCTCCAGGCCACTGGCAAGCTCAACATCGATGAAGGATGTTGCTTTTTCATATTCACCGTCTGTAAATGATGCGGCCAGCAGATAGAAGACTGGATGTGTTCCCAAGATCACTGTAAGTTCAGCTTCTAGATTCTTCTCAACAGCAGTGCGAAGGTATTTCCAGAGGTGTCCGTGGCTTCCTGCGTCAAATGCATAAGTGTTCCTAGAAAGCGGCTGTATTCTCGTGAAACTGAGATTTATCCTATCAGGATTGTCAAAAGGCCTGTGTGCAACAATTCCAGAGCTTATGTAGCGGGTTTTCCCTCCCTTTGATCCGTCAGATGGGTAATGTGATGGTATGGGCAGAGAAAGGAGGTCAACAGAACTTCCCCTCATGATCCTTTCCTTGTAAGGTGCGAGGCCACTTATTACACTTGGTTGTCGGGATGACTGTTCGACAAATGCCCTGGAATAATTGTTATAAAAGGTATCAAGATCAGTGGTTCCAGTGGCAAAGAGTATTCTGCGGTCACTGCCTAGAACATTTGTGAGGAGCCGATACCCTCTGTATCCCTTAAGATTGTTAAACATAATCATCCTGTTCGCGCCATTCTTCATGACTGAGTATGCAGTGGTTTCAAATTCCGTGCTGATCTCCTTCACTATTTCCTCATAACCTTCAGGATACTGATCCCTGTAATTATGTATGAAACCCCTGAGTGTAGAATTGTTCTGTTTCTCCATCGGTCCCCTTCTTTGTGAAGTCAAGGCCTTGTTATTGATATTTTTGGCGATTCGAAACTAATACATTTTACCAGAACAGAAAAGTGGATTGAAGGAGGCAGCTGAATTCATATCACAAGGAAGAGGATTCGATTCATTTCATGCCGTACTCGCTAAAGGGAAGATTATCAGTACTGACGGAATTTTCAAAAAGATAGGTCTCAAACAGATTGACCTTTCAGACATAGATTCCAGGGAGCAATAGTCATTGCCAATTATATGTAGAGTCGTTCAAATTGTGAACCCGCAGGCAAGAGTAATCGTTTCTCCTAAAGCTGATTCAGGATTCACACACATTTGGATTAGATTTTTCAGGGCTCTGATACGCTTATAGAAAGCCACTGGAGGGTTTCGATCCCCCGACCTGCTGATTACAAATCAGCTGCTCTACCAACTGAGCTACAGTGGCGGTCTTGAGAGATATTTTTCTCAAACATAAAACTTTCAGTGCAGCAAATA
>JAJZLU010000051.1 GCA_021850545.1 Thermoplasmata archaeon | reverse complement strand
ATGGGCAAACTGCCCCTTCAGGCAAACAGATAACCCTAAACATTTCTGAATCGTCGAATACGAACTTATCCTATTATGGGCCTTCGAAAACAATAGCGCTGCTAAATTCCTCAACTAACATCCATGGAATCGTGGCATTCCCTGTTAATAAGACTCTTTCATTGGGTATTTCAAAATACCAATATGGATGGGAACTTCTTTATCATGGTTCTATTAGTTATTTTAATTTCAGAGATGTTTCATATCCATCTACAAACAACTCTCAGGTTGCATACTTTATGAATTCTATCCTTGACAATTCTAACCAAGGCCATAATGGGGCTTCACTTCTGGTGTCATATCTTTCCCTTAACAATTCTATGTCAGGATCAACTGCGGTTTATTATCAATACTACAACGGGTCATCATTTGGTGGAAATTATTCACATACTTGGAACTACCTCGGAACTTTTTCAAACTTCACAACAATAAAAGTCGGTCTCAATTCAGTTCCATCAGGTGAGAACCTTTACAACATAAAAGTAGGTACACCAGTCGGAAATTTCACCCATTGGTATTCAACTAAGCCAATATCATGAACTCTAATCAGCAGGGTTTGTTGAAAGAAGGAGTCCTTAATCATTAGTTCGGGGGTTCAAATCCCTCCAGTGGCTATTCCCATATAGTTCAAATCCAGGCGTTATCAGAGAAAAATTATCAAAAGGCCCGAAATATAGGAAATATTTGGACAGACATAGTTCAACTGCACTGACGTGCATTACACCTGAATATAATTTGCAACAGAGGATATTCTTATTGAATTTACCCTACCCATCCAGTTTCGGATTGGAACAAATTTATTCGATATTTCTCATGCAAAAGGACACAGCTGTTTTTGATCTTGGAGAGTCTGTCCCTGATTTTAGCAAATCGACTTCAGTCTAACCAATGTTCGACAAAGCCCACTTAATGCGCAATAATGGGAGAAGTTATACGAATTAGGGAAATATATATATTCATTGACTATTTATACAAACAATGAATAAAATTCGTAAGATAGCTTCAGTTGCAATAGTATTTGCATTAGTAAGCCTTGCTGCCTACGGATTTGCTAATTACGAAAAAAACAAGCTAAGTCCAATTAAGAACAATCTAGTATTAGGGCCAAGAATCAATGTGGATCCACCATTAAACCACTCAGAAAACGATAGTGTAACTTTACAGATTTTTGTGACTCCCCCTTCAGCTATTTCTCCAAATGCGTCAGTGACAAAAATGTTTATGATGGCGGGGCATTCGTTATTGGGACTTAATATATCAGACAATCCATATTATGTGCAACTTCTAAATGTGACCTTTAATACATCTCACTCAACCTTTTTTCTCTCACCTGAATTCTATAACGTTGTAAATCAATGGAACAAGATATTCACCAACAGAGGCAACATACCCTCAATGACCGTTCAGGCGACAAAAGATGTGTGGAACAATACTTCGGATTCCATTTTCACTTATTATAACAACCTTCCATTTCAACCATGGAAGATCCCGAAATTAGAGACGCTTACTGGCCAAATGAAAATTTCCAACTTTACGAGAGGCACCAATGTCAACACTACTAATTTTAGCTCGCTGACATATGCACCCTACAATTTTGACTTGAATCTAAGCTTCCCATCAATACCAGCCCAAGTCATCCCAATAAACCAGACCAAGAGTGCCCCCTCTATCCAGACATTTACAGCAAATTCTGTAAAATCTGACACTAATTATTACACGAGATATTTCACCACATCTAGCACAAGTGTAAGCACATATGACACGATAACTGGATCAAACATCACGATTGGCTATTTGCCCATTATCATAGCCCATCTTTCTAGAGCAGTCGCTACTGGTCACTCTTTGTTGAGCCTTGGAGGAAACATCGTTCTTTCCGACACAACTATTGGGATAAATTCTGACAACTATTACGTTACTTCTGCGGGGCAGAGTTCTATCAGCATGAGTGTGAGTCCGTCCGATGGAGTCATCACGGGCCAGAATGGAACGGTAACACATTTCGAGGCACCGAGTTCGTCTAGTGTTGCTTATCCATACGATGCATCAAATGCCTCTGTGGCAGCAAACCGTACAACCGCATATATAGGCTTGAATAATATAACCTATGAATTTGTGAAGTACACCAGGAAAACAACTACGACAGATTATACTTACTACTGGAAGCAAACATACTATTACGAGGTTGGAAAGGGGCTGGTTTTCTATCCTCCTGTATTGCAATCCACCACATCCACCTCAAGCACAACCACAGATGGCAACGGAGTTGCAGGTGGAATTTCACATGCTGGGATTAATGGTTATATGGAACTGGTCCAGTCGTTCCTGCCTATAGAAGTCAATACTGTTTTGGCACATTTCCTCGGAGAAAACGCATCCCCTGGAAATTTCACCCTCAATGGATATCAATCTGTAATGCAGAGCAGCGTATACAGCGGTCTTACTGGATATACTAATGCAGAAAATGAGATCCAACTCGTTAACGATGGCTTGACCGCTTTCAGCACCGAGATAGGTGTTGGACTGGCGCTTACAGATACTTTAGCTGCCTTAAACGGTGCAGATTTCGATGCATCCGAGCCGAGTATTGTTGCTATTTCCCTGGAAGATCTCGCAGCCGTAGCTGGAGCTGCTGCATTCGTGTTGAGCAGTATGGCAAGCATTAGCTTTTACGCGAATGTTTCCGGGGCTTCGGTTAGCACTGATTTGACGAACATTGCACTCCCATTAGACATCAATCCTTCCAATTATACTATTACCGATTACCAAAGTTCAACACCGTTATCATTTACGTACAGTGGTCAGCAGTATGACTTCAGTGTTCCGAATGATTACTATAATGCTACTGCCTTTGCATAATTGTTTCAAAATGTCCTTGTCCTTTAAGACCTAACATAAACCATAACATACGCTTGAGGGCACATGTATAGGGGGAGCGCTGGCTTTTTTTCAACCTATAGTGAATGGGACGGGGACACATTGAACCTAAAAACAATTTCTCTGATCCTTACTCTTGCGTAAAGACCGATTCCAAAAGTGGCAGTTTTGCCAACAAATCTTAACCTGTATGATGGAGTTGCCAGGTTGTATGCACAGAAAAAACTGCTATGGGGTTTACTCCTTCTGAAGTTCGTTTCTTCGAAACTCATGCTCGAGGTCCAAGAACAGACTGCTCCTCTTCTTATGGCTCCCCAAAGTTTTTTGTTTTGTTTAAGAAATCCGATAATCGTGCTTACCCATTCAAGCTTTCGCTGACGGATTTTCCACATTGGCATTTCTTTTGAATCTGGAAGCTTCAATTTCATCGATTGATACTTCCCAATGAATCCGTATGGTGCAGTTTCTCTGTAATCTTTAGCATCGGGACTCATGGGTATTATTGGAATTCCTTTGTAAATTGCTGCACCACATTCTTGATCTGTCCGAATAGATAAGATGAAATTTTCAGTGATTATTGGAATGAATATGTTGCATTCCTTTAAGTTTTCTAATATTTCCCTTTCCCAAAGAGCTGTTGGTATTCCATCCTTGTGTGCAAGAAAGCATTCCACTACAAAGTGTTTAAAAAGCTCCTTTATCAGACCGGCTATTTCCTTATCTAAATGTGAATAGTTGTAAAGTTGGGTTTTTATCTGGAAAGTGATTATTTTCACATCCAAGTTTTTACTTGTCAACAGGAGCATCTAAGTGTAATTCGTAATCAGCAGGCCGGGGGATCGACACCCCCCAGTGGCTTATATTACAAAATAGTGAGTTTTTGGCTCTTCTTGTAGTGCTATTTTTGTTGGGTTTCGATATTTTACTTTCCTAATTTATTTCATTGCTTATATCATCTATTTTTGCTTTACTTTCAATAACTTTTCAAATGTTCATTAAAGTGATTTTGTTTATCTTGCTAATCTATTGGTGGCAATCCTTAATCAGGGCATCTTGGTTCAAGCCTCCCAAGGTTCTCACAATGGATGTTGTAAAATTTATCTATTCAAATACATCTAATTATCGATCACTTTGAATATCACTTTCATGTGAGCCATCCCAGCATTTGTGTCGTAATCTTGTCAGTATTCGTGTTTCTGTCATGAATAGAAAAGAATGATTTCAGTTTGATAATTGTTATAGGTTGTACCGAAAAGTTTATCAGAATTTGATCGCCTTGCTTTTTAAATGAACAATCAACGTAGCGCGGGAGTTCTAGTCTTCATTGGCGTTTTCCTGTTTTCAATTGCCATTCTCATAACCGAAACACTGAATCCAGCCTATTCGCTTAATCTGGATTCCATTAGCAGTTTGGGAATTGGCCCGCATGGATATATCTTCTATTATTCCATCCTTTTGATGGGTGCCTTGGTGGTCATTGCCGGGATTATTCTCCTGTCTGGAAAGAAAAGGCAGGCATGGCATGCCAGCATCATACTAGTCGGGTTGGGGGCATTCGGTGTAGGAATATTCCCTTATATCATAAATTACCCTATTTTGCATGGCTACTTTGCCTTCACAGCTTTCATTTTCGGTGGTATTACCGCCATACTTTTTGGTGCCCAAAAAGGAACTCCACTTAGGGCCCTCTCCCCCATTGTAGGCGTATTTATCCTGGTATCCATTTTTCTCTACGCAACTGGGAGGCTCTATGGGCTTGGCCCTGGAGGCATGGAAAGAATGATAGTATATCCAACATTATTCTGGGCCCTTGCACTTTCCGGACACCTAATGAACCAGAAAGAATAATGGCAAAGATCCGCAATTTTTTTCACTTTCTTAAATAATTCATTCTCTTCCATGCAAATTTCTTTAGTTGGGCACATTAATTTCAAAATCAAAGTAAAAAGTAGCATTTCTGGTACTGGCCAGCTGGCACATGCCATTTATGTGCTTGCCTTGTCAAATGCCCTCATGGATTGGGAACTCTCTGATGGTCTATCTGGGATGCCAACGCTGGAACTTTGTGAAGAATTTATGAGGCGGTATTGGCTGCAACATTATGGACGACCCCTATGAGTTCGCAGAAGCACTAGATGAAAAGACCAGGTCCTATGTAATTGAAAAAACCTCTGAATTCAGGAAAAAATATGGAAATATTGGAGAAAGCAACGGGAAAAGGATAAGGGAATTTATTCAGGCAAAGATAGTAAAACAGGTTGCAGTGGCCGGTAAGAATCTTGCAACTCTATACAGGGCAGGCGGTAAGTATTCAGTATCTCTGAACGGGGAAGACGTTTATTCATCGGACAAAGTGATTTCCAGAATCAACATCAGCGACGACGGAAATCGGCTTGCCCTTTTTGAGACTTTTGGTTCAGACCTTGGTACAATGAAGATTTTAGAAAACGGGAATGTTGTGGTTGAAATGGAAGGGAACATTGGCCAGGTAGTTTTCACGTCCAACTCATTTTACATTACAAAGTCCTTCACTGAAAACCCCCCTCCAGATGGTGGTGAACTCAATTCCCACAGAGTTCTGCTGGATGGAAAGGTTGTATTTGGCACCGGCCTTGACAGCACCAAATTTATCGGCCTTTACAGCAGCAAGGGGAAAATGATCCTGACAGTAGGAGACTGGAACGCAACCTCCATCTATTGTGGAGAGCTTGAAAATCCCGGAACTTGGGAGAAGGTGCATGACCTCAACGCAACCGCCGAGCCCGTTGGGATGGTCAACGGGGAAGTCTGCTACCTGCTGAAGGAAGGAAACGGCATCCTGAGGATAGGGGAGAAAGACATCATCCAATTTCCTGCGCCCGTGGAAAGCTGCAATCTAGTCAGAGAAGGATTCTTTGCCACTTACCTGATTGATGCAAAGCTGGGAGTATCCCTGTACAGCCTGTCCGGAGAAAAAATAATAGATTTTTCCATGGATGAGGCAATGGGGCTCCTTTCCGCTGATTCAGATGAAGAACGGGCTGTGATGGTTATGCAGTCCTTCGGGCTGCCCTACTCAATCTGGGCGTATGAACGCAAGTCATTTAAGATGCAGGAGGAAAACAGGCTCCTGAATCCAAGGATCGAGGATCGCTGGGTACAGTCGAATGGTGCTAAGGTGCACTACTTCCTTGTTTCGCCAGAGAAGAGCGGAAAGAAGCAGGCATTGGCCTATGGTTATGGCGGATACAATATATCGCTGGGGCCAACTTATTCCCCTATATATTGCTCTCTTTTATCAAGCGGCGCTTCCATTGCTCAGGCAAACCTCAGAGGAGGTGGGGAATATGGAAAGGAATGGCATGATGCCGGTATCAGGGAAAAGAAACAGAATGTGTTTGATGATTTCATCTCTGTCATTTCTGAATTGAAATCAATGGGCTATAGGGTAGTGGCCAAAGGGGAAAGCAACGGTGGGCTCCTCGTTGGCTCAGTCATGACCCAAAGGCCAGACATTCTGGACGGGGCAGTGATAGGTGTGCCAGTTCTGGACATGCTCAGGTTCCACAAGATGTCCGTTGGCAGATACTGGACAACAGAGTATGGGAATCCAGATAAACAGGAGGACGCGAACTTCCTTAGAAAGTATTCGCCCTACCATAACATTACAAATGCTAAATATCCACCGACCCTTATATACAGCAGATGGAACGATGACAGGGTCCATCCTGCCCATGCGATAAAGTTCCACATGAAGTTGAGCGAAGTGTCAGAAGATGCCTTCTTGAGAATCGGGATGAGCGGAGGTCATTCCGGGATAACTCCTAACGAGGAGAATAGGGAGGTTTCAGAAATCTACAGCTTTATAATGGACTGCCTTACCAGCCAAACCTAGTGACTTCATAACTGCATTCTCATAGCCTCTCATTCCCTAGGGGTCTGGAGGGAGGCCGCCTTTAGGCTTCTCTTCAATATTTCTGCCTTTAACAAGACAAAACTTTGTTTCGTCGTTTATAAGTTTTGCATGTAGACTGACGCACATTTTTTAAGCACAAACCTGGGCCATTTTATATCATTTCAAAAAAATGCCAATTTTGGTTATAATGACCATAAATTTCGGGAATTCTATCGTATTGCTCTAATATTAGGCCCACAAATATTAAAATATCAGAGGATGGTAAACCCTGACATGGTAGAGCAAAACATACCTACCAAGAAAATGGGCCTCATTACGTTTGCAGCGTCCCTTGGTTCTCTGTTTGAGTGGTACGACTTTTTCCTGTCCTCATTCGTTGCAGGGACCGTGTGGCCGATTATATTTTTTGCGAGCGGAAATATTGTGGTTGCCACCGCCCTTTCAATTTCTGCATATGGAGTTTCATTCCTGGCAAGGCCGGTTGGAGCATTCATTTTTGGCCATATGGGAGACAGGTTGGGAAGGAAAACCACGCTGGTTATGACCATTGCAATCATCGCAGTAGGAACATTGGGCATTGGGCTTACCCCTGACTATTCAGTGGTAGGCTCTCTGGCTCCAGTGTTGATAGTGCTGTTCAGGATCATCCAGGGAGTCGGTTTCGGGGGAGAATTTGGGGGAGCCATTTCATGGGTCTCCGAATTTGCGTCCAGATCGAAACATAGGGGATTCTGGGCCGGCTGGGTACAGGTTACCGCAGCTACAGGCGCAACACTTGCATCACTTGCATATGTAATAGCAGGGGAGGTATTTGCGCACAGCTTTTTCCTTTCCGTTGGATGGAGAATTCCTTATTTCATAGGGACTGTGGCACTTGTCATAGGCATATACATTAGGTACAGGACTGAGGAGAGCCCTCTCTTCAAGAACCTGATAAAAACAAAGAAACCTTTGAGGTCACCATCACTTGAGATATTCAGGAAGCAGGGAAAGACACTCTTCTTCATGGTTGCCGTGATTCTCACAAATTTCCTCCTCAATGTAGGACCGATTCCATTCTCAATCTCGTACATATTCAACATCGGGTTGGCGCACAAGGCGGCCAATGTAAACATTCCACTGGCTTCCTTCTCGATCCTCATAGGAAACACCTTTGCCATATTCACCACATTCGTTGGAGCATACCTTTCCGACCGCATAGGAAGAAAGAAAGTCCTTCTACTGTCATCGGTCCTGGTCCTGATCTTCATTTACCCGTACTTCTATCTCATAGACACGCTTGTGCCCACCAATATTATAGTTGCACAGATGCTGTGGCTGGGAGCAGAGGCCTTAGGATATGGGACACTGGCATCATTGCTTTCTGAACACTTTTCCACAGAGTACAGGTATTCAGGCACCGGGCTCACATACCAGATAGGCGCAGTATTCATTGGGATAATCACAACTTTTGCCATACCAGCCTACATATCCATTGCAAAGGGGGTAGTGGGTGCAGGGCCTTATGTTGCGGTTACCTCGGCTGTAATCTGTATAATCTCCATAGTGTCCATCATGTTCCTGAAGGAAACAAAAGACATAACACTGGATAGCCTCGATGTGGAAGTAAACCCAAATTAAATTAGAAAATTTTAAAAAATTATTTTTTTTATTTATTCATTCAATCTTTTTAGCGTTGTTCCGCCATAGTTTGTCCAGCCTGACTTGAAATAGAATGCGCCTTCAATCTTTTTAGGGGCAAGGAAGTTCATGTCCTCCTCATCGTTTTCAGGGAATTCAAGCTCGCCCCTTCCTTTCCACACATCGCTCATTCTGTAATTCTTCGTCTGAACCTTGACAACCTCATGCAATGAGGGGCCGCTCGCTGGATCAACACTGGGAAGGTGCCTCACTCCAAAATAAGTCCCAAGCCTAGGGACTTCCTCAGGGGAAGATTCTTCCTCAATTTCCATTCCAGCAAACATTATCTTGTTTCCATGCCTGGTAACAACTCCGCCGATCTTTCCTCCCTTTTCAAGGCCCTTAAGGATTGGGTGGAGCTGGTGCAAATGTGTCATCTTTATGGTGGCAATCTTTTTGGGCCATCCATTGAGCCACCCCCTCATCAGGGAGAAGTCCTTGTCAACCCATATAAATGGAATAAAAACGCCATTTTCCCCGTTGAACCTGCAGGTCACGGTTATGATTGCCTCAGCATACTGGGTAGCATCAGGATTCCGGTAGGCTTTGTCCGGATTGTTTTCGCTGACCGACGTAATTTCAGTCACTCTTGCAGTTACAAGGTCTGGCTGGTCTCCAGGCATAAGTGGCGGGGGGAGGATTCTCCTTACATCCTCCGGGTTAGTCCTGTAAACAATTTCAATCACGTCAGAGGCAAAGTGCCATGGAGGGTGCTCAACCAAAGATGCCTTTCCTGTTGGCGTGTAAGGCATCGTGTAGCCGGCGTTTGTTTCGGCAGATGCTTTTTCTCTCATTTAAGATCGAAACACACATGAGTTGTGCATAATATAATTTTATGCGGCATTTTGCCGTCTTGCTTTATTTATCGTATTGATAATTTATCATAATTATAATCAATCTTATAACATGAGTTCGGGATTCTCCCCAATTAACAGCAAAAGATCAGGGATGAATTAAGGGAGGTTTTTCTATATACATGATAAAATAGTAATTTGTACCAGAATCATTATCGCCAATTTTCATCTGGACAGAAGAATAACGAAAAAACCTTCCGTTGGGCACTTCTCTTCGCAGGGGTATTTCTGTTATCAATGGCTATCCTGATCTGAGAAGCATTGAAGCCAGTCTCCATTATTATGTTGGAAGCCGCGAAATGGGGGCAGGTTACTTCCCTGAAAATGTCAATATCGACTTCCACTCAATATTTGAACTATCCTCCTTCCTTGCGAGCGGAATTACCTCCTTTTGTTCGCATTCCATAAGGGCACGACACAGGGATTGTTGTCGCCTATTGTCCGGGTTACTACGCCTGCTTCAATATGTTTCTTCACTATGGGAATGTAATATAGCTTTGGGCCAGGGAGAGGGGGGTGGCCGTCTATCCAATGCTTTCTGGGCACTTGCGTTTTCCGTACACCAAATGAACCAGAAAGAGATGTACTTGGGATAAAATGAAGTTAAATCTCCAATTATTTACAACTACTATTTTTTAATAGTTGCAATGCGAAATTTCGTATTCATGGTTCAGAAGAACTTATTTTCCCCTACTGTGTTTATGAGATGATACTGTGGCAGGAAAGATCCCAAAAGAGACCAAAGATGCCATTTTGCGGGCATACAGGCAGGGCGGGAAGTCAAAAGCCCAGATTGCCAGGGAGTATGAGGTTTCGGTATCAAGTGTCACAAGGATCGTTACGGAGGCAACCGGTTCCCCAGGAGAACCATCACGAAAGGCAACCAGAAACAGGCAAACGGAAACTGGTAGCAATGCACCGAACAGAAGCGTAAATCAAGCTCCTGCTTTTTCAGAAAATGCCATGGGGGTGCATACCCAGCTGGAACGTGCACTTCTGGATTACCACGAAGTGGTTGGGGAGCACAGCTTAAATTCGCTCATTGAGGAGTTTGTATCCTGGATTTCAAGGAGAGATAAAGGTGAAAAGGAACTTATCTCACTTGAAATGGCAATCGAATCCCTCAAGCTGGAAAGATCTTCAATTGAGAATGAAATATCGCGGCTGGGCTCAAAGGCTGGAAGCCTGGAAATACTCATAGGGAAGATGAGAAAGCTGGCTGAGGATTCGCAGATGGATCTATCCCTTGTGGAAGAAAGGCTTGCAAACATTGAGGAGAAACTTTCGATAGACCATGATATCCTTCTAATCGGCTCTGCAATGAGGATGATCCTTAAGGGGGAGAATCTTGATGAGGAACTGGTTTCCATGATAGCAGACATCAGCAATCTCAGGTCAAATGACAGGCAGGAAATAAGAAACACGGTGAGGCGCGCCCTCAATGAGTATTCGGATTTCTTCAGGAAAAGGATCAGCAACAAATAGGCAATCGCATTTTCTTCTGCATCAAGGCATTCCTGAAAACATTTAAATAGTTCAATATTTATATTTGCGTTAATGGAAAAAACTGAGCCAAACAGCGGTCCTGCCTATGTGCTTGGGTTCAGAATTAAAAGTCTAATCAGAGTTCTTGCATGGTTCATTATTTCCTTTGCCTCCTTCATAATTCTACTGAAGCTCATTACCATATATCCAGAGCCACATGTCCATCAAAGTGCTACAAACCTTTATTTTGGCGGTGGTTTCAATTTCACTTTGAACATTGCAGGGCTGGTTTCCCTCCTCTTTCTCGTTGCAGATTTCTCCCTCGTATTCTCGACCCTATTTGCAATACTTACAGGATTGATGTTTCTAAAAGTAGGCCAACTCGACCTATACGAAGATTATGCGATCTGGAGAAAGGGAAGAGGCCGGACCCAGGTATCTTATGACCAGTTCGAGGACGTTTATCTAGGCTACAGTTCCTCAAACGCTGGTCCACCTTCCCCAGGCGGATATTATGGACTCAGCAGTGCGCCCGTTTTCCGTGAAATCGCATCATTCTACATAGGGGAAAGAAAATTTGTATTCAGCATAAACAGGAAGCCTGGAGTTGCCAAATTCCTCGAACAGAAAGTTCCAAAAAAGAACATTGACGTTGATGACTTCTCTCAGGACGATGCAGGTGAAAGCTCCGTGTAATCAGGGCAGTTATCCTGCCAATCCAAATATTCGGAAAAAATACTTCAGAAACTGAAATCATTATTAATTGCCAGTGATTAACACGCACAATGTCATTTTGGAAAAAACATGAGCATCCGGAAACAAGAGTGGTTATACATTATTGCGAGAAACACGATTTCAAGACTTCCAACCCTCTTGAAATAGAAGAACACGAGAGAATCCATGCACTTGAAGAAACCGGGGTCCGCATCGACTGAGTTTCAATTTTTCATTAAATGAAGATATTTTTAAAAAAAAGAAAAATGGATTTAAGCCCTTTCGGGGCTTGCGCTTTTTCCTGCTGCCATTTCCATTTGTCCCGAAGGCCGCCTTTTCCTCTTTCCCAGCACTTCTTGGCCAAACGGGACCAGCAGGGCTGCCACAAGAAACAGTACCGCGGCAATTATGAATATGTAGGTGTACGCAGTGCCCTGGTAATTCAGGCTTCCCGAGGGAAGGAATACAACATACGTGGCCAGTATTGAACCTGCAATAGGTGCCCCTATGCTGCTGCCAAGTGACCTGAATGTCCCATTCATGGCAGTTGCTAGCCCCATGTCCTTTGGCCTTACTGTGAGGACGATGAAGTTGATCAGTGTGCCATTGAGGAGCGAAAGGCCCGCACCAATGAGAAACTCATAAATGAGGACAAAGGTATAGCCAGGGAGCGTTGCCTGAAAGAGGAAGCCAATAGCTGAGACCACAGCACCAATTGCAGAAAGAGGTTTGACGCCGGTCTTAGAAACCAGCATGCCTGCAACCGGGCCAAGTATGAAAGTTCCAATTGCAAATGGCACAAGTGATAGGCCGGAGGAAAGTATGTCATCGCCAAACCCGTACTCGAACCTGTAAACAAGTGCCTGCATGGAGAGAAACATTCCAATGCCTGCAATGGTAAGTATTACGTTTGCAACCAGGACATTCCTGATTGCCAGAAGTTTGAAGTTAAGTATGGCTTCTCCACCTCTTCGAGTGTATTTCAATTCATACCATACCAATGGGGTGAGAACCACTAGGCCCCCTAGTGCCAGCCCAAGCGTCTTGATTGATGTCCAACCCCACGAAGCACCTTCGGAAAGGGCAAAGACAAAGAGCGAAAGGGAAAGTGCGAGGAATACTGCACCAACGTAGTCGATTTTGACATCGGGGCGCTTGAACCTAGATTCTTTGATCACAATTATGCTGACTATCACCAGCGCAACTACAAAGGGAATAGCCGTATGGTAAGTCCATCTCCACCCAAGATCCTGGGAGACAAGGGAACCAAGCGGGATACTTATGGCAAAACCTGCACCGAACATTGCGCTGATGAGTGCCTGTGCCTTGGGGACAAGTTCTTTTGGGAACTCTTCCCTGACCAGTGCGAAGCCCAGGGGCATAACAGAAAGCCCTATGCCCTGGATCGTCCTTGAAACTACCATAAAAGTGAATGTCGGGGAAAATCCAGTTACTGATACTGCAGCAGCATAAATGACCAGTGTTATTACCAGCATTTTCTTCTTGCCGTAGATATCACCAAGTTTCCCAACTATTGGGGTAATTGCCACTCCACCCACCATGTACATGGACAGCACCAGGCTTACCTGGGCGGCAGTGATGTGCTCTGCAGGGAATGTTTCTACTATGCTTTTCAGGGAAGGCGTCAGCATGCCTTCGATGTACATTACTATGAGGACCAATCCAACAAGTATGCCCATTACCTTGTAGGCATATTTCCTGTTGTATTCCTCCATGGATACGTAATCTGTTTTGTTTTCTTCATTACTCAATGTTTTTGTTCACCTTTTATTAATTTAGTGTAAATTGTGCATGGAACCCCTTAACTGGTTTCCCAGCGAGATCAGTGTGCTGTTCAGGTGTTCAAGGGAATCTGCAGGGCATGAAGCCACAAGTTCATCAAGTACATATGTGGTCAGGGACTCGAACCTTGAAAAAAGGTCCAGGCTTTTCTGTGTCAGTACCATGTCAATTCTCCTTCTGTCTTCCGTGTCGTGTTCCCTCCTGACAAAGCCCTCCCTTTCAAGGGTATTCATGATGCCTGTGATGGTGGGCTTGCTGACTCCCATAAAATCGGCTAGGGAAGAGAGGTCCTTTGGCCTGTTGTAATACAGAAACCTGAGGGTAAACAGCTGCGGTATCGCTAAACCCTCTTCCCTGATGAACTTCATCTGGAGAAAGATCCACTGGTGGAAGAAATTCCTGAAAC
Organism: Thermoplasmata archaeon; assembly: GCA_021850545.1. Taxonomy (GTDB): domain Archaea; phylum Thermoplasmatota; class Thermoplasmata; order Thermoplasmatales; family Thermoplasmataceae; genus JAJZOM01. The sequence continues at coordinate 30,594 of JAJZLU010000051.1, read as the reverse complement.
TGCCTTTGACGGAGTCTGCCAATTCCCTGCTACCGGGACTTGCAGAGTGTTCCGTTTTCTGGTCGTCTCTGTTCACTCCGGGTAATTAGTTAGGCATACATAAACATTAGTAAATGCTAACTAATTTTTAGTGCCTTGTTTTCCGTTCAGAAATGGGAAAACATTGTTTCCAATGTATGATTCACTGGAAGATAGCCGGTGATTTCCATATACTTTATGTCTGTGTCCGGTTTTGGATACCTGAACCTGTTGAACCAGACCGCCCTTATGCCGGAAGCGTAAGCCCCTGCCACATCTTCCTCAAATGAATTGCCAACCATCAATGCCCTCCCTGGAAGGCAACTGAACTTTTTTAGGAGCGCATTGAAAATTTCCCTGTCCGGCTTGAATAAGCCAGTTTCCTCGGAGGTGAGCATGAAATCATACAGGCCATTTAGGCCAGCTTTTTCAAGTTTCATTTTCTGGTTCAGTGCGAGGTTGTTTGTGAGCAGGGCAATTGGTATCCCCAATTCTTTTATGTTTCCCATAACTTCATCAGCTCCAGATATGGCAGATATGTTGCTCTCATAGGAGTTGCCGTATATACTGGCCGCTCTTTCGGCAACCTCGGGAAGCTGGCCATAGCCAATTCCTTCTATTATATTCAGAAATCTCTGGGTCCTGTTAGCTTCGATAGAGGATTTCCCGGATATGACATCTTTCCAAAGAATGAGGAAATTCTTGCCCCAGAGATGGCTCAACTCCTCGTGGCTCAATGCGGCTAATTCTTCTACATGAGTCCTGGCCTTCTCGAGGGCAATGCGGGCAGCATTCTCATGGTCTATTATGGTGCCGTCAATGTCAAAAATCACCAGTTGAGGGTATCCCAATGGGTTGACATTGCAACCACTGATATCTGCATTTCTAATTTTGGCAGAGGGTTCGCCTGGGTTTCTGCTGCCAGGGCAATAATGGTTCTCCGGAGAGATTAATTCCAAGTGTTTATTTAGTACAAAACAGCTACATAACCATGGACTACAAACTCTTTGGAAACACTGGAATAAAAGTCTCCCAGCTTTGCCTCGGCACAATGACTTTCGGGAGGCACACCTCTAAGGAAGCTGCCTTTGAGATCATGGAAAGATTTTCAGAACATGGCGGCAACTTCATGGATACAGCAAATGTCTACAACTCCGGGATATCTGAGGAAATCCTTGGGGAATGGCTGAAGGGGCAACAGAGAGATGATTACTTTATTGCGACGAAAGTCCGCTTTCCAATGGGAGAAGGCCCCAATTCGGCAGGGCTGACAAGGAAGCACATAATCCAGTCTGTTAAGGACAGCCTTAAGCGGCTTGGCACAGAATATATCGATCTCCTGCAGGTTCATGCCTGGGATCCGCTAACTCCTCTGCAGGAAACCATGAAGGCACTGAACTATGTTGTGGAGAGTGGAATGGTAAGATACGTGGGTGCCAGCAACTTCAGGGCATGGCAGCTTGCTCTGGCGCTGCAAGAAAGCAGGATTGGCGGATTAGTGGAGTTCTCGAGCCTACAGCCACAGTATAACCTACTCACCAGGGCCACAGAGTTTGAACTCATGCCGCTGTGTGTTGCTGAGAACATTGCAGTCCTGCCATGGGGACCGCTCAAGGGCGGCCTTCTCTCCGGCAAATATGCAAAGGGTAAATCTGGAGGTGAAGGAGAATCAAGGATATGGGAAAATGTGAGCAGGGGAAGGAGTGCACCATGGGAGCAGAATGAGGCCTATATCTGGGGTGTTGTTGAAACTGTAAGGAAAATCGCAGGTGAAACTGGAAAGACTCCTTCTCAGGTGGCACTTAACTGGCTTTTGTCAAAGAAAGGTGTAACATCGCCAATCATGGGTGTAAGAAACCTGTCCCAGCTTGATGACAATCTCGGTGCAGCCGGATGGGCCCTTTCAAGGGAACAAATGGAGGTACTAGACAAGGCCAGTAGCCTCTTTGTCACGTACCCATATGATGAGGCTTCAGAAGAGCAGCAGCAAGCAGGAAGGACAAATTAGGCAGAAAAGGTTCACAGGTCAACTTCTATGAACCCATTCTCTTCCCTTATTGGGTAAGTTGCCAGGCCCAGCTTATCCATGGGGGCATTTGGCGCAACAAATGGAGGAGCTACCATCTTTCCCGTCCCAAGCTCAAACTTTGCATCATGGCAATAGCATCTCACCTTGAGTTCTTCAGGTTCCAGATCGCCAAGAATGCATTTTGCATGGGAACACACCCCATTTATGGCGTAGAGTTTCCCCTTGACCTTGGAAATATAAACTACTCCATCTCCAACCTTTACGCTTGCGCCGCCAGCTTTCTCCAGTGCTTTTGCAGAAATAGTCTTGTGCCAGACCATGATTTGCTAATGCGTCTTCCCAAAAAACCTTTGCTGGATCGGTCATGGGTGTATGGCCGCCAAAGAAACTCTTTCCATATTTCGCCAATAGGTTATTTTTCTGGAATCGCAAAATACTTACCCCATATGTGCCATGCTAAATTATGAGGATACCATCTTCCAGCATTCCTTCTTCCCCAAAACTCAATGCAGAATTGTGGTTGGTTGCATTTGCAATCCCAACCTTCTTTACATACTTGATTCAGGGCTATCAATGGCCCGAAGCCATAGCATCCGGGCTAGTGGTTGCAACTGTTTATGTTGGTTCCAGGATTCTTATTGTGTATGTATTGAAGCGATCGGAGAATAGGAAAGAACGGGAAAGGGAGGCCAACAGTAATTTATAATTGATGGAGAAATAGATTTAGGCCCCAATGAATATTGCAACAAGCAGTGAAACTTAAGCTATTTTGCCTAACAGCCAGACTGGCTTTTTTTACTTCAGGAACGGCATTAGGAGCAAAAAGGAAAACTTCCGGCTAACAGAAACATTGTTATAAATTCGATTCAGCTCAAACCTGCCCTTTTCCTGCTGGACTTCAAGTGGAGGTTCATTGCAATCTTTAAGGCCGACCTTCCAACAAGTTGTGCACTCCCTATTATGAACATTATTACGCCTGCTATCTCATCTCCGTTTGGCAGAAATTCAATGCTTCCAACCAGAAAAAGCATTCCCAGGACAAAATCATTTGCGATTCCAAGCCAGTAATACAGCTTCCTGATGTGCCTTTCATGGGCGTCAGCCTGCTGTTTCCTCCGGAATGCCTCTATCACGGCTTTTTCCTTCAGGATCCTGCCCCTGTTAAGCATTAGCCAGGGTAGGGTGCCGTTGCTTACAAGCCCATAGAGCAAATTCTGGCCTGAACTATTTCCCTTGCCAGCCTGAAATGCGGTTGCTAATGGCTGCACTGATCCATGGCTCCCCGGCCTGAGCAGGTCCAGCAGGTTAAGGAACCAGTTCTCTTTTGCAAGGGTTATTACTTCAGGTGTCCTGTCCGAAAGGTTTCCAGCTTCATTCTTTATGAATCGGTTCACTGCTTCACTCTCAAGAAAAAGATCGCTGGTTACGAGGGCAGCATAAGGGTTATCAATAAGATCTGGAGGAGCCAGTTTGTCGTCATGCAGCAGGTAATCAACCAATTCAAGTGTCATGTTGTATTCTGTGGAAATCATAATAAGCATACTGGCCAGGTAAGGCTCCTCCCTTATCTTTTCCAGTATCTTTTCAAAAGCCGCTTCTTTTTCATCGGATGGGATATCTGCATCATAAATTCCATGAACAAGGAATTCAGCGTCCAAATTCCCCCGGTATCCTATATCCTGCCACAAGAGGGCCTTCCCGATTTCGCCCTCACTCCTCCCCAGGGCAGCACAAATGGCTGCAATAACTCCTTTCCAGTTCAACCCGACGCCAATACGGCCGTCGTCTATTGCCCTGCAGAGGTAGCGGGCTGTTTCGCCGTATTCATTCAAGATGGCTCATCCCGCTACACTCCACCTTCTGTTTCCGGAGGTTCAAGAAAGGTTGGACACACGTACTTTCCAGTTTTAGGTTATTGTGCACTAGCATCATATTCACCAGCCTTAACCAGGGTATTTGGCCTCCTCCTGGCATAATAAAGCGTCACAAGGAATCCCGCCCCGAGGATCCAGGCTATTGTAACCATTGTAGAAATTAGGTATGCAAGATTTGACCCATCGGGCGCACCAAGATAAGAAGCCATGGTGAAGTAGACCGATATTACAATGACTACGACCCCAATTAAGCTTGAGGCTGTTGGCGCAACTATCTGAGTCCAAGGTTTCCCGTTCCTGTTCCTGAGGGAATATGCCGTTAGCCCGGAATTTGCCATTATGTGCACGGATATTATTGCAAGCCCCGATCCTTCAGTCAGGATCAAAGCTGCAGCCTTGGGGCCATAAATCAGCCCCATGGTCACGTCAAGGGCAAAGGATCCGAGGCTCCAAAGAAGAAGGGTAAGATGGGGTGTCCTGAATTTAGGATGCACCACCCCAAATCTCTCTGGGAGGGCAACGCCATCCCGAGCGGCAGAGTACCAGAGCCTGCTTACTGCAGTTGCCTTGGCAACCCCATTTGTCAGGTAGCTGTTTACCGTGAAAACGATGAGAAGTATGGCACCCACAATTCCAAGGTATTTCTGGAATACAATAATGCCTCCGTCATTTACTGCGGCAAAGCCATTTATGTTTCCTATGCCCCATCCAACAGTAAGGGCGTATGTCGTCGGAATCAGGGATATTGCAGTTAGGAACATTGCAAACAATATGGATTTCCCAATATTCTTCCTTGGCTCCTTCATCTCCTCCGAGACTGTAGTGACAACTCCGCTTCCTGTGAAGTCGAGTATTGAGAAGATTGACCCGAAGAGAACCGCGGATATGCCAATGCTATGGGGTATTGTGAATGGAACTGTGGAATTGGCTGGCCCAACCCTCACGATGATGATTATTGCCGCAACAATCAAAAAAATTATCTCTGCCAGCCCAGTCCAGGCAAGGTATTTCATCGATGGCTTTACGCCAATATATGTGACAGCGGTTATGTAAGCGGTAAAAGCTCCTGCAAAAACAATCCAAATGTAGTGTAAATTTGATATTTCTGGGCTTATGAGGAAGAGGAAACTGCTGATGCCCAGAATCCCAAATGCTGCACCTGTTATGTCATAATACATGAAACTGAGGATTGTCGGGGGGCCGAGAAGCCCTTTCTTTGTTGAGGAGGCAGCATAAGAATAATACGATCCCGCGTTTGCCTTTGTCTTAGAAAACTGGTATGGCGTAACCATCCAGAGTGCATATATAAGCCAGGCAAGAATTACGGAAAATGTACTTGCGGCCCCTGAGAATTTAAAAGTTCCTACCATTAATATTGCAACATCTGCGGCAGGTGCAACCTGCCCCATGGATTCAAAAATCCCGTGCATAAGTCCAATTGAGTTTTTTTTCAGTCTAGCCTGTGAGCTAATTTGGAACACTCTCCCAGCCAATGCTGGCCTGAATATTTATTTGTGAAAAATGGGGCCATCTTACTTAAGTTTTATTGAATTTATCATAAAATAAGCCCTTTCACTCATTTTCCATAGAACCTCATGAAATCCTTCGGCAGTAAGAGAAGCAGGAACAAAGTCCCCATTGAAAATAATCCTAAGAAAAACCAGGAATATGCGAACCCGTAGATTTCTATGAAACCGAAAATCGCTGGCACCGCTGCACCGATCCCAATCTGGATTGAATTAATGAGCCCGATATTCAAGGCCATGTACCTGCTGTCCTTGTCCATCAGGGCTATTATGGTGTATTCAAGCGATATTACGATGGTTGCCACAAGGCCAACCCCGATAAGGACAAACCACAGACCAAGGTACGGAATGGCCGGTATTGCCATGACTAAGGCACCGATGATAACGACCAGTGCAGCTGCTAGCCTCAGTGGGTTGTAGCGCCTGATGGTCCCTGCGAGGATTCCACCGACAATTCCTGCAATGGGTATTATCCCCCCCATCAGGCCGGCAATATTCGGGTTGATATTTATCAGGGAACCGTAAGACTTGAAGTATTCCGGGAGAGTGTAATTGAGGGACCATAGCCCCACAAGCCCTACCCCAAGAAGCCATGTCCTCCTGTCGAAGAGCCTTGCCCTTATATTCCTGCTGTCAAAACCCCCATAAATGGCCCCCCTCTTTATGGAAAGCTGGAGTAAAACAGCTGAAGCCAGCACAGCAATTCCTGATGCAAGGAAATCCATCCTCCATCCGAATATGGGTATCAGCGGGGTGAAAGCTATTATTCCTGCACCTGCCCCAATGTTGAACGACGCATTGTAATAGCCTATCATGCCGGCAATCCGTGCCGGGGCGATCTCATTCAGGATTGCAATGGCAGTGCTGAAGTAGAAAGCAGCCCCCACGCCGACAATAAACCTCATTGCAACTAGCTCAAAGAAACTCGCAGAATATGCAGAAAGGATGGCAGAAGCTGCCATAAGGTAAAGCCCCAGAAGGGCAGTCCTCCTTGCGCCAATCCTCGACGAAACGATTCCGGCTGGAAGCTGGAATATTCCGGCCCCAAGAAGGAAAGAAGAGAGGGCAATTCCTGTATATGAGAAAGGAACATTGAACGACTGGCTGATGGGCACCAGGGCAGGTGAAATGTTGTACCAGTTGAGGGCATAAAATAGTCTTGAAACCATAACTGATGGTATTCCAAGGCTGTTACTGCCAGGCATGACTTCTCCAATATGGCAATACACTATTTAGCCAGAACGTTCGAGGGAGAGCCAAATGAAAAAGAATTTAAATTGACATACTATGGTTAGGCGATGTCGGTTACAAAAGAGGAAGTTCTTGGGTGGCTGGGCGGAAAGGACGAATCGTCCGGCAACCTTGTAGACATCCCCTGGCAGATCAAGAAATACGAAAACTACCTCGTCCTGGAAAGTGAGAATGTACCATTTTCCATATATCTGGTCTTTGAGCAGGGGTTTGTGAAGATGTTCCTCAAAACTGGAATAGAGACTGCGGTGCTGGAAAACCAGGAGAGGCTTAGTGTTTACAGGGTACTCCTCCTGCTCAACAGGCAGCTGGATCTTGTAAAATTCATGCTGGATGGGATGCAGGAGGAGATTATCTCAAGGGTTGATCTTGAGCTTGCTTCGCTCTCCAAGCCCGAACTCAATGATGGCATGAGCCTGTTGCTTTCATCTTTGTACATAATGGTGAAGAGCCTCAAGCTTGAGGAGCAGTTCCAGCAGAGAATTACTGAAAGAATGCTGATGATGGTGCAGGACATGATAAAAACGGGCAAGAGCAGGGACGACATAATGAAGTATCTCGTCGAGAAAATAGGACTCTCAAAGGCTGAGTCGCAGAACATAATAGCACAGCTTACAGGCAGTGCTGAAGATAAGCAGAATGGCGGAATGTATGCGTAATGATTGATGAAGATTTTCCACAGATTTCAAGCTTGGAGCCAGGGAAGCAGAATCTGGGCATAAAGGCAAAAATAGTTTCCCTGCAGCAGCGCAAGATAAAGAATGAGAAAGGGGAGACTGTTTATTTTTACGGCATCCTTGGAGACAGATCAGGAACAATTTCCTTTACCGCATGGGTTTTCCCGGCAACCATCCAGGCAGGAGATGTTGTCGAGATCAGGAACTGCAGCACAAAGGAATACAACAACGTGAACAGGGTCTACATAGACGCACGGTCAGAGGTTATCCTAAGGCCCGGAGAGGACCTTGAGGTTAAAAGGACGTTCAAGGAACTGAAGATAAAGGATCTAACAACAACGAGTCCATATGTAAGCCTTGAAGGGAGGATCTCCGGGGTCATGGAGAAGGAGATGGAACGGAATGGGGAGAAAGTCCAGCTATTCTACGGGGACTTGGAGGATGACACTGGCAAAATAAGGCTAACATCTTTCGGGAAAGCCCTCAAGGAGGGAGAGACAATAAGGATAGAGGGTGCTAAGGTTTCTGAGTACAACGGGAGGCTTAGGCTGACAATCAATGACAGGACAACGGTGCTTCCCACCAAGCTGCAATATGAGATAACGGAAAGGATAGTCAATCTCATGGACATAACGGGGCCCATAGGAGGTGTCACGGTGCAGGGATTTGCAGTGAACTTTGGGCAGAAGAGCGGGCTTGTTATGAGGTGCAGCGAATGCAACCAGAGGCTCGATGACCTGAGATGCCCTGATCACCCAGATGCCCCATTCATCTACGATCTCTTTGCATATTTCACAATCGATGATGGAACTGGCCACATGCAGTGCACAGGAGGGCGCATTCCACTTCTCCCGCTTCTCGGCATAAAACTTGAAGATTTTGTCCCGTCGAACAAGTCAATTTCAAGGCGTGGAATACAAGCACTCCTGGAGGAAAAGATCCAGGGCATGGCTTTTGTTATTGGAGGGGATGTTGTGAAGAGCCAGGTCGGGCTTTCCCTGAGGATCAGGGACATCAGGCCAATGGATGAGGAGTTCCTGAAGACATTTTCAAGGATGCTGGAGGCTGATTTCCAGTGATGGCAAGAAAGCGGGAATTCGCATACTGGGTGTATGCGAGGGAAATCCGCGATTCAACTGTGCTTGAAGAAAACCATGAGGAGGAGAGGTCCAAACCCTATGTCATTACCCCACTCGGTTCAAAGATCAGGCGGGTTCTCATCACAGGCAGGGTTTCACAGAAAAACGCAGAGGAGAACATGACAAGAATGACAGTGGCCGATTCCTCAGGTAACTTCTACCTCACTGCCTTCTCAAATGACTTCGGCAGCCAGGGGAAGATCATGCTTGATGGGCTGGAACTGAATGACAATGTGATGGTGATGGGGAGGCTTTCTTCATTCCAGAACGAAGACAAGATTTACTTCAACATAAATCCAGAGATAGCAGTGAAGGTCAACGACACTTCAATGAAATACTGGAACCTCAGGGCCAGCCATGTTGCGAGAAGGAAGATATATGCTATCCGGGCCGCAAGGAACAGCGAAACGCCGTCCAAGGAGGAACTCATGAAAATGGGCTACTCTGAGGAGGAATCTGAGTGCGCTGTGAGGGCTGCAAAGAATTATCCTGATTACAACACTGCGGACATTGAGGCGGTGGCTTCAGGCTCATCCGCTGCGACCGCACAGCCAGAGGCAAACTCAGGGCACAGCGACTTCATTCTAGACTACATAAGGAACAACGACGAGGATGGGAGGGGCTGCAGATACGAGGATATACTGGCCGCGGCAAACAACGCGCAGATTTCACAGGGTGATGTTGACGAGGTTCTAAATAACCTTGGATCGGACGGGGAAATCTTCGAAGTCTCCCTGAAAAGATACAAGGCAATCTAGTCAAGGAAGATATTCTTCCCTAATTTTCTAACAAACTCGTTTTCTTTTGCAAATGTATAGTAGGATTCTTCCCTGTTGAAGTCTACAGCAGTGTATCCATGGGAGAATAGCTGCTCTATTGCTTCCCTAGTAGCCATTCTTACCTTAAGTGCTTCACTACTGTCTGCCTTCTTCAGGGCAACAAAATCCGGAGAAATGTGCATGCCAACTGTTCCGGCTTCAAGATTATATTCTATCTCTGAGAGGTTGGCCTTGTCATTTGCGAACGTCTCAGGCTTGGCTGAAACCTTCTTCTCATAATCCAGCCACCACTCTGCTACAAACCTGTCCGTGGGCATGCCAAAGTTCAGTGAATCCTCCATTTCCCCGTAAAAATTCCTCAGGTATGTCCTGCTGAATACTCCGAGCTTGTTGAAGTTGAAATTGGCGTTCAATGCCATGAGGGGATCGTAGGTCCAGGCGATGAGCTTGAATCCGTGTTCTTTGGCCCAGTCCTTCTGGGCCAGCTTGAGGGTCCTGCCAATACCGCCATACTTGCTTTCATTTATAACGCCGGTCATGTGGGAATAAAGATATGGCTGCCCATGTCTGTAACCTGGAAAGCTGAAATGCATTCCTATGACTTTTTCGCCCTCCTTTGCAAGGAGTACGAGGCCGCCGTGAAATCTCATTGAAGCTACAATGTCCTTAACAAGCTGCCCCAGATCCTGCATGCCCCATGCAGATTTTATCACAGGCACGATTTCCCTGATTTCATCGGGATCAGTTACAACCTGGACTTCCATGGCTCAATGTGAGGCTAACTCAAGATATATAGGTTTCAACCTGCCCAATTCTTAAACTCAGGGGGACCAGAGAACGCGAGCCGGTTTCATAAAAGTAACTTGCATTTATTTCTCTTCACAGTATCCGTACAACGCCTGATTCCTGTCTACAAATGATGGAGTCCCATCCATTTTTATATTGCAGTGAAGGGCCAGTTCGGGGAAAAGCGCAGAAGTAGTGGCAAATGATGCCACAACAATTCAATCCTGCTCAATTTAGGCTTTATATTACGCTTGGGAGCAATGTCGCAGCACTTCCGGCAATGGCTTTACATAAAATTGCTTAAAACGTTCCCCAGGAGTTGATAACTCTCCGGATGGTTCAGTGCTTTGTCTATGGAAAAGAACTATTAGATCAAAGTAATGGCAACCCTATGGAACTGATATGCCACAGGGTCTCCATACCTCTAAAGACTCCATTTGTTACGAGCTTTGGCGCACAGGACTATAGGGTTGCACTTGTCTTTGAAATGAAGCATAAGGGAATCACAGCCTTTTCAGAGGCAGTTACAGACAAGGGGCCCTTTTACAGTTATGAGGACAACACAACGGCATTTCACATAATAGAAGCCTACCTTGCTGAACATATCAGCGACGCTCCCGAGCCCAGTGAATTTCTCGAAAGGGCCAGGTATGTCAAGGGGCACCTCATGGCAAAGGCTGCACTTGAGATGCTCCTGTGGGACTACCATGCAAAAGAGGAGGGGACGCCCCTCTACAGGTACATAGGCCAGACCAATGGCAAGGCGCAGGTTGGGATATCAATAGGCATGGCCACGCCAGAAGAAATGAGGAAGCAGACCTCAAAGGCAGTCGAGATGGGCTACAAGAGGATAAAGGTCAAGATCAAGAAAGGTAGGGAGGAAGAGATTGTGAGAAACGTAAGGTCTTCAATCGGCGACTTCCCACTGAGCGTTGACGCAAACACTGACTTCACCCTTGAAGATACGGATGCTCTCAGGGCATTGGACAAGTTTAATCTGGTTTACATGGAGCAGCCTCTCGACCATGACGACATAATTGACCACGCCGAGCTTGCAAAGAGGATCAGGACGCCCATTTGCCTTGATGAATCCATAGTTTCCACGGACCGGGCAAGGAAAGCGATCCAGTCGAAGGCCTGCACTGTCATAAACATAAAGCCAGGCCGGGTTTCAGGCTTCTCAGAATCCCTATCAATTGCAAAAATGGCTAGGGAACACGGAATCCACACCTGGGTCGGCGGAATGCTGGAAACAGGTGTTGGCAGGGCTTTCAATATATCACTTGCCTCCAGTGCTTACATAGATTTTCCCGGAGACACTTCCCCAAATGAAAAGTACTTTGAGAAAGATATTGTGAAAAACCCGTTTGAAATGGACGACGGGTTCATCACACCCATGGAGGGGCCTGGAATAGGAGTCGAAATAGATAGGGAAAGGCTGGAAAAGGTTACAATCGACAGGGTAAGGTTACTCTAAATTCCACCTTACTTTCAATTCCCTTGCAGCCCGGACCTCGTCGATTCTTCCAACAGCCAAATTCTTCGGCATGCCCTTTAGTTCCCCATCTCCCGCCTCAAGGCCCTTCAGCAGAACTTCGGCGTACTGGTCCAGATCAGCTTTTGATACGGTTTCTGTGGGTTCAATCATCATTGCCTCGTGGACGATGAGAGGGAAATATACGGTGGGTGCATGTATTCCATTGTCAATGAGGTACTTGGCAAGGTCAAGGGCACGCTTTCCAGTATTCTCTGTGGACAAGACGAGCTCATGCTTCTTGAGCGGCTTATACGGGATCTTGAATTTTCCTTCGAGCTTCTTTGCTAGGTAGTTGGCATTGAGCACGGCGTTGACAGTGTTTTCCTTAAGCCCGTCTGCACCATGGTAGGTGATGTATGACCAGGCACGGAGCATCATATTGAAGGAGCCGTAATAAGAAGAAATCCTTCCAATGCTCTTTGGATGCGAAAAATCAAGGAAGTACCTGCCCCCATCCTTGGCGACAGTGGGAACTGGAAGGAAATCCTTGAGGTGTGCCTTTACGGCCACCGGTCCTGATCCAGGCCCGCCGCCCCCATGTGGGGTGGCGAAGGTTTTGTGGAGGTTGAAGTGCACAATGTCAAATCCCATGAGCCCGGGGGAAGTCACTCCCATGATGGCATTGAAGTTTGCCCCGTCGTAGTAAAGAAGCGCTCCAGCTTCATGGACAAGTTTTGCAATTTCAGTTATCTGGTCTTCGAAGATCCCCAGAGTATTAGGATTGGTGATCATGAATGCTGCAGTCTTTTCAGACAATGCTGCCTTCAGGGCCTCAAGATCAACAGTGCCCTTTTCGTTCGATGGAATTTCAACAACATCGAAGCCGCCCATGGCTGCTGATGCCGGGTTTGTCCCATGCGCCGAATCGGGAATGATTATCTCAGTTCTACTGTCCAGCTCCCCTCTGTCCTCGTGGTATTTCCTGATTATAAGAATACCAGTGTATTCGCCATGTGCGCCAGCCAGTGGCTGCAGCGTGATGGCATCCATGTCCGACAGATCCTTGAGATATTCCTGAAGCTCATACATTATCCTGAGGGACCCTTGCACGGATTTTTCCGGCTGGAGCGGGTGAATCTCGCTGAAGCCTTCAAATGTGGATATCCTGTCTGCGAACTTGGGGTTGAACTTCATCGTGCAAGAGCCAAGTGGATACATCCCAAGGTCTACACTGTAGTTCATCTGGGAAAGCCTTGTGAAGTGCCTCACCACATCGTATTCTGCAACTTCAGGCAGAGGCAGATATTCTCTCCTTGTACCCTCTGGAAGGTCCTCCAGCACTCCGGGATCAACCTTTCCGGGGATCTTGTATGTTGTGCCAGAACGCAGTTCACCAATGAACGGTTCATCATATGAGGCCTGCTTGTAGCTCATGAAATCACCTCCAGGGCGCTGACCAGGCCACTAATATCATGCTCCTGGGTTTTCTCTGTGGCAGAGAAAAAGAATGAGTTGGGAATGGTTTCTCCTTTGCCATGGGACAGGAACCTGGAAAGTGGAACTCCGCCGAGTATTCCCTTTTCGTAGAGTTTGTCCTGAAGGCCATCAATTGGTGCAGCAAAAGATGCAAGAACGTCTGAGAAAGGCTTTCCAGAGAGTTGATTAGGGGTAAGTTTTCCAGATTTTTCAAGGGCTATTTTCAGGTTCTTTGCGTTCTGGTATGTAAGAGTGGCCACCTTCTTCAACCCATCAGCTCCCACGATGCTGAGGTATGACGCTGCCGCAATAGCCATGAGGGCCTGGTTGGTGCAGATGTTGCTCATGGCTTTTTCTCTCCTGATATGCTGCTCCCTTGTCTGAAGGGTCATGACGAATGCCCTCTTTCCATTAGAGTCAACGCTCTGGCCAATGATTCTTCCAGGAGAACGCCTGATGTGGTCATTCTTGAAGGAAAGTATGCCAAGGAGCGGCCCTCCAAAACTCCTGTGTATGCCAAGCTGCTGCCCCTCTGCTATGACAATGTCAGCGCCATATGATCCTGGCTCCCTCAAGATGCCAAGTGAAATTGGGTCGACGTAAGCAATTAAAAGGGCATTTTTCTTCAATTCATGAAGGCTGAATACATTCTCGTCAATTATTCCCAGGCCATTTGGCTGTTCGCACAGGATTGCACATGTATTGTCATTTACTTTTGACTGGATATCTCCCAAGTCTATGTGCCCCGTCTTCATGTTCACCTTGTAGAACAGGAGCTTGACATGGAGCCCGGCAAGGTAGCTCTTTATGACTTCAAGTTTGCCGTTGTAGATGGTTTCGGGAAGGAGGACCTCACTTTTTTCATTGATCCTGTAAGCCATTCTGACAGCTTCTCCAAGTGCTGTGTACCCATCATACATGGATGAGTTGGTAACATCCATGCCAGTGAGCTGGCACATCAGGCTCTGGTATTCAAACAGCGATTGCAGGACTCCCTGCGACATCTCAGCCTGGTAAGGGGTATATGAAGTCAAGAATTCAGTTCGCCCAATAAGGGAATCCACGGATGTGGGGATAACCCGGTCGTAAAGGCCATTTCCGAGGAAATTAATCATTCCGGGTCCTTTGTTCATGAGGGAATAGTTCCGCGCCTCTTCCAGCAGCTCAAATTCAGAGATGCCAGGGTTCATTTTCATGTTCTTCTTCCTCACATTCTGGGGGACATCAGAAAAGAGTTCGGCTTTGTCCTTGATTTGCAGAAAATTGAGCATTTCTTTATGTTCTTGATTAACAGACATAGGGCTCAGCAACACAATAATTTCGCCGTATATATTTTATCTGAGGAGCCAATTGTTATGGTTTTCTCATTGAATACCATTTGGGAATGTTTATCGTTTGTGAAGCAGTAAGTAAAAAATTAATAACCCTGCCTCATCCAATGCACATTGAGCGAAGATATCATCCATTTCACTGAGTCAAGGGCTTACCCAACTATTGGCGTTATTCTCCTTGGTGGCATTTCCGACAAGATAAAGAGGATACCAAGGCACACATCAGCAGGTTTTTCATACACTGGCCTGGGGAAAGATATATGGGTTGACACAAGGGTTATGGTTAACAGGGGAAACCCATTTGGAGACCTTAACGGGGAAGAGGTTCAGTATTCAGAAACTGGGAGGTCTCCGTTTGTTATATTGAACCATTACAGGGAGAAGATCTTCCATAACCTTGGCATCAGGGGAAATGCAGCTCTATCTTTCACATCAAGGAACGTTGGTATATTGAGCGGGAGTTCAGATGCCGGAGCTGCAGCAATGGGTTCCTGCATATCTGATATGGCTGGCGGAATCGATGATATGGTTGCATTTGAAAATGAACTGAGGTCAATATCGGAAAGTGTCGGGAGGAGCATCCATGGTGGCCTTACGGTAACATGGGCAGATGGGAAAACTGCCAGGACAGAACGCCTGCTTGGCCCGGAGGCTTTCAAGGATTATGTTATCATAGGATGCAGTTTCAATGTCCAGAGAAAGCCATCCGATAGGATCCACGAAAACGTGGTCAACAGCCCTGAATACCCCCGGAGAATAGAAAAAACAGCAAGGAAAGCAAGGGAACTAGTAAGGCTTTCTGAAGAAAGGGACATAAAGGGAATATTTGACCTGTCTCACCAGGACACTTCTGAATACCATGAGCTCAACGAGAGTGTTGGCGTTAAAGTCATCACTCATGAAATGAGAAAACTCATGGACATGGTTGATGCTGACAGGAAAGAGACGTGGATGTCCTATATTGTAACAGGCGGCAGCAACGTCTTCATAATAACGGAAAAGAAGAATCTGAAAGAAATTGCAGATAGATACAAAAGCCACTGTGACTCACAGTCACTCCTCACAGTCGCTGATGGAGCAAAGGCTATTTTCAGGTCATAGCCATAACTTAAATAACCATCATTAAAATCAGGTACTGATATGGCGGAGAAAAAATCTGAAGGATTCCAGTCAGGCGCTGGACTTATCAGGTATTTCGAGGAAGAAGAGATTACCGGGCCCGCCCTGGATCCGAAGCTCATCATCTATATAGGGATCGCAATGGCCGTGGTAGTTGAGCTGGCAAAGGTATTCTGGCCAATAATCGCTTAGTCAGCATTTTATCTTCCATCGCATTTCATCGATATTCCTGTTTTGTTTTTGAGCAGCCTTTCCACAAGAAAATCAAAAGTAATAAATGTCCATATGGCATTCTGCTGGGTCGCTCCGGTAGTGTAGCCAGGCCAAGCATAAGAGACTCTCAATCTCTCGACTCGGGTCCAAATCCCGACCGGAGCATTTATTCATCCTTTTTCTCGATCTCCCATTACTCTTAGTGATAATATTCTTCAAAAGGCTGGCATTATATTGATGTCATATGGATAAACCAATTAAGTTCAGTCCAATAAAATTGGCAGTTTCCATCCTAATTACGGAGGGGGCAGGAGGAATAGGTTCCGTATTTACTTACGGATCGATACCTACCTGGTATGCATCTTTGGCAAAGACCGCAATTACGCCTCCAAACTGGCTATTTGCCCCGATGTGGATAACACTCTTTCTGCTGATGGGATTTGCATTTTATTTCATATGGGCTAAATTGGGCCAGGAAAAAAACATCTCCCTTGCCATTACCCTTTTTTCAGTCCAGCTCATATTAAACGTGCTATGGTCAATGCTGTTCTTTTGGCTTCACAGCCTTTTATTCGGAGCAATAGAGATCGTATTCCTGTGGTTTTTCATAGCTGCAACAGCCATTGAATTCCACTCAATCGACAGGAAGGCAGCTTATATGCTCTTCCCCTACCTTTCATGGGTTACGGTTGCAACCATGCTAAATATAACCATCCTTTTTGCAAACGTCTGAACCAATTCCTGCAAATGGAAGCTATCGACTTTGCCCTTACCTGTTAAAAGGCATGCTTATAGCTCTCCATCTTAATAAATAAACAAGGAGGTGACAAGATGAGAATGCCTGTAAGTGCGTTTGTGCTTATCCTATTAAACCTAGCCTTGGCAGGCCTGGCATTATTCGGGGGAATCAATCTTCTGATGGATCCTTCCGGAACTAACATGCAAATAAATCCTGCTTTAGTTTACATACCATTCGTTACTGACTTCACCTGGTTTGCAGTCTGGCTCATGGTTGTCTTTGCTGCTTTGCCCGCGGTACTGGCTTATCTTATCTACTCTGATAGAAAGTGGGGAGTTTATGGCTCACTGGGCCTTGCGGCCCTCGAGGTACTCTGGATCGGAACCCAGGTCTATCTTTTCTACTCAGCCGGGTTTTCATTCTGGTGGCCTGTATTATTCAGCTACGGGCTTGTGGTCGCAGGGATAGCGGCAGCGTCGCTCTATCTTATCTTCAGGTCCAGCGTAAGAACCTATTTCCACTGGCACATGCCCAAAACACATCCGCCAGTGTCCTGACGGGCCAGCTTGCCAAGCCCTTTGGGTGGGAGAATTAATTTTTAAAAATTTTCTAATTTACAATTCCATTTTATTCATGCCCCGTGAAAGCCTGTAAAAGCACCGCCAGTTTGGTTACCGTGGAGCCTTTATCAGTTGCAGGACCTCCTGAATGGGTACTGCGGGAACATAATGCCCTTGGAACCCAGCCATGGACTCAGCAGCAAAAAGGGCATTTATTATGGATTCCTCAGTTGCCTGAACCACAGCTTCAAACAGCGGATCAAGTTCGGGATTTGGCAACCATGTGGCTGAAGATTTCGAAGAGGACCTGTTTTCATAACCGTTTGCCACGGAAAATGCGAGGGAAAAGTCACCGGAGCCGTCAGAAGAAATGCTTCCTGTCCTTGCAAGGCCAAGATAGGCCCTTCTGGAAAGCCTCTCAAGCTGATGGGGAAGAAGAGGGGCATCTGTTGCAATCACAATGACAATCGAACCAGTTTCCTTCCTTTTTACTGGGGGTCCTTCCAGTTTCTTGCCAACCTGCACTCCCTTTACTGTGAGCTGGCGCCGGAGGCCATGGTTCGCCTGTACCATTACTCCTACAGTATAATCCCCATCCTTTAAGTTAGCAACGCGGGATGAAGTTCCAATCCCTCCCTTGAATTCATAGCAAACTGCACCTGTGCCCCCGCCAACATTTCCCTCCTCCAGATTGTTGGTTGACGCTTTATCGAGGGATGAAAATGCATGCGAATCTGTGATGTGGTGCCCACTTATGTCGTTGAGGTACTGGTCGGAAATCTCACAAACTACAGGTAGGGCATCATGTTTAATCTCCTTTGTGGCCATCCACTTCAACACAGCATCCCTGACCAAGCCTACGCTATATGTATTGGTGAGCATTATGGGCCCTGAAAGCATGCCTGACTCCTCTATCCAGGAATATCCCGTGGCTTCTCCATTTCCATTGAATATTGAGGCACCGCAGAAGTAATCAATCCCAAGGTTTTTTCTTCCCTGGGGCAGGACAGCAGTGACCCCCGTTCGTATGGTGATCAATTCATTTCCACTTGTTCCCACGTCCTTTATGATAGTTTCATGCCCAACTTCAAGGCCTGAAATATCCACTATGGAATTCTTCCTTCCATGGGTTCCATCAAAATCTATGCCAAGAGATCCAGCCTTCTTCAAATACCCACCTATGGCATATAGGTCTTTTGTGGTAAATTAATGGTTTGCTTATTGCAGCATTCCGATTATGGCCTGAAAATAAGGATTGCCATATTTCTTCATATACTAGCACCAAGCCTGAACTTCCTAATTACAGTGTTTAAAAATGGCTAAGGAAAACATGAGAAAGCTTGTTGCGAGTGCCATCGCGCTTGCAACCAGTGTAGCGGGAATTGTGATATCATTTCTTGGTGGGGAAATTTCAACGGTGGCTGTTTTATTCGGGATTGGAATATTTGCACTGGCCCTGTCAAACCTTGAAGAAGTTTAAGCCTGCTCTTGCAAAATCAAATTTTATGTGAAATCTTCCTGCTGGCTTTTCTCCGCCCCTGCACATGGAATTAGGTCCTTGAGGTCCCCGATGTCAATCTTGAGGCAGTAGTAATTGCTGTTCCGAACTTTAATGAACTGGCCATCATATTCCTCAATGTAGGCCTGGAAAGGTTCAGGCAGCTCAATCAGCGAAGTGGAAAATGAGAGGCAGTTTATGGCCATTGCTGTTACGTCATCGCCATACCTTGCACTTAATGGTATGATCCACACACTGGATCCCTTGTAAAGCTTGGAAATTTTGTTGCCGATGATTTTCTCCCTGGGCGACTGTGAAGGGATGTAATATTCCGGCATTGGCACATTTTGGATTTCATTGGTCATTTTTAGCCCCATGCCTCCATTGCTTAATTAGGGGAAGTTTACAAAGTAATCAAAAAAAACATCAGCCCCATATTTCGGGCAGCAGGTCCCAGACAAAAGTCTGCGGGGCTATGACCTCTTGCCCAAAAAAATGGCCTTGGGGCATTTACCGAAAATATAATTAAAGATATTGTTCTAAAATATTTGCATGTCCCTGAGCAAGAAGAAGAATGTAATCCACTCAATACGGATGGATCAGGAATTGGAGGATTTTTTAAACAGGGAAGCGGAAGCTAAACACTTGACATTTAACAACCTTGTAAATTCAATTCTTCAAAGATATTCTGAATTTGACACCTTTGCTGAAAGATTTGGATTTGTTACAATTACCAAGAATACCTTTCAGGCCCTTGTATCGGCAATAAATGAAGACGAAATGGACAAAATAGCGAAGGATATTTCCTCGCTGGCACTGAAGGAGTTCACCTTTTTCAAGTACAGTGACCCGGGAATAAAGGCGTTCATAAATTTCCTGGAACTGCAATGCAACTATGGCGGCCTCGGCATGTTTGAAGAAAAAATCCAGGGGCTTGACCACAAGATCATCGTGAGGCACAACATAGGAATCAAGGTAAGCAAGATCCTTGGCAAGATCTTTTCACAGACCCTGAAGAGAATGGCAGACATTGAAGTTACAGTGGAAGACGAAAGTGAAAATGAGGTTGATATCTCATTCAGGATGGATCCATTCAAGCTATGAGCCAGATTCCTCAGAAATCCTCGTCAGTTGGCTCAAAGCAGTAAGGCGGAGTAAAGCCAAAACGTTCCATTAAAATGCTCCCGCGTGCACAGACTGCCATGCCATGGAATGAAAGCTGGATCATTCCAACGAGATCATTATTGTTGTTCAGAACAAATGATCCCTCGTCTCCAGACTCAGCGAATGGCTCTGAATCGGAAAAGACAATGAATTGGTCCTGGAATATGAACTGCTGGGAACTCTTTATGACCTTTATTCTCACATCGGTGCAGAGGACTCTGCCCTCCCTGTAGCCGGACGACCTGCCTGTCTTTCGCACATTCATTCCTATTTCAGGCTCTGCCACGTCACTCGGCCTTCCAATCTCCTTTATTCTAGGTGTCGTGGGCACTTCAGCGTCCACCAATGCGATGGCTGCGTCAAGGTCATTTATAGAACCGAATGCAAGTTTGGAAATTACGGCAAGCTTTCCTAAAGAATATGCGCGGTTTGGGGAATCCTCTATGCTCGGCTGGACTATGGTGTCACCAAGTTTTGCTCCGTCAGGAGCTATAACGCTTGCCGTCGACACAGCATATTTCTGTTCCCCTATCCTGACTACCCCTCCAAGCGTCCCCGTTGTCTTGGCGTCCAGGTGCCCTAGCGATACGCCACCGAGAATGATCCTATCCGGAAGGGCAACGGTTGGTTCCGGGGCGTCGTCTGTGGGAATCCTGGCCATTAGGGGATAGAGGCTGAAGCCAATCAGTGCAGTGGAGCATGCTCCCCGAATGTGGTTTATGGCAGCTTCAGTTTCAGCAAAAATGTACCAGAAGAACTCTGGTTTGTCATAGCCAAGGCCGAAGCCCACGAACTCCGGAATTTCACCCAAGAGCCTTCCAAGGAAATCAAGTGTCCTGTTGATCTGGCTGTTTGCGCACTCTATGTCGCAATCATTTCCAGCTATCTTGTAACGAAAGCCAAGAATTTCCTTTTCACAATACCAACAGGTTGCCAAGCAAGAGTTACATAATTTATGGTTTCAAATATCTTCCCCATTCCAACTAAAATTTCGCAGAGCATGGCTAACGCAAATTGAGAACTGACCCGTTAGGTTGGATCATGTGAGCTTTTGCATAAATTTATATGGCAATTTGGAATAAAAGTGAAGCTTGAGCGAACTCGAAACCCCAATTACAAATCTCTTTATAGCCAGGCATGGCCAAACCCATTGGAACAATGAGAACAGAATCCAGGGAATGCTTGACTCACCACTCACCAGTGTTGGGGAGCAGCAGGCCTCAAGGCTTGGCCAGCACCTTTCTGGCGTGAACTTGGACGTAATTTATTCCAGTTCAAGCAGCAGAGCCTTAAGTACTGCCAGGATCGTGAATTCATACCAGGGAACAAGCTGTGAAGTGAGGAAAGAGGATGACCTCAGGGAAATAGGCCTCGGTGAATGGGAAGGAATGAAACGCACGGAGGTTTCAAAACTATATCCGTCACTTCAGCACACTTACTTCTATGACCCTGAAAATTTCGAACCAGTTGGTCCGGGAGAAACACTTCTTGAGGTGAAGGAAAGGGCGGTCAGCGTCCTAACCAGGATTCTTTCAGAAGAAAAAGGGAAAAACATCCTTTTAGTTACTCACACTGCCGTGATAAAAATTCTGATGGCATATTTTGATGGAAGGCCGTTCTCAAGGTTATGGAATCCACCAAGGGTGAGGCCTGCAAGCCTATGCCATGTTTCAATTTCAGTTAACGGGCCAGAGATTCTTAAGTATGCTGACACAACATTTCTGCGCCCTTACAGGAATCAATGAAAAAATATTGGGACAATTATCTCCCATACTCAAGATAATGTTCCGGCATTTCCATCAGCCCAATCGGAACCTGCAGGTTCCTGCCGTTCCTTATAATCTCCAAATCTACCGTTCTTCCGATGCTGGACTTGGACAGTTTTTCCAGGAGGCCTCTCAAATTCTCAACCGTTCCTCCATTAATGGAAACTATGACATCCCATGGCTTAATCCCAGCAAGATGGGCAGGGCTTCCGCTGGACACCCTCACAACTGCTACGCCCTTTATCCCCGTGAAGTTCCCCATATTCCTCATGGACTCATTGACAGTAAGCCCAGATATTCCTATCCATGGCCGGATGACCCTTCCATGGTCCAGAATCTGTTCCATTACGCGCCTGATCGTTTCTGATGGGATAGCAAACCCTACTCCCTGGGCAAATGCAACAATTGCTGTATTCATTCCGACCACTTCCCCGTCAAGAGTTGCAAGTGGCCCGCCGCTGTTTCCCGGATTGATCGCGGCGTCCGTTTGCAGAAGGCCCTCAAAAATGAAATCCGCCCACGGCATCGGCCTTCCTATTGCACTGATCACGCCAAGAGATACGGTGGGGTCTCCCGGAAGGCCCAGGGCATTTCCTATTGCAACCACGAACTTCCCTGCTGCCAGCTTGTCTGAATCTCCAAGTTTTAGCGGGTTCAATCCCCTGGCATCGATCTTCAGTATGGCAACATCAGTGGCTGGATCGCTTCCTATAACCTCTGCATCGTGCACTTCACCGCTGCCAGTTGTGACTTGAAGGCCATGGTGGTCCTGTATTACATGGTGATTTGTTACTATGTAACCGCTGGAACTCACAATAATTCCGCTTGCAGCTCCGTCTAGTGGCCTCACTTCACCATATCTGCCCATTCGGTACCGATGGCTCGTAACCATAACCACACCCTCCCTGACCTTTGACACAACTTCCGTTACCCTGTCCTCAAAGTTATATGCTTCACTCTTCGCAATCATAGCATTCCCTTGCCTTTGCCATCAGCTCTAAGTTAATATATTAGAAAGACACTCAAGTGTTATCAGGTAACAGAAATGGTAGAGGTATCACTGGTTTCAAAATTCCACAGCGAAGATGAGAAAATCAACCGGGTACTGTCAATCGTTGGCCACACCTGGGCACCACAGATCCTCCACAGGCTTGATTACTATGGGAAAATGAGGTACAACGAACTTAAGTCGAGCCTGAAAAATGTCAGTTCAACCAGCCTCTCGAGGGCCCTGAACGCTCTCACAGTTAATAATGCGATCGAGAGGGAAGTTGTCGGCACCAACCCGCCCCAGGTATATTATTCTCTTTCAAAAAAAGGAAAGGCACTGGCAAAGCTGTTGCTGGATGCCCTTGAAGCGGAAAGGGAAATATCGGAACCAGAGGAAAAAGAGAGATTGGAAGCCCTGATTAAGTGATTTCCAGCCCTTTCTGCAGGGATTTCTTATTGTACTAAAGTTTTTATAATATTAAACCTATTATTCTACATGTTCCCGGAGGATACCGATCCTGTTGGCGACATGCAGTGCGTATTTGCAGTCAAAAGCAGCATTCCATTCCTTGTGGAATCCAGGAAATTCCCTTTCAGTTTCTCAGAACATATGTATTTCACTGACAAGGCGGTTGGTGAGTACATCAACGTTCCATCCTACCTGAAGAAGGATTATGAGTACAGTATTTTCCTTAAGAGGATGCAGGTTTCAGAAATGGGTGACCTGTCGGTATTCAAGATCACTTCTGACGAATACCCAGAAATGGAAATATTCCGGGAACTCATAAGAATACCATCTGTGGCCATTGACTACAAATACATAGAAGGGGGTTACCACAAGACAGTTTTCACATTCCACCACACCCACGCCATGGAGGTTTCCAGGTTTATCTTCAATGCTAGAAAGGCACTTGGAAACGGCATACCCGAATATTTTGGCTCAAACAGGGGCCTCAACTATACGCTTGAAAAAGCTTCCAAGGCCGAGAGGCTGGTTTCCGGGGTCGTTTCTGTGAAGCCTCCAGTGTCAGATTCAGATCAGATGAAAGCACTTTTTGCCACCAGGTGGATAAGGAGGTTAAGGTACACTACATGGGAGAATTCAAATGACTTTCTCTACCGCGTTGATGACTCAGCGAAATTGAGTGGAGAAATCTTCAAGTCCGTGTCAGAGAAAGAGAAAATTTATACGGCCACCACAGCAAGCAAAATTTCAGTTTTCTACTCTAAAATGCTCTCTGAACATTACAACCCGATGTTTTACCAGTATCATGAATTTGATGGCACCCTCCTGAGAATATGCGGGATTATTTCGGAAAGCTATGGGCGCACTTTCCTTGGAATAGTTTCGGATACAGTAAAAAATTTTCCAAAGTACGATATCAGAGTTGCCTATTTGTCACCCATTCATCCCAGATATGAGCTAATAAACCCTGCAATTGGGAAATGATTGATGGAAACAAACAGGCAGGCCGACTTTTCCACTTGAAATTTCCACAATATGGGAAAGTTTTAAACTGGTCTACCAATTCATTTGGCAATGGACCTCAATGATGTAGACCGCGCTCTAGACATGCGCATAATATATTCATTGACAGGCAACCTTCCAGTGGCAGAGTTCACAAAGAGAATTTCAATTAACCTGCAGTCTGGCCTACATTTTGGGGAGAAAAGCCTTGAGATCTCATTCTTCATTCCTGAAGAACTTGCTTCCAACAGGGAAATTTCAATTTTCCTGGCCCAGTCCAATGCGACCAAGGAGGGGAACGTGTATTTCTCAAACTTTGGCATGGCCACTGAGGACCTTTACAATGGCCTCAAGGAAGTGGTCGACGGCTCCAAAACAACAATTCTTGACAATATGTACCTCTCAAAGGGCACATACTACCTGTCTTGCAGGTTCCATTCGTCAGATCTTTATACTGTTACGAAGAACGTGCTCAAATACTCGAGGCTGATGGAGGGCCTCAGTGTCCAGTATCTCGGCCCCAATCCGGGGCTGAATACTATCCTTGAGGATGTTAAGAAGGTAACCAGGCTGAAGCAGATAAAGTGGGAAGCAAAGCTTCCAGATTATGCGAAGAAGAGCTTCCCCTTCTCAGCCCTTCCAGACCAGTGGGTTTTTGAATCTAGGTATATGACCACTGGCGAGGGCGTATCTGAAATCGTAAAGACAAATGAAAAAATAAGGAATGCAGAAGAGAACGGATTTAAGGAAACCGTGCCCGGGCTTAACCTGTATGAATTCAAGTTCGGCCTTAAAGAGCCATTCCTGAAAGGGTTCTTCAGCTATCTTTATGACAAGAAGATGATCAGGTTTTGCCGCATTTTCGGATATGACAATGGGGCTCTTCACATCAGCTCACTCGTTCCGGAAGTGCTGGTGGACAACTATATGGCTTCCATGTCAAAGATTGCAGATGAGTTCCCTGATTGGCAGGTTTCGCTGACTGAAGTCTTTGACGCAGTTTAAGACCAGTTTAAAAAGAGATTTTAAAGGTCTTCAATAGCCAGAAGCTTGAGGTTGAACATGGGATATTTCTCATTGGTCATTGAAAGCACCTGAAGTAGTTCTCTTGTCTGGACAGTTGGAATTGCCGTCTCTACCATTATCTTATGATCCCTGTAATGGAGGTGCCGGGTGAACCTCACTATTTTTCTCTCATAGGACCTTAAATGGTATTCACGTATCATTGACCCCCTGTTGCTGAAAGTCAACTCGTACAGGTGATCCTTCTCTGAAATCACGTTGAATCCCGATTTTTCAGGGTTTTCTATCTTCTCCTTTGTTTTGAAAAGCTGAGGCACAACATCATTCTTGGTCATATATCTGACTTCTGCGACCCATTCGTCTCCGAGATCATTTATGGGTGTGGAGACAAATGCGTTCTTTGGCATGTCATACTCCCAAGATACATTGGTCAGCTTAGTGCTGGAAAAACTTTCCCTAAGAATGCTGTCAAGCCCGGGGTTCGGCCCGAGGTAAGCTACCCCCATGTTTTCAAACCTCTTGGTAGCTTCAAGAAGAGCAGAGGAAATATGCCCAAGTTCAGTGCCATTGAACCTCATTGAGAGGTAGAACATACCATTCTCGACGTGCACATTATCCAATATCCCGGACTTGGTATCCTGCAGCAGGAAATTGACCGTTTCAAAAAGTTTAGGTATGGTTATATCGTTGCTTACAAAAAAGAGGTCACCTTGCTTTTTGGCGTAAGTCTGGGCCAATAATATAGATACATCACGGTTTTCAACAAGCTGTTCTGGGACGAAATAGGACAGTTCAAGTTCAGAATCTCCGAGATGCAATGCAGCCTGGAAAGTCAAATTCAATTTCTTTGAAAATTGGGAAACTGCCTGGTTTCCCTGATATTTAAAAACAATTCTGCAGTCTAGCAATCTGTCAATATCGTGGGAATCCATTATTGCAAAGAGAGTTCTATCTTTTTAAAATTTCCCTTCATTGCAGTGTACGGGAAAATTCTTCCCATACACCAGAATGGCACAAATTACTTCTTAGAAAGGCTTACGCTTCTGTATACAAGTGCTAGCCTCAGGAATGGCAGTCCCTGGAACCTTTCAGGAGTAAAGCTTTTGGCTAGTTTCTGGTCCTTCCCATTCCTTACGAACCAGAACATCATGTCCCTGACTGTTAGGGCTGCCCCCGCCGTATCTGCGACCAAGGGGTCTCTTGTCCTCAATAGCCTTTGGGTGGTGTCATCTTCCAGTTCCTCACCCAGTGAAAGGTCAATCAGGAACTCATGGGATGGGGCTTCCTTTAGCTCAATAAGGGAATCAACAAGCCCTGAAAGGTATATCATCATCTTCTCATAATTCTCTGCCCACTGGCTGTCATTTATTCTCAGCCTGGCCAGCTCCACTGACAGTTTCCCCCTCGCCAGGAAAAACCTCTCCATTTCGGAGTCGTAATCCTCAATGGAATTGGAAATCACGCATTCAAAGGTTGGAAATTTCGATTGGGTCTTTTCTTCCATATATACAAATTCACAGCCATGGCTATAAAGATTGTTCCATGAGTTTTTTATTGTAACTGTTACCTGTTTAATGAAACATCATAATGGGGAAAATGCACTCAAACCTTGTTGAAAATAAGGACCGGGAGCCACTATTCTGCAGAGGCTACCGGCCATAGCATAAACTCTTCATCATATATTCTGCACTTTAGGTGACTGCGCAGGTGGCCTCTGCCTGGTAGTCTTCCTGTAGTAGTCCTCGCCAAAGTGCCATCTGAATAGCCACTCGTATCCTCCCTTCAGGGAAGCCCAGTAAATCCTTTCCATCAGCTTCTTCTGCATATAGTTGTAAAATGAGGGTTGTATCCTTTCAATAGGTTTATCATATGTGCCTACCACGAAAGTAGCCTGGTGGAATCCAGTTTCCATTGAACACTGCAACCTGCCCGTGAATTCATACCTGTCGCTGCTGCCATTCATTTCGGATACAATGTTATTTGCGACCACTATTGCCTCAAGGTGTGCTTCCACTCCTGCCTTTGATATGGGCAGATTAGTTGCATCTCCAATGGCAAATGCATAGTCATGGTCTGTTACATGGAGATCATATTTGTCAGTCTTGATCCACCCATCGGAATCAGCATATTCCTCGCCTTTGAAAATCGCTGCACCGGTGTGCGGCGGAACAAGGAAGAGGGTGTCATACGGGAGTGTGTCCCCTTCCATTGATACAAGCAGCTCTTTCTCAGGGTCTACGCTTTCTAGGTTGAAACTAGTTATTATCTCGATGTTTCTCTCCTTGTAAATAGGTTCTATGATGCTGTTCACTGTTTCGTTAGAATAGCTTCTGAGATAAGGGGTCAGGAATGTGACTTTTACCTCATTCCTCAATTTTCTCCTGACGAAGAATTCATCCAGCATGAATGCACTCTCATTAGGTGAAGGCGGGCATTTATAGGGCACGCCTGCGATGCCCGTCACGACCTTGCCCCACCTTACTTTCTGCAATCTCTTGTAAGCATCTGCAGAGGCTCTGGCACTTGAGTGGAAGTCATGGTTTGCCTGCGAAAGCCCTGGAATCTGGCTGTAATCTGGCTTTGACCCGGTGGCTATGACGACTTCATCAAACTCAAATTTCTTCCCGGTTTTTTCTGTTACTACGAATCTGTTGTCAATGTCAACCTTTGAGCAATTTTCGGGGACAAGTTCCACTCCAGGCAAAACCAGGCCTGACAGGTACCTCCTGAGGCTTTCCGGGTCCCTTCCCCTGAATGCCACAGCAAGATATCCAGGTTGGAACTCATGATATATAGACCCGTCAAAGATCCTTATCTTCATCTTCCCCGACTGAATATCTTCTGACATTTCTTTAGCCAGCGTATTGGCAAAGATCAATCCTCCTGCCCCGCCTCCAACTACTGCTACGTTTTTCATCCCCAACACCTGATTCAAAACCGCTTATGGTTAGCCTTTCTTTCCCATTATCTTAATTTCAACAGTGATAACCCCATTCTTTTCCACTGTGCTCAAAACCTCATTGTTGGTCCTCTGGCACCATGCCTTCGCATCAGCCTTTACCCCTGGATCTGTGGCAAGCAGTTCAATCACATCACCGTTGCTTGCTTTCCTGTAAGCCCTCAGGAGGTCAGTGATTGGCCCCGGGCATGCAGTCCCTCTGCTGTCAACAAGTGTCTTTGCCATGATCCCGCCTCAGATGAAAATCTTGTCATTTTCTGCAGACATCTGGAGGAAGGCTGCGGCGCCTACGACGTCATCAACTATTGGGTCTAGGCCATGGTCCGTATCGACCTTGAGCGCCTGTGCCATCATGGAGCACACGTACACTTTGACATCGCCGATTTCCTTTGCAGTCTTGATCATTTCATACCAAGAAGGTGACTTGATATCTTTCAATCCTTGCATCAGCATAGGAGCCATATCTTCAAATTCCTTTGGCATCCTGTTTACTTTGTCCTTTCCTCCCTTTGTAAACGCCTGTATGGCCCAGCCAGTTGCAAAAATAGACACTGGTATTCCCAAATTTACTGCAGACTGTGTCAGGACACCCAGTGGGATGAACTTGTCCGCCGTGCCTGAAAACATAATGAAACTGATACCCTTTGTAGGCATAAGATCACATTTATAAATTGGAGGTGTTCTTTTAACCGTGATTACTCATATGTTATCCGGTGCCCTATTTTAACGCTGAAACTAATTTATTAGATATCTTTCAATTGATTTCCAATCAATCTAATTGCTTTCTTTTGCATGCTTCTTGGAAAATCATGTGAGTTTCGATATATTGTAAAATATATTGTAAATCGGCTCAATTCCCAACTAAATTAATGAAATATAACAGCACATTTAAGTAGTGGTAAATGTTAGCACGGGTCATGTCAGGTCAGTTAAAGAAAAACGCACTCTCTATGAGGGATGTTGTCTTCCAGGGAGTTGCAGCCTCAGCGCCTGCAGGTGCGGCGGTTGCAACCATGACCGGGGCGGCAGCATTTGCTCTGGGGTCCCTGCCTTTGACGGCTGTGATAGCATTTATTGTGGTTGCGCTGAATGCGTTCATTGTAAGCAAGCTATCCCAGCATGTTGCCGGCGCGGGAGGCTACTACGACTACGTGAAGAAAGGATATGGTACCCATGTTGGAGCATATACGGGCTGGTCCTATATGATCTACCAGGTAACATCTCTGGCTTTCATAGGCCTTAGCATATCAGTGTTCGTGCCTGCTCTCCTGTCAAGTGTATTCAACATCAACCTGCCAGGTTATCTTTGGTTCCCGCTTCTTGCCGGAACGGTTGCATTTGGGTATATCATATCTGTTCTGGGAGTCAAGGGTTCTCTGAAGTATGCAGCTGTTATGGCGACCATTGAAATCATCGTGGTGGTTCTTATTGGGGGCATACTTATCACACAGACGCCTTCGGTTAACACAGTTCAGGTGTTTACCCCAAAATACGCTACAGGAGGGTTCAGCGGCGTAATGCTCGGTGTCCTTTTCATGTACACTGCCTTCTCGGGCTTTGGAACCTCAACACCTCTCGGTGAGGAAACAAAGGAAGCAAGAAAGACAATTTCCAGGGGAATTATGATTGCAATAGCAACTCTGGGTGTATTCTTTGTCTTTGCAGCTTATGCCTTTACTGTTTCCTGGGGTGTTGGCAAGATGTCAGAATACGCCAACAATCTTGTCCCAGGGATAACCCTTTCCCTTGCACACATAGGGCTGTGGGCCGCTATCCTCATAACAGTGTTTTATGTGAACAGTATCTTGACGGACATGGTTACATTCACCAACAGTTCATCTAGAGTACTTTATGCAATGGCGAAGGATGGCTTTTTCCCGGAAAGCGTATCATCAGTCCATGAGACGCACCTAACGCCTCACGTGGCATCTGGGATTATGGCTCTTGCCAGTTTTGTGATCGCTGCAGTCGCAACTGTCACAATGGGAGGTTTCAACGCATTCCTGTATACGGGAGTCGTGGGAACTTTGGGTTCCATACTTGTCCACATGATGGCAAATGCCTCACTTCCAAAGATCGTGAAGGACAAGAAGGCGAAGGGGGTTCTCGCATATCTTATTATCTCTGTTGCAGCAATAGCGATACTTGGATTCGTGTTTTATGGCACGTTCATATCCATAAGCCAGCCTGTCCTGATTGCAGCATATACATTTGTGGCATGGATGGTATTGGGAATAGTGTACATAGAAGTGAAGAAAAAATCAGCCAGTGTTCAGAATGCATCTCCGAGGGAAGAGCCAACAGACACTTGAACGGAATCAGTATTTATGTAATTTGGGCATAAAACCCCCAAATTTTAATTTCCAATTGAACATAAAAAAATTTTCTTTTCGCTGAAAATTTCCTTTTTTTTACTGAAGCCAAACCTGGATGTGCTCTTCTTGCAATATGCTGTAATTTGGAATAGTGAATTTCATCCAAAATGTTTGCTTTAATGCAATATCTGTCAGAACTGTATGTACATAGGTAATGCCCATGTAAACATTCATTGTTTCCGCTTAATTCAATGCAAATATACTTACGGATATAGATATGTGGCAAAAATATGCGAGGGATGGGATTCGAACCCACGAACTCCTACGAGACAGAATCTTAAGTCCTGCACAGTTGGCCAGGCTTTGTTACCCTCGCAATTAATCGGTTTATACTCCGGGAATATATTAAAAGTGCTG
>JAJZLU010000050.1 GCA_021850545.1 Thermoplasmata archaeon | reverse complement strand
GGTGATCTCAGTTGCTTCTGCATTCTCCCTGTAAGCCATCATCCCTGCTTCCCTGCACAGGTTCTCAAGGTCAGCGCCAACGTAACCTTCGGTCTTCTGGGCAAGGTCTTCCAGCGAAACGTCTTTAGAGAGGGGCATCTGTTTTGTGTGGACGTCCAGGATCTTGAGCCTGCTTCCTACATCTGGCGCAGGGATATAGATCATCTTGTCGAACCTTCCTGCCCTCAGGAGGCCTGGGTCAATGATGTCAGGCCTGTTTGTGGCTGCTAGCACAACCACTCCCTGCAGCACTTCTATGCCGTCCAAAGACGTAAGCAGCTGGTTCACTATTCTCTCAGTAACGCCAGTATCTCCATACTGTCCCCTTCTTGGTGCGATGGAATCAACTTCATCGAGGAACACAATGGTTGGTGCGACCTGCTTTGCCTTCTTGAAAATTTCCCTGACGGCCTTTTCGCTCTCTCCAACCCACTTGCTCAGGACCTCTGGCCCCTTTACTGAGATAAAGTTCGCATTGCTCTCATTGGCAACAGCCTTGGCAAGCAGCGTTTTGCCTACGCCCGGCGGCCCATAAAGAAGGAACCCCTTCGCAGCCCTGATGCCCAGTTTCTTGAACACTTCAGGCTTTAGCAGAGGAAGCTCAACAGATTCACGGAGTTCGCTCTTTACGGATTCAAGGCCTCCGATGTCCTCCCAGGTTATGTTGGGAACCTCTACAGTAACTTCCCTTAAGCTGCTTGGCTCAATTGCTTTCAGGGCTTCTCTGAAGTCGTCATCAGTTACTTGCATTTTTTCAAGTATCTCAGTTGGTATGGGCTTGTCAAGGTCAATCTCCGGAAGGTACCTTCTCAGTGCATTCATTGCAGATTCCCTGGAAAGGGCTGCAAGGTCTGCACCAACGAATCCATATGTAAGGCTGGCGATTTCATCAAGGAACTGGCTCTTCTTTTCCTCATCCATGCCTAATGGCATTCCTCTTGTATGGATGGAGAGAATCTCCTTCCTTCCTTTCTTGTCAGGAACTCCGATGTTAATTTCCCTGTCAAATCTTCCTGGCCTTCTCAGGGCAGGATCAACAGCATCGATTCTGTTAGTTGCGCCTATGACAATGACGTGTCCTCTTTCCTTGAGCCCGTCCATGAGTGTCAGGAGCTGTGCAACTACCCTTCGCTCAACTTCCCCCTGCACTTCCTCCCTCTTTGGGGCAATGGAATCTATTTCATCAATGAATATGATCGAAGGCTCAGTTTCTTCAGCTTTAAGGAAGATTTCCCTGAGCTTCTGCTCACTCTGCCCGTAATACTTGCTCATAATCTCGGGCCCGTTTATGGAGAAGAAATTAGCTCCCGATTCATTTGCAACAGCCCTGGCAATAAGCGTCTTTCCAGTGCCTGGTGGGCCATGAAGCAGAACTCCCTTTGGCGGGTGTATTCCAAGCCTCTCAAAAAGTTCAGGGTGCTTGAGCGGGAGCTCAATTATTTCCCTGACCCTTCCAAGTTGGTCGGAGAGCCCTCCAATATCTTCGTAGCTGATCCTTGATACGTCCTCAAGAACCTCCGATGCAGGTTCCTCCCTAATCTCGATCTTGGTCTCTTCCCCAACTTCAACTGGTGCCTTAGTCGGCTGAGTTTTTACAACCTTGAATATGAGGCCTGAATGCCCTGCCAGTGTCAGCCCCGGAACGCTTATGTTGTCCCCCTCAAGCATTGGCCTCCTTATGAGGGCTTTCTGGACAAATTCGTTTATTCCTTCACCAAATTTGAGCCTCTGGTCTTTCCGGATAATAGGGGCCAGTGTAACTCTCTTTGCTTCATCAGTTCGGACTTTCTTGACCCTGACCTTGTCTCCAATGGATGAGCCGCAGTTGTTCCTCATGACACTGTCTATTCTCACAATGCCCTTGTTTTCGTCTTCGGGCCTGGCCCTGTAGACTCTTCCCACGGTTTTCTTATCTTTCTCGATCTCGACAACATCTCCAATTTCTGCCCCTAGGGCAAGCCTGGATTCTTCGTCAAGCCTAACTCTGGACATCCCCGGATCGGTAGAATTTGCTTCAGCGACTCTGAGTATGATGCCGTCACTGTACGCCATACCCCTGTATTTCTTTATAGGTATAAAATACTGATTACATTGAGGATAACTGTATTTCCTATTGCAAAATATAATTCATACTAAATTAAGGTGAACGTTTTAGCTATGTTCACCTGTCGCTATCTCACTGTCCTCGTAACTTATCCAGTCGCTCCAGCTTCCCGCATACAGCTTCGGATGCTTCCCAATGGATTCAAGGGCCACAAAGTTCACGCAGGAGGTTATTCCCGAACCGCAGTAGACAACAGGCTCGTCCCCGCTCTCTGAGAATAGTTTCTCTAACTCCTCCCTTCTACGGAATTTCCCAGGTTTGTCAATGATATCCTTGTATGGAATGTTAATTGCGCCAGGGATGTGCCCTGCAATCCTGTCTATGGGTTCTGTAATGCCAAGATATCTCTCTCTGTCACGCACATCTATGATCTTCGAGCCGTGTGGCAGTTTGTCGAGGTCTTCCCTGCTCACAAGTATATGTCCAGTTATACGGGCCTTAAAGTTTCCGGCCCTTTCAGGCGGGATTTCAACTGTAACTGGAAGGCCTGAATCTATCCATTCCTGAAAGCCCCCGTCAAGGATTTTCGCACTGTTATGCCCGAAATAATTCAGCATCCACCATAGCCTCGAGGCACCTGATCCATCCCCGTCATATGCTATGACTGTCTTCCCATTTTCAAGGCCAATGCGGTTCATGCTTTCCTGGAAAGAGACAATGTCTGGAAGCGGGTGCCTTCCGCCATGCTTTCCTACATTTCCCGTCAGTTCTTTTTCCATATCAAGGAAGTAAGCGCCAGGGATATGGCCATTTCCATACTCAGACTTTCCAAAGCCCTTGTCCTTAAGGCTGTATCTGCAGTCAACAATAATCAGAGAATCATCATTTAAGTGTTCTGAGAGCCACTTGCAAGAAACCAGCGGTCCCGCATTCTGTTCGCTACCCATAACCATGTGAAAGAAATCTTAATTTAAATCCTATCTCAGATAGTACCTCCTTCTACAGGATAAGGATGTTGAAAGTTGAAAAATAATAACTTTGTTGCAATACAGTATCCATGAATTATCCCGGTATCAGCAGAAACATTTCGGACCTTATAGGCAACACTCCAATGATCAGAATCAACAAGCTCACGGGGCCGAATGATGCCAACATTTTTGCCAAACTGGAAATGTTCAACATAGGCGGTTCAGTTAAAGACAGGGCTGCCCTGAACCTTATTGAATTTGCAGAGGCGAGCGGGATACTTACCAAGGAAAAGACAATCCTTGAGGCAACATCCGGCAACACAGGAATTGCTCTTGCCATGATAGGGGCATACAAGGGCTATAAGGTTACAATTATAATGTCTGAATCCGCCAGCATTGAGAGAAGAAAGATCATCAAGGCATATGGCGCCGAACTTCTCCTGACGCCAGGCGACAAGGGAACTGCAGGCGCAATTGAGATGAAGGAGAAGCTTGTAGCTGAGAATCCGGATAAATATGTTCCCATGGACCAGTTCAGCAATCCTGCCAATATTCTTGCACACTATACAGGCACTGCCAATGAGATAATAGAACAGATGGGCGGCAACATTGACATGGTCGTCATGACTGTTGGCACAGGAGGAACCAGTTCCGGAATTGCCCTGAGAATGAGGGAGTTTAATCCCGGAATCAGGATAGTGGGCGTTACCCCTGCACTGGGGGTGAAGATCCAGGGTATAAGGAACCCCAAGGAGCCAAATCCTTCAAAACTTGTAAGGATGGATTATTTCGATGAATTCATAGAAATGGATGAGGCTATGAAGAAAGCTTCCTTCGAGACAGGGAGGTTAGCCGCCAGCAGGGAAGGGTTGCTGCTGGGACAGAGCTCTGCATGCGCATTGCACATAGCGTTGCAGAAAGCAAGGGCCCTGGGCCCAGGCAGGAATATAATTGCAATCTTCCCGGACAATGGTTTCAAGTACCTTTCAACAGATCTGTTTGAAGAATAGCGGATATGCCCAAAAACAGGTTAAAGGCCGTATATTATTGATAAGATTATAATAGGTCCCAGGTCTTACGTAATGGTGCCTGACTCTCGTTTTGATGTTGCTGTTATAGGCGCCGGAATTGTTGGACTGACTTCTGCTTACTATATAAAAAAGAATAATCCTGACGTTAACATCGTGGTTATTGACAAGGCCCCGACCTATGCGCAGGGAAACACTGCAAGAAGCGCTGCAGGTTTCAGAGATATGTTTTCGTCTGAACTGAACTTCAACCTTTCAAACTCAACAATTGGCTTTTACAGGCATGTCCAGGAGGAACTTGGGCACGACGTGGGAATGAAATTTGTTGGATACCTCTTCCTCACAAGTGATGACGACCCTCGTCTGAAAGTTCTCCAGAAAGTGTCCCAAAGGTCAAAAGTAAGGACCCTTGATGCCGAAGCACTTTCACATTACGATTTCCTTAGGACGAAGATTGATGTGGAGACCAAAGCCCTCATGAACCTCAAGGATATTGATCTGGGAGTTTTAGGGGAAAACTGTGGAACCATCGAGCCGGAACTTATTGCTGATTTCTACTACAATTCCGCCGTGAGGCTGGGAGTAAAATTCCTATTCAATACAACAGTCAGGGAATATCGCCTTGATCCAGTTGACCCGCTTGATTATCCTGGGGAGCCTTTCCTATGGCAGAAGAAACACCTCAAGAAATTAGAGACAAACCATGGAGACATTGAGGCAGACATTTTCATCAGTTGCACTGATGTATGGACAACCTCACTTCTGGACCCGACGGGCATTGACAGCCACATAAGGCCGAAGAAAAGGCAGGTCTTCCAGATAAGCGGCCCGAGCGTTGAAAACATTCTCTTTGGATGGGACCAGAACAAGGAAGGCGTGTTGCCATTCACCATCCTCCCGTCATTCGGTGTCTACCTTAGGCCAGCTCCAAAGGCAAAATCCCTCTGGGTGGGCACAGCTGACGATTACAACCGCGACTACAGCTTCAATGAGGAGCCTGATGCGGAAAGGGAATATTATGATAACAGCCTTGCCCAGGTTATCCAGGCTTACTTCCCCACAATGTCCTATCCCAAGGTAACAGGCATGTGGGCAGGTTATTACGCCTACAACACAATCGACGGGACTCCTTACATTTTCAAGGACCTCAACATCATAGTGGCTTCAGGAACCAGCGGAAGCGGAATACTCAAAGGCGATTCCATTGGAAGGATTGTTGAGGCCGTGTACTCCGGTAAGGAATACGCAGAGCTCTACAATGGCAAGAAAATCAAGTCAAGTGCGCTTGGGATTGAAAACAGGGAAGTTGAGAGGGAAGAGTTCATCATCTAGACGAGCAGGTCTGACTGCCCATCCAGTAGTATCCTGACCTTTATGGGCATATTTCCGCCCTTTGCCTCCAGGGTAAAGTAATCCTTGACATCATGCTCCCTTATAATGGCTGAAACTAGTGACCTGTAATCATCGACATTCAACTCAGCAACATTGATTCTTAGTCTGGCATTGAGCATGGGCATAACCCTGTAGCGATTCTCAGTTGGGTCGAAAATCCTGTCATAATCTTCCAGGGTCGCGCTCCTTATGTTCCCCCTGAACAGGCCCAGGCTGTCTGCGGGAAGCGCAAACAGAAAAGTCTTGCCAAAGCTGAAAAGGTCCTTGGCTTTTCCAACCGGGATTCCAGAATATCCATCGGAGAAGGTTTTTCGGTGGCATTCCTCACAAAGGGTAATCAGGTTCCTGAAACTGTCGCTTCCACCGTCCTTTCTGGGGATAATGTGGTGGACTTCCAGGCTGAAATGTATCTTGTTGTAGTCCTTTGACCCATCAACTGCGGTCAGGGATCCATTCCCGCATACCCTGCACCTGTAGTCATCCCTGGCAAGCACTGCCCTGGAAATGTTTGGCCAAGGGATGGATTTGCTTGCCCTGTCTCCGTCCGGATCAAAATCCTGCACCTCTGATATGCCGAAGGACATCGACACATTGACGATTCGTGACTGCGGCAGCTTTGGGATATCCTTGTAAAGGTTTTCCCTTAATGCGGGATGATCAATCATCTGAGACCTGTTTCCCCTATTGGCAACTTCTATTAAAGGTTGAATTTATGCAAATTGCCCGTAGAGGGTCACTTGCAGTGTTAAACGTTTTATCGTAAAATTCACTGTCTAACTATGAAAATTACAGTTATTGGCCCCGGAGGAGTTGGAGGGTATTATGCAGTAAAACTGAAAAATGCAGGCCATACGTTGAATGTCCTGGCAAGAGGCGGTGCACTCAGAGCAATCAAATCCACGGGAATTACACTGGTTGGGCAGAATTTCACCGAATCTGCCATGCCTGATATCGTAACCGACAATCCAGAGGAAATAGGCATCTCCGATCTGGTGATTCTTACGGTCAAGGCATGGCAGGTCAATGACCTGCTGGATAAGATATCCGTGCTCGTTGGCCCAGAAACCATTTTATTGCCAATACAGAACGGAGTGGAAACATTCGACAACCTGAGGATGAAGTATGGGTCGAATGTCATTGGCGGGCTCACCAGAATGGTAAGCTTCACCGAAAAACCTGGAAGAGTAAGGAACCTGGGCGGAGAAGTTTCCGTTACAATAGGGGAAAACGATGGCAAAGCCTCCCCAAGGCTTGGAAATGTATCCAAAGCATTCAACGAGGCTGGCATTTCATGTTACACAACCAGTGACATAAGGAAGGCCCTTTGGGAGAAGTTCCTTATCATGGCCAATATGGGCGGGATTGGTTCCGTGGCACGTGTCTCCATAGGCACCATCCTTTCCATTGCAAACACCCGAGACCTGCTCGCTAGAGCCATAAATGAGGTGATTGAGGTGGGAAAGGCTGCAGGAATTGGCCTTGATGAGGAAAGCAGGAAGAAGGCATGGGCATTCATATCATCGCTACCACCCAATTCAACAACCTCCATGCAGAGGGACATCGAATCAAGCAAGGCATCGGAACTCGAGTTCATGAGCGGGTCCGTTACAAGGCTGGGAAAGAAATATGGCGTACATACGCCAATTCACGATTTCATTTATGCCTGCCTTCTTCCAGCCGAATTAAGGGCGAGGGAGCTTCTGGATTCCAGGTAAAACATCTTCATTTGAGGAATTTTTCAGAACGTTCCAGGAAGCTTTTATCGGGCTTTGCTTCTTTTACCCGGGAATTGCTCCAGATAAATTCATCCTCCCTCGTTGAGGCAAACTCCTCTATGAGTTTCCTGTCTCTGCTCAGCAGGACTATGCTCGGGCCTGTGTCTGCCGTGAAGTACAGCCCTTCATTCTTCCTTCTGAAATTTACAAGGTCATTGATTATCTGAAGGCTCTCGGGAGTCTGGATAAAGTGCCCCTTGGATAGTATGATGGAATTGAGCGTGTACATCTCTT
This sequence comes from Thermoplasmata archaeon, assembly GCA_021850545.1. Lineage (GTDB taxonomy): Archaea > Thermoplasmatota > Thermoplasmata > Thermoplasmatales > Thermoplasmataceae > JAJZOM01. The sequence continues at coordinate 2,135 of JAJZLU010000050.1, read as the reverse complement.
CCTGTGCCCTCAGCATTAGGTGCTCAGTGTCAAAGCCGCCATCAAGCTCAGCCAGGATATTCTGGTATTTTGAAGAGACCCACCTGCCGTAGAAATCTGAGGATTTTGCTATATTGTGGGCACTGTCTGTTACGATCATGGAAGGCTTCGGAAATGAACCTATGTGGAAATCGTCGGTATCCCTTATGAAATATCCTGCGGAATGGCTCTCTTCTATGTATGGGTATGATAGCCATATGGAAAGCCCGCCAGAAACTGATCTTGTGCCTGAACCTGAGACCATCCTTGCAAATCTTGAGGTCAGGGTGACATCTTCAAGTGCGCCCTTTCCAAAAACATTGACCATGAGAGCTCTTGCTACTGAGGCAGCAACTGCAGCAGATTCCCCCAGCCCTTTTGCATTCTTGTACTTCTTCTTCCTCTCTATGTAGAACTTGAAAGAGCCGGATATCTCATAAATTGACTTGAAGAACTGAAGTGCACGGCTTGCCTTTTCTGTGTATTTTGGATCCTGCTTCCCGTCCAGCCAGACACCATCTTCACCGCCATGTCTGGTGTATCTGCATACCGCATGGGATACGCTGAAATCGGTTACAATTGAGATCGAGGGAAAATTTGCGATGTTAGTGGACTGGTCAAAGTACCCGAGAAACTTCTCAAGGCCAGTGATTGGATACCCGAATCCAGTAGTGGCCCTGCCATCATCAAGGTCTGGCTGGTGCTCCTGGATAGGCTTGAATATTCCCTGTTCAATAAGGCCTCTTTCAATAATGTTTCCAAGCTCGCGGGGATCTGGTACCATGATTAATACAACGCTCTAAGGTATTGAATGATTTCCTCTCTGGTATCAGTGTAGACCAGGTTATCAAAAGCCCTTATTCCATACTCCCTGCATTCGATGAGGGAATAGTCCATCATGACCCTGTATCGGTCCAGCTGGTCACTCAGCCTTTTGCCAGGCGAGTTGTAGTGGGTATATTTCTCTCTTTCCTGCAGCCTTTGAGAATTAACTTCTTTCTTTGAAATGTAAAGGTATAGGGAAGTTACATTTTCGAGAACTTCCCTGCCAAACTGTGAAGGGATGAAGTAAAGCGTTTCCACGATGAGGGGTTCACCATTCCTGACTGCCCTCATCAGTACCGCATTGAGGCCCTTATTCAGAACTTCGCCCTGAGCAAGGAAGCCCTTTCTTATGTTTTCTTCATTTTCCTGGCCAAACCTCTGCCACGCTTCATACACACTTGTTCCAAGAAGTTCTCTGTTTTCCTCTGAAAGGATGGGCCTTGCAAACTCCCTGAGATAGTCACCGGAAAGGACAAGGTCAATGCCAAGGTTCCTTGCAATGTATCCTGATATGCTGGATTTGCCCACTCCCGGTATCCCGCCAATAAGGATCACAGGAGCCTTTCTGTTCGTTTCATTCACGGCCATTGTTTCATCTAATCCCTAGTCAATATGAGTCTGGTGACTTTGAGATAAGTTCAATGTCTTCATAAAATATTCTCTAGAACTTCGTAATCGCAAAACGTTTTGGCAAACCTACCCCATCACATTCGTTTGCCCCATTCCCTAAGTTATCATGCTTAAAGAGAGACATTCTAAAATTGCCTGTTTTAAATTCATATTCTAAGAAGTTAGACCTCAAATTATTGATCCCACACCAGATTTAATTCCATGGCCGGCAATAGTTATCTTGAATGGCTTGACTGGAATCCCTGCATTCTGAGATCAATTTATGCACTCGGCAAGGAGAAAATGATGAAACTTGACAAGCTCAACTCATATGGCAAAAAAACAAAGGAGAAGATTGGGGATTACCTGATCTCAATAGGCATTGCCGAGCTAGGGCCAGGGGATGTGGCCAAATTGACACCATTCGGCACGCTGCTATATGACAAAATCCTCGAGCTTGAACAAATCTTCGTGGAAAATATTGAGGATGTGGAGTAGAAATGGCGTTTCACAGCGAAGCCAGAGTCTCCCTCACGATGGTCATGTGCATCAGGGCCGGAGCTCCAGCCATGAGGACTGCAACATAGGATGCCTCTAGGATCTCATCGTCTGAAGCCCCCATTTCCTTTGCCATCTTGACATGAAAAGTGATGCACCATTCGCAGGTGCTTGAAAGTGAAAGT
>JAJZLU010000078.1 GCA_021850545.1 Thermoplasmata archaeon | reverse complement strand
GAGAAGTATGACAAATCTGCTTGTCAGAGTGCGCCTCAGTTCGTAGGTGAATGGTCTCACAGCTTCTCACCTACCAGTGAGAAGAAATATTCCTCCAGGTTTTCCCCGGCAGACTGGAAATGCCTTAACATGTAACCCTGCTTTATGAGGTCCCGGGAAATATCTGTATATTCCTCTTTACCTACCACCAGGTCCTTGATTATAATTTCATTGTCCTTCCAGCTTGGCTCTCCATATTTCCCTAGAAGAGATAGTATATTATCATCAGGGTTGTCCACAGTTATGAAAATAGTATCTTTTCCAAGATTCTTCAGATCATTTCTTGAAATTACCTTTAAGAGTGTGCCATGGCTAATTATTGCGACCCTGTCTGCGATGCCCTGCACCTCTGTCAGGATATGTGATGACAGGAGGATGGCTTTGCCCTGGTTTCTCAGGTTGTTGATAAGCCCCCTGATGAATACCACACCCTCAGGATCAAGGCCGTTGAACGTCTCATCAAAAAGTATGTTCTGCGGGTCTCCGATTAAGGATTCAGCAATGGAAAACCTCTTCTTCATTCCCTGTGAATAGCCGCTCAATTTCCTGTTAAGGTAATCAGAAAGCCCAACCGAGTCCAGGCTTTCCCTGATCCGTTCTTCTGCTTCACGCCCTCTCAAGTTGTAGAAGCCCGCAAAGTACCTCATTAAAGGAAGGGGGCGGGCATTGGGTTCAAAGTTAGGATACTCCGGTACCCACCCTACTCTTCTGGAAGCTTCAAGCTTGTCCTTTACAATGCTTGATCCATCAATTGTTATTTCCCCTCTGCTTGGAAGTATTATGCCTGAAGTCATTCTGATGAGGGTGGTCTTCCCCGCACCGTTCAGCCCAACTAGGCAAAGAACCTCGCCATCCCTTATCTCGAGGGAAACTCCATTAACAGCCAGTGGCTGTTTAGGTGAATATGACTTAGATACATTATCAATGTGTATCGTAATTGCACCATCTTGTGGGAAAAGCCTGATGACCCATATTCCACATAACAAAAATATGGAGTTTCTTAATTAGCCTAATGGCTAACCTTTGCTCCACAGTTAGAGCAGAACTTCATTTCAGGTTTCAGCTCTGCGCCACAGGTTTCACATAGCAAGGGGATATATTTTGGTTCTTTCAAGGCCTTTTTGCTTTGAGGGACTTTCTCTTCGCCATCTGACTCAACTACAGTGGGTTTGTTCTCAATTCTTGGTTCCTTGCCAAAATATGCCATCCCGATATGGGTCTTAGACGATTTGGCATTGGCTAGCTCCACTTCCTTGCGATGGTTTTCCTCCTCGCGTTTCTTTGAATCATCCTCGTAATGTCTTCTGGCATCGCTTATCCAGCGTGAAATTTCATCGTGCCACTTCTTCGGGTCTGAAAGAAGAAATTCATATTTCTTGGGGGAACCATCCTCATCGAATTCCACTGTGAGGTACTTCTTTGTGAAGACCTTTATCATGGGAACTGAGGCAGAAATGTTCTTCAAGTCATATAGTGGGACGTCCATGTAGGTTTTAGATGAGGAGGCGTGCAGCAGTCCCCTCTTGCCTTTCTTCTCATATATGAGCCTCTTGTCTGTGAGGTATAGGGTGCCATCCTGGATTTCTGCATCTCCTTCCTTGAGAGTCGACTCTTCCTGCATTAATTCGTGTTCGTCCACTGCGTAAATCGGCATAGTCCGCTATAGATATAATTTAAACTAATAATCTTTTTTGGACTTTTCCATATCTACCAGATCGGTTTCAGTTTCCAAACCTTCTTCCTTGTATCTTGAAGATAACCTCTTCGGATTGAAATTCCTGAAAATTTCGAGTAAAATTTCAAAGGACGTTTCTTTCATTCCAATTGCAACAAGGAAGTAGACCCCGAGAGAAAGCAGCGCCAGTGGGCCAAGTATAAGTATGTCCTTGGGGGTCACAAAATGGACCACCAGCAAAATGAAAATTGTTTGTGCGGCAGCTGGGACAATATGCCTTAATATGGAAAGATTTACCTTGACTGATTCCACTCTTGCAACTACCGCGCGATAGATGATCGTGCTGACAAAAGTTGCTATGACCATGGCAACAGGTGCTCCGATCCAACCCAAGGAAAGATACTTGAACCCAAAAATGTCAGGTGGAACGAGCAGGACAATGAGAACTATGTTGAGAACCACTATACTTGAATCTATTTTTGCTATGGTTCCTGTCTTTGACCTGCTCGCTATGGCAGAAATATATGGTGAATTTATGGCAGATAGATATGCCCTGAAAGCTAACAGTGAGAGCATACCGGCATATATTATGTAAGCCTGGTTGAAAATGTTCATCACATATGTTGCAAGAACTATGAGAATTATGACAAATGGCAATACATAAAGAGAAATGAGATTTTCAAATTCATAGATTGAGCGGTTGTGTTCTTCCTTTCCAGCATGTATTCCTCTTCTTATGAGAACGGGCAGGAAAAACATGGAGAGGGAACTGGCCAATGTCGTTACAACCGAAGAAATCTGTTGGCTGGAAAAGAAAGCACTGGTCGCATTAGCCTCCCAGAAGAACTGGATGACTACCTTGTCGATATTACCATTAATTGCTCCAACTGAGGTCACTAGGACAAGAGGAAGTGCAAGAAGAGTATATGCTCTGAACATGTTCCTTGTGGGACGGGTGATTTTCCAAGGCCTGCCTATCAGTAATGATATTAGGAAATATATGGTGAAAGTGAAGCTGTAAGTTGCAGATATGTATAGGGCAGCCATGTAATCTGGTGAAGTAGTGCTTGAAAATCTTATAACCAAAGCAAGAACAATAAAGATGGAATTTCGCAACACCGCCTCAATTAAAGGGGGAATCGAGGTCCTCATGGATTTCATTGTTGCCCTGAAATATGTATTGGTAAATCCCAAGAAATTCTGGAAAAAGAAATACGGTATCAGGGAAATGATTATCCAATACTCAATTGGTGACTGGAAACCCTTATGTAGAATATTGGTCCATACAAATAGGAAAGCAAAGGTCAGTGCAATGAAAAGAAACCCCAATGCAAGCTTCACAGTCAAATAGGTCCCATTGCAGACTCCAAGGTCTTCCCCTTCTGATATCTTTATGGTGTGAGCCGTGGAATACCCAAGATCGCTGAAAAGGGAAAGCACCCCCACAAAACCAATGCCTGCACCCACAAAACCCCAGTCAGTTGTGCCGATGTACCTTAAGATGAAGAAAAGCCCAATGTAACCAAAAACAGCACTGATGACGTTCTGTATAATGATTATGGGCGACCGCTGGGCAAACACTGTTTGCGGTTATTTGAATCAAAAGATTAAAGGTTGCGCTTCAGACAATTTAGCCAATTTGTTCAGATTTATCAAAACAAAAGAATTTATAGTCATAAAAAGAGAATGGGAATTTATCTGAAATGTCGTTAAGTGGTTTCGTCTAAAAGCTGCGGGCTGTTCAGAAGCTGTTCCTCCACTCTGCTGAGAAGGCCCTTCAGGACCTCCATGTCTGAATGCTCCATGAAGCTCATTGTCTTGGATATGAATTCCTCGTGAAGTTCCATTATTTTTCTGTAGAATTCAGTGCCCTTTTTGGTGGCAGCGATGTTGACTACCCTCCTGTCGGTGTTGCTCCTTATTCTTTCTACGTAATCCTTCATTTCAAGCCTGTCCACCAGGCTGGTAACCCAGCCCTGAGTTATCATGTTGCTTTCTGCAAGTTTTACCATTGGCTGTGCTCCAACTTCAACCAGTTGCTTGAGGATCCTGTACTCCATAATTGATATTCCATTATTTATGAGCCTCTTTTCTGCTTCCCTATACCATTTCCTGTAAATGGATGTGAAGAGCCTCCAAATCTCAAAACTTGTGTTGTTGCTTTCTGTCTTCATTTTACACCTCCTGATGTATCGTATTCAATCTGCTGAGTGTTCTTTTCCCCTAATGGCTCTTGAATGACATTTCCTGATGCCATTAGTGCTGCTTTCCTGGGTGAGATATCCATGTCTGCGACATATTCTGCTTCAGAATCCACATACCTTTTACCCCTGATTACAGAAACTACAGCAGCTGAAACTGACAGGATCATGCCAACGTAGAATGCCACCCTCAGTGAGCTCATGAAGGCTGGGGCAAGTGTGCTTGGGAACCATGTCAAACCTTCCATCTGGCTGAGGATACTCTGGGGAACTGTAAGGCCAGGCACGCTTGCAATTATGGTGCCAACCGGGTTATAACCCAGGAAAGCGGAGAACATGGCAACCGTCGGTGGAGTGGAATCAAATACTTTGTCAAGGTTTGACGCCCCGAGGCTTGCAAGTGCAGTATTGAAGGAAACCGGAAGGTTGACTGTGAGTGAAAGCAGGACAATGGTGAAGAACAATCCTAGGCTTGCAGTCATCCCTGCGTTCATGATGGTGGTCATCATTCCAGATGCAGCACCCCTGGAATCTGCAGGAACTGAGTTCATGATAGCTGCAGTATTAGGCGCTGAAAACATTCCATTTCCTGCGCCCATTATAAAGAGCGTAGCACCGAATACCCAGTAGTTAAAATTGGGACCCAAGGCGCTCAATACGAGGAATGCAACCGCTACAATTACCATTCCCATGGTGGAAAGTATTCTGGCACCATACTTGTCGGATAACCATCCTGACAAAGGACCCATGACCAGGAATCCCACTGTCATTGGAATCATATAGATGCCTGCCCAGAATGGTGTAACAGCATACTGATAACCGTGAAGCGGCAGCCATATTCCCTGAAGCAGGATGATTAGCATAAGCATAACACCGCCCCTCCCTATTGCTGAAAGAAGCGATGAGAGATTGCCGGCGGCAAAGGCCCTAATCTTGAACAGCGACATCCTGAACATGGGCTGTTTGACCTTCATTTCAACAATGGGGAAAAGTATGAGCAACAAAATTCCAACTGACAGGCCAGCAATCACAATCGGATTGGCCCATCCTGTTGTGCTGTTTCCATATGGAAGTAGCCCGTAAGTTATGGCAATGAGTGCGATGGTAAGGCCTGAACCGAATGTCAGGTTTCCAATATAATCGATCTTCTGGTCTTTCTTTATTACAGCAGTCTCCTTTAGTTTCCAATAGCTCCAGAATGTGCCAAGGAGACCTACTGGAACACTTACCAGGAATACATATCTCCAGTTGTAGATTGAAAGTATGCCCCCAAGTATAAGGCCTATGAATGACCCTCCAAGGGCAGCCACCTGGTTAATTCCAAGTGCTTTTCCCCTTTCATGTGAAGGAAATGCATCAGTGAGTATGGCGGAACTGTTGGAAAAGAGGAACGCAGCCCCAACTCCCTGGATAATCCTGAAAATAACCAGCAATAATGCCGCAGTTGTTCCGGTTCCAGGAGTGACGAATAGCAATATTGAACCAGCAGTGAATATGGCGAAACCTAAATTGAAAAGCCTTACCCTGCCGAAAATGTCTGATAATCTTCCAAATGTAACCAGAAGTGTAGCAGTAACAATGTTGAATCCCATGAGGATCCAAATGAGGTAAACAAAGGAACCAGCTTCAAACGGACTTAACTGGATTCCCCTGAAAATTGCAGGAAGGGAAATGAGAGTGATGGTGCCGTTAATTGTAGCCATTAACACACCTATTGTAGTATTGGAAAGTGCTACCCATTTGTATTTGACCATTAATGCGGCATCCAGTAATCATATAAATGCTTTATTAGTAAACCATCTACTACAAAAGCATATAAATAGCCACAAATCTGATGATACACCTCGATCCATAGGTAAGACCCTGTGAGAACCAATATAATTTACCTAAGTATCAGAGGCTATGGATCCTGATTACTTTGCCAAGATGAAAGGCACCATCATGTTCAAGGAAATTAACCAGTCACCTAATGCTGTCAGGAAAACCTTGGAATCTATCAGGCAGGAATGTATTTACACTTCTGAATTGCTGAAGAAATCCAGTTATGTATATATCGTTGGAAGCGGGACCAGTTACCATGCAGGAATGGTCCTCCAGATCAGGCTTCTCAACAGGGGAATTCCAGCAATAACTGTGAAAGCGCCAGAATTTTCCCATTTTCTTCCTGAGGGTAGGAATGTAGAAGTTACAGCAATCTTGATCAGCCAGTCCGGTGAAAGCAGAGATATACTGGATTCGCTCTATGCCGCCAAGGAAAAAGGTTTCTCAACTGTCTGCATCACAAACACCAGGGACAGCAGCCTTTCAGTCGGGTCAGATATCTCCTTGGTGACTGAAGCAGGATTGGAAAGGGCGCTTGCTGCCACTAAGACGTTTGTGTCTGCGCTTGTTGCTATCAACATGATTACCCGGGAACTGGACGGGAAAGGTACAGAAGAAAGCCAACTTGCCTCGATACTTCAGGATTACCTGGAGCATGGAACAGAAAAGGCAGTAGAAATTGCAGCTTCCGTAAAAGATAAAGTAGTGGTCCTGGGAAATGGATATCTTCATGCATTGGCGCTTGAAGGTGCATTGAAATTCAAGGAAACCGCAACCATAGAAACAGAGGCTTATCCTGTCAGGGAATATCTGCATGGACCAATACAGTCCCTTAATGATGAAACTACAGTCATACTTCTGCACAGGCCAGGTGAAGATGTGGATGCTGTTCTGCAGCAGATGAAGAACCAGACAGGCAGCATCATCAGAATAGGTTTTGAGGAGAACGATGAGATCCAGCTTGCAAATGTTCAGGAGAACGATATTCCTGCACTCTTTGTTCTGCCTCTTCAGCTCATGGCCAATTACAAGTCAGTAAGCCTTGGCAGGGACCCAGATCATCCACAACACCTGACTAAGGTTGTGAAATAGAATTCCACGGTGAAAAGTATCATAATGGTACTAACGGATAACCTTGTATGGGTGATGGAATGGATAATGGCTTTTTAAATAAAGTTAAGAAGTTTGTAGACCAGAACATACCTGATGTTTCAATGGGAATATCGGTCTCAATTGACAAAGGCCATGAAAATATCCTTACTTACACCAGAGGGGAAATTCCTGAGCTGAAATTCAAGTACACTGATGATACAATTTATGACTTTGCCTCCCTTACAAAACCCCTTGTCACCACAACTCTTGTCATGAAATACCTCGAGAACGGGAAATTGGGGTTGGAAGACAGCCTTGGAACCCTTGGACTATTTGGCCCAGCTGATTCTGCCTCCAATCTTACAGTAAAATCACTCATCACCCACACTTCCGGATTGCAGCCGGATTTTCCACTTTACAGGTATGGAAAGGATAGGGAAGCTTACCAGAGACTTATTGGGACTCTTGCACAAAGGGCAGTGCAGCATTCCCAGGAGGAATACAGCGATCTTAACTTCATCCTGCTGGGGTTCATGCTGGAACAGATATCCGGAAAAAGTCTTGACGTGCTTGCCAAGGATGAAATTTTCACACCTCTTGGCATGAAGCACACTGCCTTTAATCCAGAATTCAACAGGGACATGATAGCTCCTACTGAGCAGACTAATGAAAGAGGCCTTGTATGGGGGAAAGTGCACGATGAGAAAGCCTATTACAACAACGGTGTGGCCGGACATGCAGGCCTGTTCAGCACTCTTTCTGATACACGAAAGCTGGTTCTTTCCATCCTTGACGGCGAGATTATTTCAGACTCCACCAGAAAACTCATGTGGCATCCGCAGACACAGCATGTAAATGGCACATATGGCCTGGGTTGGATAGTCAAGCAGCAGAGACCTGCAAGCCCCAGCCTTGCCTTTGGATTTTCATATTTCCTCGGAGACTACACTCCGTTTGGAACAGTAGGACACACTGGCTTTACCGGGCCATCTGTTTGCGTAGAGCCTGAGACAGGTCTATTCGTAACTATTCTTTGCAATAGGGTGTATCCAACAAGGGAGAATGTCAATATCCTCAGATTCAGGAGGCTTTTCCACAATCTTGTTTACAGTAGCCTAAACAAAGAGAAGCTAAATTAAACAGCAGAATATTCCAAAATCAATGGCATATGTTTCCGTTGACGGCGGAGCAACTAAGACTCTTGCTGCCTGTTATGATGAAAGTGGCAAAATACTGGGTGTGGCTGCAAATGGGCCCTCAAATTTCCGGAACATAGGCACAGAAAACGCAGCTTCTAACATCAGGGACGCTGTCATGAACTCAGTAGAAAGGGCGGGCATTGCCAAGAATGAGATAGAGAAGATCACATTTGCCCTTGCAGGTGTCAAAGACTCCCAGAAGTCCACTGAAATCATTGAATCATTTATACAGAAACTGGAACTGAAATTGCCTTACATGCTCTTAAACGACGGCGAAGCTGGCTATAACTGCAGGTTCTTCCGTGAAGATGGCATCATAGCAGCCCCGGGAACCGGAATGATTGCTTACGGGAAATCCGGGGATAGGTTTGAGAGAACCAGCGGTTGGGGATGGCTCATAGGCGATGAAGGAGGTGCATTCTATATTGGCAAGAGAAGTTTGCAGGAAGCTGCAAAAATTGCCGATGGAAGAACTTCTGGTGAAAGCGAACTCCTGTCCAGGCTCATGGATTTTTTTGGAGTATCTCAACCTAGGCATCTTGTGAATGAGGTATATACAAATCCCGTTAATATCAGGAGAATTGCTAGCATAGCGAGGATAATATCAGAACTTTCCACAAAAGGCGACTCGAAGGCAAGGGAAATTCTTCAGGAAGCTGCGTACGAAGCTGGGCAATGTGTTATTTCACTTAGGAGGAAGTTCAGCGATGTTTCACTTGAAGTGAGCGGATATGGTGGTGTATACAGAGCCGGAGTCATTTACTGGAACAGATTGAAAGAGACCGTTAAGGCTACGTATCCTGACACGAAGTTCAGGGAACCCCTGTATGGATACCATGCTGTCCTTGGCTCTATTTACCTCGTACTCCAGGATTCTGGAATTGGTGATTTTAATACTACAAAGATAGAGGAGGATTTCAACAGCAAAGTGGAAATGCTGCCGGCCGAGGAGAAAGCAAACTATCTCTTCATGTGATGCTTGATTTTCAAAGAATTACTGGAATAAGCTGTACCTGTCAAGCACTACATGGCCCTCATGAATCAATGCAACCACCCTGAGATTTCTGTCCAGAACAGCAATGTTGGCAGATTTTCCAGTTTCAAGGGTCCCCGTGTGTTCCAGTCCGAGAATCTCTGATTGAATGGTGGATGCTGCATGGGCAAGTTGTCCAATGGGGAATCCCATTCCCGCGAGGTTCTGCACTGCCTTATCCATAGTGAGTACGCTGCCGGCTATGGTATCTGTGCCCTTTATCCAGGCAACCCCGTCCTTTTCCAGTATATCCAATCCACCTATGGAGAAGGGGCCTCCGGTAGAACCCCCAATGGGAAGCGAATCGGAAATCAGAACAACTCTTCCCATGCCCCTCATCCTGTCGATTATCCTTATGGATTCAGGGGGGACGTGATGGAAATCAGCAATGAGTTCCAGTGGGACGGTTGTGTTCAATAAGCCGGCCCCGACCATTCCGGAATCACTGTGGGTTAGATTTGACATCGCATTGTAGAAATGTGTAACTATGGACGCTCCTTGTTCGAATGCCGCTATGGATTGTTCGTAAGTTGCATTTGAATGGCCTGCGGATATCCTGATCCCGTATTTTGAAGCAATTCTCACGATTTCGGTAAAGTCGCCTGTTTCCGGGGCAATATCAATTATCTTGAGAATACCTTGTCCTTTCCTGAAAAGTTCCTCTATCTCCTCGAGATCCGGTATGCGCAGGTAATCAATGTTATGCGCGCCTCGTTTTTCCTTTGATAGGTATGGCCCCTCGCATCTTATTCCAAGAACCTTTGCCCCTCTTCTCTGGTTATGAATTATGCTATTG
>JAJZLU010000077.1 GCA_021850545.1 Thermoplasmata archaeon | reverse complement strand
CTTGGGATTTCACCCAATCAGTTCTGGTCACAGAACTGGTACAGCCAGAATGCAACAGGCGTGAACACAAGCCTGCTCAGGACACTGTCTCCCTTAATCAGGGGAGCGCTTGCAAACATTTCTGATCCGTTTGGAATGCCCGGGGCACATGAACTGGGCTCCCATGTGGGAAGCAACAGCTGGGTTGTAGGGGGGAACTACACAAAGTCAGGTGATCCCATGATGGCCAATGATCCCCACCTCCCGCTCACCGCGCCATCAATCTGGATTCCAATGCAGCTTGAGGCACCGGGAATCAATGTTACAGGATGGGATCTCGCAGGAGTTCCGGGAATCCTAATCGGTCACACCAACAAGACCTCATGGGGCCTCACCACTCCTGAGGGCAACTCTGCAAATGAATACCTGGAAACACTCCACAACAATTCCTACCTCTACAATGGCTCATGGCACAGCATGGCTGTGCAGAATTACACCCTTGTCGGGAAGAGCTACAGCATCTACTATACAAATAACGGGCCGCTGATATCAAGGAACCAGGGATATGGAATCAGCCTTAACTGGGTGGCCAGGCAACCCTCCTTTGACCTCATTGCTGAGCTGGAACTGGACCAATCCTCCAATTACTCTCAGATGCTAAATGCGCTCCAGAACTGGGGGTCCCCCCCGCAGAACTTTGCCATGGCAACACTGCATCATGCAGGATACATAACTGCCGGGCACTACCCCATGATCAAGGAAGTCGTGAATAACACCGCAATCGACGTAATCGGCTCCAGATCGCTGCTTAACGGTTCCAATCCAGCTTACGAACCCATTGGGAATGTTCCGTTTAACCAGCTGCCGCAGGCAACAAACCCAGCAAGGGGCTACATGTTTGCCCCCAACCAGCCCACAGTAGGGAAGAATTACATGCATCCCTTCGTTGGAGGGTTCTGGGCATCAGGCGGCAGGGCCCAGACAATTTACCACTTCCTCAAGAGCCACCAGAACACCACGATCCCGGACATGATGGCACTCCAGTCCAATGTTTCAGACTATTGGGCACTGATGTTCACGCCATACCTATTGAATGCCCTCCATGGCATGCCAATGAACCAGACTGAAGCCGCTGCCTACAGCCAGCTCCAGAACTGGAATTACACCACCTACCAGAACCAGGTAGGGATAACCGTGTACTGGTATCTCACAGCGGAGATGTACAACATGACATTCGACAAGGTATATTCAAACGTCAACCTTTCATCAGTTCCGGCGCCTTTCATAACCACTGCAATCTACCTTGCCCAGACAAACCAGAGCAGTGTATGGTTCCATGGAAACTTCACCACGCTGGTCAGGCAGGCATTCGCCAAGGAGACGGCCCTACTCTCTGGCAGGCTTGGAGGTGTAAGCAACTGGACCTGGGGAAGAGTGCACTTCCTTGAGGTTGCAAGCCCAACCGGAATAGCTGCCCTTGGAATCGGCCCAATCTCAATTTGGGGGGGAAGCCACACGGTCAGTGTGGGAAGCGTTCCAAGGTCGCTTCAGATCCCTGAGCCATATGTGTCAGTGGGCTCATCGCTGAGGACAATCGCGTCACCTGGCACCGGCCAGTTCTATGGTGTCATACCCGGCGGCCCCAGCGAAAACATCCTCAGTTATTACTTCTCCAACCAGTTGAACATGTGGATCAACCATGAATACTACAACATGAATGACCAGAAGGCAGTGGCGGTGATCAGGTATGAATAAGGGTTTTGTTGCAGCCGGAATAGTGGCATCTGTTGGGCTGGCATATGCATCCCTGTTCACTATACAGTATGCATTCGGGGCAATACTCCTCGGCATCCCCCTGATGGTTCTCAGCAGGAAATACTCAGGAATTGCAGGGTTTATCATTGGCCTCGTTTCAGCATTCTCCATATACCTGATGTACCCGCTCTCTTCAGTGTCAAAGCTGGCGGATATAGTGCAGCAGATCATAGGCATTCCGTCTTTTGCCCTTATTGTGCTGTTTCCGCTGATGTATGGCTTGATTGGTGCAGTATCTGCGCTCCTGTTCACAGGAATCAGGGAATACCTGGAGCCAAAGCCCATGACAGAGGCCAGGGGAGAGGCAGGGAAACAGTGAAGGCAATAAATGGTACAGTCTGCTAGGGAACGGATTGACGCAGTTTAAATAAGGAATTACTATTATGAGATGCCTTCCATGAAAGACATAGGTCCCACCTAGTCTGGGCACGGTGCAAATAATGCTTAAATTTGGAGCAATGTCCTGGGATTACAGGTCCAAACCTGAAGAATTCCGGAAGAGGCAGGGGTTTTCCCCAAATCAATGGGGAGATATTGCAGAAAGCTTCAAGGCAAGCGGTTATGTTGTGCTTTCAACCTGCAACAGGGTTGAATTTTACTTCACTTTTGATGACGAAAATGATGGGAGCAGCGGGAAATCGCACCATGAACACATAATGTTCGGTGATGATGCGCTCCTCCATCTCTTCATGGTTACAGCGGGCCTCAAGTCAATGTCGGTGGGGGAGAATGAAATCCTTGCACAGGTGAAGTCAGCATTTGACAGCCATGTGAAGGCAGGCAAGACAGACAAGCTCATCTCCTTGATCTTCAGGAAAGCAATAAGCGTTGGGAAGGAAGTCCGGGAGAAGACTGGCATTTCAAGGGGAAAAACCTCCATCCCGGTCATTGCAGTTGATCTGGCAGGCGGCCACCTCGACTTTTCATCCTCTAAGGTTTCCGTGATAGGAACCGGGCAGATGGCGGAAACTTTCCTCAAGTACCTCCAGAAACGAAGGCCTGCAGCAATCACCGTCATAGGGAGAAACCAGGAAAAGGCAAGCCTGCTTGCCTCAACCTACAACTGCAATTTTGGCACCATGTCAAGCCTCCAGGAAATAATGCTGGATTCAAATGCAGTATTTTGCGCAACCTCATCCAGGAATGTAATCGTGACCGCCGACATGGTCAACGGAAAACAGAGGCCCCAGGTGGTTGTTGACATTTCAAACCCCAGGAACATAGATCCAGAACTGGGCAAGGAAGATGCGATTACCGTTTATGACCTGGAACACATCCAGGAAATCTCGCAGGCTAATTCAGGCATGAAGAAGGAAGAGATACCCAGGGCCCAGGCAATCGTGAACAGGGAGCTCCAGAATTTCGAGGTCAAGCTCGCAGAGTTCAGGACAGAGGAGCTTCTCACAAAATCATACACCTTTGCGGAATCAATTGCCCTTAAGGAGATCAACAGGATGATGAGGGAAATAGGGAAGGGCATGGATCCCGGCGAGGCAACAAGGAAATCTGCTTCTGCCATGGTTAACAAAATCCTTGGAAATTATACATCTGCACTGAAGGAAGCTGCAATCAAGGGGGACAAAGACATGATTGCAAAACTCCAGGCTATTTTCCAGTGATTCTGGATTCAGTTCCCGATTTTTTCAGCCACTGCATTGATCACATCTATGGTCTTCCTGGCATCTTCTTCGCTGTGGGCAAAGCTAAGGAAACTGGCTTCCATCTGGGATGCGGCAATAAAGATGCCATTTTCAAGAAGGCCGTTGAAATATTTTGAAAACAGTTCCCTGTTGGAATCAGATGCAGTCCTGGAATCAACAACATCATTGCTGTTGAAGAAAACCGTAAGCATGGTTCCTGAAACATTTACCTTTACGCCTATTCCGGCCCTGGAAAAGGCCAGGCGTGCCCCTTCTGCAATCTTGTTTGCAAGGGATTTCGGCTTATTGTAATCCAGGCGCTTCAGGACATCAAGGGCCGCAATGCCTCCTGCCATGGAAAGGGGATTTCCTGAGTATGTGCCCTGCTGGTAGAATTTGCCTGATGGCGATACATTTTCCATGATATCACTGCTGCCCCCGAAGGCTCCCACAGGAAGCCCGCCGCCAACGATTTTCCCCAATGTTGTGAGGTCAGGCTTCACTCCCACTATATCCTGGTGGGCCCCGTAGCTTGACCTGAAGCCTGTGATTACCTCGTCAAAAATTAGCAGGGATCCGTATTCCTCTGTAATCTTTCTGGCTTCCTGCAGATATCCGGGCTGTGGCTCAACAACTCCAACATTGCCCAGGACTGGCTCGAGTATGAAGGCAGCTATATTCCTGCCATATTTCTGGAATGCTGCATTGAGTGCTTTAGTGTCATTGTAAGGCACTTCTATGGTCAGCCTCATGGAAGGATCAATGGGCTCAGTGTAAGGGACGGATTCAAGGGCATAATCATGGGACCCATGGAAACCGCCCTCAACTTTCAGTATCATAGGCCTTCCGGTAAAGAACCTTGCAAGCCTGATGGCATGCATGGTTGCCTCAGTGCCGGAGTTTGTGAACCTGACCATCTCCATTGAGGGAATGGCACTCCGGATTCTCTCCCCGAGTTCAACCTCCAAGGAACCTGGTGTTCCCAATAAGGTCGCCTTTCCAGCCTGCTCCCTTATTGCTTCAACCACTTCCTTCCTGGAATGCCCCAGGATCATTGGGCCAAAGGCAAGGCAGTAGTCTATGTATTCATTGCCGTCTTCATCTACAAGCTTTGGGCCTTCCCCCCTTGCCATGAACCTTGGATAGGGCGCATAATACCTTACGGGAGAATTGACCCCCCCGGGAAAAAGTGACTTTGCTCTGGAATAGAGAGAATCTGAGGACATATGGTGACATTGCATTATGCAATTAATTTTAACGGGATTTGCCCAACCTCAAGGAAAGAACCAAGTTAATTAGTGCAAAAACAGTTCCAGTTCCATTGGGAGAACTTTCAACCACTCACAGGATTTTTCCCGGGGATTCCAGGAAAATGGCCAAAATCGAAGATTCATCGGTAGATCTGGTGGTTACCTCTCCTCCGTACCCAATGATTGAGATGTGGGACGGCATCTTTTCTGAGATGAACCCTGCCATAGGCACCTTCCTGCTGGAAGGGGAAGCAGACAGGGCCTATGACCTTATGCACCAGGAACTGGATAAGGCTTGGGGAGAAACCTGGAGGATCCTGAAACCAGGCGGCATTGCCTGCATCAATATCGGGGACGCCACGAGGACATTAGGGGAAGAATACCGGTTATACCCGTCTCACAGCACCATTTCAATGTCAATGAAAAGGCTTGGGTTCTACGAGTCGCCTTCCATAATCTGGAAAAAACAGACAAACTCCCCTAACAAGTTCCTCGGTTCGGGAACCATGCCTCCGGGCGCATATGTGACGCTGGAACATGAATACATACTCATATTCAGGAAACCTCCGAGGAGGCAGTTCCCGTCAGGGCGGCAAAAGGAATCGAGGGCAGCCAGTTCGTATTTCTGGGAGGAAAGGAATGCCTGGTTTACGGATATATGGGAAGATATCAAGGGAGCAAGGCAGAGCATGCATGAAGCCGACACAAGGAAGAGAAGCGCAGCTTTTCCCTTTGAGGTGCCTTTCAGGCTCATAAACATGTTCTCAGTGAAAGGTGACACTGTTGTTGATCCTTTTGCGGGAACAGGAACAACTGTCATGGCGGCTGCCGCAAGCGGCAGAAACAGCGTTGGTTATGAAAAAGACAATGGCCTGGCATCCATGGCAATGGGCCGGCTCTTAGGTTCCGTGCCATTCCTTAGGTCCGCTGCAGAAACAAGGATTTCCAGCCACAGTGAATACGTGGAAGCTGAAACGGCAAGCGGCAGGAATTTCCCCCACTGGAACAGTACATATGGGTTCATGGTGAAGACTGCACCTGAAGAACGCCTAGAAATCTGCGTACTGAAAGAAATCACCCAAGCAAAGGAAAATGGGTGCCTCGTGGCCCATTATGAGCCCCAGGCTAAAAGTCAGCGGCCTGCCTTGTAGAAGCCTGGCCGAAGAAGTACTTCCACCCGCCACGGCCCTTGACATATGTGTCGCTGAACCAGAGGCTGTATTCGAAAGGGTTTCCGTTTTCCACACCTTTTGCCCACAATCTTGCGGTTATGACGGCAGTGTCACCTGAAATCCTCACAGTCTGGCCAGTGTCCTCCTGCCTTTCATATTCAACACTTCCGCTCTTTGCTTCTTCAAGGAGGTCTTTCTTCGTGAACACCCTGCCCAGCCCAGTTACTAGCACAAAATCTTCAGACAGTATGGTGTCCATGGTGTCTGCATCGTTCTCTTTCACGGCCTTCTGGTATCTTCTGTCAAGTTCCAATATGGTTCTCTCATCATCTTTGGTGCTGTTTCTATTGGGCATTCCCTGCTAACCGCCTGCCTTTCCATCTGAGTGGCATTAATTTATGCAAAACCGATTATTTAAAACTGATGCACCCTTGAAGGACTTGCAAAAGAATGGGTCTGACTGTTAAAGTTTGCCTCCAAGTTCAGGATACCTGAAACAGCCTGTTGTATGGTCATTTATTATCCCAACGGCCTGCATGAAAGAGTAACAGATGGTTGAGCCTACAAACTTGAAACCCCTTCGGGACAGGCCTCTGCTCACGAGATCGGACAGCGGTGTCTTTGCAGGGACTTCACTTACGGTGGCCCATCTGTTCACAACTGGTTTCCCTTTCACGAAAGCCCAGATATAGCTATCAAAGTCTCCGAACTCTTCCCTGACCCTTATGAATGCCTTAGCATTGGCCACCGCAGCGTTGATTTTCAGCCGGTTTCTTATTATTCTTGGGTTTTTGAGCAGAGTTTCAACTTCGGCATCATCAAACCCTGCAACTGCATCTGGATCAAATCCATGGAAGGCAATCCTGTAATCCAGCCTCTTGTGGAGTACGGTCTTCCAGCTCAAACCTGCCTGTGCCCCTTCAAGGACAAGGAATTCGAAAAGCGTTCGGTCATCATGTACGGGATTGCCCCACTCCCTGTCATGGTAATCAACATAAACGGGATCATTTGGGGGGACCCAGGTGCATCTTGGCAGATCGCTGGCGTTTTCATGCATCAGTCATGAAATCTGTTCAGATTCAAGACACTTTCCAAACCGGATTCCTCTTTGCCTGTGGATTCAAAGTATAAAATTGGGAAAATTGAAAACTGAAAACTTGCTTAATTTCATACACACAAAGACTTTATTGGAGAACATAGTGGACAAAATGATAAAAGATGCCTGCCAACTTTAGGGGTGATGATTTAATCTCCACAGAGACAATGCGAAAAGTACCCATGATCGGCAGGATTGGTTTTATCATGCTAGGTGTCTCATTCCTGTTCTGGTCTATACTGATGGCAGGTTCACTGGCTTATGGGGTCGGTTCGTATTCATCAGCGGCCGGGAGCTATTTCCTGAATACGCCATTTGGCCCCGCCCTTGGAATAATGAGCATGGGCTTGACGGTTGCGGGAGTATCTGCTGCAGGCTTTTCCATTCCAATTCTTCCCAGAATTGGAAAGGCTATGATGGCAGGTTCAATTTCCGCCTTTGCTGCGTTGCAGTTGGTAGGGCTGTACTTCCTGTTTTATGGCTTCGATGGAGGCATAATTATATCCACGGCCGGAAATGCCCTGTACATTTATCTTCTGGCAGTATCACTGGTTTACGCGCTTATCATACTGATATATGCCAACTTCCTGGTTCCGTTCCTCAGAAAATCCGGCAGGAGGCTCGTGTATCTGGCGTCTTTCATTTCCGTCGGATACTTGCTCATTCTAGTGGCTTCAAGGGTGTATGCATATCTCAATCCTCCAGCCTCATCCATTCCATTTTTGCCGGGAGACAACCTGCCGTCTACAGTGTCGACTCTTAATCCGTTTTTTGGCGTTCCTGGCTTTCTAATAGGTGGAAGCTGGCTTTCTGTGCAGATAGTGTGGGCATTGATACTTCCACTGGCTTCAAACGCTATCTACGCTGCACTCTGTCTCCATATAGGCAGTGCGGACAGGACAAAGTCCAACATGGGAACTTCACGGCCGCATAATTCAAATATGTAAAATTCCCAAAAATTGACAATTTGTTTATGAACCATGCAGGGCTTTTCAAGTGATACCCTTGATGGAAGTTGAGATTGAATTCAAGGAACCGGTAGCCTGGATAAAAGACCTTGTGGAAACACATTCCGCAAGCATCAGGATCAGGGACATCAGGATGAGCGGTGAGGGCGTGAAGGACCTCCTTGAAATCTTCATGCCTTCCGGGAAAATTGAGGGATTTTCTTCAGAACTTCTGGACAAGAAAAGGGTGGACAAGGATAACGTGACAATAGTGGACGACACCCATGCGACTGCAATTGTCAACGCACATGAATGTGCCGTATGCAAATCCATACTCAAGTGGGATCTGTTTCTCACCGAAGCCTATTCTACTGATTCAGGCGACATAATAATGAAATGGCTGGTGCCGGATGAGGCAACTGTTGGCGGCTTTCTGGGCAGGCTGGAAGAGGATGGGGTAAAGTTCGAGCTACTCAAGAAGAGGGCACTTTCAAAGAGGAGTGATATTACAGCCAGGCAGGAATTTGTGGTGAAGACTGCACTTGAGCTTGGTTTCTTTGATTATCCTAAAAAGGTCAACCTTGAAGGGCTGTCAAAGAGGCTCAATGTTTCCTATGTAACCCTTGCAGAGATACTCAGGCGTGCCGAGAAAAAAATAATCTCTTCGTATTTCAAGAAAAAGGAATAATAGTGAAATTCAGGAAGAGAGCAGAAAAAAATCCCTTACTTAATATTTTATTTTCTGCCCCAGAAGTTCCCTTTCGAATTCTAGGAGGTCACCTGCAGCAAATGCTGCAGGATAAAGGATCTCTTCCTCGAGCTCAACATGATGGATAAGTTCGTGTGCAAGATGCTTGGCATCTTCGTCAGGATTGGATTTCAGTTCATCCAGGATCTGGTTAAGCTTCCTGGAAATTTCCCTGTGTTCCTCGATCATCCTGTCAAAGTGGTTTTCAAATCTTGCTGATGCGAGTTTAAGTGGCTCAACATCCTTGTTTTCAAATTCTTCAAGCCTGTCCCTGTTGTATTTCAGCAGGGGAACAATGGTTTCGTTCTCTTCTGCAAGGTGTGGCCTGAAGAGGCCAAGAACCTCAGAATATAGCTGACCCACTTTCCCGACCTTGCGGGAAACTTCGTCAAGTTCTTCAAGCAACATTTCATGTTCGTGATCCAGAATGCTATGTGTTTCTGTCATGTTATATGCATTGGGCTGTGGGTATTCTTCATTATCCCGTAATATGTTGGGATAAGATTTCAGGCGTAGTTTACGAGGTGTCAAAATATGGGTTTTGGAGAAAAATTTCCAAAAAATAACTGAAAGGGAGGGAAACAGATCAGTAATTATCCCGGAAGTTCTGTTTCTCAACATTTGTGGTTTTCCTGGTGGTGGCTACCAGCACCAGGTTCATCAGGTGGAGAGATACTGATACGATTATGGCGAGGAGCCCGGCCAGGGCAACAGGCTTTCCATAAAGCGCAGGTATTGCTCCTGAAAAACCAAGGAAGAATGCGATTACACCAAAGTTGAGGAGCACATACTCCTTCTTCACCGTGCTGTTCATCAGCGCACTGCTTCTGGAGAGCCCTGATGAAAACATGTAAGAGAGGCCGAAGATGATCATGGCAACAAACCCGAACAGCCAGAGGACAAAGATTGCATCTCTTTCAAGATTCAGGGCTCCAAGCATGTTGAACAGGAAGATCACCAGCCCGGCAAGCAGGTATGCAAAGCTTGTGGCTATGAACCTCAAAACAAGTGCGGAGTCGACCCCCAAAGTTCTCCGGCTTGCATACTGGTGTGAATGGTTCTGGGCATTTCCCGTGCTGTTAAACATCACTGGAACCTCCCGCTGGATAATTTTTCGAATACTTCCACATGATCGCTTTCATCTGGTATGGGTGAAACGATATGGAGCCCTTCCAGGTCTGTGACTGCCTTTATTCCCCTGCTTTCCCCGCCGGGAATAACAACAACTGTGCCCGGAATCAGGGGTTCCTCCCTGTCTCCAAATATGCCAAGCCCGGTTCCCCTGAAGACTGCGAATACAAGATCCGTGCTGGGGGAATGCACGGGAATGAACTGTCCAGCCTTAAGGTAAGTCAGTACGACCTTGTAGTCCTTCCCTGAGTATATGCCAACAGGGTTGAACTGCCTGTCTGAGTAGTTCCTTTCACTTTCAAAGCTTGTTATCTTGATTCTGCTGGCATCTTCCTTGGATTGTGCCCTGGTGAAGTAGCCTGAATATGTACCATCAGGGTTAGCCCTGGAATAGTATGCCGATTGGTCAACCGGAATGCCCTCATGTGCCATGTGCTGGAGGAGGTGGACTGGCTCATGGCCCGCAATGACCTGAAGAACTTCCCCAGGCTTAAGGGACAAGATTTTCTCGAATATTCTGAAATGCCTTTCCTGTGGAGGGATTTTAGTTGCATCTATTATGTTGCCTGATTCCGTTTGTGGTTCCATAGCCGCTTATTCCCAATTGTGGCATCAAAAAATCCCCTGTATTTTTAGGGATACCTACCTCAATATGAATTTGGGGCTAGGGGGATCAGGCTGCAGATGGATCAGCCCTGGGGTTTGGAGCAGGCATTATCCTCTTAAGGTTGTAGGCGAAGGACAGGATTGCAAGGATTATCACATAGCCCGAAGCGTAGGAGATGGCATTTGACATGGGGAAAACGGAAACCGTTAGGTCACCAAATATCCTCATTATGTTTGCAGCTGTTATCACAATAATCGGAAGGAGTGTAACATTCTCCTGAACAGCTTTCTTCTTGAGCGTGAGCGGGAAGATTATGGGACTGTGGGCCACTATAAAGGTGCCAATGAACCCGAGCGCGATGGAATGGGCTGCTGGATCAAGGAACCCATGTCCCCTGATGATCTGTAAAATGAAAAGCGCAACCCCAAGGAACAGCCAGAGGTAGGAAATCACAATCCCTTTCTGCATGAAGGACTGCAATCTGCCCTTATTCCTGAGTTTCCTGAAAGTTGGGTCGTAAGCAAGTGATACCAGAACCAGTGCAATGAGGAATGCAATGGACCCCAGCATGAGGATGGAAGGCAGCATTCCGATCTCAAGCTCAACAGACAGGATAGCAAGGATCACTGACAGCCAGGCAAATGCTGCCTGGATCCTGATCTGGGAGCTTTTCATCCCCCTCACGAATCCAAGCTCCATCCTTTCCGCCATGACGTATAAGACTGGAAACAGGAGCGCCAGGTATGACAGTTCTGTGCTATCAGTTATGAAATGGTTGAGGTTTGCAGCAGCAGTGAGTGCCAGGGCAAAAACTGCTGCCCCAAAAACTTTCTTGATGCCCGGCATACCAGGATTCCGATGGCTGGTCATATAATACAGGAACAGAAGGGAAGCAACGATCACAAGAGACAAGCCGACATCCCTGGAAGGTGAGGAATCTGCAAAAATTCCGAAGGAAGCCAGGAATACACCTGAGAACAGGGACAGTACAGTAACACGGGATATCCTCAATTTGCCTGCAATCCTGAACTTCTCCATGAGATCAAGCTTCTCAGTGACCAGTAAGCCGCCGATCACTCCGAAAACCATCAGATCAGGGTGGAGAGCAATGTCGGTGGCGATTCCCTGGTTCAGAATGAAACCATTGTTCTCGGCAAGGCCTGAAAGACCTATGATGAGGCCGATCACCAGCGATAATGCCGAACAGGCAATGCCTGCAAAGACAATAGCAGGAGGCGAGTGGCCTCTCAAATTGCCGGAGGCACCATGATTATCTGTTGCTTTCGTGAAGCATTCATCCCCTGGTAACCATAAGCATCTTCCCTAAAAATTTAGGTCTGGAATCTTATCGCCGTAAATCGCAGCGAACTTAATGCCGCTTTCTTTGGGATGGGCTTGCAGCAAAGAAGTGGCTTGTCCCTATGTTTTTCGGGATCAGGCATATCCTGAACCCCATAATTCATTGATCAGGTAATTGAAATGGAAAACCTGAACCAAGAAGAATACGGACACTTCATGGATGTATATGATGGCACTGGCGACGAGAACTCCCCAACTTTCCTGGAACTAATTGGGATATTCTCAAAGCATGTGGACAATGAGGAAGATCTGGTTGTGCCGCTCCTGGATTATCTCAACATGGAAATAGACGGGCTTAAGCCACAATACGGCAATATCAGGGAAATTGCAAAAGAATTCTCATCCAGGCTGGACCAGATGAAGGAAGAACATGAGGAAGCAAGAAGAGCGGTGCACAGGCTGTCTGAGCTGGCCATGGCCACCCGTAACAAGAGGGCATATGCGGTATGGACAAGCCTGGAAAATCATGTTATGCTTGAACAGAGGGCACTCAGGCTGGCTGAGTCCACCGCAAGGTCCATCCTGCTGAAGGATTAATCCGGAGGTGATTCAGATGTCAACAGGATCTGGCAGAAAAGATGGCAACCAGACTCAAAAGGCCAGAATAGTAGTGCTTGGAACTGGCTTTGCAGGTTCGGCTTTCATGGACGCATTCAACAAGAATATTGGAAAGAAAGGCAAAAGCAAAGCAGAGATTACTGCCATTAACTACACAAACTACCTCACCTTTGCCCCACTGCTGTATGAAGTTGCCACCGGGCAGGTTTATGAGCACCACATATCCATACCTGTATGCTGCAACATAAGGGAACATGGTTCCCGATTCCTTGAGGATGAGGTGATGGAAGTCCTTCCTGAGAGAAACGAGGTTGTGACAAGGCATGGACAGATTAATTACGATTACCTGGTTATTGCACTGGGAACTGAGAACAATGATTTCGGCATAAAGGGTGTGGCCGAGAATGCCATTCCCCTGAAGACGATCAGGGACGGGGAGCTTATCAGGAATAGGGTCCTGGAATCGTTCAAGAATGCGGTTCTTAAGGATGGCCTTGGAAACCATGCCAGTGAAGAGCTCAATTATGTAGTGGTTGGAGGTGGTGCCTCAGGCGTTGAACTTGCTGCCTCCCTGAAAGAATATGTTGGAGTTCTGCAGAAGGATTACAAGGTGAATGGCATCCGGCCTAGAGTGATTCTGATTGAAGCCCAGGATCACCTGATGAAAGCTTCAGGAAGCAGATTTTCCTCCAAGCTTGAATTATACCTTAAAGAATCAGGGATAGAACTCCATCTTGACGCAAAGGTGGCAAGAGTGACCAAGGAGGAAATCCTCCTGGAAAATGGCCTTTCCATCAAGACGGGGAACGTGTTCTGGACTGCAGGGGTAAAGAGCAACACAATTGCGTCCATGCTTGGGGGCAGCCTTGTGGGGAAAAAATCCGGGCGGATCATGGTTGACGGTTACCTGCAAGTACCTGGCTTTGAAAACATCTCTGTCATCGGGGACAATGCTCTAATCAGACTGCCTGAGGAAGGAAAAGCAGTTCCTCAGACTGCAGCAGCCGCGGTGCAGGAAGGAAAATATCTTGGCCGCAGGCTTGCGTCATTGACAAACGGCAGAAAATCCTCAGCAGAATTTGTTTACAAGGACCCCGGAATCATGCTTTCACTGGGGAGATTCAAGGGGCTTTGCCAGTTCCGCAGTGGGTTCATATTATCAGGGTTCTCGGCGTGGCTTGCCTGGCGGTTCATCCATCTGCTTAAGATCACCGCCTTCAAGAACAGGGCTGAGGTACTCTCTGACTGGCTGTTCACATCGCTGCACAGAAGGGACGTGATAGGTTCCCAATAGTCTTCCAGAGGCATATCATTTCTAAGTATCACCCCTTTTTTTGGTTTCTTCCGATGCATACAGGAGTGGGCCCAGGTCAATGGCTTAAAGTAAAAAAAATTACAAGAAAAAAGGGTTTAAGGTGGGAGGACAACTAACTGCCCAACCATGGAGCCAGATGCATCCATTGAGTAGATTCCGCACTGGCACATGCAGCCCCAGGTGTAATTTCCCACTGTGTTGAAATATGTGTACGCCACTTCAGTGGAGTGAGGATAAATTGGTATGTTCAGGCCAGTATCAGTAGTAAAAGTGTGGGATATTTCTCTCGCCGGTATTTCGCTCACACTCTGCCCTGATTTGGATGTGAGAGCTTGTGCATTTGAGGTTGAGATGCTGCTGGAAGCCAGTATGGTCCCGCTGACCACACCTGTCACATTTTCCGCAGATGATGCAAGAGGCAGGCTTGTTCCCTGATCAAAGTTGATTATTGTTATCTTGATTTCCTTTCCAAAAGGAACCTTGATGACACTTGAGGGCTGCAGCATTCCATTTTCTAGCACATAAAAAGAGTACATGCCGCTCGTATTATTGCCGCTGGTCTGTTTCTCAATGACAAGGTTTAGCTGGTAATACCCTGAGGAATACTGTTGATTTCCCTCCTCAGCAAAAACATAGGAGATGCTCGAAGCAAAGACCACAATTATGAACGCAACTATCAGAACCGATTGAAGCTTTTCTTTCATTCATGTCGCCATCAAATATAATAACTAAACTATTAATTAATTTTCCCGGTATTAGCGTTTAAAAATCTGCTATAATGGCTGTTGTATGATAATTTCTATTAGTAAATATATTATCTGAAATTGTTTAGGCTCCTTTATTCAAGCAATCCTTTCAAGATAGCGGCTGTGAGATGGTCAACTTGTAGTGCGAACGGATAAAGGATATGCCATTTGTTGTACCTTTTCGAAATTCAGTTGGGCTGGGATTGTATAAAAGAGACAAAGATAGAATTAATCCGTGAGTTCTTGAAGTCAGATCACTCAGGTTAATTTTCAACATCGCAAGAAACCGTTGCCTTAAGATCAGAACTGAAAAAGACCTTAGTGGGCCCGACCGGATTCGAACCGGTGACCTCCTCCGTGTCAGGGAGACATCATACCGCTAGACTACGAGCCCCTACTGTCCATAACATGCTGGAAAGCTGCCTGTGGACTTCCCTTGTATTTTAAGTTCGTACTTAAGAGTTTTCTGTGGACAGGCACATTGAAGTAATAAAAAGGAGAAATTTAATTCACCGGAAAAATAACCTTCCATGCCAAATGTTCTCCTCCTTCACGGTGGCGCAGGATCAGACAATACTTATACAGATGCACTGAACAGGTATGCAAGCAATACAGCTTCCATGAAATCAAAGAATCCCCTGGATTTCGTGGTGGAATCAGTGAGGCTCATGGAAGACGATCCCTCATTCAATGCAGGAACGGGTTCCGTGAAGAGGATAGATGGCTCAATACAGATGGATGCTGCTGTCATGGTTAAAAACAGCATTGGTTCAGTTTCGGCGATCGAGCGGGTCAGGAATCCTGTCATGGTTGCAAGGGAAGTAATGCTGCAGACTCCCCATGTTATGCTCACCGGCGACGGTGCTGTTAAGTTTGCGAGGGCTATGGGATTCCAGGATTATGACCCAACTACAGAACGGACCGAGAACATATGGAAGAAGATGGTGGACTTTTTTAACGGGAAGGAAGTGGAACTGCCTGAAAGGTATTCAGAATACTACAGGTACGCCAAGATCTTCGGCTTCCCACAGCACAAGGACACTGTAGGTGCGGTTGCCAGGATAGGCGGGAAATTTGCTGCAGCTGTCTCAACCGGAGGCTCATCCCCAATGATGAGGGGAAGGGTAGGAGACTCACCGCTTCCCGGTGCAGGCCTGTACGCAGGGGAGAACGGTGCAGTTGTCGCTACCGGCATCGGCGAGGAGATCATCAGGAAGATGATGTGTTACGATATTTACAGGGAAATAGGCACCCGCCCTCTCGGTGAAATACTGAAGGAGAAGGTGGAGTCGTTCGGCAAAGTCCTTGTCGGTGTCATAGCCGTATCTGAGGATGAATACGCTTCATATTCAAACAGCAGCATGGCTACGGGTATAAGCACCTGGCCATGAATAGTTGGTTCTATTTCACATGCCGGAAGAGCCATAATACAATGTCCGTATTGTGCCGACAAAAACATCTGTCAGACAGCAGTCTTAAGGTTTATAAAGCAGTAAAATATGCTTCTTGAATGGAATTTGAAAAATTCAGGACCATGCAATTCCCCAGGGATGTATATGTGGGGCACGGGGTTCTGCCAAATATTGTACCCGTGGTGGCCAGATATATGCGGTCCGGTTCCATTGTCATTGTCACAGGAAATATTACATACGACCTCGCTGGAAAGGAGGTTGAATCCATACTCCATGATGCCGGATATGATGTCCATGTAATCAGGACTGACCGTGCAAACACAGAGAATCTTGAGAAGATAGAGTCTCTTGCCAAGGAGCTCGGTGCCGGGCTCATCATTGGCGCAGGCGGAGGAACCAAGATTGACCTCGCCAAGAAAACGGCATATGATTTTAACGTTCCATTTGTTAGTGTACCAACAACTCCAAGCCATGACGGGATTGCATCCCCCAGGGCATCCATTAGAAGGACAGGCTCAACCCTTTCACAGGAAGCCTCAATGCCGATTGCCATCATTGCAGATACCGCAATACTTTCAAGGGCTCCATTCAAGTACCTGAAAGCAGGTGCTGCAGATGTGATATCAAACCTCACAGCACTTCTCGACTGGAAACTTTCCAGCCGCCTCCATGGCGAGGAATACAGTTCCAGCTCTGCTGCAATATCAGAGTATGCAGCAAGGGAACTCCTTGAGAAGAGCCACATGGTCCTTGAGGGGGTGGAAGAATCGGTATGGCTAGTAACCAAGCAGATTCTTGCCTCAGGAACCGCAATGGCAATCGCAGGGTCATCCAGGCCCGCAAGCGGCAGTGAGCATCTTATTGCGCATGCCCTCGAAATGGCCAATCCTGGTGAATCTATCCATGGCGAGCAGTGCGCTATGGGTTCGGTTGTTTCCATGTTCCTCCACGGCGGAGACTGGCAGATGCTTGCCTCAGCATACAGCAGAATGGGCCTTTCCATTAAGGCAAAGGACTACAGGATACCCGATTCTGTAATGATAAAGGCACTGTCGACAGCACACTCAATAAGGCCGGAAAGGTACACTATACTAGGTGAAAAGGACATCAGTTTAAATGCCTCAGAAAAAGCACTCGAAATCACAGGAATCATCTAATGGTGCACGCACCATGGCTAAAATATCGCTTATCGGAGTAGACCTTGCAAGAGAAGGCCTAGAATTCACGTTCGTGGGTCCGCTTGTCGGCTGTTCAGAATGCAGGATAAAGAATGTATGCTTCAATCTTGATCCTGGTAGGACCTACAGAGTTCTCAAGGTCAGGGAGAAGGAGAACCCATGCTTTGTGTTCAACAAGGACAGGGTTTCCACCGTGGAAGTGGAGGAAGTTCCAGAAATTATGAACATGCAGTATGGGAAAAAGCTGCAGGAAGGTTCCTCTGTTACATTCAAGTCAATGGAATGTGACCATTACACCTGCCCCAACATTGAAAAATGCAACCTTGTCCACATGAGGGAGGGCATAAGGGGAGTCATAAACAAGGTTGAGGAAAAGCTGGATTGCCCAAAGGGGTATGACATGAGAAAGGTCTCAGTCAACCTCCAGTAACCTTTTCTCATTTCTTCACAAACCTGTGCCGTTCCAGGAAAATCTCCAGCTTATTGTCTTTTGATTTCCTTATTTCAATGGGCATCTTCTCATTATCCATGTAAATGAAGACTTCGTCATTGTCCATTATGACGGGAACTGCTATGTTATATTCGTCGCTCCTCAGTTCCAGGGTGAGGTTCCCTGTTGACCCTTCACTTATGATGAGGGAACTGAAATCCCTGTAATCTCCATACATGCCTATGAGCTCATCCTTCAGCTTCTCATGCTTCACGAATGGCAGATCCTCAGGACCCGAACCTTCAATGAACAGTGAAAGTGCGTAAAGACCAATCCTGGAATTGGGGGCCTCTGATACATTTGCGCCAATGGATACCGAAACACCATAATCTTCCAGGAATCCTACAAACCCGGATGAGGCGCCAACTGCGCCGGCATGTTGCACTATCCTGTGCCCGAGGAAATCATCCTGTATGCTCCAGCCATAACCGTAATGTGATTTCCCGTATGGGCCGTTTTCTTCAACGGTGAACCTCGGTTTTATGGATTCCTTCAATATGCTGGGTTCAATGAGGCCCCTGTTCCCTCCTGTCCAGAGGGAAACATATCTTGACAGTTCATCAGATGATGTAATGAGCCCACCAGGCGCCAGAACTGTCTGGTGGTCCGATATGCCTGCGGGAACCAGTTCGCCGTCCTTTCTTATGTAAGGGGTCGCATGGTCTACGTCCTTTAGCGCTTCAATTCCGTTGAAGGTGCTTCTCTTCATGTCAAGGGGCGTGAGCAGCATTTCCCTGACGCACTGTGCATATGGCTTTCCCGTGACTTTCTCAATGACCCTGCCCAGGAGCGTATAACCTTCATTCCAATACATGAATTTCTTCCCAGGAGGGCTGTGCCTCTCAGAGGAGGCCCCGTTGAGGAAGTCCATAAAATCATCCATGGTTTCTATTGGAATGTTGGTGGTATCCCTTCCAAGGTCCCTGAAAAGCACAATCTCTGCCGCGTTTACTGAGGCAATCCCGCTGGAGTGGTACATCAGGTGCGATAGTGTGGTCTTCGCTGCGTATTCATCGACCCTGAAATCCTCCAGGTAATCGGTAACAGGCGCTGAGGTCTTCAGAAGTCCCTGCTTTTCAAGGGAAAGTATGCACATCGAAGTAACAGATTTGGTTATCGACCCTACTCCATAGAGTGTGTCGCTAGTTGCAGGCTTACCGCTTTCAAGGTCTCTCCTGCCATATCCTCTTGAGAATATTGCCCTTCCATTCAAGGCCAACGTAAGGGAGAGTGCAGGAACACCTCCCTTCTGCATTGCCTTTGAAACATACTGGTTGAGCCGGAGGATTTTGCCCTGCGTCATTACGGTAGAAGAAGCCTTTGCCATTTTAACTCAGGTGAAGTATTGCTTTGCAATTATTACAATCTTTTTCTTGCATCTGGAAAGTACATATTTCACCGCATCACAGAATTTATTACCATCACCGTAGCTTTGTTTGCCATGAACGTGTCTTCCGGGGACTACGATTTTCTCATAATTGGGGCCGGTTCCACTGGCACAAGCATAGCTTACCACCTCGCTTTAATGGGCAAGAAGGTTGCCGTAGTGGACAGGGGAGGCATTGCGGCCGGAAACACCGGCAAATCAAGTGCACTTGTGAGGACACACTACAGCAATGAGCTCATTGCAAGGATGGCCCTTTACTCCCAGAACATTTTCAGAGATTTCCAGAAGATCGGATACTCAGGATTCACCAGGACGGGGATGATCTTTCCTTTTGGCAGGAACTATAAGGATGTGGCCAGGGAAAATGTTGGGATGCTGAGGTCAATTGGTGTGGACGAACCTGAAATTGATGTGAAAAAGGTCAGGGAATATTTCCACGACGTGAACCTGGATGGTTACGAGTACATATGTTACGAGCCTGAGAGCGGGTATGCCGATCCTGTGGCAACATCCAATTCATTTGCGGACAAGGCGAGGGAACTGGGGGCACAGTTCATTCCAAAGAAATCGGTTGCCTCCGTGGAATCCCGGAAAGAAGGCGCTGAAGCCGAACTGGCTGGCGGGGGCAAAATGCGTGCCTCAAAGATAATTCTGGCAGCAAATGTATGGACAAACAGCCTCCTCTCTGCATCGGGCATTTCAAAGAGCCATCTGCTGCCCATCCATGCTTCGCTGCACGGCATCATTTATCTCAGGAGGCCGGAGGAGTACAGGGGAATCCGCCCGACCCTCTGGGACCCCAGGCACCTGTCTTACTACAAGATGGAAGGCACATCCCTTACTGCGGTGGGGAGCCTCGATCCAAAACTGGATGAAAAGGCTGTTGACCCGGACGAGCCGATTCCGGAGGCCGCAGAAGACGACTATGTGGAGAAACATCTGGAAATACTCACTGAGACGCTTCCATCCATGGAGAAGGCTACCCTTGTGTCCACCCTTACAGGCTTGTATGATATGACTCCGGACGGGCAGGCAATCATAGATTCCCTATCCCCTATTGGACTTGATAACATCTACGCCATTGCGGGCCTCAGCGGGCACGGCTTCAAGCTGTCTCCTGCATATGGAAAGATAGTTTCAGACATGGCAACGGGCCAGGCTCCGGAAAAGTCATTGTTTGACTGGGCACATTTTTCAATGGGGCGATTCAGCAGCGGGAAAATGATAAAGTCCAGATATGAGGATATAGGAACAATATACTGAGACTTCAATCGGAGGCCAAAATACTGAAACTCTGATAATAATAAAAAAGTGGAAAAAATATTTTAAAGAAATTTAAGTAAGGACTATGGGCTCTCCCTCTTCCACTTCTGAGATGGTTGCATAGTCGGGGTTGTCCATCTTCTGCTTGAGCCCTGACAGGACACCAAAGGGGAAGAATACTGCAACTGACACTATGACGACCACTGCTGTTGCCTCATAGAAGCCGAGGATGTTCAGGGCACCATCGCTTCCAATGTACGTCATGCCGAGCATGAAGACAATGTAGAGAATGTACCACAGTGAGTTTGCTACGTGCTTGAAATCTCTTCTGTAGGTGTTCCTCACCAGGGGAAGTATAAGCCCGAATATGACAACTCCAACAGTCAGGATGGCAACTGCATAGTTTACTGTTGTCCAACCGCTCCAGAATATGATGAGGGACGCAGAGATGAATGCAATGGGTGCGATGATTATTCCGCCCGGGATCCTGAATCTCGTGGCTCCCTGCCTTCTTGATACCACAAGGGCAACCGGGTTCACTGCAAAGCCCAGGTATCCTGCAACCACTGCATCCTCAATCAACCCATATATGCTCGGGATCGGAGCGGAAACGAATGCCAGGATCCCTCCTATGAGGGCAAGTATGAGAAGGGCCCAGTATGGAACAGAGTACTTCTTGTGGACATATTTCATGATATTGGGCATGATCCTTGTCCTGCCCTGTGCAAAGAGAATCCTTGAACCGCCTCCCAGGTATATGTAGCCCACAATGAACGGGCCGATGATACCGATGATTATTGTGAAGACCAGAATCAGGGTGGAATTGTAGCTGTGTGCAATGGTGATGAATGGGTTGCCTGATATTGCCCCTACTCCTGACCAGCTTCCCACTGGTATCCCCAGCCTGTTCCAGTCTATGCCAGTGACAAAGACCCAGTCAAGGAAAAGATAGATTAAAAGCTGGCCAATAACCACAATGATGATGGCTAGCGGCAGTTTCCGGAACTTCTTGGATTCCTCCGCATAGTCCGGGAGAACCCTTATCCCACCGAAGGCAAACATTGCAAATGGTATTGCAAGGAACACCCCTGAGAACCCGAAGGGCAGGAAGCCGCCATATGCGGTGAGGTTCGCGCCTTTGTACACAAGGGCAGCAAGGCCAATGCCCACTGCAATGAAGAAGAACAGCTTAACGATCCCGAAAATTACCGTGGACCTTCCAAATGCCCTTATTCCAAAGTAGTTGAACGGAACCATGAACAGCATCAGGACTGCGGCTATGGCGCCACCAAGGAGTGTCGGGGCTCCTGATGAAGTGACAAGCCCTGAATTGAAGATACTGAGTCCATCAACCACTGCAAAGGCCTCTATTGGTGGTATGAAGATATACCAGATGAGGTCTGCCAGCGAGTTTATGGTGTTGGTGAACCAGCCATGGGTATAAAGTGCATACCGTGAGGGCCCTCCAGCTTCCGGATACGTTGTGACAAGTTCCGCGAAGGTCAGCCCAATGAAGAGATAAAATATTCCTCCGAGGAGCCAACCCAGCCAGCTTCCAGGACCGGCAATACCAGTCATAGCTGCTGCGCTGAATAATATTCCAGTTCCAACGGCTCCAACCACCCCGATTATAATCAGGTCAAGAAAAGAGAGTTCTCTTTTCAGTGGCTGTGCCTGTTGTTGGTTAACATCTGACATTGTTGGTTGTACAAACATTTAGTATATAAACTTTAAATAAAGAATATATTTGATAGAACTTACAATATTCTTATGGGGCCAAATTATTGGGACTCTTAAATGATTGTTATTCAATCATGTTTTGCAAAGGTTTCTGCCATTGGAAAAGATCCATTTGTAAAAAGGAAGCGTGAGGTGCAAGGCAACTTCTTACCCCCCATAAACCTTTAAAATATTGCAAAGGGATATTCAAGGGCATATGTCTACCGTAAAGATCGGGCTAATAGGAAAACCCAACGTGGGGAAATCTACACTCTTTTCAGCACTTACTAAGGCCCCGGTTGACATTGCGAACTATCCATTCACCACACTGAAACCAAATGTAGGAATTGGTTGGCTTACCGCAAAGTGCCCTGAAAGCGAGATCCGGGCCAAATGCACCCCCAGGGAGGGAAGCTGTGCCGATGGTACCCGTTACATACCGGTTGAAATCATAGATGTTCCCGGCCTGATCCCGGGCGCCAGTGAGGGCAAAGGGATGGGGAATGAGTTCCTCGACAACATCAGGGATTCCGAAGCAATCATCCATGTCTTCGACGCATCTGGAAAAACTGCTCCCGACGGAACGCCGCTGCAGGAGGGCAGGAACCCTGTGGAGGATATTGAAACCATAGAAGGGGAGATGATAGCCTGGATGGCGGACAGGATTTACAGGGACTGGGACAAATTCTCCAGGAAAGCGGATGCATCAGGCGACAGGGTGGAGAGGATACTCGAGGCCAAGATAGGTACCTTTGGAATCAGGGAAAAGCAGATAGCGCTCATTCTTACAAAGGGCAACTTCCCGCCTAAGCTTTCCCACTGGGAGAGTTCACATGCAGTAACGTTTGCATCACTGGTGTTCAGGCACATAAAGCCTATAATAAGGGTCGCAAACAAGTGCGATGCCGCCCCTCCTGAGTACATTGAGGAGATAAGGAAGTTTGACAGTTCTGTCTACTTTATTTCCGGAGAATATGAACTGACACTGGAAAAGGCCATGGGTGCAGGCTTTATTGACTCACTTAAAACTGGCTTCACAATCTCAGGGAAGGCAAACCAGGCACAGAGAAATGCACTGGAAATGATCCGGGGTTTCCTCTCTGCCCCTTACGTTACAAGAATGGATCAGATCCTCTCCCATATTGTCAGGGATGTACTCAAGTATGTAGTTGCTTACCCTGTAGCCGATGAAAGCACGTGGGGAGACAAGAAAGGCAACATCCTACCGGATGCATTCCTTATGCCATATGGAACCACTGCCCATGAGCTTGCATTCAAGGTGCACAGTGATATTGGAGAGGGTTTTATCAAGGCCATAGACTGCAGGACCAAGAGGGCCATTGGGAAGGATCATATTATAGAGGATTCAGAAGTTGTAAGGATTGTCTCTAAAATCAACTAAAGGGCCCTCCTGTCAAATTGCCTAACTAGATATCTCCACTTTTGCTTCAAAAGGATCGCCGGAAAGGCCACATCTGAGGTCCTTATGCAATGGGAACTGGGGCCCTACACGCAGTTTTAACAGTTCAAGCAGTGGAATTACCTCAACCTGCAAACTCTTTATAATTTGAGCCGTTGGTTCTTCAGTGTCTGTCCATCTGTACCGGGACATAAGTAAGAACGGATCGTTTCTGGTCATAGCTGCTGCATTGGTGTTTACCGCAGTTGGTGCATACCTTACTTACGCGTCTATCGGAATATCGATATCCAATGCGGTCGGGGACACAATAAGGTCATCTGCCAAATCTGTGCCCGGCCCAATAATCCTGGTCATAGGGGTGGGATGGCTCCTGTTTTCACTATATGACTACTTCCTGAAATACAACGAAGCCTGCATTATAAGGTCAATCATTGGCGGTCTGGCTGTCTCTGCAATCTCATTGCCGTTTCTCATCTACTATAACTTCTACTTCAAGGAAAGTGAACTCATTGCCGGCAAGATGTATACGGTATATCCCTATGGCCTCCAGCCGGCAATCCCGTTCATGCTCGGGTTATATTTCTCTTTCATAACATTGCTCCTATACCTTGGGAAGAAGCACGGAAGTATCAAGATAAAGGTTCCATACATCAGGTTCAGGAAAGGAAATTGAGGCTGTATCAGGGTGTTTCCCAATTCCACCGGCAATGGGAATGGCAATCCTGCAAATTATTCAAAGGCGTCTCAGATATGGGAAAGCCTTGAAAATCAAAGCAATCAAAGGCGTTATATATCGTTTAGCATATCCCATGCCTGCTCAATTAAATTCAAACAAGTCATAGGTGGTATATTGGCGAACGGTATTAACGCTGGAAACAAGCTAAAAGCAACAAGAAAAAAATTCAGGTGGTCTGACTCCAAGTACAAGAAGAGAGTCCTGAACCTCAAGAAGAAGAGTGATCCTCTGGAGGGTGCACCATCTGCCAAGGGAATAGTCATAGAAAAGATCGGCATTGAGGCAAAGCAGCCCAACTCAGCAATCAGGAAGTGCGTCAAGCTCCAGCTGATCAAGAATGGAAGGCAGATTACTGCATTCGCACCAGGAGATGGAGCCATCAACTATATTGATGAGCACGACGAAGTAACAGTTGAAGGAATAAGGGGAAGGCAGGGAAGAAGCAAGGGAGATATCCCCGGAGTCAGGTTCAAAGTTTCCAAGGTTAATGGAATCTCACTCCTTGAGCTTGTCAAGGGAAGAAAGGAGAAAACGGTGAGATAATGCCTGAACTAAAATTACTCGGCGAATTTTCAATTAATGATGTGCAGGTCCATGACGAGGGGCTTTCAAAATACATCAACCTCAGCGCGAACGTGAACCTCCACAGTGGCGGGAGGTACTCCAGCTACTCCGCAGGAAAAAGGAATGTGAACACAGTTGAGAGGCTTCTCAACAAGCTAATGAGGTCCGAGAAGTGGACAGGCAAGAAATACAGCGCTTACAGAGTTCTCAGGGAGGCATTCGACCTAGTTGCAGAGAAGACAAAGCAGAATCCTGTGCAGATTCTTGTCAATGCAATTGAGAACGCTGCACCAAGGGAAGAGGTAACAAGGCTGAAATACGGTGGAATTGCAGTGCCGAAGGCCGTGGATGTCTCACCCTCAAGGAGAGTTGATGTGGCGTTGAGAAATATTGCAGTTGGTGCCACTAACGCTTCATTCAAGAGCAAAAAGCCAATCGCAAACTGCCTTGCTGACGAAATTATGAACGCCGGAAGGAACGACGCTTCATCTTACGCAGTCAGCAAGAAAGAAGAAATGGAAAGAATAGCCGCCTCAGCAAGGTAAACCCTTGTTCTGGGTGCGTCAATCCACCTTTTTTACATTATTTCCAATTAACTTAGTTTATGAACCCAGTCTCAGTCGACGGTTGGGTCCGTTGAATAACTGCTCTTGACAGCAAAGGCCATGAAATATGATGCAAAAAACAGCAATCCCGAGAGTATGAGGTAAAGGTAGCGGTCTGTGTAAACGTCGTATGGCGGAATCTTGTAGTTCACAAGCAGCCCCCCCAGTCCTCCATAATATGGCGAAAAAGGCAGGTATCCAAAGTAGTGGTAGCCGGTATTTCCGTGAGAAAACAGGAAAAATATGGATTGGAAAGTGCTCCAGTAAAGCCAGATTGAAAGGGCAACAGCGGCTGAGCCAAGGGCCCTCGAATATCGGTTGCCAAGCACCATTGCCGGGAGAGAGAAGAGGATCAAATAGGCAACAATGCCAATCGAGTCAATTAATACGCCAATTGAAACAATGCTGGAGTTCATTGTGAGGATAAAGTAGGAAGCCAATGGAATCCCGGCACTGTAAACCTGCCACGCTTGTACAACCTGGAAAGCGATGAAAAAGAGAAAACTCAGCATGAGGGCAAACCTGCCCCTGAATTTTCTCCCCCTTGCCCAAAGCGAAATGGATGCAATGCCTGTAGCGGTCAAGGCAATGGACAGAAGTATTCCAATGAGAAAACCCGCATTTACAAAATAAACATCAGAACCGAAGGGTGGGGTAACCTGATACTGTATTCCTGAAGGAAAAATTTCCGCCCAGAAAATGAAGATAAGTCCCCAGACCAGGAAAGAAATGGAAAAGGACAGAAAACCAGCCCGGATAAGGAAATTGTGGCCTCTATGTTCAGAACCGGTTTCGATTTTCATCCCGAATCCCAACCTTCCTCTGCTGATTTATTCATTCATGCATATTAAAGGATGGCGCTACAATGTTAACCTCAGAAAAAACGGCAATAGCACTGGACCAAACAGGCAACTATCACGCGTATTTGCTGCAGTTTGGGATATCCAAGCAGCTGCCATCCCGGAGATAATGGATTTCCGGCCCTCATTTCATTCGAAATCTGATTGCTGCTGAATAGCCAGATGCAACTCCTTATGGGTGCAAACATGGAAAAATATCTAGAAAAACTGCAGTGATGTTGCTAGGGCCACAATTACAATCAGCAATGCAAGCGATATGAACGAGAACAGGTGTGTGACTCTCCTAATCTTCCTGACTTCCTCAAGTTTCCCTTCCCTGGCAAGCCTTGTAATCTTCTTTCCGTGATAGAGGTTGTTGGTGTATATGATCAGTATGTCCACACCAACAACTATGATCTTTGCCAGTAGCAGTTTGCCTCCAGTGGTGTCAAAGAGTGCTGAAACGCTGCCAAGGTACCATGTGGCATTGTATATCCCAGTAATAATGAGAATTCCAAGCGATATGTGTGTGAAGAGGGCAAACCGCTTTGCAATCCTTCCCACGATCCTTGTCCTCTCCTTTTCGTCATCCGTGATCTCATATGAGGCAGGCCAGACTACAAGCCAGATGAAGAATGATCCGCCTATGAACAGAATGGCGAAGAATATGTGGACTGCAAGTACGATTGCGTCAAGGAGGAACATTTGGGGAACATACTGAAAGTAAATTAATTTGTTTGCAGCATGATGCGCATAGGCTTCCATTTACTCAATTTTGCATAGACCCGCAACGGTTTTAACTCGGCTCGGTTTAGTCAATCGGTAAGCATGGCTGTTGTAATAATTGAAGATCCTCCGAAGGACATGAGGCCGGAAAAGGCCATAAGGGCAGACGTTGCATGGAAGTTATTCCTGCCAGACCACATGGGAGACATACCTGCAATTGGGAAGGGAAAAATTGAGCCAATCAGGCACTGGCTCTGGTGGGAGCTCTCAAGGAAGCAGGGATTCATGAGGGAGGAAGAAGCCCCTCCCGCATACGTACTTGCACCACCTCTGACACCTGAAGGAAAGGAGTTCCTCATCAGGACGAGCTCACTCTGGACAAACAAGGTATTTCTCATAGAGGCTAAAGGAAAGAATGTTGATATTGATTCAACGGGAGATAACCTCTGGGCCCCTCCAGTAGTAAACGTGAAGGATAAGCCGCAGGCACATTCTGCACTCTCCAGGCTTACAGCCCATGGCGAGGGGGAAGATGCTGACACACATTTCTCCCCAGTCCTTGGAGCCGGCAAATCGTATGTGAGAGCCTACACCATAGAAGCGAACGGGACTTATGCAAGATTCCACAGCCATACCGCGAGGGAAGAGCTTTACCTTGTCCTCAAAGGGAAAGGCACCATAAGGATTGGGAGCCACAATGTCCCCATAAAGGAAGGTGATCTTATTGCAAAACCAACAGGCCCCGACATATCAACGCAGTTCCTTGCTGACAGGGGAGAAACCATGAGGGTCCTGGACATAGAAATCTGGCCGGAGGATGAAAGAACCTCCAAGGATGCAGTGCTCTACCCGGACCATGAGGAACTCGATCTATTCGGGCAGGGCTGGCACTACACTGTCCCATCGGTAAGCATCATCGACGCCCTTGACGCAATGTCCCATTACGACACAGGGTACCGGAGGAAGGCTGACGGCAGCTGGGAGCCAAAAGATATACCTGGCCACAAGAGAAGGGAAAAGTAAGGGCCTAGAATTCAAGTTCCCCAGATTTCAGGACTTTGGCGAATTCCCCGTTTATTGATGCGAGGTTAACATCATGGATAAGCTGGGCCGGCAATTTCTCCCCATTTACCCCTATTTTTTCATGGGCGGCACAGGCGTCTGCGATGACAAAGGACTCAAATCCAAGATTTCCTGACATCCTCGCAGTGGTGCTGACGCAATGGTCCGTAACCAGGCCCATGTAATATACGGGCGGGCTTCCCATATCTCTGAGAACCTGCTCTAGGCTGGTTCCGATAAATGCGCTGTTAACGTGCTTCGTGATTATCATTTCACCTTCAAGCGGAGTGACTTCATCCTTGAACTGGAACGATTCCTTGCCATGATGGAGCAATGAGTTTGGATTCTTCGAGTCGTGCCTTACATGTATTACAGTGAGGCCGTGCTTACGGAACTCTTCCAGAACTTTCTTCATCTTCTTCTCAGCATCTGGGTTGTTCCTCTTTCCCCACCTGGAGTCTGAAAAGCCCTTCTGGACATCTATTATGACAAGAACTGAATTTGGTGCTACCTTTGACATGTTTGCATGAAGGCATTCCATTGATTAAACTGATTGCATCTGGGCTAAGGATTTTAGAAGGAGTGCAATAAAGGTATATAATGACCCGGGAAGACCTCCTTTCAAGACCAGTAAAAGACCTGAAAATAAACGGTTCCACCACCCTCGATGAACTCATAATGCAATTTTCTGAATCGGGCGGATTCACATCCGCAAAGCTAGGCACAGCGTATTCTATCCTTGGCAAGATGTTCAGCGAGGAGAATACCACTTTCCTCTCGTTCCCCGCTGACATTATTTCAACAGGAACAAGGGGCCTGATCAATGAAATGGTGAAGAAGAAGCTCGTTGATGTAATCATCACCACCAACGGAACACTGGACCATGATATCGCAAGGACGTTCATGGATTACTACTGCGGCACCTTCGATTACAGCGACAGGGAACTAAAGCACATGTCCATAAACAGGCTCGGGAACGTGTTTGTCCCGGATGAGAGCTATGGGGAGATCATTGAGGCAAAGGTTCAGCCAATCCTGGATGAACTCTACAAGAAGAAAAAGGAATGGGGTGGTGCAGAACTCCTCAAGGAATTTGGCTCACGGCTGGGCAATGAGTCATCCATACTCTATAACGCTGCAAAGAACAATATACCAATTTACGTACCAGGCATGACAGACGGGTCATTCGGATCGCAGCTCTGGTCCTTCTATGAAAGGAACAGGGATTTCAAGATCAATCTCCTGCAGGATGAGCACGAACTTTCAGACATCATATTTGATGCAAAGAAGACCGGTGCCCTCATGATCGGGGGCGGAATATCCAAACACCACACAATATGGTGGAACCAGTTCAGGGGTGGGCTGGAATATGCTGTATATGTTACGACTGCGCAGGAATATGACGGTTCACTGTCCGGTGCAAAGCTTGAAGAAGCAATCTCATGGAAAAAGATGAGGGAGGACGCGGACTTCGTGAATGTATATGGAGACGCAACAGCACTGCTTCCCCTGCTGATAGCGCCTTTCCTCTAATTCAGATGTACTTCAACCATTCCATAATGGGATCGTCTTCATCCTGAAGTTCTGAACTCGTTTCCCCGAACGAGCTGATGGTCTTGAAGAGATGGAAGTATATTCTCCCGCCCTTTTCTTCGCCGTACATGATGTGTTCCACAGATCTGCCGTCAGGGAGGTGTGACATTGCCTCCGGGAATTCGGGTGAAAAGTGGACTTCTATCCTGTCCCCATCCTGTTCAAGCCAGTACGAATTGTTCTGGCCAATGTATGCCTTGAGCTTATCTGCCTCTATGGAGGGACCCATGGGGGCATATTTTTTGATGGCTATAATAGATTATCATTTCTGGGACAGAAGGAAAGAAAACTGATTTTTATCACCACTGCATGTGCAGGTATGCATTACATAACAGAGGAAGATGTGGAAAGAAATCTCGGAGTGAAGGAAACAGTTGAAATTCTTGAGGAGGCTTTTCTATCATATTCTTCAGGCACTTCATTCTACAGGCCAAGGGAGAGGATCATATTTGACGAGACCGTTTTCAACACAATGCCTGGTGTATTCCAGCACAGGAACCTTGCCGGGCTAAAGACTTACATTGCCAACAGGAACGGAGCAAGGTTCGTAGTGATCATATTCGACACCAGGAAATCAGAGCTGCTCGCAGTAATTGAGGCAAACAAGCTTGGGCAGATCAGGACTGGCGCCCTCCCCGCAATGGTCACCAGAAGGATGGTCAAGGGAAAGAACCAGGGATTCT
The DNA here is from genome assembly GCA_021850545.1 of Thermoplasmata archaeon. Classification (GTDB taxonomy): domain Archaea; phylum Thermoplasmatota; class Thermoplasmata; order Thermoplasmatales; family Thermoplasmataceae; genus JAJZOM01. Next base: position 15,785 of record JAJZLU010000077.1, on the reverse strand, counting down.
GCGTCATAGGGTCAGGATACCAGGCAGAAACTCAGCTAGAAGCAATGGCATCAGTGTTCAGCCTGGACAGTGTTTCCGTTTATTCCAGGACATTCAGCAATGCAAAGAAATTCGCCGAAAGGATGCAGAAGAAGATCGGCCTGGAAGTGAAAGCCCATGAAAGTGTCTCTGCTGCGCTCAGGGACGCTACCATCATCAATACAATTACGGACTCTAACAATTCAATCTTTTCAAGAAAGGATCTTGGGGAGGAATATCATGTGAACCTTTGCGGAGGAAATATACCAAACAGGCGCGAGGCGGCAGAGGATGTACTCGTGGACAGCGATCTCATTGTTGTGGAGGACATGGAGCAGGCCATGATGGAATCAGGAGAGATCATCAGTCTCACGAAGAACCACCCCGGGAAGAAATGTGTGGAGCTTGGTGACTTCATGAAGATGGAAAAGGGCGAACTCAATGGAAAGAGGAAAACAGTGTTCAAGTCGATGGGAATCGGCCTTGAGGATGTTGCAGCAGGATATGCCCTCATGAAGAACATGGGACTCCTGAAGTAGCAAGAACAATTGGGGGAATAGATATTCAGTCCCCTTCCGATATTAATGCCATAGAATCATAACCACCTTCAATTTCTCCTATCCATGCTTTTCATCACGGAGAGGGACGTGGACATGCACCTGCCAATGAAAGATGCCATATCTGCCCTGGAGGAGGCTTTCCAGGATTATGCTGACGGAATGTCTTCTTACAGCAGCAGAGGGAGGCTGAAACTGTCAAAGGGTGCTCTGGTTACAATGCCAGGCTATCTGCACAAATACAACCTGGCTGGGCTTAAAACCTATGTGGGAAGCCAGAAAAAGCACAGGCACGTCCTGATTTTCAATTCCAAAAGCGGCGAGCCCATAGCACTCATTGAATCCAGCAGGATGGGGCAGATCAAGACAGGTGCGCTGCCTGCAATGGTTACAAAGAGGCTTGTCCATGGAGGCAGCCATTCCCTATGCATCATAGGATCCGGCCTGCAGGCACGGGGGCAGCTTGAAGGCATGCTTGCAGCATTTCCATTGGATTCTGCCAATGTGTATTCAAGGACGCCTGCCAACGCCATGAAATTTGCCGTGGAGATGTCCTCCAAATTCGGTATAGACATCAAAGTTCATGATACAGCTTCCTCCGCACTGAAGGGCTGCACAATCATAAGCTCCGCAACCAGCTCAGTGGAACCCATATTCTCAGGGAGAGATCTTGGCGAAACATATCACGCAAACCTTATCGGTGCAAATGTGCCATCAAGGCGTGAGGCTGCTAGTGATGTACTTGACCAGAGTGGCCTGGTGGTGGTCGAAGACATGGCGCAGGCATTGGAGGAATCGACTGAAATAATGGAAATGAATGACCGGAGTAAATGCATTGAGCTCAGGGACCTGTTCAAATTCACATCTCCAGTGAAAGAGCAGAAGACCATATTCAAGTCAATGGGTGTGGGCCTTGAGGATATTGCGATGTCCTATGCCCTGCTGCGAAACATGAAAATATTGTGATTTGGAAGAATGCTTACTTAAGCAGGCTTTCCAGAGCCTTATCCAGTTCTGGGTACTTGAACTGATAACCGATCTCCTCTGCCTTCTTCGGCACAACCTTCCTCCCATTTGCGAGAATCTTCGAGACTTCACCCATCAACAGCCGCAGTATTGTTACCGGAATGGGGATCCTGGAGGGCTTTCCCATTGCTTTTCCAAGGGATTCCGCAAATTCCCTCATTCTTGGAACATCCGGGGCCGAGGCATTAATAGGGCCTGATACTGTCTCTATATTCATTGCATAGAGCATAATTCCGACCTCGTCCTCTACATGTATCCAGGGGAACCACTGGCTCCCCGGCCTGATTGGGCCCCCTATGCCTTTGTTGAATGCATTCATAAGCTGGGGAAGGGCTCCAGTCTCCTTGTCTAGAACCACTGTGGTGCGTATGTTTATGACCCTCGTTCCGCACTCTTCGGCATTCAGTGCAGATTTTTCCCAGTCGCTGACAAATTTCCCCCAGAAATCCTTTCCCGTGGGGTAGTCCTCCGTTACAGTATCATCATTCCAGGTGTTGTACCCATAAATCCCTGCTGCTGATCCATTTATGAAAACCTTTGGCCTGTTCTCTGCCTTGCATATTGCATCAGCAATCCTTGCCGTTGCCAGAACCCTTGATTCAACGATCTCCCTTTTGTAATCCCCCTTCCATTTCTGGAAAATGGGGGCACCGCTGAAATTGAACACCACGTCGGTGCCGTCAAGGTGTTCCTGCCAATCGTCTTTCCTGTAATCCCACTGGTACTGTTCCTTTACACCTGGAAAAAGCTGGCTGCTCTTTGCAGTATCCCTTGCAAAGACCCTTATATTCCACCCCTCTCCAGTAAGTTTCTGAATCACAGCCTGGCCAATCTGGCCTGTTGCGCCAAATATGGCGGCTGTTCTTCCATTGCCCATGAATTATTTAACTCAACAGGATTAATTAAAATTGCTAAAGGAACCTATTACATTTTTACCAAAAAAAAGAATATCAAAAAAATGGGTTGGGAAATTAATCCTTCCCCGCAGGGAGAAGGTATTCCGGCTTGATCGGGGTCTCAACAATGAGTTTTCCTGTGGCTTTCTCAATGGCCCTTGAAAGGGCGATGGGAACTCCGATTGTGGGTGCTTCTCCTATTCCCTTTGCCTTGGATGGCAGGGGTGATTCGGACTTGTGGAATTTTATCCCAAACTTCGGCACAAGGTCAGCAGAGAGCACTCCTGCATCGGAAATGGATGTTATCAGGGGAAGCCCGTCCTCATCGAAAGCGAGTTCCTCAGAAAGGGTCTGGCCAATTCCCTGTACAGCGCCTCCCGCATTCTGGCCCCTGGCATTGTCCGGATCCAGCACGCGGCCTGCGTCATAGTAGGAAAGGCATTCCTTGACCCTTACCCTGCCGTAGCCGTCTACATCTGCAGTCACAAGGTTTGCGCCAAGGCTGCTCTCAGTCTTGTCGTACTTGAAGAACTCGTATTCATCCCAGTTTCCATCCAGTAGCGCCTTAAGTGTGTACTTTCCATGCTTCTTCTCTATCTGTTCCTTTATCTTCCTTGCTGCAACGATGACAGCAGAGGAAAGAACCATGGATGACCTGCTACCCCATGCGCCAACTCCGTCCTGAAGCTGGTCGGTGTCTCCTTTCAAGGCATCAACCAGGTCTTCGGATACGCCAAGTTCTTCCTTCAGGAGCGTCTTGATGAAGATGTCATGCCTCTGGCCATGTGCATTTCCGCCAGTCCAAACTTTGAGCCTTCCATCTTCGACTTTGATCCTTGCGGATTCGCCTCCTGCTGTGGCATGGTACAGGATCAGGAATGCAAACCCGACATTTTCCTTTTCCTTGTATTTCTCGTAGTCAAGCTCCTTTATTGCACTCTCAAGGAAAGCCCTCGACTTCTCAACCTGCATTCCAAGGGGCGAGGTATAGGTTTCCTTTGCGGCATTAATGAGCCTCAGTTCCACCGGATCCATTTTCAGCTCGTCTGCAAGGCCGTCTACCAGCCTCTCGATGAAATACATGGCCTCCGGCCTTCCAGCCCCCCTGTACGGTCCCTGGGGTGCTTTGTTTGTAAGGACAGACAGTGCCCTCACATGGGCGTTTGGAAGATAGTATGCCCCAGCCAGCTGGCGTGCAATGAACATGGGGGAGAATTCACCGGAACCGCCTGTGAAAGCGCCATTGTCAACAATGACATCCCCCTTCAGCCCTGTTATGGTGCCATCTCTCTTCGCGTATAGTTTCAGGTTTGCTACGACTCCTCTTCCGGGCCTGCTAGCCAGGAGGTGTTCCCTCCTGGTTTCAATCCACTTAACAGGGCGCCTCTCCTTCATTGCAAGATAGCAGGCAACTACATATTCCGGGAACAGGCCGCCCTTGAGCCCAAATGCTCCTCCCGTATCAACCTGGACAACCCTGATCCTGTCAGGCTCCATCTTCAGGGCTTCGCTGAGCCCTTCCTTTATGGAGTGTGCGCTCTGCGTGCTTACCCATACTGTGAGCTTGTTCCCGTCATATGCTGCCACTATCCCCCTTGGCTCAATTGGGTTGGTCGCAATCCTCCTGTTGACAAGCCTCCTTTCAATAACTATATCTGAAGGGTCAGGGGTGAATTCTTTCCCGAAGTACCTGTCCACAATTGCATTGGACCTGACCCCCGGATACATGGCCTCCCTCTTGAGGGATTCTTCAGGATCCACTATGGCTTTCAAAGGTTCGTATTCGATTTCAACCGAATCTATGAGATCCTCTGCAGTGTAGCGGTCATCCGAATATACGGCGGCCACTGGCTGCCCGACATATCCCACATAGCCGTTGGCAAGCACTGGATGGCTAAGTGCTGTGGGCCCGCCCTCAGTGGCTCCTTCGCCTACTTCAACAACCTCGAAATTCACTTCCTTGTGGGTCAGGTGTGCCCCAGAAATCTTAAGGATTTTTGCCCTCGCATACTGGCTCCTTGCGAAGCCAAGGTAAAGCATGCCGGGCATCTGGATGTCGTCTACGAACCTTCCTTCCCCTCTTACCAGTTTTTCACTAAGTTCCATTTCCTGCACCTATGCCCTGACCTTGATTTCGGGATGCTCCTCGATTGGGTCGCCTTCCTCTTCCATCTTCTTGCTGGCATCCTTTATTGATTCCACTATGTTGTCATATCCCGTGCACCTGCACAGGTTCCCTGAAATGGCAGCCCTTATCTCCTCTTCTGTAACGTTCTTCCTGTTCTTGAGCAGCCAGTAGGATGTAAGAATCATTCCCGATGTGCAGTATCCGCACTGCAGGCCATGCTTGTCCACGAATGACTGCTGTACCGGGTGGAGCTTCTCCCTGCCCTTTGAAAGTCCCTCGATTGTGAGAATCTTCCTTCCATTTGCCTGCACTGCAAGGATTGTGCATGACTTCACTGCCTTGCCGTCCATTATAACTGTGCATGCGCCGCAGTTTGTTGTGTCGCATCCAATGTGTGTGCCTGTGAGCCCGACGACATCCCTCAGGAAGTGTGCAAGGAGCATCCTTGGTTCCACTTCAGCTTCTTTCGCTTCCCCATTTACTGTGATTGAAATATTCTTCTTGCTAACCATCTTAATTGCCTCCTGCCCTTGACAAGGCCTTATTTATGGCCTCGCGTGTAATTCTCCTTAAGATTTCCCTCTTGTATTCCTCTGGCCCGTATGAGTCAGATACCGGCTCTGATGAGGTTGCAACCTCTGCGGCAGCCTTGCTGATCGCATGATCATTCAATTCCGCTCCGATTAGGGCCTTCTCTGCCTTTTCCATTCTGCCCGACTTGGGGGAGACCGATGTTGTGGCAATATGTGCCTTCCTGCACCTGTTCCCGTCAAGTTCAAGCTGCACAGCAACAGCTGCTACTGAGAAGTTCCAAGTGTTCTTCTTGAATTTCACATAGGCTCCACCTGACTTCTTTCCCCAGAACGGGATGTTAATCTCAGTGAGGACTTCTTCAGGCTCAAGGGCTGTAGTGAAAGTGTCCAGGAAGAAATCCTTTGCTTCGACTTCCCTGGAACCGCCCTTGCCCCTTAGGGTGAAGCGGGCTCCCAGGGCGATCATAACTGCGGGGAGGTCATTTGCAGGATCGGCATGGGAGAGATTTCCACCTATTGTGCCAACGTTCCTCACAAGTGGATCTGCCAGCTGTTCTGTTGCGTCATGCAGTATCGGAAATCTCTTCTTAACCAGATCAGAGTTTTCGAGATCGCTGTCAATGGTCATGGCTCCGATCCTTACTCCTTCACTGCCCTCATCTATGTAACTGAGGCCCTTTACCTCAGATAGGGATACGAGGTAAGGGATAGAAGATATCCTGGATTTCAGCAGCGGTATTATGCTCTGGCCGCCTGCAAGTATCTTGGCTTCCCCAGGATATTTGGCAAGAATGTCAATAACTTCGTCAATGCCTGTTGGGGCAAAGTATTCAAAAGTTGGGGGATTCATCTTCCAAATAACGGTTAAAACTACTTAAATTTGAAGATTATTTTTGCCCTAGAATAATTTATACAGAATTTAAGCCGATACCTTCTCTGTCTTGGGAACGCCCTTGGAAACCCTCTCCCTTCTCATTTTGGTTATCTGGGAGGCAATGCTTATGGCAATCTCGAATGGTGTTATTGCGCCAATGTCCACCCCAATGGGTGTATTGACCGAGTCGAGGAAGTTCTGGGAAATGCCCTTACCCTTAAGCACTTCAAAATCATGTGCAGCCCTCTTCCTGCTGGCCATTAGCCCAACGTAAGCCGGGCTGCCCTTGGACACGGCCTCAAGTGCCTCAATGTCCCTCTCTCCCTTTGTGAGGATCACAACAAAGTCATCGTTTGTGAACTTGTATGATTTCATGTCGAAATCAAGGTTTGAAATGAGTTCATCCGGTTTTTCGCTGAGCATGGGGGCATGGTCTATGACCGTAACCCTGAAGTCCAGCTTCTTCCCCAGCAATACTAAGTATTCTTCTACTTCATCCCTTCCTCCCTGGCCGATGAGCACCAGGCGTTCGAACGGCCTGAAAGGCTCAAGGAAAACATCGATTGTCCCGCCGCAGAAGGTCTCAACAAAGATCTCATCCTGAACCTGCCTCGAGATCATTGCCTCGATACCCTTTCCAGCATCTTCAAGGTGTATCCTGATATTCTTTGGAGTTCCTGAATCAAGGACTTTTCTAGCCTCGTCCAGTATTACCGACTCTGGGCATGCTCCTCCAAGGGTTCCGTAAATGATCTTGTCATCGAAAACTACAACCTTGAACCCGGGTTTAGCAAGGGAAGACCCCTCAGTCTTCACAACAGTTGCAACAACAAAGGATTCCCCCTTTGTACTCATTTCATGAATCTTGCTGGCAAAATCGTAGTTCTCCATGCTCTTTGTTATTGAGAAATCTATTTAGCTTTTCCTAAGGGCAACGCAAAATGAGAAAGAATGCACAAATGAGGGATTTCCTATCCATGCATGAATGTGAAAAACTCAAATATTCTTGTTTTATGTTTTTAATGTAATGGCAGGAATTCAGGCCGTAATTCTGGCATCAGGTTTTTCAAGGAGGCTTGGAGTGGACAAGCTTTCCCGTGTCCTATGCGGCAAGACAGTCCTGCAGAGGGTAGTGGAGAATGCCTTGGGAACAGGTATGGGAAGAATCGTAGTAGTCATCAGGGAAAGGGGACAGGCAGCTATAGTGCCCAAGGACAAAAGGATAAGCATTATTTTCAACGAAAATGCAGATGCCGGCATGTCGAGCTCGATAAAAGCCGCAATCCTGAAGGCAGATCCAGAATTCGACAGCTTCCTGTTCATGAACGGGGACATGCCATTTTTCAGCACAGGCAGCATTAACAAGCTCGTTGAATTATGGAAGGGGAACCCGGAAAAGATGGCCTGCATCCGCCATGCTGGCGTACTCAGGGGGCCGGTTATATTCCCGCGGAAATACACAGATCTGCTCCTGAGCCTGGAGGGGGAGAGCGGAGGAAGGGAGATACTTGTGAAACACAGGAAAGAAGTGGTGTCATTGGAGATTGAAGACCCGGATGAGGTTGCTGACATAGATTCCCCCCAAGACCTGGAGCACGCCATGGAGATCTGCAGCAGGCTGGAAGAATCAGAAAAATGATACTTGGCAATGGGACATAGATGTATTTCTCGTAAACTCATATTTAAATACAGGACAAATTTATAGTGGTTCAAGTTGGCAGCAATAAAAATTAGGGAAGAACTGGAAAGCTTTTACAAACTCAAGACGGTTATGATCCTGTCCTTCGTTCTCACCTTTTTCCTTGAAAACCATTACATAAAATATCTTGAGGATCCTCAGCTCACCCTCAATTTCTCAAACTTCTTCAGCAACGGGAGCCTCCTTGGCCTCTACGGAACGCTCATTGGCCTTCTTCTCACCGCGTATGCCATGATTGTTGCAGTTCTCCCGCTATTCTCGTCTGAAAGCCTACAGAAGCCAATATTTTCACAGATCAACAGGTTGTTCGTATTCACCATTCTCGATGGAACACTGCTGCTTCTCATATATTTCACGGGCGGGCTGATACCATTGTTCGTTGCACAGAATCCGCTCTTCATCGATATGGAGATATTCTTTTTCTTCTGCCTCATGATCGGCCTGATTTTCTGTGTCATGACTCTCTCTGATCTGTTCAAGATCATAAGGAAACGCGGTTCCAGGTAAACATCCCCTTTTTGCTTCACTGGCAGCGGGCGTGAGTGGGTTATTTATTCAAGTATGCCGTTAACAATTTATGGCGATGGACAGCCTGGAGGAATATGTTATCTCCATGAGGAGGTATTTCCATGAGAACCCGGAACTGAGTTTTCAGGAATCTAATACCATAAAGACCATCAAGAGTGAGCTGGAAAAAATGGGCCTTGAAGCCCATGAGGTCAAGGATGGAGGAGTGTATGCGGACATACATGGGCAGGAGGGAGGCAAATCTGTTGCGCTCAGGGCTGACATGGACGGCCTTCCCATTATGGAGGGCACGGAACTACCGTTCAAGTCCAAGAACCATGGCGTAATGCACGCATGCGGACACGATGCCCATGTAGCAATGCTCCTGGGAGTAGCGAAAAAAGCCATTGGAATGAAATCCTCCTTCATGGGGAAAATAAGGCTGCTATTCCAGGTGGCTGAAGAAAGGCCTCCAGGTGGCGCAGTCAACCTGATCAAAGCGGGCGCCCTGAAAGGGATTGACTACATCCTGGGGCAACATGTAATCTCATCCTTTGAAGCCGGATCCGTGGCCACATATGCCAGGGAAGCCATGGCCAACGCAGACGAATTCAGGGTCAAAATTATGGGAAGGGGCGGGCATGGATCAGCTCCCCACGAAACTGTGGATGCACTGGTTGTGGCTGCCGAATTTGTGACAACGGCACAGACAATAGTGTCCAGGATGATCGATCCTTTCCTGCCTTCTGTTGTTACATTTGGCACCTTCAATTCAGGTTTCAGGTACAATGTCATAGCTCCCACTGCAGAGCTTACAGGAACAGTGAGGACTTTCCACAGGGATGTCCAGGACAAGATAAGGAAGGAGCTTGAAAATCTGCTGAAGCATCTTTGCCAGGCTTACGGGGTTGAATACCAGTACGAGTATAGTGAAGGATACCCCACGGTACTCAATACCCCGGAGATAACTGCAGTTGTTGATGAAGTTGCATCAGAGCACCTTGGGAAGAAGAATGTGCATCATCCCAATCCCTCCATGGGAGGCGAGGACTTTGCCTATTATCTCAGGGAGGTCCCCGGCTCGTTCTACTTCCTTGGCGTCGGGAACGAAAAGAAGGGGATCACTAGCCCACAGCACAGCCCGACATACACCGTGGACGAGGCAGCCCTTTCCAAGGGTGTTGACATCCTGCTCGACAGTGCCATAAGGCTCCTCTCTATGAAGTGACACCCCTCAAGGCCCACTTTAATATTTTCCTTTTTTTGCAGACGGCAATTTTTATTATTGGGGTGATTATAATTCCGGGATACAAACGGCTATTGAAAATATAGATCCTGTGTTTTTCCTTGAATCCATAGGTTCAATCGCCATCGTGGTTGGCCTACTGGTCATGTACAGGAAGAAAGGCCTTACCCTGGCCGTCCTTGGCATTTCTGCGGTATCTTACTTCCTCGCAATAGCCCTTAAGACAGTTGTCCAGGCCTTCACCCTCGGGAGCATGGTGGCATCATTTGGTTATTCCAGTGTACCCACTGCCCTTTACCTTGGTGCCCAGACGGTTGTGTTCGAGGTATTTGGGGCCTACCTTTTTGCCCTCGCTTTCAGGAAATACATCACCCAGAAGAGTGCCGAAGCCTACGGGCTGTCCCTGGCTTTCTGGGAAAACGGAATACTGCTCGGAGCGCTTTCCCTCATAAGCCTTCTCGCTGACTTTCTCATCATTGCCTCGGGCCCATCCTCCCTCAGCACGCTGGTATCGGACCAGCTCCACAAGGCAAGCCCTGGGCTGTTTGTTGGGACTCTTCAGGCACTCCCGTTGGTTGGGTATTCTGTGCTGGAGCGCCTCTCTTCCCTGCTTATGCACTATTCATGGGGATTCCTGGTTGTAACTTCAATCACCTACAGGAAGAGACTCTATCTGGCATATGCCCTGCCCATGGGATTGGTTGACTCCATTGTCCCATTTGCTGGAAAACTTGGCATACCACTGACAGAGGCCATATTCTTCGTAATCGCCCTTTTGGCTATTGCAGTCGCAACCAGTGTTAAAAAAGCTGTTGCGGGAATGAATGTAAATGCAGTGAAAAAAGAAGATGGAGCCGGCCCACAGAGTTGAGGGCCATTTCCATCGATGCTCAGTTCTTTGGCGCGAAGGCTTCGATGCTTATGGAGAGGTTTACCTTGTCCCCGACCATGAGGCCGCCGCCCTCAAGGACCATGTTCCACTTGACGCCGTAATCCTGGCGGTTAATTGTGGTTGCAGCTGTCAGGCCAAATCTCTCGTTTCCCCATGGGTCGTTGACTTTGCCGCTGTATTCGCCCTTAAGCGTGACCTCTTTCGTGGTTCCCCTTATGCTCAGATCACCAACAACTTCTAGGTCCTCGCCTTTTACGGCTACTTTCTTGGATACAAAGGTGATGTCCTGGAATTTCTCGCTTGCAAAGAGGTCATCTGACCTGAGGTGGTTGTCCCTGTCCGGGTTTCCTGTTGCAATGCTCTTTGCCTTGATGGTGACCTTTGCTTTCATGGTGCTGAAGTCATCAGCGTCGCCGATGATTTCACCGTCAAAATCCTCGAATTTGCCCCTGACTGTTGAGATCATCATGTGCTTGACACTGAATTCCATTGCGGAATGTGCCTTATCAATTGTCCAGTTCTTAACTGCCATGGTGCTACATCGTTTCTCTTTATTTATAACTTACCATTGGTAAGTTAATACATTAAATAAACTCAATAGAGAGAATACATTTAAATACCGGAGGCAACTTATTATAAATAGGATGGCAGAAAGCAAAGCTTCTGAGGAATTAATCAGGGAAAGTCCCATTGAGGAAACCTGCCCAATCGTGAATGCCATCAGGGAGATTGGGGGAGAATGGAAGCTTATTGTGATCAGATACCTCGCAGACAGTCCGATGGGTTTCAATGAGCTCATGAAGACCATACCGGACGTGAATTCAAAGACTCTGGCTTCCACGTTGAAATACCTTGAGGAAAGGGAAATCATAAGCAGGGAAGTCGAGAGCACCAGGCCATTCAGGGTAAAATATTCACTAACGGAAAAAGGAAGCTCCCTGGGTGGAGCGCTTTCGGACCTCAGGAAATGGGGAGAGCAGTGGATTGGAAAGGCAAAGCCCAGGGCGAAACATTAGGCCATGAGTCCATCCTTACATGTTTGGCTTAAGCCTTAATACAGGGACATCAGTCTTTTAAAGTGGTCAAAATGACTTCATACAGTTTTAGGTGCAAGGATATTGGAATGGATTGCGGATTTGAGACCCATGCTGACTCAATGGACTCCCTCATGCCAAAAATAACCAAGCATGCAGCAGAAGCGCACAACATAAAACAGATCCCGGAAGACCTTAGGAAAAAGGTAACTTCAGCAATAAAGACCATGCATTAATGGTGGGCCTGTTATTGCGCCAAACTTTTTCTTACCCTTTTTACTTTTCTTAGCAGGAGCAGTGTCAGTTTGATAATTATTATTGGGGCGGGAAGGATGGGTAGGGTCATAGCCCGGGACCTTTCAGCAACAGAAGATGTCCTGGTTGCAGACACAGATCCAGTGGCCCTGGCAAAACTGGAAGGCATCAGGAAATTCAAAGGGAACTATATGGAAATGCCCGGGCTGGAGAAGGCTGACCTAGTTGTAGCAGCCCTGCCATCTGAAGTGGGGCATGATGCTGTAAAGTTCGCCCTTGGTATGGGCAGGAATGTTGTCGATATTTCATTCACAGATTATGATCCTTTTGAATTCGATGACATGGCCAGGGAGCATGGCTGCCTCTACATCCCACATGCAGGATTTGCCCCCGGCCTTTCCAACATAATCGCAGGGAAACTGTATTATGGGCACGGCTCAAGGGACATGGAAATACTTGTGGCTGGCCTTCAGGAGAAACCCATGCCGCCCATGGGCTATATCCCGACTTTCAATGCATCGAGTGTCATAGACGAATATACAAGGCCTGCGAGGTACATAGTAAATGGCTCCATCAGGGAAGCCATGCCGCTTGAAACAATTGAACCCATGGAACTGGAGGGCTTCGGGAAACTGGAATCATTCTATTCTGACGGGCTTTCAACCATACTGAGCACTTTCAGGGAAGGATCAATTGTAGAAAAGACCCTCAGGCATCCCGGCCATATGGAGAAAATGAAATTCCTCCACGATATGGGCTATTTCAGCAGCGAAAAGATTGGCAATTCCAGCGCGAGGGAGATATCAGACGAACTCTTCAGGAGGACAGTAAGGGATGTGCCCGATGTAAGCATTCTGAGGGTAACTCCGAAGGACGGAAAAGGGCCGGAATACAGCATAATTGATCGCTTTGACAGCAGAAACCGGGTAAGTTCAATGGGTCGCATGACAGGTTTCTCCGCCGCGGCCATGGCAAAGGCAGTGCTGGAATCTAAAATACATGGCAGGGGAACCTTTCCCGCAGAATGGATTGGGAAGGACGGCACCTCCTTCAGTTTCGTTATGGAATACCTGAAGGAACGCTCTATCGACATCAGAGTCAAAGGCTGAACCGGAAAGCTTGGCAATGGTCTTCATGCATTGTATGTGAAAATCTCAGATCATATGGCCACTAAACAAGAGTATAGTTGAAGGGCGGTTTTGGGCTGAAATAAAATCTCCCATTCCAGTAGCTTGTACCGTATGGTGAGAACAGGGAACTGATTGATTTGAGATAATGAAACGGAAATTGTACCTCTGCAGCTGGAATAGTGGCAGGGATCACAGGTATGAGGAACACCACAGCGATCACTAGAATTATTCCCGCCAGACTTGCGGAAAGGAGCCTTCGGTTCATTTACCTTAATCATGGCTCCACATTATATAATTCCACTTGAGCAAAACATTGGCTGAAATGCGGTCAATGCAGTATCCGGCATAAATAACTGAACAATTCATTCACGGCCATTCCATAAATAAGAGAATGGGATATCAAATTATGAGTTCCCCACTTAGGATTATAGTTATCGGCGGAGACGCAGCAGGAATGAGCGCCGCCTCCCGGGCCAGAAAATACGCACCTGAAAGCACGGTTGTTGTATACGAGGCAGGAGAGCATGTCTCCTATTCAGCATGCGGGATGCCCTTTTATCTAGGTGGGGAAGTGAGGGAATTCGATGACCTGATACATTATCCCGTGTCAAAATTTGTGGAAGAACGCAGGATCAATGTGGAACTTCACTCGCGCGTTACTTCCATTGACGTTTCTGCGAAGAAGATAACAGTACAGAAGGGAAATGAGACAGTCCAGGACAGTTACGACAGGCTTATCATTGCAACCGGGGCAAGGCCACAGATACCTGAGGTGTTCAGGGATAAGACCAATGTTTACACCCTCAGGCATATAGATGACCTTCTCCCGCTTGAAAAGGCAATGGAAAATGCCCAGGCGGTGTCAATAATCGGTGCAGGATATGTGGGGCTTGAGATGGCTGAAGCCCTATCAAAGATGGGGAAGGATGTCACCATCATCCAGAGATCTGAAAGGCTCCTCAGGGGCATTGATGGAGATTTCCACCCCACACTCTCAAAAGAGCTGGAAGCAAACAAGGTCAGGCTTCTTCTGAACTCCCCAATACATGATGTGGGGTCCGATGAAGGCAGGGTAGCTTCAATCAGGGCAGGCAACACCGAAGTTCATGCAGATGCAGTCTTTGTTGCCACAGGAGTCATTCCAAACAGTGAGATTGCTTCTCAGGCCGGGATAAGGACGGGCGCAGGAGGTGCAATTGTGGTGAACGAAAGGATGCAGACTAGTGCCCCTATGGTCTTTGCCGCAGGGGATGTTGCAACAACCAGGCACCTTGTCACCGGAAAGGACATTTATTTTCCCCTGGCCACAGGATCAAACAAGGGCGGAAGGATTGCCGGCGAAAATGCGGCCGGCAGAAGAAGCGTTTACAACGGGATCGTTGGCACAGAGGTCGTGAAGGTGTTTTCCCTTGAAGTGGGAAGAACCGGCCTTACAGAAGAGGAAGCCAAGCAGAACAGGTTCAGGCCAGTATCGGCTGCAATAACATCTACTTCTCGTGCCTCATATTACCCTGGATCGGCCTCTCTCAAGATCAAGCTCATTGCCGATGAGAACACCCACAGGCTGCTTGGTGGAATGCTGGTAGGGAAGGAAGGTGTTGCTAAGCGGCTGGATGTGCTCGCTGCCGCACTGTATGGAAGAATGAGGATAGAGGACCTTACGAGAATAGACTACTCATATTCCCCGCCATTTTCGCCATCATGGGAACCACTTGGTGTTGCAGCAGATGTGCTACTCGGGAAACTCAGCTGAAACTCTAAATCATTGTGCCGTATAATTGGGCAAGGCACTGCAGGGCATTCTCTAAGCTCCGAACGGGCCTATGCTCATTGATCCATCACTTGAGGGCAGGGATGCAAGCAGGATTGCCCTGAGGGAGAGGGGAGAAAATTTCCCAAAGGCATGGATGCGGCATTCGTTACAACGCCCCATTTCTCAACCCGTGGAGGCATCGCTCCCATAAGCACCGGGAAAATGAGGCAAATATTCGATTTCAGCGGCTTTCCGCCGGAATTTTACAGACTGGATCTTTTTCAGCATCCCTCCGGCAAAATCCCCGAAGATGCTGTGGAGTACCTGAATATGGTCCTGAATTTCATGGGAAAGTCAGACTGGAAAGGCGTATGGAATATCCCTGAAAAAAATTACAGGGCAGCTGCTCCGGAAGGGGGCCTCGCACAGTTTATGGTCCTTGCAGGGGCAACCGGCGACAAGTTCAGGGCAGAGGTCCTATCCAATGAGATAATGTACGATTCTGTATCGATGACAACAATTGATTTCAGATAAAAAAATGTAATTGGGCTTTGATAATCAAGCCCAATCTTTGGCAAGCCCTCAGAAGACCAGTGGGATGTAGCCGTCATTCACGAGGGCCGACATCCTTTCTCCCGAGGGCTTGAGTTCAACACCCCTCTTCTGTATCTGCTCCTCAATGGAGAGGGTCTTTGCAATGAAAGTGCACGCGGAGTCGATTACCTTGTTGGCAATGAGGTAGTCAACAGTCTCCTTCACATTCTTGTCCTCATCGAAAAGAATCTTCTGGCTAGAGCCCTGCAATATCACCTTCACGTCTGCAAATCTCTTGAATTCGTGTGATCTTCTTGCTATGTTGAGTCCCATGACTGCCCTGTCCCTCTCTTTTTCGCTCGCAACGATGTAAAACAAAGTTTTCTGCATTTTAACCACACCTGGATTTGCTATGAGTTAAAATTCTTAACTAGTTGGTAGGAAGGCAGGTTTCAGTGGGCAATGCCAACTGCAGGCAAAATGCCAATTTTAAAGGATTTCTATAAGCTTTATTACTCATGACGGCATGATAAAATATGGAAGCAGAAACTAAGGTGCTTAAGGGAACAAAATTCCGCACAAGCATAGATATACCGGAGAAAGCAAGATCTGAAATCATATCCAATCTCAACAGGGACCTGGCGGCAGCATCTGACCTGTACTCGCAGACAAAACAGGCGCACTGGAACGTGAAGGGGGAGAA
>JAJZLU010000012.1 GCA_021850545.1 Thermoplasmata archaeon | reverse complement strand
TCCCAAACACCATCATAAGGTGCATTTGAATTGGGATTGTTCGTGAGGTTTATGGTCTTCGTTGCTGTGGAAGTGGAACCATTGATCACCGTGATGTTGTCGGAACCATAATTCATGACGAACAGGAGGCCAGCACGGGGATCGAACACTATTCCATTTGGGGTCGTGCCCACGCTGATGTTCTTTGCAACTCTGTTTGTCGTGCCGTTGATCACCTTTACAGTTCCTGAGCCCTGGTCGCTCACGTACACCATGTTGCTGACATAATCAACCGCTATGCCTCCCGGGCCTCCATTTACAGGAATAGAGCCTTCAATCCTGTTTTCAGATGCGTTGATAAGCAGTACCTTGTTAGACTGGGGCGCAGATACGTATACAAGGCCATGCTGCGGCGAATACCGCACATACTGGGGATAATGCCCGGGGTCGATTGTGGAAAATGTATTGTCGGTGGCGTTGAAAACATACAAAGTGTCCGTGTGGCCGCAAACATAGATGTTATTGTTGGCCGGATCGTATTCCATGCTTGATACATACCCTGCAAAGTTCACATTTGAAACGATGCTGCCGTTCTCTGGGCTGATCACGGATAGTGATATGGCCGCAAACTGCCCTTCATAGATGTACCCATTCTTCAGGTCCACCACAAATCCGGCCACATAGCCTGATAGGGCATAGTTGGCAACTATCCTGTTTGTGGTTCCATTCATCGCGGTGATGGAGTTGCCATTTCCAATATACATGTCTCCAGTCATGGGGTCATAGGAAGCCCACGAAACTGTCCCATTGAGGGCTATGGCCTCCTCAATGGTGTTTGAAGTGCCATTTATTATGGTGATAAAATTGGAATTGGTGAACAATACATAGACAAATCCGTTGGCCCCGTCAACAAACAGCCTGTTTGTGCTGTTAATTCCAGTTATGTTTGCCAATTTCTGGTGTGTTGATGCGTTTATGACCAACACATATCCAAAGGAGTTTGAGGAGCTGTAAAATGATGCATATACGCAGTTGTCAAAGCTGTCGTATATTATCGAGGACGGGATCTCGCCCGTTTTTATGGTGGACACCACCCTGTTGTATTTGCAGCTGATCACAGAGATGCCGAGGCTATCGGAAACAAAGACTTCGTTTTCCTTTGGGCTGAATGTGCAGCTGTAAGGGCTTGGCCCAACAGAGATGTTGGCAAAAACATTGTTAGTGGAGCCTTTTATTACAGATACAATGCTGGAACCCTGGTTTACAGCATATATGTTCCCATTGCTGGAATCCACAGCAGTGACCCTCAATACGTTGAACCCCACATCAATGTTGCCCATGTTTTCAATGCTCCCGGGGAGTGAAGTTTTGCTGCTCCCAGTTGAGCCATTGACAGAAAGGGAGAAAGAGGCCTTAGTTCTGGAAGCCCTTTGCGAAATCTGAGAGGCAGAATGGGACCCCGGCATTGAAACGGAGACGGGGACAATTATCAGAAGCAGGGCAACCAATAACGAAATTGCGAACCGGGCCGATCTGATAGGAATCCGCATTCCGTGGTTGATATAAAAAATTTATCTATTAAACCATTCGCATACTAAAGTGACTTGCCTTCTTGGCCCACTTGGATTGGCCGTTTGCCAAGACATCTGGATTTGATATGCCTGATTGAATGCACTTTCCATTACAGTGCCATAACAACAAATTAAATAGACGATCAAAATTTCTTGGAACTGAAAGCCCCGTGGTGTAGTGGCCAAGCATTTCGGACTTTGGATCCGACGACGGCAGTTCGAATCTGCCCGGGGCTATGCCTGTTTTACTCCGGTACACATAATTAACAGAGCGTATTGGGAAGACTTTTCCTGATTCGATTAAGTTATACTGTTAATATGCAATATCATGCGAAGTCCCTAATTGCCATGTTGGCGTTGGAAGCGACCCTTCCGGCCTGCAGGGCAAAGGGGAGAGGATAATCATGATCAGGGTGGTTGGCAGAAAGGGGTTACAGCTTGAGATCCGGGAAGAAAGGAAAGTTGAGGATGTGTTGAAGGAGCTGGGCCTGAAGGAGCAGAGTTTCGTCTGCGTGAGGAACGGAACCCCTGTTACCAGGTTTGACACACTGAAGCCTGAAGATGATGTTACTTTCCTGGAAATATTTTCAGGGGGGTAGAACAGGAAGGACCCGGTTGTAGAATTTTCCTAGAACGAGGAATTTATCACTGCCCTTGGAAGGATCTATGATCTTCATGTTTTCCTTGAGCCTGTCAATGTTTTTCCCTATGGTGAAGCCTTTTATGCGGTCTCTCACAACAACTTCCAGTTCCCTCATTTCAACGGGAATGTCGGTACATAACCTGTCTCCGCAGACATAGGGGCCAAGAACAGACCTCCCGCCAGACCATTTCCTGATGAAATCCATTGCATTTGGCGCGTCAACGGGCGGGCCGACATGAACCCTGGTTGCGGGGAGTGTATGGAGTTTGCATTCTACCATCACCTCTATATTATCCGAAAGCTCGACCTCAGAAGAGATTGGCATGAAGCCTTCCTCGTCCAGTATCTGAACAAGGATATTCCTGAACCTGCTGGCCTGGCTGAAAAGTATATCGTCAATGATGTCCGGGCGCTCTATGGTTAATATGCGCATTACCGTCCCCCGTTCCCTGTACTTCTCAGGAAAATATGTGGCCTCAGCGTCAAAATATCTTTCACTGGGTTTTTCCAGGAAAAGCCTGGAGTTAATCTTCATCCTTGAGAGGTTTTCAAGGCTTATGGCTGCTGCAGCGTTCCTCGTGATATCAGTGGGATCGATTATGACAATTGGCGCCTCAAACTCCCTGATCGGACCATCCTCAAGTGAAATCCTCATCTTTCCCTTCAGCGTGGCGAACGCCTCAATGGCCTTGAGCATTGAGCCGTACTTGATTACAAGCAGTTCACAGACATAACCTGAGAAGCCTGAGACCTTTATTTCTGATCCGTACACGCCAATAGCCTTCATGAAGAGTTTAAGCAGCCTTACCTGGTCCTGCCCCTCCGGATCCAGGTTCTTAAGCACAAAATCCGTATGCAGTGGAGTCCTGTCAACGGAGCTGATGATCCTTGTTCCCGGGGCGATCTCGAAGCACGGGACAATGTCCACCTTCCTGTCACCAAGTTGGCCTGAGACATACGGATGTTCAGCGTACTTTTCCCTGCCCTCAGGGAGCACCTCATGGCCAATTCTCAGGCCAAGCTTCTCCATCTCCCTTGGAGAATAATCCTTTGAAAAAATGACAAATAGATCGATATCTCCGCTTGCAAGGTTGGTGCCCTTGGCCACGGAGCCCACCAGAAGGCTCCTTGCCCTGATCCCATCCCTCTTCAGGATTGCGTTGATCCTGCCCATCACATCCGATGCCGTGGCCTGAAGTCCCTGGTTCTGTTTCCAGGTGGGCTTGTAATTCTTCAGGATGGGGGCAAAATCGATCATTTCGGAAGAAGGTCAAGAATAGCTTTTGCTGGCTCGCCATCGGCTTTCTTTAGCGCTTCAAGGGCCTTCTCCCTTGAAACAGAGGCCTGCTCCATGACCAGCTTTACATCTTCTTCGCTGTATGCTGGCACGGCAGCAGCTTTTGCCTCCTCAGCTGACTTTGGAACTTCCTTGAAGGTACCCATGACCTGGAACGTTTTCTGTCCCTGCGCTTCTATCATGGTGACCTGGGCGTCTGTGATCATGTAGTCTTTTGTTGCGCCCTTCATGATCACTGTCTTGACGTCACTCATTTCTGTGGACTTGATGCCCATCTGAGCCATCATTCTCTTGACTTCACGTGAGTTCATTTTTCCCGGAATCATGAATATCTGCAGACAATAATTGACGCCTTACATAAATACAATTGCTCATGTAGTGTGTGGGGCGGAGGCATGTGGGGTCCTGTCGATCATCAGCATCACTATTAGCATTGATACTGCTGCAGGGACGATCGCAATGCCGTAGAGAAGCCTCGGTGATGCCAGCCACATAAGCGATCCCAGAAGGGGGCCCACAATGCTTATTGGAACTGATAAGAATGAAACAAGGATCCTGGACCTTATCTGGTCACCCTCTCCCATGGATTTCAGCATCATATCAGAGGATGCGGAGTCTGAGAATATCCAGAGGAGGATGATGAAATAACCTACGATGAAGAGAAGGCTGGATATGACTATGGAAAGGATAAGGAATGGAATGATCAGGAATATTGGCCTGAACATGTAGAATATATCCTTTATGGGCTGTATTGAGATGTGCTGCGCAATCTTGTCCAGGAGAAATCCTATTATCGAGAAGGCGGCGAATATGAAGAAAATATCCTGCTGGTTGATCCCGTCCCTGATTGCCATGGCGGGAAGGAAGATCGATACTATGCAGATGGAGAGGTAAAGCAGTGCCTGGATTGCAAGGAATGGAAACACGATCTTCCTGTTAGTCACCATGTCGAATGATTTCAGAGGAGCGATGGCATTCCGTGCCAGATCCTTAAAGGAGGTTTTCTGAGTGAATTTGTTTGATGGCCCTTTCTGGGAAATAGAGTAAGCCATTGCAAGGAACCCGAGCAGAAGGGCAACTACTGAAATAATGCCGTACAGCTCTATTATTTTCGTTCCTGTGAAAAGGCCACTGAGGATGAGCAGAGCGAATATTCCCACTGTGGAGACAAGGTCCTGGCTGAAGAAATTTCTCATTGGCTCCGTGTTCCTGAGATTTCTTTCCTGTTTCCGGCCCTTTACTGCCCTGTACATAGCGTGGGAGATGGAAAGTACGACGAATGCAAGTATCACTGATGCGAGGTTCAGTGAAATATAGAATATTGCTAGTGAAATTCCTGCGAAGAGAAATGCGAGTATTGGGAGTATATCGGTCCTGCCCCGTTCCATGTAGAAGCGCAACGGTATCCTTACAAGCAGGGCGCCAAGGATGCCCACTGAGTATACGACACCTAGGAAAACCAGGCTTATATTAAGTTCTATAAGGAGGAGAGGCAGGGAAACCCATACGAATGAGACAATAGCCGGCATCAGCATAGTTATGACTATTGAAACCAGTTCTGTGAGCTTCAACGATTTGTACCATGCTGTAAACGACAATTTTTCCAAGGAAATTACTGCATGTTAATTTTATCGCTATTATTTATACTTCGTCGTGTTTGATGCGAAATTTCACAATGAGTCCCAGCTCTTATGAAAAGATTATGAAAAAAATAAGCCAGACCTGAAATACTTAAATAAACCAAACCAATCCCATAGCTACGCCGTGATAGCTCAGTTGGGAGAGCGTATGACTGAAGATCATAAGGTCGCTGGTTCGATCCCGGCTCACGGCATTTTCCTTATTTCTCATTGTTTCTCCCTCGTATCAAACATTTACCCTTATTGAAATGGAAAACACCATGATTTATACGTTGAAACAAATCACAATACCATTGAACGCTCCGGAAGACCAGCTGATATTGGACAATACTCTTCTGATGGTTCTAGAACATTTCAGGATAGCAAAGGTCGACTATGCAAAGAATGTTACAAAATACACTGAAATCCAAAGAGACATTGTGAACCAATGCATTCGAAACCTAGAAAGCCAAGGTTTTCTTGAGAAATACACCAATACTTCAATAAAGAGGACTGCAGCCAAGTTGAAGAAAAGCCCGGAAGTCCACAAGCACCACACTTACTATCAAATAACCCGAAGTGGAATACTGGCCCTCAATAACATTAATCCTAAGAGGTATCTGGCTTTCCTTGCTGAAGACTGTATTTCGTATCTTGAAGGGAGAAAGGGAAGCCAAACTGGGGGCGAGAGGGAATCCAAATTGGTTAAGATGGGTCTGATAAATAGGGACCTAAAACTGACTATGATGGGCAAAAAGGTTTTGAATGAGATCGGTGGAAAATGAACTGCTTGTGGCTTTGGCTTCCTGGCATTAAGGATTGTTTCCATTCATTTTGCTTTAGGAAGTTGCACGTTTATTGAGTTTGATTGGGGATAATTATATTGCCAGACCCCACATTGAAGCAATAGCCCCCTACCCTTATATCAGTTGGAATGCCATTTTTCAAGGAGCCCTGAACGTATATCCTGCTTGGCCGCTTCATCTCGATACCCTGCTCTATGAACGTTTTCATTTCAGGTGGCAGTATACCATGCTTGAGTAACCATGCAGCAGCAGGCCCTGCGGCTGAGCCGGTAGCGGGATCCTCTCCGCCATAGAAAATCATTCTTGCGTGAAGGATGGCATCCTTGTCAACAGTCTCCCTTGATACGAGATAGAAGAAATGGCCCCCATGTTCCTCGATATACTTGTCCATCAGGCCGAAATCGGGCTGGATTTTTTCAAGTGTTTCTTTATGCTTCAGGGGAACAATGATGAATTCGTTGCCTGTTGAAACGGATTCAATTGGTATGGACTCATCAATTTCAACCTGGCTGATCCTCAATATTTCTGCTATATCTTCTCTTCTGTGCGTTTTTCCGAAAACAGGTTCAGGCTGGACCATTTCACCGTACAGTCCCTTTTCGCCTTCAATGAAAGTAACGTCAACCTTTCCAACCTTCAGGGATAGTGATATTTCCTTTCTGCCAAGAATTTCCTGCAGCACGAAAGAAGTCCCCAAGGTTGGATGGCCCGCAAACGGCAGCTCTTCCTCCACTGTGAAGATTCTAGCCCTGATTCCTCCGGGAGAATGGGCATCATCTTCGGGATTCAATACAAACGTGGTCTCTGATAAGTTCATTTCCCTGGCAATTTCCTGCATCTCTTCAACACTAAGTTCCCCAGTGTCAAGAAATACTGCAAGCTGGTTGCCTTTTAGTGGAGAATCTGCGAAAACATCCAACAGTCTGTAATTTAGAATTCTAGATGCCATAATGTCGATAATTCAGTGTTGGGTAATATGCATTTGCCAGGGCATTAGATTGAGGTTGCAATATTATATCTCTACCGCGGCATCTATGGTAAAATCTCCCAATGCCAATGTTCGTTTAGCGCATTTAGTATGAAGGAATACGGAAAAATGATTGGCGTTGTTTTTGCCGGAAGTTAAATTTGCTGATTGAATGATTCCCTTGTATGATTCAAAAAATAAATTTAAAAGGCAAGTTCCAGCTCTTTTCCGACTACTGGCATCCAAGAATTATTGGCCAGGTCAATGACACACATATCAAGCTTGCGAGGCTGAAGGGAAGGTTTGAGTGGCACCACCATGACACTGAGGATGAGATGTTCCTCGTGATCCAGGGCAACCTTGCAATTGAGCTTGAGGACGGCGTTATTGCACTAAGCGAAGGCGAAACTGTGGTGATTCCAAGAGGAGTTGAGCACTGCCCCGTCGCTGCTGAGGAGGCACTTGTCATGTTGATAGAGCCTGCCTCAACCGTGAATACTGGAAATATAAAAAGTGAAAAGACTGTGGACGCCCAATGGATCTAAGCCATATGCATTCCAGTTTGGAGAAAGTGGCTACTCTGCCAGTTCTCCCAGGTAGTCCTTTACATCCTGATCCTCGATGTCTGTAAACTCAGTCCCCTCGCTCGATGCAACTATTTTGCCGTTGTAAATGAGGTTTGTGTAGTCAGATACTTTCCTGGCCTGGCTCATGTCATGCGTGACCAGGATGACTGTATACTTCTCCTTGAGCCCTTTTATGAGGTCTTCGATCCTTCCTTTTGAAACAGGGTCCAGTGAGCTGGTTGGTTCGTCCATCATCAACACCTTTGGCCTCAGGATCAGGGCCCTGGCAATGCACAACCTCTGCTGCTGTCCTCCGGACAGTGTGTTTGCGTGCCTCTTGAGGTTGTCCCTCACCTCGTCATAAAGGCCAACCTCTTCAAGGGCGTTCTGCACCATCATATCCATGACACTCTTGCTCACCTTTGCCTGTAGCTTCAAGCCGAATGCCACGTTATCATAAATGGACATCGGGAATGGATTGGGCCTCTGGAACACCATGCCGATTTCCCTTCTCAGCTCCACATCATCATAATCCATGAGATTTTTCCCCTGGAAGGTCACGTTTCCATTGACCCTTATTCCGGGCTCAAGGTCAGTGAGCCTGTTCAGGCACCTGAGCAAGGTGCTTTTCCCTCCTCCTGATGGCCCCACTATGGTATTTACCCTGTTGGCATAGATATCGATATCGAGGCCATTGATGATCTCCTTCTTGCCTGCGTTGACTTTCAGATCTCTGATTTCAATTATTTTTTCCATTCCTTTTCACCCTTGGATTTTCCCTTCACTCCCTGTTCAGGAGGCGATTCAATGAACACCCTATTTATGACTGCACCCAGCGGCGCAAAGACCCTGCGGAGGAATCTCCCCACCACGTCTTCATATTTTGAGATGAATATGAGTACAGTAACGCTTATGATTAGGATCATTGCTGATATGAAAGCAAGATTGTGAGCGTATGCTGAAGGCTGGTTGATTCCGTTCCACACAAAGTATGTGAGGTATCCCACCGGGGAGTGTGTCAACCCAGAGGGCAATCCAGCACTGTTGAAACTTGCTGTGTATAGGAG
Organism: Thermoplasmata archaeon; assembly: GCA_021850545.1. Lineage (GTDB taxonomy): Archaea > Thermoplasmatota > Thermoplasmata > Thermoplasmatales > Thermoplasmataceae > JAJZOM01. The sequence goes on along the minus strand of JAJZLU010000012.1, from coordinate 2,016 downwards.
CTGTGCTGTTTCCCCTGCAGCAATGCTGACTGAAAGCAGGATTCCAGATAGAATGCCTGCACTGGCCTGAGGCAGGAGAATCCTGGTTGCCACGTTCACATGGTCTGCTCCAAGCGCATATGCGTTCATTATCTGTTCACTCTGGATATTCCTGAATGACATCTCAGTGATGCGCATGATGTATGGAAGCATCATTACCCCAAGAGCAAGTCCGCCTGCAACAAGGGAATATCCTAGGTTGAACCTTATGACCAGGACAAGGTACCCGAACAGCCCGATCACTATGGACGGCACGCTGGTGAGTATGTCCGTGAAGAGCCTCATTGCCCCGGAAATGTGCCTGTTTGAAACTGCCTGAGTCAGGTATATGGCTCCGAACACGCCGGGGATCAGGGAGAACAGCAAGCCCATTCCAACAAGCTCCCATGTGCCAATGATTCCATTGAGCAGGCCTCCCTCAGATGTGTTGCCATAGGTGCTGAGGATGTTCCAGTTTATGGCCCCAGCGCCTCCCTTTATTATATAGGCAAATATGGATATCAGGATGGCAAGCATGAAGCCGAGGGCCAGGTAGCCCAGCAGCCTTGCCGCAGCATCCTTAGCCTTCCTTGAACTGTGCCTTTTCCACTTTATCTCGCTTCCGTGCATATCAGAGTTTATCATTTTCTACACCCCTCAGTGCTCCCCTTCCCGCAATCCTTCTGCCCAGCAGGTTCACTGCCAGGGATATGACCATCAGGAACAGGGATAATTCCGCAAGGGCGGAAAGGTTGATTCCCGTCCCCTGGCCAATTGCGCTGTCAAGATAGGCAACTATTGCTGCCGCCATTGTGTTGATGCCTGAGTAAATGCTTGAGGGAAGCACGTTGACTATGCCTCCTCCCACCATGAGAACTGCCATGGTTTCACCCAGGGCACGCCCAAGGCCAAGAAGGGCCCCGCCGTAAGTGGATGAACGGGAGTAGTTGGTTGCAAGGTATTTTCCAAGCTCCCACTTTGTTGCCCCCAGTGATACCAACCCCTGTTTGATCTCTTTGGGAGCTGAGTCGAAACTGTTCACCATAACCGATGTTATGATGGGGGCAATCATGAGGCTAAGTATCAACCCTGATGCTATTATGCCGCTTCCAGTGAGAACTTCCCCTGAAAACCCTGGAATAAAGTACATGTTGCTCCTCATCCATGGTTCAATGGTGTTGAGCAGCAGCGGTTCCAGAACTACTATTCCCCAGAGGCCGTAAACTACGCTTGGTATTCCCGCAAACAGTTCTATGAGCGAAACCAGCGGCCTCTTTGCCCTTGCCGGAAGATACATCTCCACTCCCAGGGAGACAAGGAAACTCACAGGGAATGCTATGAGAATTGCCAGAGCTGAAGAAATCAGCGTGCTCTCAATGAACAGAAGGGCCCCGAAGGACGCATTGGGTGGAACAAGAAACCCTCTGACCAATACTGGCGGACGGGACGAAATGCCCACGTTCCAGATATAGGATGTGAAGAATGTTGTGCCGTTGAATACTATTGAAGGCCAGGCGTAAAACAGAACGAATGCAAGGATCGTGATTAATACTAAAGCTGGTACAAGCGACATGAGAAAAGTGAAAAAATTAAAAAATTTATTTTTGGTATCCATAATTTACAGATCACCCAGTTATTTGATTTATCAGTGGTTTTGTGACGTTGTCCACCACGTTTGAAGGCAGGGCTACAAGGTTCAGCGGTGCCAGGTAGCTTGATGCGCTTCCGTCGTTCGGATTGACTACCCAGTTCAGGAATGCCTGCAGTGCACTGGCTTCTGCAGCACTGCTCTGTGTCTTCTGGACAATGACATACTCCATGTCAGCTATGGGGTATGAACTGCTTCCCGGCGCAAACTGAACTGCAATTGTCCCGTTTGCAGGAATCTGGCTAAGGTAATGGGAAACCGCTGTGGTCACATTTGCCACTGTCGCATTCACGAAGTTGCCGTCCCTGTTCTGGAGGGTTGCAATACCGAAGTGGTTTGCATGTACCTGC
>JAJZLU010000063.1 GCA_021850545.1 Thermoplasmata archaeon | reverse complement strand
AGGCGGGGCCATATCGCCAGTCCATGTTGAGGACCTGGTAAAGGTCATTGAGAGAGCCAAGGACCTGAGAGGTGCCGTAGACGTATGCTCCAGGGACAAGATCACCTTTGCTGATGCCATCAACCTCGCATATGAAAAAACAGGGAAGGGTGCAAGGAAAGTAGTCAGCGGAAAGTTTGGCTATAAGGGTGCAGTTGATGCACTGAAAAATGCAAATGTTTTCTCATCTGAGGAGGTTGACAAATACCTGCTTAACTTCTACAGGGAAAACACATACCTGGACAGGTTTGTTAAAGAGCCAATATCTTTCAGGGAATATATAAGAAATTATCCCCAACATTAATTTTTTTTAATTGACGAGGGGTTTTCTCCATATTGCAATTTCTTTTTTTATTTCTCGAAATAAATTAAACTGATTGAAGATTGCCATATCATCAACTATTATTCCTTAGCGACAAAATTCAATGTCACCAGATTTTCACTTATATTTAATTCAGACTCAATTTCAGTGATATAATGCAGCAGGTCCTTTGTTACCTGGCCAAAGTATATGGAGACTTTCCTTCCCATTGTGTGTGCTATGCGTAAACTGTAGTATGTTCCATCGTTTTTAATTTCCAGTTCAGCCATGTAACCGTAGCTAGTTATGAGTTGCATGCACTCCAGGAAGCTCCTTATGTTCAACTTTCCAAACTTGAAAGACATGAAATCCAGGACCGCCCTTGAAGACACCTCATCAGCGAAGCGGATGATTTCGTCCTCATCGTAACCGGAAATTAACCTGACAAATGTGTCCTTGGTGATGCTTATGAACCTGAACCGTTTCGCATATGTGTCCCACTGTTCATATTTGTTCAAAATTGAATTCACAATTGAAGAGGTGTTTATCCTTTTCAGGTTGGATTCCTCTTCCAGCTTGTTGTTTAAATCTTCGGGAATTCTAAAGGTCCTTAAAACAGTCCTCTGTTTTTGTGATTGCATGATAGGGCATCAGGTTGCCAAAAGACTTAAAAAAGAACCCTAAAATAATATGATGATGCTTTAAGTATAACTTCTAACTAATAGAGTTTATTAGATTGTATTGACCGGACGTTTCACTATATTTTCATGTTTCTTTGGTCCAGCAAAAACATTTCAACTAAAGCCTCCTTGGCAGGTTTTAGATGCGTTAAGGATCTTTATGGATAATGCAACAAATGAAGGGCCATTTTTTATATTTTCATGTTTAAAGCATTACGTGGCCGATGGCTTCCCTGTAAGTGAAAACGCTCAGTTTTCCTAGGTACTTTACCAAGTAATCTGTAATCACTTCTGAAAATTTCCCATCCTTCCGGGCATCCAGAAGGTAAGAAAGCGCCAATCCCATGTGCGCATGGCTGCTGAGTAGATGTGCAGCCCTTTTGTCACCCTGGCTCATCTTTTCCTTGAGGTCAAGCCAGACTTCATCGGCATGATTTAGCACTTTTCTCTGCGCATCGGGAAGCTTGGATTCCGGGTCTATAAGAATCTGGTACAGGGTGTCCAGCATATCAAGCAGTTCCCTTGTGGCCTGCAGCCTTACGCCCTCAGCGATAGCTAGGCCCATTTCGGCCTGTGCAAGCTTCATCTCCATCTGGTAGGCGAAAATAGGATGCTCTCTGGGAAGCTCCTCGCCTATGTATTCGCAAATGGCTTTGGTAAAATCTTCTTCTTCAATGTCAGGCACTTTTTATTCACCAGGCTGGTTGATAGCCCCGGGCAGATTCGAACTGCCGTCGACGGGTCCAGAGCCCGTAATGCTTGGCCACTACACCACGGGGCTTCCCAATGCCATAGTATTGGTATTTTTAACCCTTTGCCTTACGGACACCCACCATGCCAAAGCCTATGAACCCATAAGCAAGCAAGAAGAATAATGCCATGGCGAAAGAGTAGGTATTGCTCTGTCCACCCATGACAAAAAGCATCCCGCTGATTCCTGCAATAACTATGGAAACCAGGGAAAGCAATACTGAAAGTATGTACTTGTTTCCAATCCTGGCATGGATTGCCATGAAGAATGCAAAGAAATCAAATACCACTATCAGGAATGCGATTATAATATGTGCAGCAAGTACCCCATTTTCAGTAATATAACCTGCAAAGGAATGGGTTCCCATTGGCAGTGCAACGTACAGGTTAATGTACATTCCAAGCAGGAACTGGATTCCCAGGAGCATAGTAAGAAGTCCTAGGGACATAGAGAGCCTATCGTACTTATCCATTTGAACCTAGACTGGTTAAAGTACACAACCTTAAATAGATTCATGAGGATAAAGAAAGGTGAAGAACTGGAGTGGGCACATTTACTTCAATGATGATTTCCAGTGGAAGGATCTTGAAAAGGCTTTCCCGGAATTGTGGCAGATCATTGAAAGTGAAACAAAACAGAATGCCGAGGAAGCCCAGTATGACGAAATTTCCCTGGAACTGAACCTTAATGAAATCAAGAAGAATAAGAAACCCATTGGTTACATCAAGGAAGGCGTGAAATACAGAATGGTCTTTCCAGCCGAGGGAAAAGAAATGGTTGTTTACAGGGGATCCCTTTCCGAAGAAATAAGGGAAATAACCGAATCACTCTCCAAAATTCTCAAAAACAAGAAGATCAAGCACCGTGTGGAATATGACAAGATGATTCTTTACGAGATAAGGAAGAGAAGAAAGTAAAGAGAAATTGTTTTTTCTATAGCATTTTCTGGGAATTATTAAATCTAATCGTGCAATATGGTATAGATGGTCAGCAGGATTAAAGTAGTCAATGACGTAGGAGAACTTGTTTCCATTTTCCATGCAGCTGATAGTGACGTGAAAAGAAGACTTTTACTTGATCTCTCCACCAGTTGGATCACCATGCCCGTTATCGAGCAGAAGTATGGTGTCGAAGGAAAGCGTGCTCTGCTGTACCTAGACAAGATTAAGCTCATTGAGAGCCAATGGATGACTGGCGAAAATGGGCCAGAAAAGGCCTATCATACCTATTACACAAGTGTTCAGATCAACCTTCTGGGCACAATGAGCGAACTTGCAGACATTATCTATGCAACTACCCTGAGCGAGGAGAAACTTCTGGAATATGAAGGAAAAATCATAGGGATGATATCCGATAATGAAGGAGTATTCCTTGGGGATGTTGCGGAGTCCCTTGATGTTTCACAGGCTCTTTTGAGGGGTATCGTCAAGAGATCAAATGTCCTTCAGATCAAGGGATACAAGATTGCCCACGTAAACGACGTAATGTAAATGGGTTCGCCCCTTGGCCAGAATCATAATTTTAAGGATAAATCACCGGCCCTTCAGGGACAAGAGGATAACCACCCACGTGGCCCTTACTGCAAGGGCTTTTGGTGCTTCTGAGATCCTTGTTGATTCTGAAGATTCAGAGCTCGAGGAGACTCTTAATAAGGTGAGCGAGAATTTTGGCGGCGATTTTTCCATAAGGACAGGAGTTAAGTGGAAGCCAGAATTGGGGAAATTTCCCGGTGTCAAAGTACACCTTACCATGTACGGGCTTCCTGTTTCTGATGTCGTTGGTCAAATCAGAAAAGAAACCGCATCAAAGGATCTGATGGTCATTGTGGGGGCCAGCAAAGTTCCTCCTGAGGTCTATGATGGCTCCTCGTTCAATGTATCAGTGACAAACCAGCCAATAAGTGAGGTCTCGGCACTGGCAATTTTCCTCGACAGGTATTTTCAGGGGGAAGAACTTGGGGCAAAATTCCAGGGAAGGCTTAACATAAGGCCTGCTGCAAGTGGAAAGAACGTTAAGGTTCTCCCCAGAGATGATGAGTGCATCAGGATCCTGATAGACCATGGTGCGGATGACCGGTTGCTGAAACACTCCAGGGCCGTGAGGGATTTTGCTGTTGGAATAGCCGCCAGATGCAACGCTGACCAGAAACTCGTTTCCATGGGGGCGCTCCTTCATGACATAGGAAGGACCAGAACCAATGGCACAGACCATGCTTTAGTTGGTTCGCAGCTTCTGGAAGAGGAAAATCTTGATGAAAGAATAGTTATGATAGTGCAGAGGCACTCTGGGGCTGGAATCCCCAAAGAAGAAGCTATCAAACTTGGTCTCCCTGAAATTGATTTTATTCCTGAAACACTTGAAGAAAAGATCGTTGCCCATGCCGACAACCTTTTTGCCGGCGACCGGAGGATAACACTGGCACATTGTGTGGAAAACTACAGGAAAAAAGGGCTGGATATCCCTGCTGAACGGATTGTGGAATTACACAGATACCTGTCTGGGATCTGCAATATTGACTTAGACCTAATCTGATTTTTATTTGCGGGCGAGCCAAATTTTGTGGCGAAAGAATTAAACGCTTAGAAAAATTACCGTAGCTACAGTGCCGTTGTAGCTTAGCTGGTAGAGCACTCGACTGTTAATCGAGCGGTCGTCGGTTCAAATCCGACCAACGGCGCATGGGGCTGTAGCTTAGCTAGGTAGAGCGCCTGGCTCATAACCAGGTGGTCATCGGTTCGAACCCGGTCAGCCCCATAATTTTCTTTTAGAAACACTGAAGTAACAACATGCGCACCAATTTAGACACTCTTACAAGAATAAATGAAAAGTGGAATTATCAGAGGTTTTGTTTAATCTTCTATCGACTTCAGAAATTAGAGGATCGATTTAACATCTAGAATTACTGGTTAACGAAATAATCATCCCATGAAATTGAAACAGGCACTGGAGTTCCTGTTGTATAAAAGGGCCCGTAAACTACCACAGGCACGACAGTGAAATTCAACCAGAAACTTACCCATCCTTTCAGCAGCGCTAAATTGTAGACAGGCTCAGAGCTTGAGATCGATATTCCTGATGAAGAAGTTACAACGTTGTTGTTGTAAATTGAAATGCCACTTGGATAAAAGTTACCAACATCAAGGGGAAAAATCAGTGTGCTGTTGTTTGTGGCAAGGGAAGCATCGGTTACGTAGAAAGTAAGGCTTGAAAGGAAATTATTTGAAGTGACATTGGCAATAGAAAGGGAGGCAATGGCAGAAATTATCACAGTTCCCTTGATGAGATTATACGAATTGTTTTCATACTGGCTGCGAAATGGAATCAGACCGCCTGTTAGGGTAAGATATACTCTGCCACTGTGGCCATCTTCTGTTATGTTAATTGACCAGTTTTGAACTGAAGGGGAAAATGTAACATTGAAATTTCGCTCATAGCTGTTATATCCCGGGTAATATGTTTTGAATACAGTTGGCCTGTATTCAAAGGAAACAGATGATGCGGTAATCAGTGTAGCCAATGCTAGTGCCCCTAAGATGATAAGGAATTTTCTTCCTGTTTTCATTTTATTGCGCCACCACCATCTGTTTCAACTCCTGATCTTCTGTATGCTGGCTACCTCGTGTGGCTCTCCGGAGAAAGTGTATGGCCCTATGATGAGTTCTGGGGTTATGGAGAAGGAAATGTTGTAGGTAGAGTGCATTGTAATGGGTGTTCCCCCAAGTAAAAAAGTAAATAAGGCTATACGGCCGTTGGGGCTTATCGCCTGACCGTTTGGGAGAAACGGGTTCTTCCCGCTGAAATTCGCAGTGTAGTTTAACTCTATAAAATGCTGCACCCCATAGTCCGCGTAGGGATCGGAGATTCGCCCTGAAAAGCCCCCGGCTGAATATGAAAGCTTTTCTGACACCACTGAAATGATGACCTGGAAACCAATGCTATATCCACTAGATAAGGTTGTATTGTTTCCTGTCATGTAAAATGCGTATGCAAACTCAGCGTCAGAGCCAAGAATTGAGGAGTTAAAAACACCCATCCCAGTAGGGTCAGTTTCATTCACGTAATTCCTGAACGCATTATTTGTCTCCGGCGAGATAATATGGGGGAGGGCAAGGTACGAGAAGACTGTGAGGGCTGAAAAAATGACAATGGTTGCAGCCATTATTGCCGTGACGACAATCCTTATCCGTTTCATCATATCAGTTATTCTGTTATATTAATATATAATTTTTGTAGCATTTATAATTTCGCAATCATGCTGATTTCTACTGAATGAGATGGAAATCAGCTTCTTGCAATTCAATCCTGTTCAGCAAGCAATACGAGTAGGCTAATGTCTAAATTCATCTCCTCAATAAAAGATTTAGTCTATATTTTTTCAGTTATTCCCAATGAAAATCGATCAAAATTATGTATTAAAAATTCCGAAAGACGTATTTAGGGTTTTAAATATTGAAACCTAATGGAACAGGGAAAGAAGGTAATAATTGACGTTGCCCATATTAAGAGCAGGGATGGCAATTCCCTGCGGATTACACTTCCCAGGAAAGTTGCTGAGAAATTGGAACTTACGAAGGACGACAATGTGGTGGTTTTCACCGCAGAGGATGGCAAAATTTGCATTGAAAAACTGAAACAGATTTAGTATTCTCTCAAGTTCCTCTGATTTCCCAGCTATTGCATATAAGTGCGTTTACGACCTTGATGTCTTCTATGCCCACCCTGAAGCAATAACAGGATTGGGCCATAAGCCACACAACATATCTGTCAAAATTTTAAACACGTGCAAGGAATGGCTTTTTGGGTTAGACTGCAGTCCTTGCAGGATGAGTGCAGGGAAATCCTATGGAAGTGAATTGGTCGCCGCCCTCTACCCTGTAGGGCGTTACATGAATTCTTGCGCCTTTCCTGATCTTTGCCATTTTATCTCTCAGTAATTCCACTTCTAAAGTTCACTGGACATGAATGCCCATATACCAATTTTTCAATTCTATGATGGTTCAGCAAACGAAATTTTTGGCAGAATCGGGGATGGAAGTACTGATGTAGCCCTTAAAACTATATATTCATGACAATAGAACTAATTTTTGTGAACTGAGTTAAGCACTTTCAAAGGCATTATTCTTTCCAACGAGTACATCCTTTATGTCACCAATGGCAAACTCCATTAGGTGGGAATTGTCAGTGCGAACCTTGAGCATTATTCCATCAAAGTCCTCGAAGTTGCATTCAATTGATTCCTTTAGTTCAATGTAATGCCATTTCAAGCCAACGTGTGCCTTGCCAAGAGATGTTTTTGTATCCCCAAGCCTCCAGTTGAATGGTATAAGGAAAATCCTCCTTCCACGCAAGATTCCTGCCAGCTTGTCCCTGAGACTGGAGCAATCATAGTCTGAAGTGAGGAAAATTGAGTTGCTTAATGGCTTGTCCAATACTGATTTGGTTTGGAAATACATTCTGACGTGTAGTATTTCACGCAGTATAATCTGGATGTTTTCTTTGTAGTAAAAAATCTACAATGTAACTTCCTGTAAAGTCCTATCCCGTAATAATAAAGAAATCACATTCTCGCCCAGACGCTTTCGAGCCTGACCTTGGCCCTCTCAATGCTGTCCTTCTTCTGAAGTGTTACAATAACCGCATCTCCCTCAGATATTTCTTCGAAATCCCTGATGTTTTTAGGAATCTGTATGACATACTTCTTTCCCACCTTTGCTGGAAATTCCATAAACTAACAGAAAAAACCTGAATATGACATTTTTTGTGTGTCTGACAAATGAGAAAATGAGTTAATTCTTCTTAAGAAACTGGCCTTCATTCCCAGACAGAGTCCATTAAGTCTGCTATTTCCAATGATTGCGGAGTCTTCAGCTGCCTTAGGTTCCGTGATACATTGGAGCATTTGTCCCTGGGGTGGTTCTGGCTCAGCTTCCACTTGCCTTCCACGTTAGATACTTCTATTTCAAAGGCAATTATTGCATTGAGCATCCCATTGTATTTTTCATCTCCCCAATCAGCGGCCCACTCTCCGCCCAAATGCTTTTCGTGATGAAGTGTCAGGTCATCCAGGATCTCTGTCTTTTTCATTGGGTCCATGAGAACCTTGAATCTCCCAGTTGCGTTGACTGCAACATAGTTCCACGTCGGTACAGCATGGTCCTCCCCATACCATACCGGTGAAATATAGTGGTTGGGACCCGGGAATACAACAAGGGCCTCTTTCCCGTCAAGCCCCTTCCAGATTCCATTTGCAAGTGCGAGATGTCCCCGAATGCTCCTGAAATTGTCATCTATGAGCATCGGGATTGCGGCCACTGAAGGTACACCATTTGACATGGAGAATAGGAAACCAAAATTGTGTTTCCTGGCAAAGTCCACAAGCCTATCTGTATCTTTCACAGGGAAGGGTTTTGGGTTATACACATACCTTGTACCGTATGCCTGAAAATAATGGTTTTGCATTTTGGCCCCCGCAAAGATAATAATGTTAAGGGGCTATGGAATTCCATGGAAAAGAAAGTCCACAAATGGAAGATAAAATGCAAGAACTGCGGAGTTGAGTTTGAGCACATCTTCGTTGCTACTGACTTATTCAAGCCACATATTTTTAATGAACTCGCAATGAAGTGCCCCAGCTGTGGCGCCACTAAATTTGATCCCATTCATCTGGATGGAAAGGAAGCTCTTGACCAGTGGCAGTCAGATCATCCGGACCTCAACATAAAAGACCTTCCGGATCACTCGTATCTGGAAACCGCTTGAACATTTTTCTTCCCAACGACCCTCATTTTTTTAATCTGTTATTCTTTTCATGGTCATGAAAAATACACTCTGCGGACACGAAGTCTCTGATATAGGGATCGGCACCTGGGGTATGGGTGGCGGCCAAACTCCAGAACATGGGCATGATGACAAACACGTTGAGGCAATCCGTTATGCCATTGATCATGGCATTAACGTGATCGACACTGCAGAAATGTACGCGTCAGGACACACGGAAGAGATTGTGGGGAAAGCCGTTTCAAGTTATGACAGAAAAGATATCTTTATCATTTCCAAGGTCTGGCATAACCACCTGAGGCATGAATCAGTCGTGGAGTCCGCTAGAAAGAGTGCTGCCAGAATGGGCACTGATTACATAGACCTTTACCTCATACACTGGCCAAACCCCAGTGTCCCTATAAAAGAGACAGTTTCAGCCCTTGAGGAGCTTGTTTCATCAGGTGTGGTGAAAAACATCGGCGTGAGCAACTTCGATGTACAGCAACTGAAAGAGGCCATGGAGGCTACTGAGCACACGAGGATCTGCGCAAACCAGATTGAATACAATTATGGAACCAGGCAAGCTGAGGAGGAACTGATACCATTCTGTGAAGAAAACAATGTTGATGTCATAGCATACACCCCAATCATGAAAGGCAGAACAATGGGACACAGCAAACTTCTGTCAATGTCTAAGAAATACGGCGTTACCCCAGTGCAGATGTCTCTACGATATGTTATGGAGAAGGCCTACGCAATTCCAAAATCTTCAAACCCGGCTCACATTGATGAACTTCTGGAGGCAGGCAAAATTCAGCTTATGCCCGATGATTACAGGGAACTTAGTTCCTGAGCAGTTCCCTTGTATTTCAGAACTCCTCCAGATTCTTTCCTGTCCACTGCCCCTATCGCATCGAGATGCCTCAGGTGGGATATTGCTTCGCCTATTGCGAAGTTCTTCTCCATGAGGTTCATTGAATCGAGAGTTCTGCCCTTGCTCCACCTTATTCGTGAAGCGACCTCAAAGGCAGTGCTCCAGCCTGTTGCGACAGAAAGTACCTCATTGAGCCTCTCCCTGTGATGTTCCAGAATTTCATTTATTCTCCTGTTGCCTTCGATAAATGGGTCCCTATGGCCCGGGAAAACCATTGTTGCGTCTATCCTGAGGGTTTCCTTAAGGCTGTCAATGTATAGGCCCAGCATGTCAGAATCCTCATCGTAGAAGCTTATGTTTGGAGTTATGCCCGGGAGAAGGTGGTCTCCAGTGAAAAGATACCCCATTTCTTTTACGTGTATGGAAATTGAGCCCGGTGAATGGCCTGGGTTGCTGAGTATCTCTATGCCGTCTCCTATCTTTTCACCTCCATTGAGTTCCCTGTCTATCTCAATATTGTGGTAAAGTGACATGTTGTCGAGTACCGAGTGCCTGTCAACAATGCTTGAAAGAATGTCATGAGGAGTGCCATTTGCCCCAAGCTCGGCGGCAAGAAATCTTCCAAACTCATCCCTGTCGGCCTGAATCCTCTGGATTCGGGCTGCGTCGTTGCTGCCAATTGCTATAGGTATGCCGAACCTGTCACGGATGGCCTGTGCACCACCAATATGATCAACGTGCAGATGCGTGAGCACCACGAGATCTATCTGTGCAAGGTCAACTCCTCTGCTCAAAAGGAATTCGACTGACGCAGGTGACATTCCAGTATCAACGAGAATGTGCGTGCCATTCCTGATCTCATAAATGTTGGCTGTCTTCAGTGCCCTGATTGCGATCGGGACTTCATGCCTGATTACTTCGCTCAAGATACATCCCTATCGCACTTTGGCGTAAAAGGTTCTCTAATCTTTAGTGCCTCTTGGTTTCTCTTGCAATTGTCATGACATCGTTCATCACAGCAGATGCCGTTTCTCTTGGGCCATCGTGAGCGCTTGAGACCCTGAGCACGCCATTGTTGTCAGTGGCGATCTCGTAGCCGAGTGCTGACTCTCCAAGCGTGAGAAGATAATCGCCTTCTTCCAGGAGGCTGAATCCGCTGCTGACCTCAAGCTTTCCCTCTTCACTGCTGATTGTGGTGAAAAGCCTGAGCCTTTCTCCGTGCTTTTTTATTTCTTCCCCGTCAACTTCAGGTATTCCCGAATAACTGATATCCTTAAGTGTGAACTGCTTCCCAAAAAGCGCATTGGCAAGGATCACGGTCTTCCTGGCCCCGTC
>JAJZLU010000067.1 GCA_021850545.1 Thermoplasmata archaeon | reverse complement strand
ACTGATGACAACCGGCAGAATGAAATTGTCATCTAGGGGGTGCAGGGAAATGCTTTCCAGAAACGCTGCCAGGAGACCGATCCCAACACCTTCTATTCCTATAAGGTAGAAACCGAACACACCTGAGAAAAGGAAAATGGCAAGGAAGCCAGCGACCGATTTCTTTCTGTTGTAGGGCAGCTTTGGAGATTTCACAAGGCTTCCGAATATAGTTGCCAGGGAATCGCCTATTGTGGTGACTAGGATTATGATTGCAAGGATTGCGATGGAATCAACAAAGCCAAGTGCAATGAGAATCCCTGCCGCAAACCATATGGCCCCAAGCCCAAGGGGAGTCATTGGCCTTTCAAAAGATGTGAGTGTTTTTCCTAGCCTGGTTTCTGGGGCCATAGAATAGTAATTTCCTATCATATACAGAGGAAATATGGCCATACTCAGGGTGATCTTGAATTCTTTCTGGCTCATTGTGAACAGAAGGACCAGGATGACTATGCCTGCACAGACCTGGATAAGGTCCCTGTTCAACTCCTTCTCGACATTTGAACCTTTAGATTTGTCGTTGGCAGCGATATGGTTCCGGCTTTCCTTGTCTGTCAATAGAGAGACCGCGGTCCCAATGCCCACCGATAAATCAAAAATGCCCCAAATAAGAAGATCTGCCCTCAACACAATCAGGCCTATTCCGATAATGAACAATACCGGAGCAAAGTAGAAGAAAATGCGGGAATAAAGATATTTCACGCTGATTACGGAAAGGGCCATTACGAGTAGGGGCATGGAAGTTGAGTACATCAGATAAAAAACTACCCCAATAACTCCGATTACTGCGTATGAAATGAAGAAACGGCCTGAATCCCGAATTAATGTGATTGCAATGAGGAAAAGCGAAACTGCCAGAGCAAGCAAATTCAGGACTTCAAGCAGGTTCATACAATCTCATTGAATATATGATATTAAAATCTATGTTATGCAAAAAATAAATAAGGGAAGTTAAAGCCTCGAAACGATGCCTGCCACCAGCAAGAGCAAAAATGGAATCACGGTGACATAGCTGGGAAGGGCAATTATTCCTGCCAGCCCAATTACAATCATAACCATGCCCGCATCCTTCTTGCGTGAAGTAACCAGGAATGCACCTACAAGGCCTATGACTGAAAAGAGAATCATGGTTATGGCATCGCCCTGGGGGAAAGAGCTTATGAGCCTGTGAATCAATAGACCTATCGCGCCCATTATAATGCCTACAAGACCTCCCACGAGACCAATCAACTGGTCAAGCGACCTTTTTGCCATGAACTAAGGCAAGAATGATTAGAATATAACATTTTTTGTATGAATTCGCAAGGATTCCTCAATCCCCCCCATATGCAAAATATTAATTGGGCATTAGCGTCTATTGTATTCATGGAAGTCCTTTCCTCTGTTGCCAGCCTTGGCATACCGGTCAGAGGTTATGATGAAGAAGTCCTTGCTGGACTCATTGGGCAGTTGAAGCCTGACAAGATTTTCATTACGGAGATCTCTGAAACTGAATACAGGAAGCTTCCTGACTCTGCATTCTACCATTCCATTGGAAAGCGGTCAGGAGCTGTTGTCATTCCGGCAGGTGCAGACAATGAACGTTTTGAAAAATTCAAGAAGGAATATACCGCTGAAAATCTCAGCAGCCCTGAACTTACCATCAAGAAGAATATGCTGGATCTAATTGACGATACTATTTTCAACTACCTGGCCCAGTACTGGAAAGGGCCGGATACAATTAATTCTGAAGTTACAGATTCGCTTTTCAGGGCTAAGCATAAACTCTTCTCCTCTGTATTCTTTGAATTGGAGAATGGTTCGTGGGATGAGAGGTACAGGTCTGTCCTTGATGAGATTAAGAAGGGGAACCCAACGGACAGGTCGGTAATACTATCGGCAGTGGAAAGCAGATACTGGTTCAAGGACCATTTGAACCTACTCAAGTAATAGCAGCGGAAGATCAAATTATTTATTCTACCAGATGATATGGAAGAACAATTCCTGTCATCTTGGCAAGATTGAACCAGTGATGTAGAAATGACAATATTTCAAGGCAAATCCAGAAAGAAACCAACCGGTGGCAAGCTAAAGGCTTCCAGGTCAAAGAAGAGATTCGAGCTCGGCAGAGAGCCAACCCTGACCAGAATCGGCCCTGATGCTAGAAAAGTGCTACGCACTCTTGGCGGAAACAGTAAGGCAGTCCTAATGAGGGCTGAGGTTGCCAATGTTTACGTTCCATCCGAAAAGGTAACCAAGAAAGTCAAGATCCAGACCGTAAAGGAGAATCCAGCAAACCCCCACTATGTTCAGAGAAACATCATGAATAGGGGAACTGTCATCCAGACTGAGTTGGGAGATGCAAGAGTTACCTCAAGGCCCGGACAGGACGGAGTAGTTAACGCTGTTCTCCTATGACCCTGACTCTCTATTCCCAATATTTTAACCCAAAGATTTCGAAATCTAAAGGCAGAAGAATATCCCTGGAAGCTGCGAGGAAATTTTCTGAAAGCAAACTGGAAGAAATCCTCAGATCGCTGAGATTCCAGTTTGAAGCCAGGGAAGCCCACTACGCGAGGCTCCCATGGGAACCCTGCAAGATGTACGTTGTGGAAGCCAACGTAAAGAAAAGCACGCTTATTGAGCTTATTGAAAGAAAACTTTAGTTGATATTTTCCAGGATCAGGTATTCAACGATCACAACGTCCTTCCATACTTTATCGAGTTGTGCATGTTTTTCGTAAATGCCAACCTCCCTGAAACCGAGATTCCTGAGCATTTTCCTGCTTGACGCATTCTCAACAAATACCCTGGAAACAAGTTTCCATATTCCGTGCTTTTTTGCTTCCCTGATAAGGGCCTCCATAACAGTTGTGCCTATACCAGAACCACGGCTTTCCCTGTTGACATAAACTGAAAATTCACCAATGCCCCTATAGCATACCCTTGCACTGTATGGGAAGCTGGCTGCGAAGGCGACAACCTCGCCATCTTGAAGTGCCACGACCACAGGAAAGCCACTATTCAACCAGTGTTCAATATCTTTGGTGGATTTTTCGTCAGATTCAAATGTTGCGATCCTTTCTTCTATGCCCTGGTTGTAAATATTGGCCATGGCACCTAGATCTGGAAATTCTGCATTTCTGGTCTCTACTGGCATTTTGGAATAATGAACGGAGCATTAAGAAAATTTCTACTCTTCCTGGTTCCTGCGGGATCTCTGTGGCTGGGCCCTTGGCTTCTTTTTGATTGTATAGTATTGCAGAGGATGCTTTAGCCAATCCTTGTGGCAGAGGGGATCATCACCCATATAGCAGAGGTGGTTAGACTGGAGCACTGTGCACTTCGGAGGGGAATACTCCGTGCTTGATATTTCACCAGTTACATGATTGACCTGGTAAGTGGTCAGGGTCTCCCTGAAATCCGGAGCAGTCTTGAAGAGCCCGATGATTCCCTGGTTATCCATGCCTATCTTATGGAGAAAGCTCACTAAAGTGAACCTTGCCAAGTGTGGAAGATTTACCCCATCCTGCATTTCAGTAATGTACTCCTTAATGCAGGGAGGAAAGAGCTTGAAATCAACTTCCCCGAGGTCAAAATTCTTGGTTATCCCTGATTTCTGAAGCCTGTCAACAATCTCATCCAGGCTGCTTTTCATGGGTTGCAGGACAATTGCGGTCTTGCCCTGTTCTATGGACTCGTATGCAGCAAGGACATTCCTTACAAAGGCCTCACGTATGACCTTTGCCGCTATTTCCCTATCAGTGTACACAACTCCTCGCCTGACATTCTGGTAGACAAGCCTGTACTTGAACCCGCTCACCCTTGACGTATAAGTAACAAATGTACCAACCGACATCGTGAAGACCTCATCTTCCTCAGAATACTGGATTGGGACACCATATCTTGCGGCATAATCAGGGACAAATTCCGGTGCAAGCGAAGAAGCGCTGAGGAAGTTCTCAAGTATGTCCCTGGCGTGGTTGATGACTCTTGAGGTCAGTATATGCTCGTTCACATACCTGAGGAGCCATAGGGAAAGGGGGAAGCAAATCAGGTCATCAATTGCTGTAACCTCTTTCCTTTCCTCATTGCCCATGGCTTCTATGATAAGCCTGACTGAATGCCTGCGGATCTGGGATGAAGTGGGGTCAAAAGAAGAAAGGATGTGGGATATTGAGGAATCCCTCACATCCAGATAGGCGTTTGCTGCCTGGGGAATCATTTAGGATACTTCTATTAGGTCCCTCGGAGCAGTTGTGATTAGTTCGAATCCGTCCTTTTTCACTATGACATCGTCTTCTATCCTTACTCCGCCAACCTTTGGAATATAGACGCCTGGCTCTACAGTAACAACCATGTTTTCTTTTAGTGGGAAGTCAATGGTGGATGCCAGTGCCGGATGGTCATGGACATCCATTCCCACGCCATGGCCAAGGGAGTGTATGAACCTGCCCTTAAATTTTGATTCGTCTATGACTTTCCTTGCCACAAGATCCACGTCTCTGCCGTTGACGTTTTCCTTTATTATGTTCATGCTGTCTGTCTGGGCTTTGTGCACAATATTGTACATCTCCTTCATCTCCTCGTTTGCCCTTCCAAACACTACTGTCCTCGTAATATCTGAGCAATATCTTTTGTATCTTGCTCCAAAGTCCATAAGGACAAATTCGTTCTTCTTAAGCTTCCTGTCTCCCGGGGCGTAATGCGGCATGGACGCATTTTCTCCGAATGCGACGATTGATGAAAACGACGGTTCTGATGCCCCAAGCTTCATCATTTCGTATGCAAGTTCAGAAGCAACTTCGCTTTCGGTCATCCCCTCATGAAGCTTGCCTATAACCTTCTCAAAGGCCTCACTTCCTATCCTGGCTGCTTCCCTTAATCTTCCAAGCTCCTCAGGGCTCTTCATTCTTCTTGACTCCATGATTGAGCTTGAAACATCAATGAACTCCTTGTCCGGAACCACTCTGAGAAGCCGCTTGTATTGCTCAAGTGTAATGGATGTGTAGTTTAGGCCTACTATGTTGGCTTCTTTGAGATTCTCCTTCACCGCATTCTCGAATTCTCCCTTGCCATTAGCGACAATGACTTCAAGGCCTGTTTGCCTGGCAGTTTCCTCCTCAAGCGCTGATGTAATGATCTTGATCTCATCCGGCTTAACGATAAGTGCAGATCCCTCAAAAAGGCCACCTGCAACGCCTGTAAGGTAGAAGAAAGTCTTGTCCACACTGTTTTCATCTCCCTGAACTATCAGAATTGCGTCAGTCTCCCTTGCATAATCAAATATTCTCTTGGAGTCCATAATATCAATTGACAATTGATACCGTGTTAAAACCTTTTGTGGAGGATGATTGAGCAATCTTTGGCTTGCATAAGTTAAAGGTTTATGCACAAATGAAATACAGAGTCGTTGAGATTAACAGAAACGTTTCACAGCATCCAGGGGGAAGGCACCTTGATTGGCATCCCCATGCTTTTTGTCAGGACAAACAGGTGCAATCTGAGATGCAAGTGGTGCGATTCAACCTACACATTTGAGGGTGGATACGAAAAAGACCTTGGCCAATTGGTTAAGGAGACAATTGCTGCACCAGAGGAGTGGATATGTTTCACCGGTGGGGAACCACTGCTACAGAGGGAAGCTGAGGAGTATGTCAAAGAGATAGTGGAGGCCGGAAAAAAAGTGCTTATTGAGACCAGCGGCTCCCTTTCGGTTCATAAATTCACAACAATTCCAGGAACTGTTATTGACATGGACGTGAAAACGCCCTCCTCAGGAGAGGAAAAGTCATTACAGATGGCAAATCTTTCTTTTCTCCGTTCTACTGATTATATCAAATTTGTAATCCAGGATGAGTCTGATTACAGGTTTGCGACCAATTTCATTTCTGCACACAATGGAGAAATCAAGTGTGAAATAGTGTTCCAGCCAGCCTGGGGCACAAATCTTAAGTGGCTTGTGGAATCAGTCTTGCGCGATGGCCTGAAGGCAAGAGTTCTTGTGCAGATGCACAAGCTGGTATGGGGAGAAGTCCCGGGAGTCTGAAGTACATGGCTTTTGATATAATTCTCTCAGGAAAATTCTATTTCCGGGGTGATTTCCGGCAGCTGGAAATTGGCGTCAATAACGGAAAGATAGCAAAGATTGGCAAGAACCTAAAAGGAGGGATCAGGAAAGAACTTGAAGGCGCAATCTTACCTGCCGGCACTGATACCCATGTGCATTTCCGTGACCCCGGAGAAACACAGAAAGAGGATTTTAAGTCTGGAAGCATTTCTGCAGCCTTTGGGGGAACAACCACCGTATTTGATATGCCAAACAATAAGGTACCGATTCTTGACTATGCAGCATTTGACGACAAACTCCACTCTGTCCAGAACAGGGCATACGTGGACTTCGGACTCTACTCCATGTTCACCGGGAATAATTCACAGATTATTGACCAGAGAAGCAGTTCCATAAAGATATACCTGGGAGGAAGCACAAACACCCTTCCGGTCGGAGACATCCCTGAAAAGGAACTGAACGGCCTCCGTGAATTGAAGAAACCTGTTGTGTTTCACGGCGAAGATGCCGATTGCCTTGCAGCTCACAAAAGAGATGATGTCCGTACTCTCGGGGAGCATGAACTGAGCAGGCCGGAGTTATGCGAAACGGAATCAGCAAAAACCATCCTTGGGCTTGAAATTGGGCACTCCTTAATGGGCCACATCAGTACGCCTGAAAGCCTTGACATTCTGCAGGGAAAGGTGCTTGGAGAAGTTACACCCCATCATCTTCTATTAAACACAAACTCTGAATCTGGTTCATGGGGAAAGGTCAATCCCCCCCTAAGGGGCAGAAACACGCAGGAAAAGATACTCCAGGCATATCTGGACGGAAAATTTGACCTTCTTTCCTCGGACCACGCCCCGCATACTGAACATGACAAGGAGGAGTTTTCACATGCGCCATCAGGCATCATTGGAGTGGAAACAAGAATTCCTCTGCTGCTTGCACTGGTGCAAAAGAAAGTACTCAGCATGGAAGTGTTCTACAACACAGCCATCAGGAATCCTGCTGGATTCATGGGCATAAAGAAGGGCCTGGTAGAAGTTGGTTATTACGCCGATTTCTTCAATTTCCGGTTCAGCGATATAAAGAAGCTGAATCAGGAAAGGCTCCATTCCAAAACGCCTGTTTCACCATTCAATGAGTTGCCTGTGATCTTTCCGGAAAATGTAACATTGCGGGGAGAATTCCTGATTGAAGGAATGGAACTCGTTGAGGACAGGATGGGAAAACACCTTATTGATCTAAAGTGACCTGAGGTTCAGAAGAATTTCCGCAACCCCGTCTCCATTCCCTTCCTTTGTGATGTGGTCCGCCACTTTCTTCAGGCCCTCTTCCGCATTTGCTGGTACAACTTTCACAACGTCCTTCCTGAACATCGGGGCATCATTGTATGAATCCCCCATAACAAGAATCTCACCATAGTCAAGGGAGTATATCTCCTTGAGCTTGTCCAGTGCAAACCCTTTGTCCTGGCCCCTGTTGAGGAGATGCCATGAAAAACCGCTATCAACCGTTACAAGGTCTTCATTTTCAGCTGTTTCAGCGATTTCACCGGCATATTCCCCCGAAGGTACATATGCCATGGAAGTAAGTCTCCACCTGTTGGAAAGTATGCCCTTTAGCTTTCCTTCCTTTTCCAGCCTGTCAAATAGCTTTTTGGGCCCTTCCATTGAGAAGAAAGGGAAAATCTCGTCATTCTGGAACATAGCACCGCCATTCTCAGCGAAAACAGGGGCTTTAACACCTATGAAGGTCTTCAATCCGTACATAACAGGGATCACATTCCCGCTGGCCAGGCTGACTGTTATTCCATCCTTCTGCACTTTTCTGATAGCTTCAACGGCCCGAAGTGAGATAAGCCTCCCGGGATCAGTGAGTGTTCCATCCACGTCAAGAAGGACAAGCTTTATCATAAGAGGTAATTTCCTGAGTATTAATAATGGTACACCGTAGAAAAGCACCCCCGCCTAAGGATATTGCAATGGAGAGAATACTCAAGCTTTCGAGCATTGCAAGGGAAACTTCTGAACCAGAGCTCGGCAAACGCTATATGAAGTTGGCGGAAATCATTGCCAAGAGAATGGACATGCCCCTCCCCATCGATGTGAAGCGGTCTTACTGCAAAAAATGTGGACATCCTTACGGGAAACTATCAAAGGTGAGGATAAAGAAGGGATTGTGCATCATAACATGCAACAACTGCGGCGATTTGAGGAGAATACCCTACAGGAATTAATCGTTCAGGGTTTCTATCTGGAACATTACCTTGAAGCCTTCGAGAGTAGCCTGAATTTTGTCAGCGAACCAGATTGAGTCTTCGGTGGTTGCATTGTCGCCCCATTCGTAGATAAGGTCCTGCTCTCCTATGACGGGTTTAAATCCAAGTGACCTCAACCTATTAATTACCTCACTGGGCTTGGCTCCCTCGCTTGAAAAAGTTACTTTAAGATAGGTTTTCATTGGCTTCCAAGCTTAATAGGGGAAAGCTATAAAGTTTTTTCTTTGGGTATACAATAGATTGGATGAACAAAAAAGCCCTGTTTAGCGGGATTGTCCGAAAGCCGTATAATCATAAAATCCACCATATTTGGGAACTTGCACTTTGAGAGGGGGCGTTGTCCAAAATATTGTGTATTCCGGCATTACCTCTTTCCACACCTGTGATTCCTGTACATGCTGGCAAAGAGGTTCTCTCCTATAAAGTAGGAGATTATGGCTATTGTTATTGCCAGTGGCATGAGAATCAGCTCTAGAATCATCTGAAGAATTACTGAAATGTTCATGAAATAGATGATAGTAATAATAGATGAGATAATTGCAAGGAAGTACACGGTAAACATCTTGTCTTTTTTACTCTGGGCTTCTCTTATTCTCACAGGGTTAACCTCGTATTTTCAAATTGATGGTAATAGAAAGATCAATCATATTTAATTATTTTCAAATTGAAAAATATAAAATAAAATAATCATTTTTTAGGCTTGTTGCGGTTCTGGCCTATCTTGGATGGCCACCAGTTGAACCTGTGGAGATAGAGCATTACCGAAGGGACAAAGAAAGGCCAACTGATGAAGGTATCTATCAGTACGCCGAAAGCAAGTCCTATGCCTATTTCCTGTATGATCCCAATTCCACTGAAAGCGAGGGAACCAAAGGTTGCAAACAGAAGTGTCCCCAGTGTTATTATGACACCGCCATTCTCTGTGATGCTTGTCTTAATGCCTTCCTCATCTGTCTTGCCCTTATACACCTCTTCCCTGACCCGGGATACCATGAAAATATCATAGTCCAGGCCAACCGCAAGCAGAGTGATTACTGTGAACATCGGAAGGAAAATTAACACAGGCAATCCAGCATAGAAATGGAGGGCCAGATAAGCAAGTGCAAGGGATATGATGACTGAGGCAAATACCATGAATATAAGCCTGATAGGTGTGAGCAGTGAACTGATCTGTATTAGGAGCACTATAAATATGGCTATGGCGAGAATTGGCACCATTTTTATGAAGCTGCTGAGAGTGAAGGAATACGAATTGTTGAGAGATTCCGTCAACCCTCCCACATAAATATTGTATGTGGCGCCGTTTGATTCATTTCCCAATAGCTTGGGAAGGTTGTCAACAAAGGTTGAAGCAACGCTCTCATAAGCCAGTGTCTTGAGCTGGAAATCAATTATGACATACCTGCTGTCATTGCCAATATAGCTGTTTATCTGAGCCTGGTACTGAGAAGTGTAGTTTGCAGATATGCCCGATAATGAAAAGTTAGCATACTGCCCGTAAGGAAAAGTTGGGCCGTAAACCTGGGAAACCTGTGAACTACCCAAGAGCTTCTTCTCAACATTTGTAATGGCATTGACTTCGGCCCAGTTGGTGTTATTTCCCGAAACCACCGGGTGTGAGAATTCCATTATAATGAAGCCCCTGTCGAAGAAGTCTCCATTGAAACTGCTGTTCACAACCTCTATGGCCTGGATGCCGCTGCTTGAAGGAACCAGCTTGAACACGTCCATGTTTGTTGGAGTCACTGCATAAAGGTAGGTTCCAAACAGTGCACTCACCAGGAAGAGCACAAGGATTTTTCCCTTATTGTTGACAACAAAGTGGGCAACTTTCTGCATGCTCTTTTCTGCAGGCAGATGTTCATTCCTGTCAACACTGTAAGGCCAGAAAATCTTGCCCTTTGCCCTGCTCATTACTGCAATGAGGAAAGTATTGGCAATGAGCACTGCGATAATTACCCCGATAGCATTCGTAATTCCAGAATCACTGAATATGGGGACATTGGAAAGCCACAGAACAACATATGAGAGCCCCACAGTTATTCCAGAGGTAAATACAGCATGCCCTGCCCACCTTGATGTAACTGCCGCGGCGTCGTCATTCTTCTTTCTAAGTTCCCTCCGATACCTTGACATTATGTAAACAACATAATCGCTGGAAAGCCCAAGCAGAAGAATAAGCAACAGGGTCGGCGTTATGAATGAAATGGTTCCATGAATGACATACTTATAAAGCAGTGCGTTGAGTGAGATAGAAATGGCAGCAGACATCCCAAAAACTGCCAGTGGCAGGAATGCCGCAACCGGTGACCTGAAGAATACACCCACAATAATTACTGAAAGCACGATGCCGATAACAAGTGCCCTGACCATTCCAGACAAAGACTCTGATGCGAGCTGATTACTGAGCGCAGATGAACCAGCAATGTAGTAACTCGTGTTTGAGATGTTCTTAAGATGGCCCCCATATATGTTTCCCACCTGGTTTACCTGTGCAGTTGACAGGTTCACGGAAGTGGTCAATATTGTTATCACAGTCGAATTATCATAGCCAACAAACTGGTGGAAAACATAAGCAGCAGGCACAGCAGCGAATGAAGAGAAATCCTCCTGTGATAGCACAGTAGAGACAGTGAGATTTGGATTGTTAGTGCCGTTTATGTCCTTAATAAACTGCGGGAGTTGGGCCCTGTTTATGCTGACTAGAGGGCTGCCGGCGAAGAAATTGGCGGTACTGTTCACAACGAGGCTATCTGCAAGTTCCCTCAACTGGTGAGTAGTGGCAGGATCGCCAACCTTGTAGGATAAATTCACAAATTTAATCAGGGAAAGATTTAGCTGGGTGTTTATGAACTTGGATACGGTTGAATTGGAAGAAAGGCCATAGGATATTTGTGAAACCACAAAATTGTCATTGAATCGGTTGAAAGATAAACCGAAGTCTGATGTAATAGACTGCTGGAATGTGAAATTCTGGCGGAGTGCATATGCAATGCCATATATCGGAGCAGTCTGGTTGCTCTGGAGAAGGGAGAGAAATCCTGAGGCTGGATCCAAGACCGTATTGTTAATGCTTGCAGAGACATTGGCTAGACCAATGAAACCGACATTATTGCTTATGGATGCATTTATGAACTTTGAAAAGGAATTGAAGTAAAGGTAAGCAATTGGTGTTAGATTACTGCCCAGACCAGCTTTTGATATGTTATCAAGTGTTTCGTAATATGCTGCCGAAGAAGCATTGGCGGCGCTCTGATGGGATTGGTAGAATTTCTCTGAGTAAATGGAAAAATACAGGGCAGGGAATCCGAACACGGTTCCATTCATTGCCAATACTGTTTGGTTAAGAAGGAATGACTGCTGGTTTATAGAGCTCACAAGAGGATATGTTCCATTCAGGATTGCTGATGCGTAGAGTCCTACTCCTGTGAGAGTGCTGTTTTCAACGTTTATAATGGAAGTGAAATTGGCGTCGACACCCTGGCTTTTCAGGTAGGATGACACCTGGTCCTGGCTTTTGACAATAGCAGAGAAGCCATTTGACTGGTTTACATATGTACCCGTTGTGACGATTACCATGCTCTGGTTTGAGCCAGAAGATCCATTGCTGCCGAAATATTTTGCCTGCAGATTGGACGCAATATTGGCCATGGAATTGGCAGGAGTTATGCTTCCGCCGAGATCGTAAGATGTCTCTGAAAAAAGTAAACTTGCAAATGGTGTTAAAAGGAGCAGCAGGACGATCCAGAATATTATTACCTTGCCGCTGTGCTTTGCTGAGGTTCTCCCCAGTTTCTCGAATGCACCCTCAAACATCCTACGGTTATCGTTTCTTATTTAATTAATGATGCCTAACTATTTCAGGTAACTAAAACTTCTTTAGCCCTTTGCAGGATTCAAGAACCATTCATGGCAAAACCTGTTTCCCCTTTCGTTGATTATGACCTGTATTCTGACTTTTACGCCCTTGTCAGGCAAATCCCCCATGGCATGGTTACAACTTATGGGGCGCTGGCTAAGGCACTGGGGGACATTGCTGCAGCAAGGGCCTGCGGATACATGCTCTCAATTAACCCAGATCCAGTTGGAACCCCATGCTACAAAGTGGTGAGGGCTGATGGCAGCGTTGGCAAGTTTACCCACCCACTGGGTTCGGAAGAGAAGATAAGGAGACTTCAGAATGATGGAGTCCCCATTGCAGAAGGCAAGATATCAGGCTTCGAGGAGAGATGCTTTACGGGGTTCAAGTCTGGCTTGCCATTGGAAAAGATGAAAGAAGAACAGGGTAAATTGGCCTCCCTGGTTTCACTTGATGATGATTTTTCCATGGGTGAGGTTGCTGCTGTTGATGTTTCATACGATGACTTTTATGGTTACGGGGCAATGGCAATAGATCACGGCGGAAATATTGAATTCAGGCATGCCAGGATGGAGATAAGGTTCCCCTATATTCCAGGTTACCTTTCCTACCGGGAGT